>JBGPHT010000040.1:0-51127 GCA_041484525.1 Bryobacteraceae bacterium | reverse complement strand
TTTCGAGGCTTCGCCTTACGGATTGCTCCGCACTGCGCTCGATAGCTACATGTCGAACGGATAATCTACATGGTGAGATCCTTTCATCTCACTAGATCAGCCAGGCTTTTCCTGGCGCACCTGATAAACGCAGATGAACGCGGATAGCAATTTCTTTATCTGCGTCCATCTGTGTCCATCAGTGGCCAACCCGTCTTTGAGTATCCCGCTACAGATTGGTGTGGCACCGGGCGCAATCCGCACTATTGAAAGACGGCCGCGCAACCGGGCGATTCGCCGGACCGCCGGCGCGCAGCCAGAGAGTCCCCATCGTCATCAGCCCGACAGCCGCCGCCAGCGCCATCCAGCGGATCTGCCGGCGCGGCGTAACGGCCGTCGCCTGAATGCGCTCCCAAAGCTCATCCGGCGCCTCAACGGGACGAAGATGCTCCGCCAATTCGATTTCCAGCCAATCACGCATCTGCTAACCTCTTCTCCAACTTCTTGTGGGCGCGATTGAGCCGCGAGCCAACCGTGCCTGTCGAACATCCCAGGACCGCCGCGATTTCCTCGTACGCCAAACCTTCGGTATACCGCAGAACCACCACCATTCGAAGATCGGACGAGAGCCGGTCCACGGCCGCACGCACCCGCCGGGCGCGCTCCGACCGCAGCATCTCCGTCAGGCTGTCGCCCGGCGCGCGCAGGGCCCGCAGCAAACCTTCGGCCAGCGGCATCAGCCGGCGCTGGCGCCGCCGGTGATCCAGGCAACTGTTGACCACCATGCGGTACACCCACGTTTCGAACGTGGCATCGCCGCGGAAATCCCGCATGCGCGAGAACAGCTTCAAAAACGTGTCCTGCGCGATATCCATGGCGGCGGCTTCCTCCCCGGCGAACCGCAGCGCCACGGAATAGACCTTCCCTTTATATGACTCGAACAGCGTGCGAAAGGCGTCGCGTTCCCCGCGCTGGCACGCCTCTACGAGTTCCCGCTCCGATCCTTCCAGCACCATCCTCGGCATCCGCTGTTCCGTTTTGACGATGCTGGCCGGCATTTTCTTCCCGTTTTCGGGGCTCCGCCGTGGAGGATAGCAGAAATCATGGCGGAAGGTTAACTCACGCCATCATCGAAGGGTGAAGTTCAGGTCATTACCTAGGTGCACCTTGTACAGGACACGCCGCGCCAGTATGCTCAGCCCCTATGGATGATCTCGAACTCGAAACGATCGCTCCCGCCACCGAGTGGGCAACGGTCCTGCCCGTCTGCGCCGCCAATTGCAAAGTCTGCATGGGCCCGCATGACGAAGAGATTCACGCCGCCACCGTCAGCATCCGCCTCTGGTTTCGCTCGCAAGTTACGAGATACTTCTACGAAGAAGCCCTGCTGAACTAGCGCCACGACGCGCTACCTGCCCACCGCCAGCAATCGCGGTTTCGCGGGCGACGTGAGTTCGCGAACCAGGCGGTCGCCTCGGTCTGCCAGAATGGCGTCGAACTCGATTGGGTCTCCCTCGTCGGAGAGCCACTGTCCATCGATCGACCGAAGCTCGATGGTCTCATTCCGAGTGCGCACTGCCACGCGCATCCGGGTCGGTGTCGCAGCCAACACCACACCCTCCTGCCGCTTGCCCGTTGGATTTGTGAAAACGATCTGCATCTGTCCTCCCTACTATTCTGTGTTAACTCATCCTGTATCGGATCGATAGGAAGTTCAAGCTGGCTTTGGTTATGAACTTGCCGGGCTAGTACGCAGACGGGGGCATTCGGTACTTTTGCGCCCATTGGATCGCAGTACTACGCGCCTACTCTCGCCGGCAGCTCCTTGATAATCTCGGTTACGAACGCTTTGGCGTCGCCGAATAGCATCAGGGTCTTGTCCATGTAGTACAACTCGTTGTCGATCCCCGCGAATCCCGGGCTCATCGAGCGCTTGATCACCATCACGGTCCGCGCCTTGTCCACGTCCAGAATCGGCATCCCGTATATCGGACTCGATTTGTCGTGCCGCGCCGCCGGGTTGGTCACGTCGTTGGCGCCGATCACGAGCGCGACGTCGCACTGCGCAAACTCGGAGTTGATGTCGTCCATCTCGAAGAGCCGGTCGTACGGAATGTCGGCTTCGGCCAGCAGCACGTTCATATGGCCCGGCATGCGGCCGGCCACCGGGTGGATGGCGAACTTCACGTCCACTCCGCGCCGCATCAGCGAGTCGTACAATTCGCGGATCTTGTGCTGCGCCTGCGCCACCGCCAGGCCGTACCCGGGTACAACGATCACGCTGCTTGCGGAATCGAGAATCGCCGCCGCCTCCTCGGCGCTGGCGCTGCGTACCGTCCGCTGCTCGGTCGCGGCTTTCCTTTCCTGAATCTGTCCGAAGGCGCCGAAGAGCAGGTTGGTAAACGAGCGGTTCATGGCTTTGCACATGACGATCGACAGGATCAGCCCCGACGAGCCGTCGAGCGCGCCTGCGATGATCAGCAGCTTGTTCTCGAGCGCGAACCCCATGGCGCATGCCGAGAGCCCCGCATACGCGTTGAGCAGGGCGATCACAGTCGGCATGTCGGCGCCGCCGATCGGGATGATCAGCAGCACGCCGAACAGCAGCGCCAGGCCGGCAAAGATGGGGAAGATCCACATGTCCGCCGGCACCAGGATCAGCCGCACGCCAAGACCCAGCGCCACGGTGAACAGCGTCAGGTTGACCGCATTCTGGTTGCGGTAGACGATCGGCCGGCTGGGAAGAAGCTCCTGCAGCTTGCCCATGGCCATCAGGCTTCCCGTGAACGTGAGAAACCCTAGCAGCGTTTCTATGACCAGCGCCACCAGGATGAATTTCGGCTGATTCGACTCGCGGTAAAACTCGGCGGTACCCACCAGGGCCGCCGCCAATGCGCCGCACGCGTGCGAGAGCGCCGTTCGCTGCGGCACCGCCGTCATCGGCATGATGTACGCGATGGGTAGGCCGATCGCGCTCCCGATCAGGAACGCCGCCAGGATCCATTCCCAATTGAACACCCCGTGCGCCAGCAGCGTCCCGGTGATGGCCAGCAGCATGCCGATCTCACCCGCGAATACGCCGCGCCGCGCCGTGGCCGGCGAGTTCATCCACTTCAGCGACAGGATGAACAGTGCGCCGGCGATTATGTACATGTAGTTGACCAGGTGCGTCATCTACTTTTTCTCCAGGCGCTTCTTGAACATCTTGAGCATGCGGTCGGTAATCAGGAACCCGCTCACGATATTAGTGACGGCGGCGGTGATCGCGATGAAGCCCAGCACCTTGCTCAGCATAGTCGCGCCCTCGGCCGACGTAATCATAATGGCGCCCACCACCGAGATGGCCGAAATGGCGTTCGTCAGCGACATGAGGGGCGTATGCAGTAGAGGCGATACCTTGCGGATCACCTCCAGGCCCACAAATGTGGCCAGCATGAAGACGTACAAACCAAGCTCGAGTTCGGAAGGCATGAATCCTCTTGTTGTCAGACCGCTTGCGGCGCCGGCAGCCCCATCAGTTCCCGTACCCGGGGATGCACCACCTCGCCCGCATGCGTCACTAAAGTCTCGCGCACGATCTCATCCTCGCGATTGAGCGCCAGCTTGCCGTCCTGGATCAGATACTTCACGAACGTGGCGATGTTTTTTGCGTACATCTGGCTGGCGTGGTACGGAACGGTCGAGGGCAGGTTGACCGGCCCGTGGATGCTGACGCCGCCCTCTTCCACCACCTCGCCCGGCCGCGTCATCTCGCAATTTCCGCCGCGCTCGGCCGCGATGTCGACGATCACCGACCCCGGCGTCATCCGCGCCACCATGGCGCGCGTGATCAGGATAGGCGCCTTCTTCCCAGGCACGGCCGCGGTGGTGATCACCACGTTCTGCTGCGCCAGCACGCCCGCCATCGCCTCGCGCTGGCGGCGGTAGAAATCCTCGTCCATGGCTTTGGCGTAGCCGCCCTTGTCCTCGGCCGCGCCGGCTTCCACCTCCAGCACAACGAATCGGGCGCCCAGGCTTTCGATCTGCTCCTTGACGGCCGCCCGGATATCGTAGCCGCTCACCACCGCGCCCAGTCGCCGCGCCGTCGCGATGGCTTGCAATCCCGCGACTCCGGCGCCGATCACCAGCACGCGCGCGGGCGCCACCGTGCCGGCCGCCGTCATCAGCATGGGAAACATGCGGGGCAGGGCATCGGCGGCGATCAGCACTGCCTTGTAGCCCGCCACGGTTGCCATCGAGGACAGCGCGTCCATGCTCTGGGCGCGCGTGATCCGCGGCATCAGCTCCATCGCCAGAAAGCTCACGCCGCGCTCGGCCAGCTCGCGCGCCGTGTCGATCGCCGTCAACGGCTCGCCGAAGCCGATCACCGTCTGGCCGGCGCGCATCAGCCGCAGGTCGCCGCTGCCGCCTTCGGGGTTCGCGCCCGGGCTGCGCACCTGGAGGACCACGTCCGCGGCGGCGAAAACATCGGCGCGGCTGTTTGCGATGCTGATGCCTTTCTCTACGTATTCAGAGTCGGAAAATCCGGCGCGCAGCCCCGCCGCAGATTCCATGACCAGCCCCGCTCCCGTCTTGTTGAGAACGGACACCGCGCCTGGAACCATCGCGACGCGGCGCTCGCCCGGCGCAGATTCGGAAACAAAGCCGACCGTTATTGTCATTCTTTATATCCACGAACCTTCAGTTTACGGGATGTTGGATGACAGCGCCGGGCCTTGCCGGTTGTAGAAGGTCCGCCGTCGTGAAGAAGAACCGCAGCTCGGTCTCCGCAGTCTCAGGCGCGTCCGATCCGTGAATGCAGTTGCGTTCGATATTGGTCGCGAACCGCTTCCGGACAGTCCCCTCCGCCGCATTGGCGGGATTGGTTGCGCCCATCACCTCGCGCAGTTTCTTGATGGCGTCCTCGCGCTCGAGCGCCATCACGACGATCGGGCCCTCGGTCATGAACTTCACCAGCCCGCCGAAGAACGGCCGCTCGCGGTGCACCGCGTAGAAGCCCTCGGCCTGCTTCTCCGTCAAACGCGTCATGCGCAGCGCCAGCACTTTGAAACCGGCCTGCTGAATCATAGCGAGGATCTCACCCGCCTGCCCCGCGGCCACCGCGTCGGGCTTAATGATCGAAAATGTACGTTCCAAACTCATAAACGACTCTGAACCTTCTCTCCAATTTCGGCCGGCGAGGAGCAGACCGTAATGCCCGCGTCCTGCATGGCCTTGATTTTGTCGCTGGCTTTTCCCGACCCGCCGGCGATGATCGCGCCCGCGTGTCCCATGCGGCGTCCCGGCGGCGCCGTCTGCCCCGCCACGAAACCGATCACCGGCTTCTTCACGTTAGCCTTCACGTATGCGGCCGCCGTCTCCTCGGCATTGCCGCCGATCTCGCCGATCATCACAATGACGTGCGTGTCGGGATCTTCGTTGAACAGCTTCAGCGCATCGATGTGGTTGGTCCCGATGATCGGATCGCCGCCAATCCCGATGCAGGTCGATTGCCCGATCCCCAGCTTCGTCAACTGCCCCACCGCTTCGTAGGTGAGCGTGCCGGATCGCGAAACCACGCCCACATTCCCGGGCTTGTGAATGGCCCCCGGCATGATCCCGATCTTGCATTTTCCCGGTGAAATGACGCCCGGGCAGTTGGGTCCGATCAGCCGCGTCTTCTTGCCCTGGAGGAAATCCCAGGCCTTCACCATGTCGAGCGCCGGAATCCCTTCCGTGATACAGACCACCAGCGGCAAGCCGGCGTCGGCGGCCTCCATAATGGCGTCTGCGGCGAACGGCGGCGGAACGAAAATCACCGTGGCATTCGCGCCTGTCTCCTTCACCGCCCGCCCCACCGTGTCGAACACCGGCAGGTCGAGGTGCTTGGTGCCGCCCTTCCCGGGCACTACGCCGCCCACTACGTGGGTGCCGTACGCGATGGCCTGCTGCGCGTGGAACGTGCCTTCTTTCCCCGTGAAACCCTGCACGATCAGTCGAGTATTTTGGTCTACCAGTACGCTCATTCGTCTCTTTTCCTATTGCGCAGCCAGTCTGACGACCTTCTCCGCCGCGTCGCGCATGTCCTCACCGATGGTCAACTTCAACCCCGAATCGCGCAGGATCTGCCGGCCCAAATCCACGTTCGTGCCTTCCATCCGCACCACGATGGGAACCTGGATGTTGAGATCGCGCGCGGCCGCGACCACTCCGTTGGCCAGTGTGTCGCACCGCAGAATGCCGCCGAAAATGTTGATCAGCACCGCCTTCACGCTTCGGTCGGACAGCAGAATGCGAAATGCATTCTTCACCTGTTCCGCGCTGGCGCCGCCGCCTACGTCCAGGAAATTCGCCGGGCTTCCACCCGCGTACTTAATGATGTCCATGGTGGCCATGGCGAGCCCCGCGCCGTTCACCATGCACCCCACGGTGCCGTCGAGCTTGATGTAGTTCAGCCCGAATTTCGACGCCTCGACTTCGAGCGGATCCTCTTCGTTGAGGTCGCGCAGCTCAACCAGCTCCTTGTGGCGGTAGAGCGCGTTGTCGTCGAAGTCGATCTTGGCGTCGAGCGCGTACACCTTGCCGTCTTTCGTCAGGATGAACGGGTTGATCTCGGCCAGCGACGCGTCGGTGGCGAAGCAGGCCTTGACCAGCGCCGTCATCGCCGCCGCTGCAGCGTTGACGCTCGCCGCCGGAATTCCAACGCCGAACGCCAGTTTGCGCGCCTGGTAGGGCTCGATCCCGAGGCCGGGTTCGAGCGTCTCCTTCAGGATCAGCTCCGGCGTCTTGGCCGCGACTTCTTCGATCTCCATGCCGCCCGCCGCCGAGGCCATGAACACCGGCTTCCCTTGCACGCGGTCGAGTACGATTCCCAGGTACAACTCGCGCTCGATGGGCAGAGTCTCTTCGATCAGCAACCGCTGCACGATGCGGCCTTCGGGACCGGTCTGGTGCGTCACCAGCTTCATCCCCAGCATCTTTTTCGCGATCTCGACAGCCTCCGCGGCGTCTTTCGCAATCTTTACGCCGCCGCCTTTACCGCGTCCGCCGGCGTGAATCTGCGCCTTCACCACCACGCTGCCGCCGATGCGTTTCGCCGCCGCCTCGGCCTCGTCAGCCGTGAACGCAACCTCTCCGCGGGGCACAGGAACCTTGTACTGGGCCAGTATGGCCTTTGCCTGATACTCGTGAATTTTCATGGAATCTGCTTGTGCTACGATTGACGCGAAGCCAAACATTTCAAATATATCATGTCTTTTTTGCCCTACCTGGAACGTGTCGCGGAACGTGAGAATTTAACGCCTTCCGACGCGCAATCCGCCATGCATGCGATTCTCAACGGCCATGTAACGCAGGCGCAGTTGGCGGCTTTCCTGATGGCTTTGCGCATGAAGGGCGAAACGGTGGACGAGCTGGTAGGCTTCGCGCGCGCTATGCGCGAGATGGCGGTCGCGGTCGACGTCGGACTCAACGGCGAGCCGCTGCTCGATACCTGCGGCACCGGCGGCGATCTGTCCGGGACATTTAATATTTCGACCATCGCGGCCTTCGTCGTCGCCGGCGCCGGCGTGCGTGTGGCCAAACACGGCAACCGTTCGGCGTCCAGCCAGTGCGGCAGCGCCGATCTCCTGGAGGCGCTCGGCATCGAGATCGCCATGCCGCCCGCCGAAACCGCGCGCGCCATCCGCGAGATCGGCATCGGCTTCCTCTTCGCTCCCGCCGTTCACACCGCTATGAAGCACGCGCACCCGGTTCGCGTGGAACTGAAGATGCGCACGGTTTTCAACCTGCTGGGTCCGCTGACGAATCCGGCGCGCGCCACCTGCCAGTTGGCGGGCGCGCCTTCCGAGCGTGCCGCGGAGTTGATGGCCGGCGCCCTGTCAGCGCTAGGCTTGCGTCGCGGTTTCGTAGTGCACGGCTCCGATGGGCTGGACGAAATCACCACGACAGGTTCCACGCTGGCGTTCGAAATCCGCGACGGCGAAGTGGAGCGCCGCACGCTCGAGCCCGCGGATTTCGCGGTCCCGGTGGCCGCGCCCGCCGACCTGAAGGGCGGCGACAAGCAGCGCCACCTGGAAATCGCCAACGCAATCTTAGATGGCGAACGCGGCCCGCAGCGCGACATTGTGATCGCCAACGCGGCTGCAGCTCTCGTCGCCGCTGGCCGCGTGTGCACTTTCCTGGAGGGCGCCGCCATCGCCGCTGTCTCGATCGACACGGGCGCTGCGAAGTCCAAAGCTCAGGCCCTCGCCCGGTTCCGCTAATTCGGGGACAGGCTACACAACCTCGAAATTGAACCCCAAATTTCGAGGTTGTGTAGCCTGTCCCCGAATTAGCCCATACCCGAGTGGCGCTTGAAGATCAGCGGCAGGTTCTGCGAAAGGGCCGACCGCGCCATCACCATGTCGCAGCCCGCCTCCTGCGCTTGCTGCTTCAATTCCCCCTGCACGTGAGACAAATAGCCGATCAGGCTGATGCTGCGCGTTTCCGGACTCCCCTTCAACTGGGCGATCAGATCGAGCGGCTGCGCCGACTCAAAATTCAGGTCGAAGATGATCAGGGACGGCTTCGCCTGCGCCTTCTCCAGCACCTCTTTGCCATCTTTGACGAACTCCAACGCCAAGCCCGACCGCTTGGCGGCTTCCGTGAGCTTCACCGAGAAAAACAGATCGCTCACTACAGCCAGGACTCGCTTCGGCTCCTGTTTTTGCATAGAAATATGCGGATCTTACTCTTCCTTTGTTCGTTGAAAACTAGTGGGAGGGGACGAAGAAATTCTAACATGAATACATGGATGTCCATTCCTGGTCGCGACCCGACGCGGTGCGCGTTCGCCATCTCGACCTCAACCTCGCGGTCCTCTTCGACCGAAAAGTGTTGGACGGCTCAGTCGTCCTGCACTTCGATGCCACGACGCAACCGGAACTGATCCTCGACACGCGCGACCTCGAGATTCACTCCGTCGACAACGCCGCCGGATTCCATTTGGGTGAGCGCGATCCGATTCTCGGCGCGCCCTTGCATATCCACCTGTCGCCCAACGCCACCTGGGTGCAGGTGAACTATTCGACATCGCCCGCCGCCTCCGGCCTGCAATGGCTCGACCCGCCGCAGACGGCCGGCAAACGCCATCCGTTCCTGTACACGCAGTCGCAGGCCATCCACGCACGAAGCTGGATTCCCTTGCAGGACACGCCCGGCGTGCGCGTCACTTTCACCGCCCGGATCGCGGCGCCCGATGGCCTGCGCGCGATCGTGAGCGCCGGCGAGTATCCCGTGCCCTCCTATCTGATCGCGCTGGCCGTGGGCGATCTCGACTCCCGCGCCATCGGACCGCGCTCCGCCGTCTACGCCGAACCATCGGTGCTCGATGCCGCGGCGCGCGAGTTCGCCGATACCGAAGCCATGATCGCCGCCGTCGAGGAGATGTTCGGCCCCTACCTGTGGGGCCGCTACGACCTGCTGGTGCTGCCCCCGAGCTTCCCCTTCGGCGGCATGGAAAACCCGTGCCTCACGTTCGCCACCCCGACCATTCTCGCTGGCGATAAGAGCCTGGTGTCGCTGGTGGCGCATGAGCTGGCGCATTCCTGGTCGGGCAACCTGGTCACAAACGCCACCTGGGCCGATTTCTGGTTGAACGAGGGCTTCACCGTGTACCTCGAACGCCGCGTACTCGAGAAAGTGTACGGTACCGAGCGCGCCGAAATGGAGGCGGTGCTCGGCCGCCGCGAACTGGATCGCGAACTGGCCGGCCTGCCCGAGCACGACCGCGTCCTTCATCTCGATCTCGCCGGCCGCGACGCCGACGACGGCTGCACGCTCGTCCCTTACGAGAAGGGCGCCCTGCTGCTCCGCACTATCGAACGCAGTGTGGGCCGCGAGCGATTCGACGCCTTCCTCGGCGCCTACTTCGACCACTTCGCGTTTCGCAGCATCACCACCCAGGAGTTCCTCGATTACATCCATCGCGAGTTGCCCAACCCGGTGCCGCTCGAAGAGTGGATCTACCGCTCGGGTATTCCCTCGGGCGCCGCCGAGCCGCATTCCGACGCCTTCGGCCGCGGCGATCGAAGCGCCTGGAGCACCCAGCAGTGGCTGCACTTTCTGCGTTCGCTCGACCAGCCCGATATGCCGCTTCTCGATCGCGAGTATCGTTTCACCGAATCGTGCAACTCCGAAATCCTTGGCCAATGGCTGCTGATGGCCGTCCGCACCGGCTACGCCCCGGTCTTTCCTAAGCTCGAAGAGTTCCTCGCCGCGGTCGGCCGCCGCAAATTCATCAAGCCGCTCTACACCGAGCTGATGAAGACTCCCGAGGGGCAAGCACGCGCCCGCGCCATATACGCCAAGGCCCGCGCCGGCTATCACCCGATCGCGCAAACCACTCTCGACGCCATCGTCACCGCATAATATTTCCGTGCCGCTGCTCGAACTCACAGCCGACGGCCTCTACTGCCCAGCCGGCCGCTTTCACATCGATCCCTGGGGACCCGTCGACCACGCCGTCATCACTCACGCGCATTCCGACCACGCCCGCCCCGGCGCTCGCGCCTATCTCGCCACGGCCGCCACCGCGCCTCTCCTGCGCGCGCGCCTCCCCGAGGCGTCCATCCAATCCATCGGCTACCAGGAGTCCGTCACCCTGGGCGACGTTCGTGTCTCCTTCCACCCCGCCGGCCACATTCTCGGCTCGGCCCAGATCCGGCTCGATCACCGCGGCGAAGTCTGGGTCGTCTCGGGCGACTACAAGCTCGCGCCCGACCCCACTTGCGTGCCCTTCGAACCCCTCCGCTGCCATACGTTCGTGACCGAATCCACTTTCGGCCTGCCCATTTTCCGATGGTCTGCGGAAGCGCAGACCATCGACGCCGTCCACGCCTGGTGGCGCGCCAACCAGGAAGCCGGCAAAGCCAGCCTCATCCTCGCCTACGCGCTCGGCAAAGCGCAGCGCCTGCTGGCGTCGATCGATCCATCCATCGGGCCGATCTACGCGCACGGCGCCGTCGAACGTGTCAACCGCCTCTATCGGGAGCAGGGAATTGCGCTGGCGCCCACGCTCGCCGTGCCGGACGCCGCGGATTACTCGGGCGCTTTGATCGTCGCGCCGCCCGGTTGGCACAACACGCCCTGGTCGCGCCGCTTCGGCCACGTGTCCGCCGCGCTGGTCTCCGGCTGGATGCGAATTCGCGGGACGCGACGCCGCCGCTCGCTCGACCGCGGCTTCGTCCTGTCGGATCACGCCGACTGGCCGGCGCTGCTCCGCGCCATCGATGAATCGCACGCCGAGACCGTCTGGGTGACGCACGGGTTCCGCGCGCCGCTGGTCCGCTGGCTGGAAGAGCACGGCCGCCGCGCGCTATCCGTCGAGGCGCGCTTCGAAGGCGAGCGCGACGAAACACCCGAGGAGCCCGCTCCATGAAGGCCTTCGCCGAGCTCTACACCACCCTCGACGAGACCACCAAGACCAACGAAAAGGTGGCCGCGCTGGCCCGTTATCTTTCCGCCGCCGCACCCGAAGACGCCGCCTGGGCTGTGAATTTTCTGATCGGCCGCCGCCCCAAGCGTCTGCTCGAATCGCGCAAGCTTTCGCAGTGGGCCATCGAGGAGGCGGGAGTTCCCGACTGGCTCTTCAGCGAGTGCTATCAGGCCGTCGGCGATTTCGCCGAGACTATCGCGCTGCTGCTGCCACCGGCCGCCCTGTCCACCGATCTTCCGCTGCACTACTGGGTGGAGGAGCGCCTGTTACCCATGCGTAACGCGTCCGACGAAACCCGCCGCGCCTGGCTCGTCTCCGCTTGGCGCGAAATGGACGAGCGCCAGCGCTTCGCCTGGAACAAGCTACTCACCGGCGAGTTTCGCGTCGGCGTCTCGCAGAGCCTGGTGGTGCGAGCCATCGCCGAGACCAGCGGGATCTCCACCGAAGTCATCGCCCATCGCCTCATGGGCGAGTGGCAGCCCACTGCCGAATTCTGGAAACAGCTCGTGGCCCCCGACACCGCCGATGCCGACGTCAGCCAACCCTACCCGTTCTTTCTCGCCTACCCGCTCGAAGGCGCGGTCCAAGATCTCGGTGATATCCACGACTGGCAGATCGAGTGGAAGTGGGACGGCATCCGCGCCCAGCTCATCCGCCGGCAGTGGCGCACCTTCCTCTGGTCGCGCGGCGAAGAGTTGATCACGGACCGTTTCCCTGAAATCGAAGCCCTCGGCGCGCTGCTCCCCGAAGGCACTGTGATCGATGGCGAAGTCCTCCCTTGGAAGGATGGCGCGCCGCTGCCGTTCGCCCAGATGCAGCGCCGCATCGGCCGCAAGGTTCTCGGCCCGAAGATACTTTCCGAAGTGCCAGTGGTGCTGATCGCGTACGACCTGATCGAGCTCGAAGGCGTCGACATCCGTGAGCGCCCGATCGAGTGGCGCCGCGCGCAGCTCGAAGCTATCGCTCCACCGCAGAGTGCGCTGGTAGTCTCACCCCTCGTTGCGGCTGCCTCCTGGGACGACCTCACTCGCCTGCGCCAGGAATCGCGTGCTCGCAAAGTTGAGGGCTGCATGCTGAAACGCCGCGGTTCGCCCTACCGCGTGGGCCGCCGCCGCGGCGATTGGTGGAAATGGAAGATCGATCCCTACTCGGTGGACGCCGTCCTGATCTACGCCCAACCCGGCAGCGGCCGCCGCGCCAGCCTGTTCACCGACTACACCTTCGGCATCTGGGACAACGGTAAGCTCGTCCCGTTCGCCAAGGCCTACTCGGGTCTGAGCGACGAGGAGATCCGCCAGGTGGACGCTTTCGTACGCCGCCACACCATCGAGAAGTTCGGCCCCGTCCACGCGGTCAAACCGGAACTGGTCTTCGAACTGGCATTCGAAGGCATCCAACTTTCCCCGCGGCACCGATCCGGCATTGCTGTCCGCTTCCCGCGAATGGCCCGCTGGCGTCACGACAAGAAGGCCGATGAGGCCGACAGCATCGAGACGATCCGTGCGCTACTGTCCACAGAAACGCACGAAGCCTAGGAAGCCAACGTATCGCGCAACAACGCCACCATATCGTCGAGGGGAAACGGCTTGCGGATAAATTCCTTGACGAGCGGAGAGTCAACCGCTTGCGTCGCCATTTCCCGGCTATAGGCGCTGGTGAGAATGATCTTGACGTCCGGCCGCATGCTCTGGGCCTCCGCAATGACGTCACGGCTGGACGTCCCGGGGATAGTCATGTCGAGCAGTATCAAAGCAATGTCGTCGTGACGGCGAAAAAGCTCGATCGCCGTACACCCGTCGCCGGCCTCGACTACGAAAAACCCTTTCTTGCGGAGCATCCGTGCGATGGGCACGCGGAGCGCGTCCTCGTCTTCCACTAACAACACGGTACCCACCGTGCCTGGCGCCCGTTCGCCACCATTGGAGACATAGGCGCTCCCATTTCGTTGCGCCGGCTCGTCGGCAGCGGGTAGAAGAATCTGAAACGCCCGTGGCCGGGGTGCTCACCAGGTTGATGGCGCCATCGTGTTCCCGGACGATCCCTTGGACAACGGCCAGCCCCAGTCCGCGGCCCGCGAACTTCGTCGTGAAGAACGGATCGAAGATCTTGGCTTGCACATCCGCGGTCATGCCGCGGCCGGTATCCGAAACCTCCAGCCGCACATAGTTGCCTTCCGTCCCACCTGTTGCGGCGAGATCCTGGCCGGTGACGCGCGACGTGGTGATGCCGATCGTGGCGTCCTGCTCTCCGATGGCTTCGGATGCGTTGATAATCAGGTTCATTACAACCTGTCGCAGTTGTGGCGCATTGCCCAGGCACGCGGGGAGATCCCGGGAGAGATCGGTCTTCAAGACCACGTGCTTCGAAATCGAGATCTTCAACAGCTCCAGCATTTCTTCCACCAGCAGCGAGACGTCTACCGGCGCGACCAGCCTTGACTTGTCTTGTCCCGAGTAAATCATGAGCTCGCGAACGATCTCGGCGCCGCGAATGGCAGTCGTCATGATTCGCTGGAGCTCCTCACTCGGAGACGCCCCCGCAGCCAATTCCGCGGCGCCGAGTTCCGCTTCCGCGAGAATACTGCCCAGCAGGTTGTTGAAGTCATGGGCGATGCCACCGGCCAGCACGCCCAGGCTCTCCAGCTTCTGCCGGGCAATCGCCTCCTCCTGGATGCGTTTGCTCTCCGTGATGTCCTCGATCATGGCCAGCCCGTGCATGGGCAGGCCCTCCGCATCGCGGACGACGGACGCGGTCAGTTTGATCCAAATGATGCCGCCGTCCTTCTTCACGTACCGCTTTTGCAGCCGGTAGCTGGGAATCTCATGCCGGAACAGCCGTCCGGCAAGCTCCCGATTCGCTGCCAGGTCCTCCGGATGCGTGATGTCCTCAAAGGACATTTGGGTGAGTTCCGATTCCGTGTATCCGACCATGCGACAGAACGCGCTGTTGACCTTTAACAGGTGATAGTCCCTTCCCACCAGTGCAAAGCCCAGAGGACCCTCTTCAAACACCCGGCGGAACCGCTCTTCGCTCTCGCGCAGCGCAGCCTCGGCTTCCTTACGCCCGGTGATATCGAGACTAACGCCCGCCATGCCGACCGGCTGGCCGGCGTCGTCAAGGTACACTGTCCCCTTCGCGAGCAGCCAGTGGACGCTCCCGTCCGGCCATCGCACCCGGAATTCGTGGTCCCAGACGTGCGTGCATTCGACACTCTCCCGGAAGCCTGCTTGGATGCGCTCGCGATCGGCCGGATGGATCGTTCCAAGCCACTCCTCGTGCGTGAGAAGCGGATGATCCGGCGACACGCCGTGCAGCCGCGCATACTCCCCGGACGTCGCAGTCCTGTTCGTGCGCAGATCGCAGTCCCAGACGCCGAGTCGTGCTGCGCTCTGGACCAGCGTCAGGCGCTGCTCGCTCTCGCGTAGCGCACGCTCCGCCTGCACCCTGCCGGTGATGTCCTCAACGACGGCGATAAAGTAGTGGTCCTGATCCCGCACCAGCGACACGCACAAGCTCGCCCAACCAATGGTGCCGTCCTTACGGACATAGCGCAGCTCTCTCGATAAGGACGACAGCTCGCCACCGAGCAGGCGGCGCATCGCGGTGAGCGACAGCTCGCGGTCGTCGGGGTGCGTCACCTCCAGGAACTTCTTGGTCCGCAGCTCTGCTGGCGTGTAGCCGAGAATCTCGCACAGGCGGTTGTTCACCAGCAGCCATTCCCCATCGAGACCCACCTGGGCAATGCCGACCGCAGCCTGAAAGACGATCGCACGGAATCGTTCCTCGCTTTCGCGAAGCGCAGCCTTTGCCTCGACCTGCTCCGTGATGTCCTGCGTCGCTCCCGCGATACGAAGGGGCGGGCTATCGCCTTCCTTGATAACTTCGACAACGGTCCGGACGAACCGCACGTCGCCATCTGGCCGGACGAGGCGATATTCAATGATCGCCGGTCCGCTATGGGAGCGAGCTTGTTCGTCGGCGGCGAAAATCTTTTCCCGGTCGTCGGGATGGACATAGTTCAGGAACGTGAGAAAGTCTGGCGGCGCGCCGATGGGCAATCCGAAGATCCGAAACATCTCGTCCGACCAGTAGATCGCTGTGGATTCGAAATACCGTTCCCAACTCCCAACCTGAGCCAGGCGCTGGGCATCGATGAGGCGGTGCTGGCTGGCGCGCAGTTGCTGCTCGACCACCCTGCGCTGCGCTTCGGCACGCAGCTTGGCGCCGCTAAACGCACTGAATGTGACGGCAGCGAGAAGAAACGTCGCGGCATCGGAAACCATCCCGTATGTCGGCAGCAACTCGGGAAACACGCGGCCCACCGTCACGGTAGCCAATCCGGCGCCTACCAGACCCGGGCCCAGGCCGCGCCCCCAGTTGCCCAACACGAGTGCCAGGAGGATCAGCGGCCGAGGGTACAAGTACCCGCGCAGTACGATGCTGACTCCAACCGCGGCGGCCACGCTCGCTACGACCGGACCGTAGCGATAAACAATTGTCTTGAGCGTCGATCGAGATACTACTGCCAATGATCGAGGCACGGACTGTCCCATCGGCCGGCAACGCTGCTCTCAGCGGCGAACCGGGGCTTTGGCGTTCCTGATAAGTGTTGCATATTCGCACGCTTGAGGGAATGTGAAGACGCGCCCCGCCCTCAAAATGCGAATCTAAGGAACCAAAAGGCTAATTCTTCGTCTATCTGGAGAAGTAACGAGAGCCCAATTAATGCCAAAAGTCCTAATCGCGGGAGGCGGCCTCGCCGGTCTGTCGGCTGCGGCCGCTCTCGGCGGCGCCGGTTTCGATGTCGATTTGTTCGAGTCGCGCCCCTTTTTAGGAGGCCGCGCCACGTCGTTTCCGCTCCCCGTTGCGGATGGGGAAGCGCCTGAGACGATCGACAATTGCCAGCACATTCTGCTGCGCTGCTGCGTCAACCTGCTCGATTTCTACCAGCGCCTGGGCGTGCGCGACCGCATCAAGTTTTACCGCGAGTTCTACTTTATCGAGCCCGGCGGCCGCATCTCCGTGCTGGCGCGCGGCCGCCTCCCGGCGCCGTTCCACTTTGCCGGCTCGTTCCTCAAATTGCACTGCCTCAGCCGCGCCGACAAGATGGGCATCGCCAAGGCCCTGATGGCGATTCGCAAAGAGCGCACTCGCCGCAAAGACCTCGACCGCATCAGCATGCTCGACTGGCTGCTGCAGAAGCGCCAGACGCCGCACGCCATCGACCGCTTCTGGCGCCAGGTCCTGGTGAGCGCCGTGAACGAGGATCTCGACCGCATGGCGGCGCATCATGGCTTCCAGGTCTTCTGGCTGGGCTTCATGGCGCGCGCCGATTCCTACGAGATGGGCGTCCCCAACGTCCCCCTGGCCGAGCTCTACGGCGCCGAGTCCTGGAAGCGCATCGGCAAAGTGTGCATTCACTTCCGCACGCCCGTCGAGCGCATTGACGAGTCCGGCTTCCTGGTAGCGGGCGAGCGCCGCACCGCCGACCACTACATCTGTGCGCTGCCCTTCGACCGCCTGGAATCGGTGGGCATTCCCGCGCCTCCGTTCGAGCACTCGCCCATCACCGGCGTGCACATCTGGTTCGACCGCGAGGTGACGAATTTGCCTCACGCCACGCTGCTCGACCGCACCATGCAGTGGATGTTCAATAAGGATCGCGGCCGCTACCTGCAGCTCGTCGTGAGCGCCTCGCGCGACCTGACCAGCCTCGGGCGCAACGAGATCGTCGACATCGCCATCGGCGATCTCCGCCTATACTTCCCGCGCGTCAAGGAAGCGCAAGTCGTCAAGGCGCACGTCATCAAGGAGCAGCGCGCCACCTTTTCGGCCGCGCCGGAAACCGAACATCTGCGCCCGTCCGCCCTTGGTGGACCGCCCAACATTATCCTGGCCGGCGACTGGACCCGCACCGGCTGGCCCGCCACCATGGAAGGCGCCGTGCGCAGCGGCTATCTTGCCGCCGAAGCGGTCGCACAGGCAGCGCAGCGGCCTACGAAGTTCCTCATCCCCGATATCGCTTAGGGCCTGTGAAGAAACAACCTTTCCAACCACTCCCTCACGGTCGCGGCTCAGAAGCCGTTGCCGAGCCGTGCGCGTCAGCAAGCGGTGCTGAACAGATGGCAACGTTATTTCCTTACAGGCCCTTTAGGTCAGTTCGCGGGTGTTTTCTTCACCAGTTTGATCTCGAAAAGCTTGGGCCACTTTTTTCCGGTGACGAACAAGCGGTCCCCCTTGGCGTCGTACGCGATCCCGTTCAGCGTGTCGCTGGGGCCTTCGACGAATATTCCGTCCTTGTCGGCCAGTCCCGTCATGTCGATCCACCCGACGACTCTCCCGGTGGCGGGATCGATGCGTGCGATCCGGTTGGTCTGCCAGATATTGGCGTAAATCTCGCCCTTCACCCACTCGAGCTCATTCACGTTTTTCACCGGCTGGCCTTCGTCGGTGACGGTGATGCGGCCCATCTCTTTCAGGGTCTCCGGATCCCAGAAGCGAATCTCCGGCGTGCCGTCGCTCATGATGATCCGCTTGCCGTCGGTCGTCAGCGCCCAGCCTTCACCCGGATATTGGAACTGGCGCTCCACGTCGAATGAGGCGAAGTTGTAGACGAACCCCACTTGCGTCTCGTACGTGAGCTGGATCAGCTTGTCCTTCCAGTTGATGATGCCTTCGCCGAAATACTCGAGCGGCATGTCCTTCTTCTGCACCACCTCACCCGTGTCGAGCTTGACCTTGCGAACACTGGAGAATCCGCTGAGCCCCGTGCTTTCGTACAGAAAACCGTTCAGGTAGAACAGCCCTTCGGTGAAGGCTTGCGGGTCGTGGGGATATGTGTGAACGATCTGATAGCCGTACTCGGCCACGCCTCCGGCATGGGAAGCCGGTCCGCAGGCGCACGCCGCCAGCGCCGTCAACACAACCAATGTGCGCATATATTTCGCTATTATAACGACGCGCTGAGCAGGCGTTTTGGTGGCGCGGAATCGGATTTAGAACGGAAAATCTTTCTTCGCCGCCGGCCGGTAGATATTGGCGTTTGCCAGATAGTGGTAGGGGTTCACTGGCGCGCCGCCCAGGCGAACTTCATAGTGAAGATGGGGAGCGGTGACGCGTCCGGTGCTGCCCACCAGGCCCACCACATCGCCGCGCCGCACTTCCTGTCCGGTCTGGACGTCGTATTTCGAAAGGTGCGCGTAGTAGGTCTCGAGTCCGCCGCCGTGGTCCACGACGATCAGCCGGCCGTAGCCGCTGCTCCAACCGGCGAAGGTCACCACACCGTCGGCCGTCGCGCGAACCGTCGTCCCGGCCGGCGCGCTGATGTCCACGCCCTTGTGGAACTCACCCTCACCCGAGAACGGATCCTGGCGCATCGCGAAGGGACTCATCAGCCGGCCTTCGACTGGCCACAGGCTAGGCTTTGCGTTGAGCGGCAGCAGCCGGCGGTAGTTGCGTCCCGGCAAACCCAGGGTCGCCGCATGCCTCAGGTATTTATAGTCTTCGAGCGATTCGGCGAACGTTGGCGCCAATTTGCCTTCGGACGATATGTCCGCCGGCCCTTCCATTTTCTGTTTAATTCCGTACGCGAGCTGGACTTCCTTGGCGAGCATCTGCAGACTGGCCAACTCCTGGTTTCGTTCGCTGACCACACTCTGCAAATTCTGGTAACGGGTGCGGAGCGCGTCCGCCTCCCGCCGCAGCGCATTGTAGTTGGCAACCTTCAACGCCATGCGCGCATAGCTGGCCACGAAGCCGAACATGGAGAAACAACCGAAAAGAGCGAGAGCCAGTATGGCGTAGACCGCCTGGTGCGGGATGTGGACGCGCCGCAATCTGCCGCGAAGCGAATGCGCGAGTACTACAACGAAGTATTCTTGCTTCATAGTCTCTCCGGCCGAACCCTCAGGGCGAATTGCTTATCCCAGAGTTCCAGTTGGGGCTATTTGTACTACTAGTTGTATTACCGAGTTGGCGAAACTGTGACTGTAACAGTATCCACACAGTCGTGTCAACCCTTGCAACTTGTTGAAAAAGCTGATATTGTTCAAATCAGCCGTGCCCAGGCACATTCCCGGAACGCTATTTCTCCGCAATTTAGTCGAGCGGCGCAGCCTTCTCTTTCAGCTCGTTCGCCGCGATTTCGAGCAACGTTTCGTCGGTTCCGCGATGGGATGGATCTGGGCCGTCATCCAACCGCTAGTACTTTTGCTCAGTTGGACCTTCGCCTTCAAATACGTCCTGAAGGTTTCGATTCCCAACTATCCGTTTTTTCTGTTCGCCGGGATGCTGCCATGGCTGCTGTTCAGCGAGACGGTGCAGCGCTCGGCCTCGAGCCTCCTCGACCAGGCCAACCTGATTACGAAGACGGTGTTTCCTGCGGAAATCGTGCCCGTATCGGTTTTCCTTTCCTCACTCGTCAGCCACCTGCTGGCACTGGCGTTGATGATCGTAGCCGCCGGCGTCTGGCTGAACCACATCAGCTTCTTTCTGTTTCTGCTTCCGGTCTATCTGTTCGTGATCGGCCTTCTAGCTGTAGGTATCGGCTGGATTGTGGCCGCGCTGCACGTCTTCCTGCGCGACACCGCCCAAGTCTTGGGGGTGATCCTGACCTTCTGGTTCTGGTTCACACCGATTTTCGTCACCGAGCAGCAGTTCCCTGAACGCGCGCGCTTCCTGCTGCTGGCGAACCCGCTGTTCTATCTGGTGCGTTCTTATCGGACCCTGCTGCTGACCGGCGAAATGCCTGACCCGCGCGATCTGCTGATTGCGGGCGCTTGGGGCGCCGCCGCATTCGTCCTCGGCGGTCTGTTCTTCCGGCAGATGAAGCGCGGCTTCGCGGATGTGCTCTGAGATCTATAGCAACGGCAGAATCACTGCCGGCGTCCGCGGCGCCACCTGTTCCAGACGGGCGTAGAGCGCGATCGCCGGGTCCTGCGATTTTCGCAGCTCGTCCGCGAAGCCGCCGAGCCCCACCGGGTCGAGCGCCACGCGGCCGATCAGCCCGTTCACCGCCAGGAACCAGTCCATGCGGCTTTCCGCCTGAAACTCATTCTTCGCCACGAACTGCAAAAGTCCGCGCAACACCTTCTCGCGGTCTGCGACTGCGGTGGCGACCCCGAGCACCTCGACGTACCCGCCGGTCCGTTCGCGGAACTGCCGGGCGGCGTCTCCCGGCTCCGCCTTCCACTCGGCTAACGCCACCAGCGCCTTTTGCAGCTTCTCCTGCCACTCAGGCGTACTCTTGTCCCCGGGCAAATAGGGGTGGTGGTTGGGCCCGAAGGTCAGCCCGAAGAGTTTGCCGGCGATGTCACGGCACGCCGCGTCATCGCACCAGCGCAGCCCGATGGCCGCGCCGGACAGCTTTTCGGGCGTCATCTCCCCGATCTCGATCGGATCGAGAGGCGGCAGCCGCACCGAATCGTTGAAGAAATCGACCAGGTTCGCCGCCTCGCGGTCAACCAGCCCTCCGGTCAGGAGGCCGAAAGACTGCGCCATGCCTTGCATCAGCTCGCCGTCGGCGCAGCGCACGCCGGAGAGGTTGTTCACCAGGTACAAGCGGTAGGCTTCGAGCAGTGAAGTGGGCGCTATCTTTCGCCGCTGCAATTCCTGCGAGAGCGCCAGCACCTGGCGTCCCGCCGCGCGGTACTGCGTGAATGTGCGGTCGTCGCCCTTGATCTTACCCAGGGCCTTGGTGTATCCGGCGGCCAGCGTCCGGAATTCCTCATCCTTCAACCCGGATTCGGCCAGTAACCGCGCGACCGGTCCCACCTGCGCGGCCGAGGTCACCGGCCCCGTGTACCGCTCGAGCAGCCGCGCTGGACGGTCATCGTGCCGCGCGATGCGGCTCAGCACGTCGTAGAACGGCGCTACGTCGTAAACCATAAAGTCGTCGCAGGTGGCGGGCTTCAACGCGAGCGGCGGAATCTTGGAGAACAGTTCGCGCGCCTTAGCCTCGTCGAGCGGCAGCAGGGCATCGACCGCCCGCAGCCGCAGAGATAGCGTGTCGAGTTGCTGCGCATACGCGCGGTTCAGGAAGCCCGCGGGTCCTTCCAGGCGAAATGGGGTGGCGCGACGCTTGAAGGGCTGCTGCGCTCCCGCCGCCCGGTCGAAGGCCTGTTGCAACAACTCGATTCTCCGCGCCTTTTCGAGACCCTCGACGCCTGCCAGCCGCAGCATGGCGTCGGCCGCGAATTCCGCCGGCAGCACGCGCGCCTGTTGAATCAGGGAATCGACGCCGGGCGGTGCATCCGCACCTGCGCAGAGCACGGGTAGCAGAAAGAGACAAAGTGTCTTCATGGGTCGGGGTGACTTCCTATTTTACCGTGAGTGCCGGTGGGCAATCAGCGCAGCCCGAGCGCCGTCGGGTGCGTAGGCTGGTACAGACCGATCTCTCCGCCGCTGGGTAAACGGATGGTCGTTTTTGTCCCCCAGGGCGCTTCGGTAACTTCCGTGCAACGGACGCCGCGGCTTTCCAGGGTTCTGATGAGCGCAGGCAAATCATCACACATAAGGTAGAGCGCCGCGCCGAGGATGGGATGGTCCGCGTGAGCCTGCGTGAAATCACCGCCACCCGGGTGGATCGCGAGTTCCGCGGGAGGAAGCGCGAAAATCAGCCAACCCCCTCCCGCATCGACGGCGCGGAACTGCAACACGTCCCGGAAGAACGCCCGGTCCGCTTCTGGATCCTTACTGTACAGGAGGAAGTGCGCTCCGGTGATCATGGGTCCAGTCTACTGTAGTCGCCGTCAGACCGATCTTCGGCCGGTGATCAGGCCGATGACGAACAGCACGATAAAAACGAAGAACAGCACCTTGGCAATTCCGGCGGCCGCGGCGGCAATCCCACCGAACCCGAAGATCGCGGCGATGATCGCAAGGACGAGAAATATCCACGCGTAATGCAGCATTTTCAGCCTCCGGTGTTATCCAAGCAATCGCCGGACCAGAATGGAAACGCAGCGGGAGGGGAAGTGTTGTGGAGCGCACCACTCGGCCGTGCCGACCCCCGTAATTGACCCTCGTCGGTAACGGGGCGGGTGTCCCCCGAGCGCCTTCAGGCTTCTCCCTTGCGGTTGCCCGCCAGGAGCTTGCACACCAGCACGTGATGATCGAGCGGGACCCCCTATTTTGATAGTGTTGGATCAAAATAGGCAGGCCGACACCTACTTCGCAGACACGCTCCTCGCTCATCATATCACCTGCGGAACACAAACCACTCCCCTAATCCAAAGTTGAGAAACGAACAGATCGCGATGCTGAGCCCGCTCGCCACCAGGTAATGCATGTGCAACCGGCCGGCCAGCAGCCCCATCAGCGCCACATTTCCGGCAATCGAGACCACCCCGTTTCCCGCGTGGAACCGCAGCAGGCGCATCCAACGTTTGCGTGCGCCGGCGTGCTTCCGGTCCTTCCACGTGAAGCGCTCGTGCCAGGCGAAGTTGTGGAGCACCGCCGCTTCCACCGCCAGCGCCGTCGCCACCAGGTAGTTCAGGTGCAGTCCTTTATATAGCAGGGCCAGGCATCCCATCTGGATGACGACGCCCAGACCTCCCACCACATTGAACTTGAGCCAGCGGAGGGCCAGCGACTTCACGGCAGGCGCTCGGCGTTATACAACTGGCGGGTGTGCCGCACCGACGACCACACCAGCATCAGCGCCATCCCCGCGATGCCGACGGCGCCGCCGATGTCGAACAGCAGCAGTTGCCGCCCCGCCAGCGTGACCATCGGTCCGCGGAGATAGACCGCCAGGTTGCCGATGCACAATAGCAGCCGCAGTTCGGTGGGCCCGAAGCTCCAGAACGAAAGATGGAAGGCGCCGATGGTGTACGTCGTGAGATAGACCTCGATCGAAAGCAGGAAGTAGGCGATCAGCAGTCCCAGCGCGATGTACGGCGTCATGTAGCTCGAGAGCGCCAGGCCGCCCATGAGGAAAAAAGTGCCGATGGCATCGGTGATGTGGTCCACATAGAAGCCGTAACGCGGCCGCAGCCGGTTGCGTACGCGCGCCAGCGTCCCGTCGAGGCTGTCGCCAAACCAGTTCACCGCCAATGCTGCGATCACAGCGATGAGCCCGCGAGGGTCCCAGCTTGCCGCCCAGTAGGACAGGCCCGCGGCAAACATGGCGACGAAACCGAGCAGCGTCAGATGGTCCGAATTCACCCACGACGGCATGCGGCCAGCCAGCCACACGAGCACTTTTTTCTCTGCCACGGCGAGGAAACTGAGCTGTTGCCGCTCGGCTTCATGGAAGGTCTGATTCGCCATACGCACACGATAGCGCAGTTGTGGCGGATGCACGCATCACGAGTGCAGAGAGAAGGACTGACCGTGCGGTTGGTCGAGCTCAAGGCGCTACGGCCCTAAGTTTTATTGTGCGTTTCCGGCTTGTGCACGACCGCAGGCCGGTTCTTAGTCGCGACCGGCGGTTTGTGTATCCTGCCGGTCATCCAGGTGCGAATGACTTGGGGATGTCGTTCCCTGTCCATGGTCCCATTTTAACGCCCGCGCGCCGGTCCGGTAGCGGGAGATTTCACCCCGGCCCTGCGGTAGAGTATCAGCATGCTCCGCCGTACTTTCCTGCAATCCGCCACCGGCGCGGCCGTCGCTGCCGTATCCGCCGCAGCCCCCGATGCGGGCGAAGAGGCGCCCGTCAAGCTTGGGTTCGATACCTACTCCCTGCGCGCGTTCAAATGGAAAGCCCACCAGTTGCTCGATTACGCCGGACAGCAGAAGCTCGACACCATTCAGATCTCGAGCCTGGACGACTACGAAAGCCGCGAGCCCGCCTACCTGCAGAAGATTAAGGACCAGGCCGCGCGCCTGCGCATCCAGATCGATGGCGGCACCGGCTGCATCTGCCCCACCGCCCGCGCTTATAAGAAGGATGGTCCGCCGGCGCGCGAGCGCGTCCTCGAAGGGCTGCGGATCTCGAAGGCGGTGGGCGCGCGCTCCATGCGCTGCTACCTCGGCGGCTCGCCTGACAGTCTGACGCCGGGCGGCATCGAGGTTCACATGGAGAGCACCATCCAGGTGTTCAAGTCCGTGCGCTCCGAAGCGCTCGACCTGGGCGTGAAGATCGCGCTCGAAAATCACGACGGCGATATGCAGGCGCGCGAAGTGAAAACCATCATCGAGGAATCGGGCAAGGATTTGGTCGCTTCGTGCCTGGACACCGGCAATCCGATGTGGGTGGTGGAAGACCCCTTCGTTTCGCTCGAAACCCTGGCGCCTTACGTCGTCACCACGCACGTGCGCGATTCCATCGTCTTCGAGCATCCGCGCGGCGCCGCCGCACAGTGGGTGGCCCTGGGCGATGGCAGCGTGGATTTCGTCAAATTCGCGGAGCGCTTCCGCGCGCTGGCTCCGGGCGCCTCCATGCAGCTCGAGATCATCACGGGCCGTCCGCCGCGCGTGCTGCCCTATCTCGAAGCGGATTTCTGGAAGGCATTTCCCAAGGCGCCGGCCGCCGAGTTCGCGCGCTTCGTGGCGCTGGCGAAGAGCGGCCATCCATTCATGGGCTCTCGCTCGATAGCGTAGAGGTTGTCGTCCTCTTCAAGCATCTTGCGAAGGACACCCTTAAGGTCCTCCAAGACCGGACCGTCTTTGAAGCCCTCCCGGCTGGTCGCGAAAAGCTCGCGCCGGATCCTAGGGTTCGCATTCGTAGCATCCAGATGAATTATGATATGGCGCGAAACCATCCCCAACTCTACATCCCGGAGCAGATGCGCGTTGAGTTGTCCCTGATTCTGACCGTTGAGGGTCCCAATGATCGGGTAGCCCGTCTCTATGAACAGCTCATTCGATTGGGCGCGGAGCGTATAGCCATCCTTCTGCTTCTTCTGACTCAGAACCACCCAGTATTCTATTCCGACGGATGAGTCTTGCGTGCCAAGAGGGCTAACGTACTCCATAGGGCGGTAATGCCTAATCTCGGTTCGCGAGTCCGCCTCACTTTCTTGCAACCGCATGAGGCGGTTTCGGCTACCTCGGATGAGTTCTTGCCGACCGTTCTTGTCGCGCAAATCGTGAACGCGAAATGGAAACAGTGGATCAAACAGCGAACTGTGGAAGTAGTGATAGAGGTTCCCTGTGCCGGGACCTAACTTGCCGGAAAGATTTGTGAGCTTGTACGTGAAGTGCCTGACCAACGTCCCCTTGGCCAGCTTTGGAGTTTTCTCCTCCTGGCTATCCGGATACAAGTCCAATGCCTCATTGCCAATATCACAAGAGGGTACAGTAATCTGACCGTCGTAGAGAAACGCCAAATACCCAAAGCAATCTTCCTTGTAGGTCTCGTTGAGGTTGAGAACGCGCACAAGGGTGAAGGCGCAAATATGCGGCTCTTGTTTGTTGCGGGACACGATCAGGGCGTATTCGCAAAATGCAAGCGTTGAAGCACCGCCCTGCCCGAAAGCCCCGATGACGTACCACTTGTCAATCTTGTTGCCCCCTTGGAGGCTAAGGATGGTCGAGGGAAATTGCTCCGGCCTGATGCCGATCCCGTCGTCCAAAACATCCACTGTAGGCGCAGCATCATTTCCGCTTGGTAGAAGAATCACCGAAATACGCCGGTCGATATCGAGTCCCGAATAATCCCATCTAAACAGTCCGTCGTCCGGACCCGAGATGGGTCGGCCAAACCAGCTCTTCGCTGCATTTCGAGCAGAGTTCGGCGGTGTGACGTTGGGTTGTACGCGGTCTTCCAGCAACGCGTCGATGGCGTTCGTTAGCCGTTCAGTAAGACTACGCCCTGGCTTAGTCCCGAGACCAATCGAAGAAATATTCGAAGCATTATTTCCGAATGCATGCCACTGCAAACCGAGATTACCGAAGGGTGAATCCAGACCTATATCCGCGGAATCGCCGATCTCGTCGAGAATGGACTTTACTTCGGCATTGGCTGTGGCATTTATAATAGTAAAGATTGAAGCAGCGATCTCGGAGAATCGATGGCCATGCTTGACCTTCCTACGTGCGATTGTGAATGAGTAATAGCTCCTGGTCTCGGAGGTGTACCGCCGCGCAGCTTAGCATACCACTTACGGTTCGGAACTGTTCTCCAAAACCGGCCCTGCAGTTCTGCGATTCCTGCCTCGTGCAAACCGGCTGCTTCCATCGCATTGAGGTACGGCTCCAGTTCGGTCGATGGATTTGAGAAGGACACCAGTTGGACCATCTGGGAGCGCTCGTTCATGGTCTTTACAATCGAGGCGAAACAGTCTTGGAGACGTGCGAGGTAATTCTCCATGCCGCGGCGCTTTCGGTCGCCGAAAGTGTAGAAAGATGCGCCCATACCGTCCTTTGAGGCGGCAATCCAGAAGGGCGCAGGTGTCTCTCGCCGGCCCTGAACCTGCCAGCGATGGTAAAGGATGTGAACTCCGAAGTAAGGTGGGGATGTGAGGATTAGTCTTGGAGGAAGCCAGCCTTGCGGAATACACCGTTGCTCGGCGATGGCCGATGCATCACAGTGAACTATTATAGCCGCCTATGTCGCAGGGTTCGCGACGGTGCTTCCTGAAACGCGTCGCGTAGTCGGGTACGAAAACAGCGCAGTGCGGAGAGCATCTCGTCGGTATTAGCTGACAATGCCCGAAGAAGCGGCGACTCGACGGAGTCGAGTCCTTGCAGTCGAGTGCCCATTGCGCCGTCTTGAGAATGACTGATCGGGCGAAGTCTCTTTGACGTTGATTTGTCGAAAGTTCGTAGGCGCCCAAGAGGGCGTGGTCAATCGCTCTTCGCAACCACCACGGAGTGTTCACCTGGTAGGGTGTCCATTCGTCGGGAGGCACCTGCCATGACTGAACCCTTCCGTTCTCGGCCATCGTTTTTGCCCATGACCGAATGTTCCCCTCGTCGCACGAGGTTAAGGGTGTAGTTTTGGCCCGAGTTATAAAAACGCTAAGCGAATTAATGTCGCTCCCCAAAAACCGACGCCCAAGTCCGAGAGCTTCAACCGCCGACGTGCCACCGCCCATGAATGGGTCCATGACGGTGTCCAAGGGTTTGGTAAAAGCCTCGACCGCGGCGCGAGCGAACTGTGGCGAGAATCGTGCGGGATAGCGGTAGAACCCATGAGTGAGGCCAACCACGGGTGCCTGAGAACTCGCATTCTCGAGAAGGTGATCGAGCAGCATGGCACGAGTTCTTATGTTACGTTCGAAACAAAACTGCCTCGAATTGTAGCACCTTGTGCGGAAGCCGTGCAGGATATCGGACGAATGCTATCCGGATCCTTGGGCGGGACGGCTCGACCAACAGTTTGGGAACCAACGGATCACCGGAGGTCCGCGGTTCGAGCCCGCGACCGCCCACCACTCAACCTACTCAATTCATTTCCCTGGAAACATCGCCTTCATCCACTCATTAAGCACGCAGTCGATCACTAAGTGGACGCGGTCCGCGGCACCCTGGTTCTCGACCCGATGAGGCAGACTGAGGTCGAGGTACCAGGCTTCGCCCTCCCGCATGACCACCTGCGTGCCATCCAGAAAGAACTGAACCGCGGGGTTCGTCTGCACCGGCACGTGGACCCTTAGTTCGCCCAATTCGAATCCGAGGCCGTAATCGCGATGCTCGAGAATACGCGACCCGGCCTTCAAACGCAGCAACCGCGCCGTCTTCAGCGGGCACAAGAAGGCGCCGAGGACCTCCCGGAAATACGGACAGCGGTCGAGGAACGGGGTCTCGACGTACCGGTCCACCGCGGGGTTCGGAAATAGAGGGACGTGCGCACCCTCGGTGGTCCGCAAGGCGATGCCGCTCCAGTCTCCCTCGTAGTAAGCGGTGTTGAAATGCGGAGACCAGTCGTCAGGAACGATCCTAGCGAGGTCGGTCGTGAGGCGCTGCGGATCGAATGCCAGGGGAAGCTTGAGGAAAGGAGTCATGTTCCGAAAGAGGTGTACTAATTGTAGGGGAATCCCCGGTTTACTGGGCTACTGACCCTGTTCTCGCCCGGCCCTGAGTTCCAAACCAGTACTCCTCCCACTCCCGCACCGGTACCAGTGAGCCAATTTTCAATGGACTTTTGCGCACATAACGGCTACATTGCTCGGGAGGGTCCGCTTTCATGACTGAACGCCACAGCCATCACCTGACGCGCCGCAAGATGTTGGGAACTGCGCTGGCTGCGGCAGGTCTGAAGGCGATCCCGGCCCGAGCCATGGCCGGTTCGGAGCGGGTGCTGGTCTGCATCTACCTGCTGGGCGGCCACGACAGCAATAACATGCTGGTGCCGATCGGGAATTACGATACTTATGCCGCCGCGCGCGGCCCGCTCACTCTTCCGAAGCAGGCGCTGCTGCCGGTGACCTCGGCGCTCGATCGGACCCCATACGGGTTCCATCCCGCGCTTCAGGAACTCCAGGATCTGTTTCAAATGGGAGCCCTCGCCGTAGTGAGCAACGTGGGACATGCGTCGCGCGCGCCCATCGATCCCAACCTGAGCTTCTTCACCCCCGGTTACGCCGTTCCCAAGTGGGCGGCCGGCGTGGCGGAGGTCGCAGAAGATAAGCGCGGCAGCCTGTTCACAGGGCTTCCCAACCTACTGCCGATGGGCGATCGCTACACGTCGATGGCACTGCTGGCGCCCGGCCTTTCGGCCAGCCCGGAATTGCGCAAAGCGGTCTTGACGGTCGCGGCCGGCGCCGATCCCGGTGTCTCCGTGGCATTCCCCATGACCGGCCTCGGCCAGCAACTCCGCCAGGTGGCCTCGCTGATTCGCGCCGGATCCTCGCTGGGCTTGAAGAGCCAGGTATACACAGTTCTGATGAGCGGCTTCGCGACGACACAGAATCAATTGCCCACCCAGGCCGGACTCTACCGCGAGCTTAGTTCGGCGATGGGCGCCTTTTACGCCGCCGTTTCGCAGATGGGGCGGGCGCAAGACGTCACCACTTACACCGACACGGAATACTCGCGCACCATGGTGCCGAACGGCAGGGCCGGAACCGATCCGGGATGGGGCGGACATCAACTGGTGATGGGCGGATCTGTGATCGGAGGCAACGTTCACGGGGTGTTCCCGGACCTCGTGCCGGGCGGACGGAACGACGCGGACAGGCGGGGCACCTGGATTCCCACCAGTTCCAAGGACCAATACGCCGCTACTCTGGCGAACTGGTTCGGCGTTTCCTATTCCGACGTGACGATCCATCTCCCCGGCGTTCAGCGGATGGGCCGGCGCACGCTGGGCTTCATGGTTACCGGGTAGAGACACAAAAGGGGCGGAGACCGCCAAGTCCCCGCCCCCTTTAGAAGAACCGCCCCGCTTCCGTCAATTCCGCGCGGGGAACACGCCTTGCATCGAGATAACCCAGAGCAGCGCCTGATACGGCATGATGTTGTTGTGCGGCAGGTTGCCGCCGCTCGGCTGGGCGGTGCTCAGAGACATCTGCTGGGACAGCGCGGAACCGGCTGGCGCGTATGGCGTGGTGCCAGCGGTTGCGCGGGCGGGCACTCCACCAACCGGGGTCGTGACGCCTCCCGGCGCGCCGGAGCAATTCACGGCATGGGTGTGAGCCGGCATTTCGGTTGTCAACAAGGTAACGGTCTCCGAACCGTCGGACTCGCCCAGAATGTAGTCTTGCATCCCAGGACCCTGGCCGGCGTGGATCGGAATCCTTCCCTGCAGGTCAGGAAGCGCAAAGGTAGTTTTGCCGTCGCCTCCATAGGTAGTGCCGAGCAACGAAAACAGCGCTGTGTTTTGCGAAATCGACAGCAGTTGCCCAGCACAGACTGCAAACGCATTGGGGGCGAAATTGAATCCTACTAACAGGATCTCACCCACGAACGGATTCGCCATTTAAAGCCTCCCTTTCTGCCGTCAGTTCCGGCTCGGAAAAATTCCGGTCAACGCGATACACCAGTTCATCACGAGAAACGGCTGCCGGTTTTCGTGGGGCTGGCTGCCCCCGGCGGCCGCAATCAGATTGTCAGTTGCCGCGGCAGGGTCGGGCGGGCTGGCAATGTACATGGGCGCATTTCCCAGGAGATTGGCTGCGGCAACCGGCAGGCTCCCGGCTACAGCGCTCGCCGTCACGGTGTGCTGGTGCTGAGGCATCTCGCTGATCGATAGCGTGTGGGTTTCTTGGCCCGCGCTCTGGCCCTGGATGTAGTTCTGCAGCCCCGGTCCCGATCCGGCGCCAAGCGCCACGCGACCCTGTAAGTTGGGTAGGGCGAAAGTCGTCTGGCCGTTCCCGCCATACATAGTTCCCAACAGCGAAAACAGCGCCTGGTTCTGGTTGATCGGCAGGAGCTGGCCGTTACAGAATGCCCAACCTTTTGGCGGGTAGTTGAAGGCAACTGCCATTAGCTGTCCGAGGAAGGGGTTAGTCGCCATGATTGTTTCGCCTTTCCTAACTTGATTCTTTCCGCTCAGTTCTGTGAAGGGAAGATGCCTTCAAGCGATATGACCCAGTGCAGCGCCAGATAGGGCTGGTGGTTGTCATGTGGTTGGCTGCCGCCTACACTCGACACCATTCCCGGGGCCATCTGGGCATTTCCAGCATTAGTCGCATACTGGTTCTTGCCGCTCGCGGTGACAGCCGGAACGCCGCCCGCAGCGTTATTGCTGCCTTGCGCATTCGTCGAGCAGTTCGATTGGTGCGGGTGCAGCGGGATCTGGTTCTGCGTCAGCGTAACCTGTTCCACGCCGCCCTTCTCGCCAATGACGTAAGTGCTCAGGCCCGTACCCTGGTGTACGATGGTGCGCCCTCGCAAGTCGGGCAGCGCGAAAGTCTGCTGGCCGTCGCCGCCGTACGTCGTGCCGATCAGAGTAAACAGCGTGTCGTTGTCGGAGATCGACATTATCTGGCCGTCGCAAAACGCCCAACCCAATGGCGCGAAATTATAAGGAACCAGCGCGAGCTGTCCTATATACGGTGTCGACGACATTGCGCTCTCACCTCCTGTACTGGTACTTGCATGAAGTTACTACAGAACGTTGGATTGTGCAATATCCACCACTGACTGGTTACGAAATTTTTTCCCGGATGGCATGGTTTGGGCGATGCCGGTTTCCTGTGCTAGACTTGCCAATCTCCGCATGGCTTACACTTTTCATCGGGTCTTCTGCGCCACGCCGGGCGATCTGGAGGGCGAGCGGGAGGCTTTCTATACAGTAATGGCGGAATTCAACGAAGCCGAGTCCATGCCGCACGGCCTCCTCTTGGTTGCGGTCTCGATCACGCCTAACATGGCCCAGTTGCCGCCCTATTGGAAGGCGATCGAGGAAAATATTCAGGACAGCCGGTATTACATTCAGGTCTTGGGCGATACCTGGGGACCGCCGTTCCGCAACTTCGAACCGATGTACAAAACGGCCGGAGCCTGCCTGGAGAAACCCGAACTGCCGATGCGGGTCGTCGCGGTCCTGTTCAAATCACTTCCGCCGGACCAGCCCCTCGAGCCCGCGGTCGAGAAACTCAAGAGCGAGTTATCCAACCCGATCGAGTTCTCAGACGTCGAGTCGTTCCGGCGTGCGGTGCGAGCGTTGTTATCGAATTGGCTCACGTCCTTACTCGAAGAAGGGCGCGGCGGAGCCGCTCATGCGGGTTGACCTGCGGCCCGAAACACCGGAAGACGAGCCGTTTCTATATCGCCTGATCACGACTACGGTGGCGGAGGAACTTATGGCGTGGGCATGGGACGAGAAGATGCGGGAGCCACTTCTACGTATGCAGTACAACGGCCGGCAGCAATCCATCCGCGCCGGGCACCCCAACGCCGAACACAGCATCATCCGGCTGGACGGGAATCCCGCCGGCCGCATCGTCATCGACCGCCAGGACGCCTCCATCCACCTGGTGGATATCGCAATCCTGGCGGAACACCGTGGCGCCGGCATGGGCACCGCGATCATCCGCGAACTCCTGGTTGAAGCGGACCGCGCCGGGAAGCCGGTGACGCTGAACGTGAACGCCACCAATCGCGCCGCCGGCCTCTACGAGCGGCTGGGGTTCCGCCGGACAGGTGGAAGCGAAGTCCAGCACTACATGGAGCGCCCCGCAATAAGTCCTAGTTAACTTCAGTTACCCCCAAATGTCACACTCCCGGTGCAAATTGGGTTAGTACCGGTACTGCCCCGTTTTTGCGCCAATCGAGGCCGGAACCAGTGTATGATATAGCTCAATCACGTTTCCAGCGATTTGGCTAACGTTTGCCGCATCGGTGAACGAAACGAATGGAGCTGGAAATGGAGAGAGCGGAGGGATGATTTTGTTGGCTCGTCGCACTACGATTTTTCTCGGGATCCTGCTGTTCGCTTGCCTCGCGAACCTGCAGGCGCAAACGTGCAACACGGTTACGAATACCACCACGTGCACGGCGGCCAATGGAACGATCGGCGTGGGCGGCGCCAGCGCGGAATCCACTCCCTACCCCCTCACCCTCACCATGCCGAGTCTCAGCGGCGCGATTCAGAACATCCGCGTACAGCTAAACGCCCTCAAGACGACCAGCACGTTTTCGGGTGGCGATTTCATGATCGTCTTAGTCAGTCCGCACGGCGAGAAGTTGGAAATCCTGAGCCAATATTGCGGCGATGATGCCGATCTCAACGCCGCCGGCGTCACCCTCACCTTCGACGACAGCGGCGCATTCGGCCGGATCAATCCGACTAACTCGGCCGGCTTTTCGTGCGGCTCGGTCACCACCGGCACCTTTCACACCACCGCCGCACAAGTCTTCACCAGCGCCATCGACACCGTACCGCTCGTCAGCCTGAACGCCGCCAGCGTAGCCAATCCGCAGGGAACCGGAACCCTTCTGACCAACTTCACGCAGAATCCGACCGGAACCTGGAGCCTCTACGTCGCCATGCAGACGACCAACTTCGATACCGGTTCTTTGGGCGGAGCCGCCACGCCCGCGTGGAGCCTGGCGATCACGATGAACGCTGCGAGCACTTCCACTACCACGACCGTGTCGCGGACGGCCGGCAGCAGCCCGTCGACTGTGGGCGGCTCGCTGACGTTCCATGCTGTGGTCTCTCCCACTCCGACCGGCGGCACCATGGCGTTCCTCCAGAACGGAGTCACCATCGGCGGTTGTTCGGCGGTCTCCCTATCGGCGGGCGCGGCGGATTGTGTCACTACAGGACTGCCGGAAGGCGCGGAGAACATCACCGCCACTTACTCGGGAACTACCGGCTTCGCGGGCGGCGCCAGCAATAACTCGGTATTCCAGGTTGTGAACAACGCAACCACTAATCCGGTCGCACTAACTTACTGCAATCCCGGCAGCATTTCTATCCCGGGAACTGGCGCGACCCACGGCCTCAAGGGTGACCCGGCCAGCGTTTACGGCTCCAAGATCACGGTCAGTGGGCTCTCGGGCACGGTCAACACGGTGGGCCTGACGTTCAAGACCTTCGCTCCGGCAAACCCGCAGGGTCTCGGCCTGATGCTGGTGGGACCTAACAGCAACACGCTGGATTTGTTCTCGTACGCCGGCGGCACCACAGGCATCAGCCTCGCCACGCTGAACATCGCGGATAACGGAGCCAGCGGTCACCTGACGGAGACCGGAACACCGGTAAGCGGCAACACCTATCAGCCGACTTCGATTGTCACGGGCAATCTTCCGGTTTACTGCCAGGCATCGGACGTGGTGAGTAACGTCTGCGGTGGCGTGGTTGTCTCCGAGGGCGCGCCCAACAGTTTCGTTTCCGCATTCCCGCGGGGAATCGCCACGTTGGCATCGCAGTACGCTGGCATCAGCCCGAACGGCACCTGGACACTGTACGCCGATAACCGGACTGTCACCGGCGGATCGATCGGCGGCGGCTGGTGCCTGAACTTCACGCTTGCCAGCGGCGATCCCACGAATACCGTCGTCGGGTCCAGCCTGAATCCGTCGTTCTCTACTTCGCCCAACAATTCCGTCACCTTTACCGCGACAGTCATCGACCCGAATGCCCCAGCCACGCTGATCGGCGCCGGGACGATGCAGTTCACCGACAACGGCACGGTTCTCACCGGATGCAGCGCCGTTGCGGTTGCAACTCTCGGGGGCGGCGGCGGGACGGCGCCGTGCACTTCCGCCACGCTGACAGAGGGCATCCACAACATCCAGGCTTTCTACAGCGGCACGGGCAGTCTGGGCGCCAGCAACGGTTCCGTGAGCCAGACCGTCAACAGCCATGGCACACTCTCCATCGCAGGCAGCATCTTCACCTACTGCAACCCCGGCGCCATCAAAGTGCCCGGCACCCAGCCCGGCAGCATGATTGCGGGACCGGCCGGACCATATCCTTCCAACATCGATACCACGGGGATTCCCGGAACCTTGAACAAGCTCACGGTCTCGATGGGCAATTTCATGTTCAACCGGCCGGACCAGATCCAGTCGCTGCTGGTGGGGCCGGCAGCCACCACGGGGCAGAGCTACAATTTCTTCACCCAACTGAACAGCGTTACAGCCATCGGCGATGCGATCAATCACACGGGTGGAATCAACTTCAAGCTGGATGACGCGGGTACCGCGATCACCACTGTTCCTAGTAACGCCGGAACCTTTAAACCATATAGCTCAGTCAATTCTTCAAGCTTCATCCCACCAGCCCCGGCCGGGACGTATCCGGTCGCCGCGCCGTCGGGAGCCATCACCTTCGCCAACCTCTACAACGCCATTGGCAATGCCGCGGGCACGTGGAGCCTGTACATGGCGAACACCGTCAATGGGGGATTCGGCAGCCTGGACGATACCAGCCAGACGGTCAACAATGCCGTCCCGTCGTGGTGCGTGAACATCACCATCAACCCGCCGGTTCTGAGCATCGCGAAGTCGCACACTGGGAACTTCCAGCAGGGGCAGCAAGGCGCGCAGTTCAGCATCGTGGTGCATAACGCCGGACCTGGCCCCGCGGGCGGCGCCGTCGCCGTCACCGTGAGCGACACCCTCGTCGCCGGATTCACTCCCGCTGCGACGCCGGGGACCGGAACAGGCTGGGCTTGTGGCGCCCTGGGCCAGGTAGTGACGTGCACGAACAGCACCGTCGTTCCTTCGGGATCGGACTTCCCCACGTTGACGCTGAACGTGAATGTCGCGGGCAACGCCGGGACCCCGCTGACCAACCAGGCGAGCGTTTCGGGAGGCGGTGCGACGGGCTCTGTCAATTCGAATACCGACTCAGTCACAGTGGTGCCTTCGCCGGTGCTGACCCTCTCGAAGAACCACGGCGCCAATGTGTTCACCCAGGGCGGAAGCAGCACGTGGAATATCGTGGTGGGCAATTCCGCCGCGGGTAGCACGACCATCGGCACCATCACGGTGACGGACACGCTGCCCGCCGGCTACGTCATGACCGGCTACACTGGCACCGGCTGGAATTGCGCCGGCATCAGCACCATCAACTGCACCAGCACCACAGGCATCGCCGGGGGCTCCTCTTCCACGATCGCGATCACGGTCAGCATACCCGGCAGCTCGAGTGTCTCGGTGACCAACAACGCGAGCGCATTCGGTGGCGGTGATGTAGTGCACACTAACTCCGGCAACGCCGTGACCGCGAGCGACACGGTCACCGTGGTGCAGGTGCCGTTCAGCATTACGGCTACTGGGGGGACCCCGCAAAGCACCCTGGTGAACACGGCATTCGCGACTAATCTGCAAGCCACGGTCAAGGACGCCAATAGCGTTGCGATCAACAACACGCCGGTGGTATTCACCGCTCCCGGAGCGGGCGCGAGCGGGACATTCTCCAACACCACGAGCACGATTTCGATCGCCACCAATGCGAGCGGCATTGCCAGCGCCTCCTTCACGGCCAATGGCACCGCGGGCGCGAATTATACGGTAACCGCCACGGCCGGCGCCGGAACGGTGGGACCCGCGAACTTCTCTCTGACCAATACCGCCGCCGCCCCGCTGGTCACCAATCTCACGTCCGCGGTAGCGAATGGAACGTACGGCCTCGGTGCGAGTATCCCGATCGCCATCACGTTCGACAAGGTCGTGAATGTGACGGGGACTCCGCTGTTAGCGCTGAATGACGGCGGTACGGCGAGTTACCAATCCGGCAGCGGTACCGCTACTCTGACATTTGGGTACACGGTCGGGGCGGGTCAGAATACGCCCGACCTGGACGCGGCCTCGACCGGCGCCCTCACTCTGAATGGCGGAACCATCAAGTCGGCCGCGCTGGTGGATGCTGTCCTGACAGTGCCGGTCTCGCCGGCCGCCGGCGCACTGGGCACCAATAAGAACATCGCGATCGATACGGTAGCGCCGACGGTCACGGCTTTCCGGGTGCTGTGGGGAACCCAAAGTTATAGCGTGATCGGATCGCCGCGCACACGTCTGCCGTGGCAGATCGCCGGCATCCAGGTGGTATTCTCGAAGACTATCGCAACCGGCAATACGTCCAGCCTGAGCGGCGCTACGGCGACCGGCTTCAGCGGCCTCGGCACCAATACGCTGACCTGGACGATCGCGGCAATCCCGCTGGGCAACGTTTCCGCAGTGCTCGCCGGCGCCGGCCCGAATGTGTTGGCCGATGCCTTCGGAAATCCGCTGACCGGCGGCGCAGGGTACACGCAGGCTTTGAAGATTTTGTGGGGCGACGTAAATGACGATGGATCGGTGAATGCCTCGGATCTGACGCTTACCAATGCCGCAAGGTCCCAGCCCTACAATCAGATATTCGATCTGAATGGAGATGGCGTTGTGGACGCCGCCGATGTCAACATCGCGCGCGGCCGCAATGGCACGTCGCTGCCGTAAGGAGAAATTGTAGATGTCGAACGGAATCACTCTCGGAGATCTTATGAAGCACAAACTGCTTGCGGCGGTTGCCTTGACCGCGTGCCTTCTCGGCACGGTGCCCGCATATGGAGCGGCACTCCCGACCATCTCCTTCACGACGGCTCTTGCCAGCCCCGGCAGTACCGGCAGCATCGAGGTCCTGCTGACTAACTCCAGTCTGTCGTCGATCGTTGTGGCTGGATTCGGCTTCGAGGTGACAACGGCGAATCCCGACATCACCTTCACGTCCGCGGATTTTTCGACGATAGCGGCTTATATTTTCGCCGGGAATTCGTTTGATATTAATAACGCATTCACCTTGTACACCAGCCTCAGCCCATTGATCGCCAGCGATTTAGCCGACAGCGGGCTGGGCACGACTTTAGCCCCTGGCGCCGTGGTTGGCCTCGGCAGAATACTGTTCGCTGTGTCCTCGAACGCAGCCCAGGGTGGATTCGCAATCCAGCTCACACCTGACCCGGGCACCTCGCTCTCAGACGCCGTTGGCGCGCCAATTCCCGCCGCGCTCGTCGACGGCGAGATTACGATCGCGAGCGCACCGGAGCCGGCCACGCTCGGCCTGTTCTTCGGTGGTGTGGCACTGCTCTTCTTCCGCCGGCGCAAATAAGAAATCGTGGGGCGGGACCGGTCCTGCCCCACTACCTACCTCCGTCGTTGCCGCTCCTGCCCCACCTTCCACTTGACCCGACTCCGTAGCAGATAACAGTTGATCTCCGTGTGTCCGTTCCCGGGCCGGTCGCCGCTTGATGGCCGAGTCGTCGCGTCCAAGCCGGCGCACAGAGAAAATCCGAATCGGGGCGCGATGCAGCGTCTCCCAGCTTATCGAGCGGGTGCGGCCGGCACCGTCAGGCTCCTGGAATAGCACGTTTGAAATCCGCCGGCGCCTTGCCTGCCGCCACCACTACGATGCGTTCTCCCTTGCCGGTCCGGAACTCCAGCAGCGTGCCGTTCAGCGCCTCCGCCTTCCTGCCGTCGCGGTAAAGCTGCACGCCGCCCTCGAACGGATTCCGCAGTCGACATGGCGCGCCGGCGAGCGATTCGACCTCGACGAACTCCGTCTTGCCGCTGCGCTGCGACGCGCTCACCACGAACGCGCCGCGCGCCGCCAGCGTGTAGCGCGCGTCCCACTCCTTGGGCCACGCGGGGAACACGTGCAGGATCGGATCTTCCGCGGGCGCGGGCGGATTGCTTTGCAGCAGCGCCAGGTGTAAGGCTTCGGAAGCACGCCCGAGCCGCTGCGCATCCAGTGCCTGCGGGCCTTCGCGCAGCGTCATCCGATTGGCCAGCACGCCGCCGTTCTTGTAAGCTGTGCCGCGCTCCGGCGCCAGCGCGCGGATCTGGTTGGGAATCATGATGCGCACCGCGTCGGCCCGCCCCAGAGACGCCGCCGCGATCGCCTGCTTGGAAAGCACCCCCACCGGCATTTTCGGATTCAGCCCGTTGCGCAGCGAGGCATTGAAAGTGTTGTTCGCCGTCTCGAGCGTCTGGCGGTCGCGCGATTCCACGGTGCACATATCGAACCACCACATCGGCAGGCTGTTGCCATCGGGCAGCAGGCCCTGCCCTTTGACCGCCGGCTTCAGGCCGCGAACGAAAACGCGCGGACCGCTGTACGTTTCGGGCTTGAGCGCGTCCGGATTGTCGCTGGTGGAGAGCGGCGCCAGGTTATCCAGGAACTCGCGCCATACCGGCCGCAGCTCTGCATCCACGCCCAGGATCTGCGACGCACGCAGCACCGCCGCCGTCACGCCGCGCATCGAGGAAATATCTTCGTCCGTGTCGCGCGCACCGTAGACGCTCTCGTTGCTGTTGGCCCAATGGAGGTGATACTTGCCGTCGGCGCCCTTCTTCAGATTGGGATGGTTGCGGTAGAACTCGGCCGCGGCCTTCACCATCGGGTAGGCGCGATTGCGCAGCCACTCGCGGTCGAGCGTGTACTCGTAGCGGCGCCAATACAAGTACGCGATCTTGGCGGTGCTGCCGAAAATGTGAGTCACGGCGCCGTATGGTCCCGAGCCGCGCTCGGCGATCGTCCAGTGGCTGTTCACCCACTTGCCCTCCTGGATCCAGTTCCAGCGGCTGGAGTGCGGATGCTTGGATTCGGCGAATCGCAGGAAGGCGGCGGAGCGCTGTTCCCATGGTTTGCGCAGCAGGTAGAGGTCGCGCATTTCGGCGGCGATCTCTTCGGGCAGTTTCTCCAGGCCGTCGAAGTATGTCGTCTCCGGGATGTACATGCCCTGGCTGCCCCATTGCTGGCGCGCGGCCGTCGAGCAGTTTTCGAACATGCCGGAGTACATGTCGAACATCGGGTCGATGAGTTCCCACCGGCCGGTCGCCGGGATGGCTTCGTAGTAGCAGCTCAGGTTGGCGAACCAGTGCTGCCCGCCCCAGGAGCGCAGGTCGCCGCCAGTATTCCAGATCATGCCGTTGAACTTCGGCGGGAACTTGCCGCGCGAGCTGGAGGCCATCACGTACAGAAAGTAGTGGTAGTTTTGCTCCACTATCGCCGCATCGTCGCCGCCGGTGAGATGGACGTAGCCGCGCGGCCAGAACGCCTGCCACCAGTCCTCGGTCTCCTTCGCGATCGCAGCGTACCCCTTTGCCATCGCCAAATCGAGCTGGCGGAAGGCTGTGGCGGCGATGTCCTCTTTGGGGTCGAAGGTGGCGGCCGACGCGATCAGGATGACGCTCGCACGCGCCGTCAGCGCTACCTGGCTTTCATCGAGTATGCGCGCGCTCGCGCCCTGTCCGATCATCGCCACGGCTACCGCGGACTTGCAACAGTAATCGCCTTCGCGAAATTCCTGCGTCAACGCGATCCGGTCGCCGCGCACGTGAAGCTGAGAAGCGGCCGTATGATTCCGCGTCTGCACGGTGTTGATGTGCTCGCGCACCATCGTCTCGAGCTGCCCGCCAAAATATTTGTTGTCGAACCGCAGCATGCGCAGCCGCGCGGTGACGGGCTCGCGGCGTCCCTCCACCGCCACTGCCATCACATCGCCCGCCGGCCAGCCCAGCACACGCGCCGTCGCGCCCTTGCCGTTGATGGTCAGCCGCCCGTCGTATACCGAAAGCCGCTGCGGAAACCCGGATTCGGGGAACGGATCTTCCGCGGCGCCGCTGAAGTCGACGTCCAGGTACGCGCACCCGCCGCAATAGTCGTTGTGCCGCTCGAAAAAGCTATTGGTGGCGGAGTTGTTGGCGTAGACATCGACGCGATTGATCTGGAATCGCAGCTCGGTGGGTGTGGTCCACACCAGGCTCCCCATGCGGCCGTTGCCGATCGGGATCCCCTCTTCACTGCGCGGCACCGGCTTTTCGTAGAGCAGGCCGGAGCGCGAAATCAATTTCCGGAAGTCGACGTCGGTGAGAGAGGCTGGGGCGTTATCCGCCGGCGGAGCGGCCGCCGCGGCTCCGGCAGCCAATCCGGTCGCCAGGAATTTTCTTCGGGAATAGCGGTAACGCGGCATGAGTTCATGGTGCACCGGCAGAACAGTTCTTGTCCAGCAGATTTGTGGCGCAGGCACGTATGTCTGCTGTGGCAGGTCCCACATATCCGCCTCACAACATGGTTTTATCAAGAACGTTTTTCAGAAAGCGGGTGTATACTTTCACCGCCGGGACGAAACAGCGTCTGGCCAGGCGCACGCAAGAGGAGAGTCTAATGGGCATGCAAGACGGTGTTACCCGCCGTCATTTTTTGACCGCCGCGGGCTGTGTCACGCTAGCATCGCCACTGGCCGCTCAGCTCCAGAAGCAAACACCGGCACGATCGGTCAAGAAGGAGGACAAGTCGTCCTTACCCGTAGTCGAGAAGCGTGTGGAGAAGGTATTCATGGCGCCGGGCCAGCATCCGAACGATCTGGAAACGGTTGCGGACGGCCTTTGGATTCTCGATCAGGCGGATCCGAACAAGGCCCACAAAGTGACTTGGGACGGCAAGACGGTCCTGGCCGAAGTCCAGACTGAAGCCATGCACGGCAGCGGCATCGCCTATTGGGACAACGCGCTGTGGATCTCCTCCACCGCGTCTGGGCCGTGTCCCACGTGCTTGATGACCATGAAGGTGGATCCGAAGACCGGCAAGACGCTGCAGATGTGGCAGTCGCCGGGCTCTATCGAAGCCAGATTGGGGAGGCCGGGCCGGACACCGGGACAGGCTCCGACACCGGGCGGCTCGCACGGCATCAAGTTTGTGGATGGTTTCTATTGGCAAACCAGTCCGCCTTCGATCCTGATCTACAAGGTCGAGCCGGCGACGGGAAAGGTGGTGCATGTCATTCCGGCGCCCGGGAAACGGCCGCACGGCCTCGCTTGGGACAAGGGCTATCTGTGGTGCGTGGAATCGAACGACCGTGCGGTCTACAAGATGGATCCGGAGACGGGCGATCTGCTGGCCAGGATTCAATTGACCAAGGAAGATCCAACACCGCACGGCCTCACGATCAAGGATGGCGTGCTCTGGTATTGCGACGCGGAGAGCCGCTGGGTTTGCCGGCTGGTCTAGCAGCCGTACACCGGGTGTGCTAGATTCTCCTCAAAGGCTGGACGCGGTTGTGCCGGCCGCCGGAGCGACCTCGATAAGGGGTGTAAGTGTACTCACGACTTGAAGGCAACATCGCCCGCTGTTTTCGGTTTTCCGCCTTGTGCCTGCTTACGGCGCTCGGCTGGGCCGCGACGCCGACATTCCAACATGATGTCCTTCCGCTGATGGAAAAGAGGTGTCTCGGCTGTCATGGAGCCGGGGCGACAATGATGGCCGGGCTGGACCTGCGTACGTTGGCCGGCGTGATGGCCGGGGGTTCCAATGGACCGGTGGTCGTGCCCGGAAATCCGGACGGCAGCCGGCTCTGGATGATGGTCCGCGACGGCAAGATGCCAATGGGCGGCTCACCCCTTTCCGACGAAGATAAGCAGATCTTGCGGGATTGGATTGAAAAGGGACAGTTCCCGGCCGCCAACGATACGTCCGCGGGGGCACGTAAGGAGAAGATCGCCGGCAAGGCCCGGCAGTGGCGGTCATTTCAGAAACCGGTGAAGCCGGCGGCTCCGGCCGTGCTCAAGGCGTCCAGGACGCATACGACGATCGATGCGTTTATAGAGAAGAAGCTGGAGGAGAAACAGTGGACGTTGGGGCCCGAAGCCGACAAACGCACGCTCGTGCGCCGCGCCTATTTTGACCTGCTCGGCTTGCCGCCCACGCCGGAACAGGTAAACGAATTCCTGGCTGACTCCAAGCCCGATGCTTATGCGCGCCTGGTTGACCGCTTGCTTGATTCTCCACACTACGGGGAGCGTTGGGGAAGGCATTGGCTCGATGTAGTAGGTTACTCGGACTCGATCGGCAACTCTACCGATGAGATACGGAGCCTCGCCTGGCGTTACCGCGATTATGTAGTCAGCTCGTGGAACCGTGACAAGCCTTACAATCAGTTCCTGTTGGAGCAGTTCGCCGGAGACCAACTGGTCAACTACAACCCCGCATCCAAACCCAAACCTGAAGACATCGAAAAGCTCATTGCAACCGGTTTTCTGCGAGTGGAGCCTGACTACGGCGACCAGCAAGCTATTTATCAGGTGGACAAATATTTCGACGCGCTGCAGGTGACCACTGAGACATCTTTGAAGTCGGTCATCGGCATTCAGCTTGCGTGCGCGAAATGCCACGACCACAAATTCGATCCAATCCTGCAGGAAGACTACTACAAACTCGCCGCTGTTTTTGAGCCCGCTCTCGACCCGGAAAAATGGATTGCCGCGACGTCCTTCTCATACGGGACCTGGCCATCGCGTCATATGCTCAACGTCGAGCCGGACCAGCGTGAAGCGTGGATCAAGGCGATCAAGGATGAGTATCAGGCAGTTCGAAGGGAGCGCGGAGCGGTCACGGCCGCGGTCGCGAAGGCCCTCAAACAATCCGGCTCCGGCAACGACATGGACTCGACCGATGCCCCGAGCGCTGCCGAACTGGAAAAGATCGACCCAGCGTTGGCGAAACGCGCGCTGGCTCTCAAGGAGCACGAAGAGACTTACAAGAAACTCGACCAGCAGAGGATCTGGGGCCTTTGGGATGTCTCGAAAAACCCCACTCCAACTCATATCCTCATTCGCGGAAATTATCTCTCTCCGGGCGATCCCGTCGAGCCTGGAATCCCTGCGGTTCTGGACAATCCGCAGAAGCCTTTCCAGTTTCCGGAGCCCAAGCCCGAATGGCATCACACCGGCCGCAGGCTTGCCCTGGCGGAGTGGCTGACACAACCGGATCATCCGCTCACTACGAGGGTGATTGTGAACCGCGTGTGGCAATACCATTTCGGGGAAGGCATCGTTCGCACTCCGGACGATTTCGGATCGCAGGGCGCCGCTCCCACGCACCCGGAGCTGCTGGACTGGCTGGCTACCAGTTTTGTCGAGAACGGCTGGAGCCTCAAATGGCTTCACCGGCAGATCATGCTTTCGGCGGTTTACCGGCAGTCTTCGGTGGAGGATCCAGTGAAGGTCGCCGCCGATCCTTCGAACAAGCTGCTGTGGCGGAAGGCCCCGATGCGGCTCGACGCCGAGGACATTCGCGACGCCATGCTCCAGGTTAGCGGCCGGTTGGATTTGGCGCTCTACGGCGAACCGGTGCAGGTACGGAAGGCGGCGGACGGACAATACGTGGAAGACCAGCCGATGGACGCTCCGCATCGCCGCAGCATCTACGTGCTGACTCGAAAGAGCACGCCGCAGTCCTTCCTTCTCGCCTTCGACCAGCCCACCATGGATGCCGGAAACATGGCGGTTCGTTTCCGCTCCGCTTTGCCGGTGCAATCGCTGGCCATGATGAACAACCCGCTGGTGATTGAGAGTGCCAAAGCCTTTGCGGCAAGGCTCGAGAAAGAGGCCGGCGCAGGATTGGACACGCGGCTCCGGCGTGCCTATGAGCTGGCTTACTCCAGGCCTCCTCGCCCCGAGGAGTTGAAAATAATCCATGCGTCGTTTGAGGCTAAAGCCAAGGATCAGTCCGCTTGGCTGATTCTTTGTCAGGCGCTGCTCGGCGCCAACGAGTTTCTCTATAGTTACTGAATCCGGTCCATACTTATGGGAGGTTAAATGATGAGTCCGATTTCGCGGCGGCAGATGCTTCGGGAAGCAGCCACTGGTTTTGGAAGTACGGCTGCCATGTGGCTCTTATACCAGGATCGGTTGCGGGCCGAGCAGGTCCTGACTCCTACTTATGACCTACGCCCCAAGAAGCCGGACTTACTCCCGAAGGTAAAGTCGGTGATCTACCTTTACATGGGAGGCGGTCCGAGCACCATCGACATGTTCGACCCCAAACCCCTTTTGAAGAAGTACGACGGGCAGGAATGTCCCACCAAAGTCGAGGGGCGACGTCTGGCCGGGTCCCAGAAAGTGATGGCCAGTCCCTGGGCGTTCAAACAGTATGGCCAGTCCGGCCGCTGGGTTTCTGAATTGATGCCCAACGTGGCTCAGGTGATCGATTACACGACTTTTCTGCGCGGGCTGACAACCGACCGAGTGGACCACTCCACTGCCCAGTTCAGCGCTCTGACAGGACGGGGCATCGCCGGGTTTCCCAGTATAGGCTCCTGGGCCGCTTACGGGCTCGGCACGGAGAATCAGAACTTGCCGGCATTCGTCGCCTTGGAGGACACTTACACGACCATCCGCAATCGCGTGTGGGGATCCGCATGGCTTCCGCCTGTCTATCAAGGCACGAAGATGAATGTGGATGGAGCACCGATCTTCGACATCAACCGTCCAAAAGATGTTACCGAGGAACAACAGCAAGGTTTCTTGCGGCTGGTCAACGATCTCAACCGCGTCCAGAAGAAGGACCGCTATGCGCACGATCTGGAATTCGATGCCCGAATCGCGAATTACGAACTAGCGGCCAGAATGCAACTGGCCGCTACCAAAGTTGCCGATCTGTCGAAAGAGACGGAGGCGACTAAGAAGCTATACGGCATGGACGATCCGAAGACTTCGAACTTCAGCACCTGCTGCCTGATGGCAAGGCGCCTGGTCGAGAATGGCGTCCGCTTCGTGACCGTCGTCAACGGCGGCTGGGATCATCACAACAACATCCAAGCCGATCTGACCCAGGTTTGCTACCGCACCGACAAAGGAATTGCCGGGTTGCTCTCCGACCTGAAGTCCCGCGGACTCCTGGAATCGACGCTAGTGGTGTGGGGAGGCGAGTTCGGCCGTCTACCCACCATCGAACAACTGTCGGGCAGGCCAGGCCGCGATCACAATCCGCACGGCTTCAGCATCTGGATGGCGGGAGGGGGCCTCAAGCCCGGCTACGATCTGGGTGCGACCGACGATCTCGGCTACGCCGCGGTAGGCGAGAAGCTCACGCATAGCGACGTCCACGCGACCATCCTCCACCTGTTGGGGCTAGATTACAAAAAACTGACCTTCGAATACGAAGGACGCAATGAGTCACTCATCGGCGTCAACCCGGCGCGAGTCATCAACGAGATTTTGGCTTAGAACCAGTTACAGCTTCACTTCGATCGGGCGGCCCTCGAAGACAGTCTCGCGGGTTATCGATTCGCCGGCCACGTGCACCACGATATTTCTCTTGGCCGGCGCCAGCATCTTGGATCCGTTCGCCAGGCGTACGCTCAGGCGGCGTTGCCGATCGTTCCACGCGATATTCATGCGCATGAACTCGCCCTTGCGAAAGTCAAAGGTCGTGCCATCGTCCTCATAGAGAGAGAATGCGCCATCGGCGCCGGGATGAACCCAGATTTCGAGCGGGCCGTCTACCTTCTCCGCGGTGTATTGCTTCACCGGTCCCATGGGAATCACGGCGCCGGCGCGTACGTAGACAGGTACCGTCTCCAGATCGACCTTGCGCGTGATTTCGCGGCCGCCCTCGAGTTTCTCCCGGTTCCAGAAATCGTACCAAGCGCCCTTCGGCAAATAGAGCGTGCGGGAGGTTGCGCCCTTCTCGACCACGGGTGCCACCAGCACATCGCGACCGTACAGATACTGATCTCCGCGCGACACCGCGGCCGGATCGTCGGCATAGTGCAGCCACATCGCGCGGATGATCGGCAGACCGGTTTCGCAGCTCTCCTTCACCGCCGAATAGAGATACGGCATCATCCGATAGCGCAATTCGAGATACTTCTTGCAGATTGGTTCGATGGCGGCGTTGTGTAGTTCGCTCGGGTCCGGCTTGTAAGTCGGGGTCTCGTTAAATCCGAAGTCCCCGGTATTCCAACCCCACGGCAGACGTAGCCGCCAATTGCGCCCGTGCGACCGGAACAGCGGATTGAAGGCGGCGAACTGAAACCAGCGTATGTACAATTCGCCGGTGAACTCCGGGGTCGGAACGAAGCCGCCGATATCGGTGCCCCAAAATGGGATGCCGCTCAGGCCGGTATTCACGGCGATGGGAACGTGTGTCTTCAGCGTCTCCCAAAGACACTGCACGTCGCCTGACCAGAGGAAGGAGGCGAATCGCTGCATGCCGGCGAATCCATTGCGATGCAGCGCGAACACCCGCTCGTTCGGGCGGTACATCTGGTGGCCTTCGAAATACATCCGGTTGCGCGCCAGTCGTGATGCGCTGTCGAGACCGTCGCCCTGATCGGGCCACCACCCATCCACGCCGAGATCGAAGAGCGGCTTGTGCGCGGGCCAGTAGCAACTCACCTGGCGATCGTCGGGCCAACTGCCGTCGGGTCGGCGGCCGCTGGGCAAGGGCGCTGCCGTGCAGGGGTCGCTCACCTTCCCGGCGACACGGCGCCCCTCGACTACGATATGCAGCACGACCTTGAAGTGCTCATCGTGCAACTCCTGAATGGTCTTCTTGGGATCAGGGAACGCCTTGGCGTTCCAGGTGTACTCGCCGTTGTGGGTGTTCCATCCGTTGGGGCAGAAGTCGGTTCCGAGATAGATCATCATGTCGCACGGAAGCTTCTTTTCGCGAAACATCTTAGCTTCCTGGACAATCTCCTCGGGAGGACCGAGCGTGCGGTGCGATTGCTGGTAGCCGAACGACCAGAGCGGAGCCATTTCCGGGTAGCCCGTAATCTTGGCGTATTCGCCCATGACCGCCGCCGGTTCCTTGGCGCCAATGATGAACGCCTCGAGCGGCAATGCGGCCTGCGGGTTGGCGGGCTGCAGTTGTCCCTCTTTGCCGGTGAGATCGAAAGCCCCCACAGGTTGATTGACAAAGATTGCCCAGCCGGATGTTCCTATCAGGAATTGAACCGGCACCTTGGCCCCGTGAGTGCGAAGCTGGTAGCCGCCCTGTCCGCTGCGCATGCGGTCCAATTGCCCCCGGCGATCGAATTGCGGTCCGCCTTGACCCAGGCCGAGCAAGGGGCTGTCACCCACCGGAAAGCTAACGTTGCCGGTGGTAGCGTCCAGCTTGAGTTCTTGGACAAGACGGCCGCCTTTAGCTTCGACGCGAATCGTCAGCGGGTTCGCCGAGAGCTTCACCGTGAGGTCACCGCACTTCACATTTCGGGAACCGAAAAGGGTTCGAAAGCGCGCGGCCGGCTGCCCCCAATTCTCCTTGACGAGCGCGCCGTACGACGGAATCGGCTGCAGTTGCCCATTCTCGATCGCCTGGACAGTGATGCGCACGGTCTGCGCGCTGGCCGCAGTGAGGGCGATCTCAACGGGACGGCCGGCAACCTGGATCGTGCCGTCTTGCGAGACGGCGAGCCCGGGACTCAGCAGGGCGCTGGCCCCGGCGGTTGCGACACTCTTCAATGCTTCTCTGCGGGTGAATGGCTTTTTCATTTGGATGGGCGGCCTCAAGCGCTTGCAAACGTACCACATCGATCCCGGAGCTCGCAAGCACGCAAGGAGAGCCGCGACCTTTGGGGCGACGTTGGCGGAGGCACCCTTCGTTCCCCACGAACTATGAGATCGCTTACAAAAATCGTTGACAGTGGTTCAGCCTGAGCCTAAAATGAACCAGCCTGGTTTTTGGGGATAGCGTCTTGGGGAGGTACCTCCATGTTTCAGCCGCTTCGTTGGGGACTATCTATGCTGCTTCTGACGCCTGCTGTTTGGGCTCAATTCGGAAGCGGATTTCAGGGCACGGTGCTGGATCGGAGTGCGGGTATCATTCCCGCGGTAGCGATCCGCGTGACCAACATCGACACCGGCGTCACTAGAGAGGTGCTCTCGTCGGCGAACGGCGTTTACATCGTTCCCAGCCTCAGCCCCGGTAATTACAAGATCCAAGCGGCGAAAGAGGGTTTCCTCAGCGCGACGCAGGATTCGCTGGTGCTTCCGCCTGACCAGGTCCGGAAAGTGGACTTCACGCTGGAGGTCGGGAATGTCCGTGAGTCTGTCAACGTGACCGGACAGGCGACCGTCCTCGAGACTGAGGTGGGACATGTCACCGGGCAGTTGAATCAGGCATCCCTGGCTCAGTTGCCGATTCCCAATAACAACGTCTTCAATCTCATGGTGCTGCAGCCGGGAGTGACGGGTCGCAGCATGGGGGTCGACAACATCAGCGGCCGAAGCACCGCGACGGTGAATTTCGCCGGCGCCAGGACCGATTCCAATTCGTACAGTATGGACAATATGACGGTCAACTCGGTGTCCCGCGGCGGCGCTTCCGAGGTTACTCCGAACCTTGAATCCGTCGAGCAGGTAGCCGTTTCGCTGAGCGACTCCGCGGCGTCAGAAGGGCGGAACATGGGCGCCCACGTCAACATTGTTTCCAAGGCCGGTACCAATCAGTTCCACGGCAGCGGCTGGGACTACTTTCAGAACAACACACTCAATACGCGAAACTTCCTCGATGCCACCGTGCAACCCTTTCACCGTAACCAGTTCGGCTACGCGGTGGGTGGGCCCATCATCAAGAACAGGACCTTCTTCTTCACTTCCTATGAGGGAATCCGCCAGTCAGGAGGCACCAGTTCTACGGCTACAGTGGAGACTCAGGAGTTCGTGCAGTTCCTGAAGCAAACGCGACCCAATTCGATCGCCACTAAGTTGCTTACCCAGTTCGCTCCCATCGCCTATCCGACGACGAATTTCCAGGACCTCGGAAGTCCCACGCCGGGAGTCGCAGCATGCGGCGGGTGCGCCCAGGCCAATGTGTGGAACCGGACACCGGACGGAATCCCCGACGTGGGCACGGTGCGCTATTTTCGGCCCAGCAGCAGTGTCTCCGACCAGATGACGGTACGCGTGGATCACGAACTGAGGCCCGGCAAGGACCGCCTGTATGGTTACTACTACCACTTTACCGGCGTCAGCAAAACCCCTCCGGTCCGCGACTTCGAAGTTGATAATCCCACGACGGGGAATTTCGCGAACTTGAACGAGACCCACATTTTCTCGCCCAGCACACTGAACGAGATCCAGTTCGGAGTAGTGAGGTATATCGGGACTTATTCCACACCTCGGCATCTGGACGTTCCGGTAATCAACATCACCAGCCTGGGTAACACCTTCCAGGACACGAATCCGTACCCGGGCGGCTGGTTCCCGACCGAATACGTTGTGAAGGATTCGGTATCGCTGATCCGTGGCAGCCACACTATCAAGTTTGGCGGCGAGCGGCGCCGGAATGACAACAACCTGAAGCATACAGCCAGCTTCATACCCAACTACACGTTTGCGAGCCCCCTGACTTTCGCCAACGACACCGCGCTCACGATGGCGCGGACGGTGAACCCGGTCACGGGCCAGCCTACGGTCACATACGCTTCGCAGCGAATCACTGAAGTCGGCGCGTACGTTCAGGATGACTGGAAAGTGCGGAGGAACCTGACCTTGAATCTGGGTCTGCGCTACGAGTACTTCGGTCCCTACACCGACGCTAAGAACCGCCTGTCGAATTTCATACCGGGATCTGGAAACTACGTCCAGCAGATTGCCACCGGCAGTTCGCAAATAGTCCAGGAGGCGTGGTCTCCTAATCATCTTGATTTTGCGCCCAGAGTCGGTTTCGCCTGGGACATCGCCGGAAAGGGCAAGAACGTCATCCGCGGTGGCATTGGGCTATCCTACGACCGTCTGGCGACGGTTTACCCGGCAGGCTATCGCAACAACCCTCCGTTCACAGGAATTGTAAATGTCGGAACGCAGTTCGGCACGGCCTTTACGTACAGCCTGGGCGACCTTTCGAAACCGCTCAATCTCGGCTATCCAGTGGACGCCAGCCTGGCCACCGGGCTCAATGCCCAGAACGGGATCATCGGCCAGAGGTTATCGCTTGTCGCCGTCAGCCAGAGTCTGCCGCAGCCTTACACCGAGAACTGGTTCTTCGGCATCCAACGGTCCCTTCCCGGCAAGATCGTGGTCGAGGCTGACTATCTGGGCTCGGGAGGCCATCACCTCGTCAGCATAGCCAACATCAATCGATTTGCCGGCGACTTACTCAACGGCGGCATCTTCCATGGCTACAATCCTAGTTTTGCCAGTATCAATGTCGCCCAGACCGGCTCCAATTCCGTCTATCACGGCGGCACTCTTTCGGTGCGTAAGCAGATGTCGCAAGGGGTCACCTTCCAGGCGTCCTATAGCTATAGCAAGACGATCGCCGAGTCAGAAGACGAACAAGGCGTCACGTCTTTTTCGGACGTCAACAACCGCCGGATCGACCGGTCGGTCGCGAGCTTTGACGTGCCGCATCGGTTCAGCTTCAACGGCTACTGGGACATGCCTTTCCTGCGCGCTTGCAACTCCTGGTATTGCAAGGCGGCGGGTGGATGGCAACTCTCGGGCTACGGGATCTTCGAGAAGGGTCTCCCGTTCAGTGTGAATACCAGCGCCGCCTATCCTAACGGCTCGTCCGGGGAATCTGTGGGTAACTGGCGGGTTTCAGAGCTGGGATTGAGTGAGGAAACGGTGAAACTTGCGGCAGGTGGAGTCGAACGAGCGCTGCTCGTCTTCCCAGCCGTTGTGGATCAGCGGACCGCCGTC
>JBGPHT010000039.1:0-51388 GCA_041484525.1 Bryobacteraceae bacterium | reverse complement strand
TGCTGGCGGCCACCAAGCGGCGGGCGTGTTCATCCAGATGCGGCCACATGCCAGCAAAGTACTGGGCAAGTTGGGCATCGGTGTCCATGCCCAACGTAATAACACATCAGGAGGGTAGATGTAAATATTATTTATTTACACCGCCTTAGATGGGATTCAAAAGCATCGATATCCGCATCCTGATTCTTATGGAATCCCTTGATGATCTCGTCGGCGATGGCATCGAGGTATACGCCGGCTCCCGCTCCCGTAATGGCCACGGCGGACTTAAGGGTTGAGTGAATACTGCTGTGTGTCATCGCGCTGTGAATCTTCAGCGCGAATCCTTTGAAGTAGCCAGCCGTTTTCCTGTGTGTCGGCCGCTATCACTACTCCATCCGATGCCAGAATTCCAAAAGCGATGGTCATGCGCCTCCCTTCGGCGGGCCGCTTCCGCGGCGCAAGGCGCGGGGGCGGCTTTAAAAGGCGACAAGCATGTGGGCGCACTCCTCTGGTATCGTCTGAGTGCAGCCCAAACGTTTTGCCGGAGGCCCGACTGTGAATCGGGCCTTTCCCCTTTTTACCGCATTATTGGGATTGGGTTTTATGCCGCCGCGACGTGTAGGCGCTTCTCTGCGAGCGCCGCAATTTCCTGAAACGACCACACGTGATCTGAAATTCCTGCTGCCATCGCTGGCGTCACGCGCAGCGTCTGGTGGATGCGAGCAAAATTGTAGTGCATGTAGTGGAGCGCTACGGCTGCTTCGTGGTTCTCGATCTTCTTTGAGAAGCCATTCGTCAACCGCGTGAACCGGCGTATGGACATCCGCATCGTGAGACTGCACACTGCAGCCGGGCGGATGGAAATTCGGGAAAGGCCAGTGGATCAAATACAGGTCGAGGTAGTCGAGCTGCAGGTCGGCCAGCGATTTGCGGAACGCGGGAATGACGTCGGCCTCGGCGTGCTTGTCGTTCCACAGCTTCGAGGTGATCCAGAGTTCTTCGCGCGGCACTCCGCCGCGGATGGCGGAACGCAATACCGCCCCGATGCGGTCTTCATTTCCGTAGACCGAGGCGCAGTCGATGTGCCGGTAGCCGACGCTGATCGCGCCTTCGACGGCGGCCGCGATTTCGGCGGCGGAGACATGGTCGGAGCCGAAAGTGCCCAGGCCGATCGCAGGCATATTGGCGCCCGTATGAAGCAGGCGCTGGGGAACCACTCTGGGGTCAACGGAGGCAGCCGGAGTCATCACTAAAGTCAACGGTAACGTATGGGCTGAACGCCGGTCAAATTGTTCATTCTCTCCGGTAGCCGCGGCCGTCAGCGGCGGGCGCTCGATTCCCGCACGACTAATTTCGGAGTGAGCAGGACAGTACTTGGCTTCGGCTGCGTTTTGGATTCGATCAGCTTGAACGCGAGCTTGGCGGCGCGGTCGCCGATCTCCTCACTCTGCTGGTCGATGGTCGACAGCGGCACACGAAGGAATTTTGCGTAGCGCACGTTTCCCGATCCGATGATCGCCAGGTCCTGCGGGATCCGTATCCCTTTCTCGATAGCAGCCTGCATCGCTCCCATCGCGGTTGGGTCGTTGTAGCAGAACACGCCATCCGGAGCCTGCTTCGCCGCCAGGAGCTGATTCATGGCTTCGTAGCCGGTAACGTCGCTGGCCTCGTCTGCGTGCTCGCGGCTGACGACGTACGTCGGATCGACGGGAATCCCATGGCGCTCCAATACCTGCTGATATCCTCGCAACCGGCCAACGGCGGTGCTGATTCCGGGCCCCCCGATGTGCGCGATTCTCCGGCAGCCGACCTCAAACAGGTGCTCGGTGGCGATACGGCCGATCTCCTCATCGTCGATGCCTACGAAGTTTAGCTTCCCTGACTCGGGCTGGCGGTCGATCAACACCAGCGGGGTCTTCTGCTTTTCGATGTTATGAAAGAATTCCGAATCTCTCTGCGACGAAGCCAGAATCAGCGCGTCCACGCGGCGCGCGAGGAGTTGATCGATAGCCCGGTTTTCCAGCTCGATATCCTCGTCGGAAGAAGAGATGATGAGGCAGTAGCCCTTCTTGCGCAGCAGCCTTGAAAGACCGCCTGCCACCTCGCCGAAGAAAGGGTGCACCAGGTCCGGTACCACGAGTCCGATGGTGTGCGTCCGGCCGGTAACCAATGCGCGCGCGGTCAGGTTCGGACGGTAGTCGAGATCCCGCACCCGCTCGCGGACGCGCTCCCTGTTTTCCGGGCTGATGTCGGGATGATCGCGGAGGACTTTGGAGACCGTACCGATCGAGATTCCAATCTCCTGGGCGATATCCTTCATCGTCACGTTCATCGCCGAATTATCGCATGTACAGGCTCGTGCACGCCTGCGACAGCCGTGGGGATAAGTCTCTCAGAAAGTAAATCGAAGAGAACCCTGCATCACACGTGGCGCGCGGGTCGAGGAGCCAGTCTCCGGAGGCCCGCGTAGTAATCGAAACCTCTCCCGGTGAAGAGGCCCAGGTCGACTACGGCACTGGCCCGATGGTCCGCGATCCGCACACGGGCAAGTACCGGCGCACACGGCTGTTCGTGGTGACCCTTGGGTGTAGCCGCAAATCGGTCCGGCTCCTGGTCTTCCGCTCCAGTTCCCAGACTTGGGCTGAATTGCATGAGAGGGCGTTCCGCAGGCTAGGTGGATGCACTCGCGTCGTCGTGCTCGATAACCTCCGCGAAGGGGTGCTCACGCCGGATATCTACGATCCCTCGTTGAATCCCCTCTACCGAGACGTTCTCCGGCACTATGGCACAGTCCCACTCCCATGCCGGAGCGGCGATCCCGATCGCAAAGGTAAGGTGGAATCGGGAGTCGGGCACGCGCAGAAGACGCCGCTCAAGGGACTCCGCTTCGAGAGTCTGCTGGAAGCGCAAGCCTACCTGGATCACTGGGAAGCACGCTGGGCCGACACGCGCATTCACGGCACTACCAAACGACAGGTGGCGGCAATGTTCAGCGAGGAACGGCCGTTCCTGTTACCGTTGCCGGTCGAGCCCTTCCGCTATTACCAATATGGTGAGCGGACGGTCCACCTCGACGGCTGCGTGGAAGGACGGACCGCGTGACCTCAGTCACTGACGAGGGCTGTCCTTTGACGCCAAGATCAATCAGAAGGGCAGAAAAGGAGATCCGATGACGACTACCATGACTTTGGCCGATCTGGCCGCCACCTCGCTGAGTGCCGTTCGCATTCTCGAACGACACGGCCTGGACTACTGCTGCGGCGGGAAGCAACCATTTGAGGAGGCTTGCCTGGCTAAGGGCGTCAAACCGCAGACCATCATTCGAGCGATCGAAGAGGCCAAGGTCGCCAGCGTGGCTGGTCGGGACTGGCAGACGGCGCCGCTCGATGAGCTGGTAAAGCACATCGTCGGAACTCATCATGAGTACCTGAAACTAGACCTCCCCGTCTTGGGCCACCGCCTGGACAAGGTGGTTTCCGTCCATAGTGCCCACGATCCGGAAGTCCTCCCTCGCATGGCGGAAGTGTTCGCGGCCTTGCGCGCCGAGATGGAAATGCACATGCACAAAGAGGAAGTGATCCTGTTTCCGTTCATCGAGCAATACGGTCGAGCCGAAGTCCAGAATCGGCCGGTGCCTCCTGTTCCGTTTGGATCAATCGCCAACCCGATCGCTATGATGGAGCGCGAGCATGTGAGCGCGGGCGATGCCCTCGGCGAAATCCGAACGCTGACCAACGATTTCGATCTGCCTCCCTACGCCTGCAGTACGGTCCGGGCACTTTATGAAGGTCTGCAGGTGCTGGAAGCGGATCTACACGTGCACATCCACCTTGAAAACAACATTCTGTTCCCGCGCGCGATCGCGCTGGAGAAACGATAGCCCGAAGCGCTTCACCGGCCAGACCCGCTGAAATTGAAAGGTTCACTAGCATGGCTACAAAGACTGCAGCTGAAAACGAGATCGCCTTACAGAAGATGGTGACGATCTATGTCGTCACTGGCCTGCTATTCCTGGTGTTGCCGGGGACATTCCTCGGTGTGTGGAATCTGGTTTCGATCAGCGGGCGGCATTCGTTGGCCGGACTTTCCCAAGCCTGGCTGCAGGCGCACGGGCACGCTCAAATCTTCGGTTGGATTGGCACATTCGTCATCGGAATTGGCTACTATTCGCTCTCAAAGATGGGTGGGCTGATGCCCGTCGCCGTGAGCCGGGCATGGGCCAGTTGGGCACTATGGACTGGCGGCGTAACTTTGCGCTGGGCGGCCAATGTTACCGAGTTCCACTGGCGTGTTCTGTTGCCGGTATCGGCGGCACTCCAGTTGATCGCCTTCGTGATCTTCTTCGTGACGGTGAGCCACCACAAGTCGCAGCCAGCGCCAACCAAGCGGGCTCCTATCGAGACGTGGATGAAGCTGGTTATCGCCGCGACCGTCGCGTTCCTGCTAGCGCTGATTCTGAACCAGGTCGAGACTGTGGTATTGGCATCGACAGGCATACATCCGGAAATTCCGCACTGGCTGGACCAGCGCTACTTGTTTCTGGCGGCTTGGGGCTTTCCTGTATTAGCAGTATGGGGATTCAACGCCAGATGGTTGCCGGTGTTCCTGGGGACTCGCGCACCTTCGAGCAGCGGATTGACGGCAGCCCTAGCGGCCTGCGGGTGTGGTCTCGTCGCGGCGCTTCTCGGGCACCTGCAGATTGCGACGCTACTTCTGTTGGTCGCCAGCATTCTTGCGACAGTCGCCCTGCGCGTCTTTGGCCGTCCACTGAAGCCCGCCAAGACGCTGGGGGTGACCGCGTCGTTTCCGGCCTTCGTTCGCGGTGCTTACGTCTGGCTTCTCATCGCCGCCGCCCTCGGCGTGTACGCGGCGCTTGCCGATACTCACGGTGGTGTTTGGGGCGCTTCTCGCCACGCTCTCACGGTCGGGTTCCTTTCAACCATGGTCTTCGCAATCGGCCAGAGAGTACTGCCGGCGTTCTGCGGCATGCGGCTGCTCTATAGCAAAGGGCTCATGTGGGCCTCTTTGGGGATACTGAATCTCGGCTGCCTGCTGCGAGTGTCCTCGGAAGTCCCGGCGTATGAAGCGAATCTTCGGGCCGCATGGCAAATTCTGCCGGTATCGGCGGTTACTGAGCTGACTGCAGTCACCCTTTTTGCGGTCAATCTCGGCATCACTCTGCTGCTGCCGCCTCCGAGGCCGGCCGTCTCAAGGCCGCTTACAAGTCCTGCGTTCTCCCACCCATCATGAAGCCCACCCACAAATGGATGCCCGTCATCGATGAAGACAAGTGTTCTGGTTGCGGGCTCTGCGTAAGCGCTTGTGGACCGGCCTGCCTGGGAATGGATCGCGCACTTGCGGTTCTGACCCTCCCGGAGGCGTGCGGGAGCGAAGAACACTGCATCGGGGTGTGCGCGGACGATGCAATCCGGATGGCGTGGCTCCCCTGGATCGGCGATACATCGCGAGGGAAATGGTGCGCCGAGATGGCCCGTGACGCAAGTCACTGAAAGGTACGCGGCCACCTTCTATTCTCGGGTTGAGGACAGACGATGAGCGAATTAATCGACAACCGGGCACAGCGCGTGCGGACCCTGAAGGGGATCATCAAGCGCCTGCACGCCGGGGAGGCGCCGGACGAGGTGCGGAGCAGTCTGAAAGAGCTGGTCTGCCAGACCGACTACTCGGAAGTCATGGCCATGGAGCAGGAACTCATCGCCGATGGGATGCCCGTCGAGGAAATCCAAAGCATGTGCGATCTGCACTCTCAGGTCACCCGGGAAGTGCTGGTGCAGTTGGCGCCCGCGCCGCTTCCCCCCGGCCATCCGGTGGACACGTTGCGCCGCGAGAACGAGGCGCTGCGAGAGTCCATGGCACGCCTGCAACAGGCGATGAATCGGGTCCTCGAGACTGCGGATGACGGGGATGTTTCAGCGCCACTGTTCGAATGGCGCCAGGCGCTCAACGAACTGCAGGATGTCGACAAGCATTACCAGCGCAAAGAACACCTCCTATTCACGTGTCTGGAGCGCCACGGGATCACTGGCCCTTCGAAGGTGATGTGGGGCAAAGACGACCAGATTCGAGAACTGCTAAAGGATCTCAGCGCCGCATTGCGCCAAGGCGATACCACCGTTGCGGAGTGGAGGCTGTTGGCGGCCACCACAGGCGCCACCGCGGCCAGTGCGGTCCACGAAATGATCTACAAAGAGGAGCAGATTCTGCTCCCGATCTGCCTGGAGAGATTCACGGCGGACGAGTGGGCCGAAATATGGGCGTCCTCACCGCCGTACGGCTGGTGCCTGGTGGAACCGCGCGAAGGGTACAAGCCTGTGGATCTACAGGCAGCAGACCGAGCGTCAGCGGCCGGTGGCGTTGGGCTTCCGACTGGGACCCTCGCACTGGAACAACTCATCGCCATCTTCTCCACCCTTCCAGTGGATCTCACGTTTGTGGCCGCCGACGACCGCGTCGCGTTCTTTTCGGAGGGCCCGAATCGAGTCTTCGCCCGCAGCCGCGCCATCATCGGACGGATGGTGCAGAACTGTCATCCTCCGCGGAGCGTGGATGTCGTAGACCGAATCCTCAGCGATTTTCGGGAAGGACGGCAAAATGTGGCTGAATTCTGGATCCAGTTTACGGGCCGATTCGTTCACATCCGCTATTTCGCGGTGAGGGGCGAGGACGGCCGTTACCTGGGGACGTTGGAAGTGACGCAGGATGTCGGCCCCATCCGCGCCCTGGAGGGTGAGCGCCGGCTGTTGGAGTATGCCGAACCGGCAGCGGCAGGTGTGCCATGAGCCAGCCGATCGGTCCTGAGACTACGGTTGGCGCACTGCTGGAGGCGTATCCGGAACTCGAAAACGTACTTGTCGAGATGGCACCCGCGTTCGCAAAGCTACGCAATCCGGTGGTGCGACGGACCGTGGCCAAGGTTGCAACCCTGGAGCAGGCGGCCAAGATCGGTGGAATTAGTCTCCAGGCGATGATTCTGCGGCTCCGCAATGTGACGGGGCAGAGCGCGCCGGACTTGCCGATTCTCCAACCGCGACAGGATGCGGGCGGGGATGCATCCTGGCTGACGGCCGGCCGCGTAGTGGAAGAAATCGACGCGGACGTCATGCTGGAGCGTGGAGTTCATCCGATCGGGAAGATTCGGGAAGCCGTAGGAGTGCTCGGTCCCGGGGAAGTGGTGGTGTTGCGCAGTTCGTTCCGGCCCCAACCACTGATCGAGACGTTACGCCGCTCCGGGGCGGCGGTGCACAGCTCCACACAGGGCGCAACACACCTTACCTGGTTCGGCAGGCAGACGAAGTAGCCGGACTCGATGTATTTCTGATATTTCGGTCCTATACTAGTGATGCTTGTGACTTCGGTCACAGCTAAGCGTGGTGATTCCGCAGTATCAAAGGATGAGATGATCCAGCCGGCGGAAACCCGGTTTACGGCCACTGTGCCCAACGAGGAGTATTGGCGCCGTCAAATCAAGTGCCAGTTCGCCTGCCCCGTACATACCGACGCCCGCGGCTACGTCCGCGCCATCGCTGCCGGAGACTACGAGGCGGCGTACCTGATCGCCCGGGGGCCGAATCCGCTCGCCTCGATCTGTGGACGGGTCTGCGGGGCTCCTTGCGAGGCTGCCTGCCGCCGAGGATCGATAGACCAGCCAATCGCCATCCGCGCCCTCAAACGGTTTGTGTCCGACCAACACTCCGGCCACCTTCGCGCTCCTGGCGAATTCTCCGAAGGAGCCTGCGACGGCCTGGAGGAGATGACCAATCTGGCCCGGTTCCTGGCCTCCCGGGAATATCACCGGCCGGATGGGTTCCGCGTGGCGATCATCGGTTCCGGACCCGCTGGACTGGCGGCGGCTCACGACCTTGCCCTCATGGGTATGGCGCCCACCATCTTTGAGGCCGAGCCGAGGCCCGCAGGTATGCTTTACACCGGGATCCCCGCGTACCGCCTGCCGCGCGACCTCATCGATGCCGAGATCGAATTGATTCGGTCGTTGGGTGTGGAGTTCCGCTGCGGCGTAAAGATAGGCCGCGATGTCGATTTCGAGGACCTTCGCCGCGATTTCAAGGCCGTCATCATCGCGGTGGGCGCCAAGCGTGCCCGCATGCTGCAACTGCCGGGGTCGGACGCGCTGGGCATCTATGGCGGCATCGATTTCTTGCGTGCCATGTCGCTCGGAGAGAAACTGCCCATCGGGCGCCGGGTGGTGGTCATCGGCGGCGGCAACGTAGCTTTCGATGTCTCCCGTTCCGCCGTTCGCTATGCCGATGACGATTCGGAACGCCTGGTCGCCCGCCAGACGGAAACGGATATTTCGCGAGTAGCGCTGCGGCAGGAAGCCGTGCGCGAGGTCCATCTTGCCTGTCTGGAATCGCGCGAGGAGATGCCCGCCGACGAAGTAGAGATCGTCGAAGGCGAGGAAGAAGGTATCATCCGCCACAATCGGCTCGGTCCTAAAGAATTCCTCTTCCGCGAAGAGAATGGCCAAAAGGTCGTCGCCGGCGTGCGCTTCCGGCGCGTGCTTTCGGTGTTCGATGCCAACCGCCGCTTTGCGCCGGTGTATGACGATTCCGAGACCGTCGACGTGGAAGCCGACACCGTGCTGCTGTCGGTGGGCCAGATGGCTGATCTGAGTTTCCTGGGAGATGTCTCCAGGCTCCAGGTGGATGCCGAAACCTGCGAGACTGGCACGCCTGGAGTCTTCGCCGCCGGCGACGTGGCTTACGGCGCGCGGCTCATGATCGACGCTATCGCCAGCGGCAAGAAGGCGGCCCGTGGGGTGTACCGGTTCCTCACCGGCCTTGAGATTCGCCAGCAGGAAACGCAACTTCACGTCGAGATCGAGGACTACGAGCGCGAGGCCGGTTACGAAGGCCGCCGTCGCGCGCACATCCCGGCCGCGTCCGCCCAGGAGCGTTTGGCTGACCCGAAGCGCCTGGTCGAAACCGGCTATACCGAAGTGCAGGCTGCCGGCGAGGCGGGACGCTGCCTGGATTGCGGCGTCAACACCATTTTCGACGGCGAGAAGTGCATTCTGTGCGGCGGGTGTGTGGATGTCTGTCCCACGCTGTGCCTGAAGTTGGTGGCCCTGGAACAACTGGCGCCATCGCCCGAGATTGACGCGCTGTTAGCCAAAAATGGGGCGGGTCCTGGCGATTCGGCGATTTTGAAAGACGAAGACCGCTGTATCCGTTGCGCCCTATGCGCGCAGCGCTGCCCGACGCACGCCATCACGATGGAGCGATTCCTGTTCCGCCAGGAGTGGACTTATGCCTGATTCACCCAAACGCCGCGATTTTCTAGGCCTGACCGCCTTATGGAGTGTGGCGATCGCCATGGGCACTGCGCTTGCCGGTGTCATGCGACTGCCGAAGCCCGCGGTGCAACCCGGCCCGCTCCGTGTCTTCAAACTAGGCGACCCGGCGCAATTCGCAGTCGGTTCCACTACCCGCATCGAAACCGGCGGCTTTTTCCTGTTCCGAGAAGAACAAGGTTTCCACGCCATTTCCTCTGTCTGCACTCATCTAGGATGCGTGGTGGCACATACCGAAGGCGAAGGGTTCGCGTGTCCCTGTCACGGATCGCGTTTCTCTACCGATGGATCGGTAGTGGGCGGACCAGCGCCCGCCGCGCTGCCGTGGCTCGAAATCGTGTTGTCGCCCGACGGCCAGTTGCAGGTAAATGCCGAATCGGCCGTGCCGAAAGGAACCCGTTTCAAGGTTTGACGTCATGACGCCTGACACTAAGACGCCCATCCGCGAATTCCTCGAAAACCTCAAGCAGTCGCCGCGACACATCCGCGAATCGGCGATGCGCAACGGGAAGGCTCCCGAAACCGATCGCGAGCGATCGCAGAGCACCTTCCACAATCTCTTTCTGCACATGCAGAGCGTCCGCACAGACCGCCGGTCGCTGCGCTTCGCATATACCTTCGGCCTGGGACTGATCCTGACTGCCTCATTCGTGGTGCTGACCATTACCGGAATTCTGCTGATGGTGTACTACAAGCCCGGCGTCGAACTGGCCTACAACTCGGTGAAGGACATTCACTTCGTGGTGCCGGCGGGCCGGTTCATCCGCAATATTCACCGGTGGAGCGCGCATCTGATGGTGCTGGCGGTGTTCCTGCACATGGCGCGAGTCTTCTATACCGGATCGTATAAGCGGCCGAGAGAATTCAACTGGCTCATCGGCCTCGCGCTACTGGTATTCACGCTGGGACTCAGCTTCACGGGCTACCTGCTTCCGTGGGACCAGTTGGCGTATTGGGCGGTCACCATTGGCGCCAACATCGCCAGTTCGCCGCGTGAGGTGACCGACGCCATCGGGATCACCGCTTGGTTCGATCCCGGCGGCTTTCAGAAACAACTTCTGCTGGGCGCCAACTACGTCGGCCAGGAGTCTCTCATTCGCTTCTACGTGCTTCACGTCGCGGTGCTGCCGCTATTGATCTCCGCGTTCATGGGCCTGCATTTCTGGCGTGTGCGTAAGGATGGAGGACTCTCGCGGGACGAATCGAAGCCGGCGCCTCCGGCGCGCATCGGGGACCGCGATGTCGAAGTGTTTGCTCCCACGAAAACATATGGACTGATGGCGGTTGTACGCGGTCGAACCCCCGTGGTTGGGCGGGCGCCGGAAGGTTCGGTAACGAGTTGGCCAAACCTGATGTGGGCCGAACTGGCCGCCTTCATGTTCACCATTGCAGTAACGCTGGTGCTGAGCTACTTCTTCGATGCGCCACTGAAGGAAATGGCCAACCCGGCAATTCCGGAGAATCCGGCCAAGGCGCCCTGGTACTTCCTGGGGCTTCAGGAATTGGTCTCGTACTCTGCGTTCATGGGCGGAGTCGGTATCCCCAGCATCGTGCTGATCGGGCTGGGGTTGATTCCTTACCTGGACCGAGATCCGCGCGGTGTGGGCGTTTGGTTCGGGGGCCCGGCGGGACGGCGCACCTTCTGGCAGTCGCTTATCTACGGGCTGACAAGCGTGCTCGCACTGCTTGCCGTCACCGTCAACCTCGGCTGGCTGCGCACCTGGTTCCCCACCATTCCGCAGATCGCCATCATCATTCTCAATCCGGCGACGGTGATCGTGGCGATGTATTCGGCCTGGTCGCTCTGGGTGCTGCGCCGCACGGGTAGCATCCGCATGTCGGCCGTCGCCTTGTTCACCTGCTTCCTGGCGGGCTTCGTAGTCTTGACCGCGATGGGTTCCATTTTCCGCGGACCGAACTGGCATTTCTACTGGTGGCCCAGCCAGTGGCCCACACATTAGGAGACATGATGTCAGGCGATCCATCCCGTCCTTTCAAGTGGGTCACGGTGGTCTGCTCGGTGGTGACCGTCGGATTCCTGGTAGCGGCCGCGGTCCGTGAGAATGTCTCCGCAGACTGGCGTGGACACCAGGCGGTGTTTCGCGGCATCCTCCAGATCAAGGCCAAGGATGATGCCGCGCGCGCAACGGCACGCAATCTGCCGATCGAGATTCGGCAGGTGGTGGTGCCGGCGTTGCACACCGTCGATCGCTGCGTGACGTGTCACCTGGGTATCGACGATCCGCGCATGACGGATCAGCCCAATCCTCATCGCGTGCACCCCAAGCAGTTGCTGGCCATCCACCGCGTGGAGAAGTTCGGCTGCACGGTCTGTCACCAGGGTCAGGGCGCCGCGCTCAACTTCGAGGAGGCCAAGGCGGAAGACTACTTCTGGGACTACCCACTGCTGCCGGCGAAGTTCACCGAAGCCACCTGCGCGTCGTGCCACGATCCCCGCGCGTTGCCCAAGGGCTCAGTTGAGAAACTTGTGCTCGGCATGCAACTGTTCGAGCAGAAAGGCTGCAACGGCTGCCACAAGCTCAACGGCAAGGGTGGACAACTGGGACCGGCGCTCGACAATGAAGGGCTCAAGACCAAGCATCAGTTCGTGCGCGCCAGCCTCAAGGGATCGCAGACTAATTGGAACTGGTTCGCGGAACATTTTCGCGATCCGGCCGGCATCGTTGCCGGAAGCCTGATGCCGATGCCGGCGCTTTCCCAGCCGCAGGTGGAGGCACTCACCGTCTTCATGCTGTCCCTCCGCCAGCGCGATTTGCCGGCCGAGTATCTGGCGCCCGATAAGATCGATGAACAGTACGCGCGCCTGCATCCGCCCGCTCCGGACGGAGCCGCGCTCTACCACCGCTATTGCGCAGCTTGCCACGATACGGGCCTGCACACCCGTTGGGACAAGAAATTCGCTCGCTTCGTGCCGGGGGTCCGGAACGCGGCGTTCATCCGCACGGAAGACGATGAGTGCCTGGCAGAGAACATCCGCGAAGGCCGTCCTGGAACCCGTATGCCGGGCTGGGGTCCCAAGGCGGGCGGCTTGAGTGACGCCGAGGTGACGGCACTGGTTGCTTATCTTCGGACTTCGGCGCCTGCGATGGCTCTGCCAGTTGCGCCGCCGCGAGGCGAAGCCACTCGCGGAGCGGCGTTATTCGCGCAGGAATGCGCCGGTTGCCACGGAATCGATGGCAAGGGGCTCATTGCGCCAGCGCTGGCCAACCCGGTGTTCCAGCAGGCAGCTACCGACGCGTTCATTTCGCAGACCATCCGCGCGGGACGCGAAAACACTCCTATGCCTGCTTTCGGCCGCGCAGGCGTGAGCGAATCGCAAATCGGCGACCTGCTTGCCTACATCCGGAAGTGGCAGCCTCAAGCCAGGAGCCAACGACCATGAAGAACCGACGCGACTTCCTCAAACTCGGAGCTCTAGCCGCGCTGGGCGCGTCCATCCCAGGCTGCCGCAAGGCGGACAAACCGCAACTGGAGGCCTTTACTGGTCCGCTCGATCCCCTCCGCGCGTACCCCTATCGCGGATGGGAAGACCTCTATCGCAAGCAGTGGACCTGGGACAAAGTCGTCCGCTCCACGCATTCAGCGAACTGCACCGGCTCCTGCAGTTGGAACGTCTACGTGCGCAATGGCGTGATGATCCGCGAAGAGCAGGCCGCGGACTACCCGCGCATCTCCGCCGATCTTCCCGATTACAATCCGCGCGGTTGTCAAAAGGGCGCCTGCTTCACCGAATACGTCTACGGGCCGCAACGGCTGCGTTCGCCCCTGATCCGCGTGGGTGAGCGCGGCGAGGGCAAGTGGCGCAAGGCGACCTGGGACGAAGCGTTGACCATGGTGGCCGGCAAGCTGCTCGACAACATCTACCAATACGGTCCCGACACCAACACGTTTTTCAGCGTGATTCCCGCCATGAGCCCGGTGTCGTTTGCCGCGGGCTCGCGGTTCGCGCAGTATACAGGCGGCGTCTTCTGCTCCTTCTACGACTGGTATTGCGACCTGCCTCCGGGCGAGCCGCTCACCTGGGGCGTGCAGACCGAATCCTGCGAGTGCGCCGACTGGTTCAACTCCAAGTACATCGTGCTCTGGGGCAGCAACATCTCGCAGACCCGCATCCCCGACGCCCATTTCGCTTGGGAAGCGCGCTACAACGGCGCCAAGATCGTGGGCATCTCGCCGGACTTCAACTCGTCGATGGTGCACACCGACCTATTCCTTTCCATCCAACCCGGCACTGATGCCGCTCTGGCGCTGGGCGTCGCCAAGTACATAGTCGACAACAATCTCTACGACACGCCATACGTGAAGGAGCAGACCGACCTTCCGCTGCTGGTGGACAAGCGCACCAACCAGTTTGTGCGCGCCGAAGGATCTACCGACAGGTTCTTCTTTCATGACGCCAAGACCGGCAAACGCCACGAAGCGCCGGGGTCGATGGGGTCTAAGGAAAAGACCATCGCTCTCAACGGCGCCGATCCGGATCTGCACTATTCCGACGGCGACGTCACTACCGTCTTCGAGCTGATGAACCAGAAGCTGGCGCCCTATACGCTCGAATCGGTGGCGCAGACCACCGGCCTCGCCCTCAGCGACATCAAACAGTTCGCGCACGAATTCGCCACCCGCAAGCCGGCCATGATCATCCACGGTGCGGGTCTCAATCACTGGTTCCACAACGACCTTATCAACCGCTCTCTCATCCTGCTGGTGGCGCTCACCGGGAATACGGGCAAGAACGGCGGCGGCTTCAATCACTACGTCGGCCAGGAGCGCGTCTGGCCGGAGCGCGGCTTCAAGGCGTACGCCTTCCCGGAGGGCGCGAAGAAGCAGCGCATGCAGAACATGACGCTGTGGACCTACGTCCACTCGACCAACAAAGATCCCCATCTCTACAACGGCAAGCCCATCGAACATTACATCGAAGAGAGCATCAAGAACGGCTGGATGCCGCTCTATCCCAAAAAGCGGGATCAGAAACCGCGCGCGCTCATCGTGTGGCGCGCCAACTATCTGAATCAGGCCAAGGGCAATGAGTACATCCTGAAGTCGCTGTGGAAGGATCTCGACCTCATCGTCGATCTGAACTATCGCATGGACACGACGGCGCTCTTTTCCGACGTCGTGCTGCCCGCGGCCAGCTACTACGAGAAATCCGATATCAGCACGACGGACTGCCACAGCTACGTCCATCCCTTCAACAAAGTTCTCGATCCGCTCTACGACTCCAAGCCCGATTGGGAGATCTTCCGCGACCTGTCCAAGAAAATGGCGCAACTCGCCGCGGAGCGAAAGCTCGTGCCTTATCATGACCAGCAGTTCGACTGGCACCGCGACTTCACCAAGACCTACGACCTGTGGAGCGACAACGGCAAGTTTCAGCAGCCCGAAGACGGAGTTAACTTCATCCTGGATGGCTCACCGGAGACCAAAGGCATGACCTTCGAGCAACTGAAGCAGCACCCGCAACGCTTCAAGAAGATCGATGAGGAAGCCTGGAACAGCGAGATCAAAGAAGGCCAGGCTTACACGCCGTTCCAACACCAAGTGGAGAACAAGCGGCCGTGGCGTACCCTCACCGGGCGGCAGCAGTTCTACCTGGATCATCCCTGGTTCCTCGAGTTCGGCGAACAACTCCCGGTGTATAAGGAACCACTCAGCGATAGCGCCAAGTATCCGTTCTTCTGGAATACGCCGCACGGGCGGTGGTCGATCCACTCGACGTGGCGCGACGCACGCTATCAGTTGCGCCTGCAGCGCGGCATTCCGATCTGCTACATGCACCCGGAGGATGCCAAAACGCGCAATATCCAGGACAACGACTGGGTCAAGGTCTTCAACGACAACGGCAGCTTCGTCAGCAAGGTGCAGATTCTGCCCGGCGAGAAACGCAAGCGCCTCACCATGTACCACGGCTGGGAGCGCTACCTGGGGTTCCTCCAGGGCGGGTGGCAATCGCCGTCGATGATCAAAATCAAGCCCACCCAACTGGTGGGCGGATACGGACACGTCGCCTTCAAGCTGAACTACTGGGGACCCACCGGCAACAATCGCGACGTGAGGGTAGACATCATGAAGTACACGCCGACTGCGGCCGACCTGCAGGCCATCCGCAGAACCGGAAAGGGGCCCGGTAAGGGGAAAGCTTAGTCATGGCGCAACATCAGATTTCGATGGTTTTGGACCTCAACAAGTGCCTGGGTTGCCAGACCTGCACGATGGCCTGCAAGAAGCTGTGGACCGATGGCGACGGCATGGACTACATGTACTGGAACAACGTCGAGACCCGTCCCGGCCAGGGTTATCCGCGCAACTGGGACAAGATCGGCGGCGGTTTCGAAGATGGCAAGCTGCGGCCTTCCGAACTTCCGAGCAAAGAGGATTACGGCCAGACCTTCGAATACAACTACGCCGAGCGCCTCTTTCAAGGCGGCATGCAGGCTATGCCGCAGGAAGAAGTCCGCAACACGCCGAACTGGGATGAGGACGTCGGGGCGCTGATGCTGGGCGAGAATTACTACTTCTATCTCCCCCGGCTTTGCAACCATTGCACCAATCCCGCATGTCTCGAAGCCTGCCCGCGAAAGGCGATCTATAAGCGCACCGAAGATGGCATCGTGCTGGTGGACCAGGAGCGATGCGAGGGCTACCGTTACTGCATGAAGGCCTGCCCGTACAAGAAGATCTACTTTAACGAACTACTGGGCAAGGCACAGAAATGCATCTTCTGCTACCCTCGCATCGAGAAGGGCGAGGTCAACGCCTGCGCCAAACAATGTCCGGGCCGGCTGCGTTTTGTGGGATTCCTGGATGATCCGGAATCCGCAGTCCACAAACTCGTTCACGTCCACAAAATTGCACTGGGGCTCTTCCCCGAAAAAGGCACCGAGCCGAACGTCTTCTACGTGCCCCCTTTCAACCCGCCGCGGACCGGCAGTTACGGGAAAAGCGTGCTCGAAGATCCCCGCATGCCGATGGACTACCTGAAATATCTGTTCGGCGACGAAGTGATTGACGTGATTGGCCGCTTGGAGGGCGAGTTGCACCACGCCCAGAGCGGGGGCACGAGCGAGGTGCTGCAACTCCTGATCGGGCGCGATGATCAGGTGCGCTATCAGATTCCCAAGCACGAAGATCTCATCCAAATCCAGGGAGCGCACAAAGCATGAAAACCCTTGCCTGCCTGCTGATCTGCTCCGCTTCCGTTGTGGCGCAGAATCCGCTCGACCCGGCGGCTCCCGAGTGGAAATCCGCAGCCCCGATGGTTTTGGCGCTGCATCGAACGCCTCCGCTCTACCCTACCGACGCGCCGGCGCCGCTCGAGATCCCATCCGTCCAGACACAGGTCATCCACATCCCCGCAGGCAACTTCGTGCGCCTCGAATGGGCCGACAAGACCCATGACACCACCGTGCTCCCGAAGGCGGAGCGGGCCTGGCAGGGCGACGATCTAGTGACGCAATCGGCCGCCACGGATCGTTTCTCCGACGCCTGTGCCGTCATGGTTCCGGCCAAGACTATCACCGGCGATTTGAATCCCTCGCTGCAGATGGGCGATCCCGATCATCCCGTCCACATCTTCGTCTGGGATTCCACGCGCGGCGCCGCAGTAATGGAAGCCACCGGCCGGGAAACCACGAAACGTACCGGACAATCGTTCCCCGCGCAGGCTCAATACGCTGCCGGGAAATGGGCCGTAACCCTGCAAATTCCCGATCTGCGGGCAGGCACACCGTTCGCAGTCGCCATCTGGAATGGTTCGCAACAGGATCGCGACGGCAGAAAGTATTTCACGATATGGTATCGAGCACAATAAATACCTGGGCCGTCTTCCGCTTTGCGTTGGGCTATCCCGACGAGCGCCATGTGGAGCGCTTTGCCGACCTCTGCGAAACCGTGCCTGGAACTCTCGCAGAACTGCGCTCACTCTACATCGACCTGTTTGAAGCAGGCCTCCCGCAGCCGCGATGTCCGCTGCTCGAAAGCGCCTGGCTGCTCAATCGCCCGGCCGGCGACGTGGTGCTCGAAAACAAGCTCTACTACCAGACTTTCGGCCTGGAGATCGACGGCCGGGCGGCGCCCGATCACCTGCTCACGCAATTGGAATTTCTGGCCTGGTTGGATCACTGCGAAGCCGCCGGCAACGCGGACGTGGAGTCCTTGCAACGCGCACGCACCGAATTCCTGGAAAGGCATCTGTCCCATTGGGTCGGCAGCCTGGCCCACCTGTCGGAGAATTCCTCGGGGGGCTGCTACGCGGAACTTCTGGAGGCACTGGCGGGAGAAGTGGAGTCCGCTCTGGCCTGAGACCAGGACGATACGCTCGGACCCGGGACGCCTCGCACAGTTCGTGCTTCGTGGTAGTGGCCAGCAACGTCCCAAAACCTATTCCTCGGTAAAGTCAGAGTCGGCCGTTTCCCGTCAACTTGCCCGACGCCAACTTCCGGATGGCGCGTCACACGTTCAGAATCAGCTCAGAATGGGTGGAAGGTGGGCAGACCGCAGATCCGGTTGGCAGGTGCACGGCTTCCGGCACCACTCGGCGCTCGCCGCTCGCCGAGCTACACCGTGCCGTTTCGGCGCGATGCGTCGATTTCGCCCCTGTGCTTTCAGCCTAAATCATTGAAAACAAGACTAGATTTCGAGCCTGTATCCGGGTAGTATCAACAAACGAAGCATCATTCGAGCCGCTGTGAAGCATGGCTTCCCACGGAGGCATGGCCGGCGGCATGTCACTGCGGAGAAGCATGCCTGCAATCCGATAGCAATGGAGGACTCCGTGATTCCGCAAGAGAAAGATGCCGCGGCCAAAAAACCAGAGGCAGGGCCGGTACGCAACAGGGAAAAAGGGGGGCAGCATGTCAGAGCTGGTGAATGGGTTCGATGCTTCTATCGCGGACGAGAAGGCGTCGAAGGTCGGGCCAGCCGGGATCGACATCGCCTACCAGCGCCTCGGGAACCCCGATGCGCCTGCAGTGCTGCTGATCATGGGGATCGCCGCGCAATCGATTGCGTGGCCGGACGCGTTTTGCTATGCGCTCGTCGACCGCGGCCTGCAAGTCATCCGCTTCGACAATCGTGACGTCGGTCTCTCCACACACATGACTGATGCCCCGCCTCCGGACCTGCCCGCGGGGCTCGCCGGTGACCTGTCGTCGGTGTCGTACACGCTGTCGGATATGGCTGCCGACGCGATGGGATTGCTGGACGTGCTCGGTTTCGAGAAGACACATGCCGTCGGCGCGTCCATGGGAGGCGCCATTGTGCAAACGATGGCAATCGAGCATCCGAACCGTGTCCGCTCTCTCACCTCGATGATGCCGACAACGGGCAACATGTCAGTCGGGCAGCCCTCGCCGGACGTGCTCCGCGAAGTGTTCAGCGGCCCACCCGCAGTCACCCGCGACGAAGTTATTCAGCGGTTTCTCCGGGCTTTCCGCGCCGTCGGCTCGCCTGGATATCCGACGGACGAGAGTGATGTCGCCGCGCGAGCAGGCCGCGCCTATGACCGCTGCTACGATCCGATCGGCGTCGCTCGTCAGGCCATCGCGTCGGTCGCCTCCGGCGATCGGACCGAACGCCTGCGACATATCGAGGTCCCCACCCTCGTGATCCACGGCCTCGCTGACCGCATGTGCGACGTCAGCGGCGGGCGAGCGACGGCTGAAGCCATTCCCGGCGCAGAACTCGTCCTGATCGAGGGAATGGGACATGACCTGCCACCCGGTTTGCGGTCCCAACTCGCAACGCGCATCGCCGAGTTCGTGTGGCGCGCGGAGCCCCGTTGAACACGCCGTCCGCCATGCAGCCCAGGGCTGCACTATCTTCACGGCTGGGAGCAACTTCCAGTGCATGCGCTGATCGGTCCACCGGCGAAAGCCGCGATCCTCGCAATCCCGACAACGCACCATGTTGGGTCGGGATGATTGTTGTAAACAGCCCTTCCGACAGGCAACGGATTGCCTTTAGGCCGAGTGCTCGCAGTGCTGAACGGATCGTCGCCATATCGGACTCTAGCGACCTATGATAGGTCTCGGCCGAATCCCCAAGCCGATTGGTCGCTACCCGTGCCGGGCGAGCGCACCGAAGGCGGTCGGCAAATGAAAGATGCGAAGGCGAAGCCGGTCCAGCAAGGCATCCGGCAACCGCGCAAGTCTCGTCAGCAGGATCGCATTCTTCCCGACCGGATAGCGCGTCTTCGGCGTGCGGTCAGCAAGCGCCTGGAGAACGGCGGAAGCGACCACATCGGGAGAGCTGCCGTTTTTCTCACGGCGCATCGCGGTAACCAGTGATCGCGAAGCTGTCGCCGCTGGGAGGGCATGGACTGATGTTGGCCGTTGGCGTCATAGAGATCATTGCGGGACTTCTGGTAGCTTTTAAACCCCGCATCGGAGCCTATGTGGTTGCGTTTTGGCTCTGGGGCATCACTATCGATCTGTTGCTCATTCCGAACTTCTTCGACGTCGCGTTACGGGACTTTGGCCTGTCGCTCGGCGCTCTGGCGCTCGCGCGACTGAGCCGGGAATTCAGTTCCTGATGATAACGTAATGCCTGCGTCACTTTTCGCGGGAGCTAAACCGTCGGGAGGCCATTTCGCTACCGATCGCCTGTCGGTCGGTAGCGGAGAGGACCGCTGCAGCGGCGGGGAAAACCTCATTGTCCTCGGTTGCGATGTGATGGCGATATAGGTCGCGCAGTTGGACCAACAGTGTCAAGAGCCGCGATGACTGTTCCGGCGGCAGCGTTCCATCCCGTAGCCACGACCGGCCCAGATTGTCGACCTCGCCGTGTCTTCGGTCGGCGCACACGTGTTCCTCTTCCAGGGACTCTATTCGCGCTATGAGCGCTCGCATATCGGCGCTCTCGATCCGGCGCACGCGGGGAAACAGGCTCTCCTCCTCATCGGCGGTATGCTTCGGCGCCGCTTCGCGGAAGTACCGAAGGGCAGTTTCCAGTGCGCCACGCTGCTCTTCGTTCAACGCCTCGCCCTGCGCCTGTTCGGCAACGCGCACCAGCACGTTGAGGAACATTTCAATGCGGCGGTGGCAATCGCCCAGCATCCCGATAGGGTCCGTGAAATCGCTCTCTCGTTTCGCTCCGATGACGATGGGCATGAAGTCAGCTCCCGTACGTTCGCGTCTCTGATGTCTGGCCAGGATGCGGGTAGGCGTCGCGCTCTTGCTCATCGAGACGCCGGGTCAGGCAGCGGAAGTCCTTTTCAATCGAAATCGTGAGTGCACCGGATTGCGCATACAGGCCGACTTCGTCTGAACCAGCCCAAGCTTGAGCGGCTTCCTTGGAGACGGACACCGTCATGATGCCCTGACCAAACGCGGCTTCCACCGGACCCTGCTCCAGCCTGCTTTGCAACCGGTACGCCAACGCCTCGCCGGCGCCGAAGTCTACCGACTCCTCCACTAGCCCGGTTTCCCGCAGCCGCTCGACTTCAGACCGTGTCAGGCGAAGTCGCACCGAGTTGCCCTGTAATCGCAGTTTCATAGCCTAGTCCATACTACGCCGATCCGCCGGGTCATCCAGTGACTTCGGTCACGGCGGCGAGACATTCCGCGGGCAATCATAAGGCATCCCGCGCGGTCAATCCGGCAAAGCGTTGGGTCGGCATCGAACGGCGGTGACTTGCGTCACTGCCCTTGATCCTGCCTGACCGTAGTCTTAAGGCATGGGGGCAATCACACAATGAGGAACTTCGACGAAGCACCCTTCCTTGTCATTTGGGAACTGACCCAGGCTTGCGATCTGGCATGCGTGCACTGCCGTGCCTGCGCGATTGAGAACCGGAATCCCTTCGAATTGTCCGCCGAAGAGGGATTCCGATTGCTTGAAGAAGTCCGGTCCTTCGGCGATCCTCTGATGGTTTTCACCGGCGGCGATCCCCTAAAACGGCCCGACATCTTCCCCTTGCTGGAAAGGAGCGTGCATCTGGGTTTGCGTACCACCGTGACTCCGAGCGCGACTCCCTTGCTGACTGAGAGCGCCATCGAACGATTCCAGGATTGTGGAGTAGCCCGCATGGCGATCAGTCTCGATGGGCCGGACGCGGAGAGTCACGATGGTTTCCGCCGCGTCAATGGTTCTTTCGATCGCACCATTCGCGCATTGCAACATGCCCAGCAAATTGGCTTGCAAACACAAGTGAATACCACCGTTACCAGGCACAATGTCGGCCGCCTGGGCGAGATCGCGAAGTTGGTGGAGCGGGCGGGTGCGAAGCTGTGGAGCGTGTTCTTCCTGGTCGCGACGGGGCGCGCGCCGGCATCCCAGGACCTCACTGCGGAAGAGTATGAAGAGGTTTTCGCCTTTCTCTACAACCTGTCGAAAAGCGCACTATTCGATATCAAGACCACCGAAGCCCAGCATTATCGCCGGTACGTGGCGCAACGCCGAAAGGCCGAAGGCGGGGGAACGGGCGGGACACGCCAGGCTAGCCCTGAGATCATTCAAAGGCAGGCCGGCATCAATGACGGCAAGGGATTCGTATTCGTGTCTCACACGGGAGAGATCTTCCCCAGCGGATTCCTGCCCCTGGCAGCCGGCAACGTCCGCCACGACTCGCTTGCCACCATATACCGGGAGTCGCCTCTGTTCCGGACGCTTCGCAACGCTGACAACTTGAGAGGGAAGTGCGGCGACTGCGAATATCGCAATCTGTGCGGTGGTTCGCGGTCGCGCTCTTACGCGTTGACTGGCGATTTCCTGGCTGAAGAGCCACGATGCGTGTATGAGCCGAAGGGGTCCGATAACGGCCGCCGGAGCATCGCAAGAACAAGTCTGCCTCTTGCCGGCGCCGCACCGCTCGTCCAACTATTGCCGGCCCGCTAGAATTTGAACGTTAATTCGAGAAACCCAAAGTTAGCGTTTTTTCCTTGCGGGTATATGGACTGAAGCACCAACTTTCCAGCTGCGTGCCCGTAATATGTGCCGATAGCAACATGGCCGTTGACGTTGTAGTCGACGCTCAGATCATAGAGAGTCGCCAATCCGGACTGTCCGCTAGACATGCGTCCTGTGTAGCCGAACGTCCAGGGCTGGAAGGCTCCCCCACCGGAGTACCAGAGATCGTTGCGGTTGGCCAGGCGGAGCGAGTGGATGCCGGAACGGACTGCCAGTTTCTTGGATGGTCGCAACTGCAATTCACCGAACACATCGCGGTTGTTCATCATGTTGAAGAACGGAAAGCGCGCATAAACGCGGGGCGTGGGTAGCACCTGAAAAAACGTGCCGTGGGTTGAGTCGCCCGCATTCTTGTCGCCTGAGCCGTAGTCATATCCACCACGGAACCACGGCTTCAGCCGGCCCAGGAATCTCGGCTGCCAGCCTGCCTCCGCCGCAAACGCACCGGCGCGTTGATTCAGATTGCCCCACGAACCGGCTTGCAGCGCGACCCAGGCGAGCGCATCGAACTGCCCCGCGCGCGTTTCTACCGTGTGGATATAGTGACCACCGAAGGTGCCGATATTGATGTGGGTGGTGTCTGCGATCCGAACCGCGGTAGGCCGGTTGTCAGTCTTTAGTACCCCGTCGCGAAAGTCCTGATATCCGAGGCCGAAGATGCGCCACTCGCCGGCTCTCTGCTTACCACTTACCTGGCCGGTCAGAGCCCCATAGTAGACATTGATGTTGAGTTCTCCCCAGCCATCGACTTGAAAGACACCACGCGTGGGGCGGCCGCCGAACAGGGTTAAATTCAGCTTCGATCGATTCAGGGTATACTGCACGCCGTCAAAGCTCCGGCCCACGTCGGAAAAACCGAAGTTTCCGATAAGGCGGTGAGCGATACGATCGCGCTTAAGAGCTGCCAGCGTGCCATCCTTTGGCGTAATCTCGGTGCCGTCGATTAACTCCATGCGGCCTAACTTGAGCGATTGCCCTTCCACGCCGCCCAGTTTCTTGAACCGCACAAACCCCTGCTTGGCGAAGACCATCCCCACATTAGTTTCCCGGTGATTGGCCGCGAAATAATTCGCTCCAAAGCCCAGTTGTCCCTGGGCCCCTGGGGCAATGGCGTCATCGGGCAGTCTCAGGAGAATAGGTGCGGCGAACTCTACTTGCCAGTCGAAGACCTTGCCGGATTGCGACAGGCTCAGACGGGCGATGGAACCGGGAAATGTATAGTCATTGTTGGCGCTGCCCTGGAACCAGTTCCACGATTCGACGCGTGTCCGGACGGAGCCTGAGACGGTAATGTGACCGAGTTTCAGGGGCTGGGACGTTGCGGGCTGGGCGAGCGCGATTGAAATCGACTGTCCAAGCAGGAAAAGGAATGTGAGAGTGGTTTTCATCGATCGTCACCATCGATCGGCTCGACGGAACTTTCCTTGACGTTGATGCTATCGCCGCGCGGCACGAATTGATGTGACTCCAGTCACGCGAAAATGCCCCAAGAACGATTTGTTTGGGGAATGGTTTGGGGCATGTGGCGCATGCGGTTCACAATGGATCCGTTCATGCCCTTAGATTCATCGGGTTGGGTCTGGCAGGGCACGTGCATTTTGGGGAGTCGCTCCAGGGTGAGGAAATGACTGCCACGACCTACGAGTCGATCACTGAATCGAACGGCGCCGCCGCTCTGAAATGTCTCTTGTGCCGTGGCGAGTCCTCTGGCGCGGATGACGTACAGCGCCTCTACTGCACCATTGCGCCTGGTTTCACGAACCCGTCGACGAAACCCGGCTGAATATGCTCCGGCACATTCAAACCGCACTCGGGGAAGTGCAGGCACCATTGGAAATCGCGAAGTCGTTGGCGGACGATACCCACAGAACGGATCAGTTGACAGTCGCGCACCGGGAACTCCGGCGCGCGCTATCTCGCGTCTGACCGGCGCATCTGCAAGCGCCTGCCCGGTGTGCGTATTACGATGGATGTTTGACACCTAAAATCTCAGCGCTCTCAGAAATTGCTCTGTTCGCCGCCCTTAGTGAAAGCGAACTTCAGGGGCTTGCCCAAAGGGCCGTGGAGAAGCGTTTCGCACCGGATGAAATGCTTTTCTGGGAAGGAGAGGAGTGCGCCGGGATATTCCTCATCATTCAAGGGAGCGTGAAGATCTTTCGGACATCTCCCGGTGGACGCGAGGTCATGCTTTCCATTGAAACGGCTCCAGCGACCGTAGCCGAACTGCCCCTGTTCGATGGAGGGCCATACCCGGCCTCGGTTCGCGTGGTGGAACCGTTGGTCTCCCTGTTCATCAACAAGAGCGACTTCCAACAGGTCTGCCGGCAGTACCCCGAAGTAGCGCTGAAGGTCTTGGCCGTCGTGGGCCGACGGCTACGGCACCTTGTCGGCTTGGTCGAATCCATGACTTTCGGAAGCGTTACACAGCGGCTGGCGCGTCTGCTCTTGGATGCGTCAAAAGGAGCGGGTGCCGAAGCCTTCGATCTCCCAGTGACTCACCAAGAGCTCGCTTCGCGCCTCGGAACAGTCAGGGAAGTAGTCTCACGAAATTTGGCCCGTTTCCGCGCGCAAGGGCTCATCAAGGTCCATGATCGGCACGTTGAGATCGTGAACCGGCCGGGACTCGAGCAAGAGGCAGAGGCTCAGGGCTGAAGATGCCCGGAAGGCAGGCCTGCTGTGGACCTGCCCTCCGTTCTTGTGAGGCTTAGTCGCCTGCGGGAACGCGGACTGCATCCGGCAGCGGTTCTTCGGAGCCCCTCGTCGAGCCCGAGCGACCGGCAAACACGAACGCCACCAACACGAGCGCGGCGATAGCGAATATAGTGTCCCCCGGGACACGCAGCCATCGGAGAGTCTGCATGTAAGGCAGGCCGAGGAATTCGGTGCTACGTGCATACCAGTAGCCCGTTTCGACGGAGGCCCAGGTTTGGGCCAAACCAACTGGCAGCAGGCTTCCAACACACATGATCAGGAGGCCGGAATTCATGCCCCAGAAGGCGAAGCGGAGCCACCCCTCTTTCCAAGCGGAGCGAGGCTCCATGGCGCGCAGGCACACCAGCATCAGGCCGATGCCCAACATGCCGTAGACCCCGAACAGAGCGGCATGGCCGTGGAGCGGTGTAGTGTTGAGACCTTGCATGTAGTAGAGGGCGATCGGCGGGTTGATCGTGAATCCGAACAGACCGGCGCCGACCATGTTCCAGAAGGCTACTGCGACAAAGAAGTAGATCGCCCACTTGTAGCGTTGCACCCAGGGAGCCAGGCGGCCGTTGCGGAGGTCGTCCATCGCGGAGTAGGCCACCATGGTGAGAGGCACTACCTCCAGAGCGCTGAAGACGGAGCCAAAGGCCAGAGCGACCGTCGGCGTTCCTGAGAAATACAGATGATGGCATGTACCGATGATGCCGCCAGAAAGGAAAATCGTGGCCGAGAGCAATGCGGACTTGGCGGCGAAGGCCGGACGAATCAGGCCGAGTCGCGTGAAGAAAAACGCGATCACGGTGGTTGCAAAGACCTCGAAGAAGCCTTCCACCCAGAGATGCACTACCCACCAGCGGCAGTATTCCACGATGGTCAGATGCGTATGTTGGCCCCATGTCAGGACTGCTCCGTAGAAGAGTCCGATCGCGCCGCCAGAAAGCAGGAAGAGGTAGAGCAGATTGCGGTGTTCGCCGTTGACCTTGAGAGCCGGCAGTGTGGCACGGATCACCAGGACCAGCCAGATCAACAGGCCAACGAACAGTAGAATCTGCCAGCCCCGGCCAAGATCGACGTACTTGTAGCCTTGATGGCCCCACAGGAAAGCGTTGGTGTCGGAGAGCTTGTTTTGGACGCTCATCCATTCGCCGGCGAGCGATCCCACCACAATCGCCAGCAGGGCGCCGAACAGAACGTGTACGCCGAGAGCCTGGAATTTCGGCTCTTTCGCTGATCAGGGGGACAATGAAGAGACCCGCTGCGAGCCAGGCGGTGGCGATCCAGAAGATGCCGACTTGCACGTGCCATGTGCGGGTGACGCTGTAGGGCAGGATGTGTGAAATCTTCATCCCGTAGAATCCGTCACCTTCCACGCCGTAGTGGGCCGTGACCATCAAAATCTGAACCAGGATGAGACCGGACACCACCAACCGGGTGTACCCGTTTTACCTGCTCGAAGCGAGGCCCTAGATGCCGATCCAATCTCCGCAACTCGACGATCTTCGCTACGACGGCGTGGTGCAGCAACTGTTGCGCCGCATTCCTGTCTACTCGCCCGAATGGACGGATTGGAACGACAGCGACCCGGGCGTCACCCTGATCCAACTCTTCTCCTACCTGGCCGAACAGGTGGGCTACCGGCTCAACCAGGTGCCGGAGAAAAACTACGTGGAGCTGCTCAAGCTCCTGGGCATCCAACTGCGTCCGGCGCTGGCCGCGAGGTCGCGGATCGGCATTTTCCTGACCGACGCCACGCTGCTCGAAGGGTTCACTCTGGACGCGCGCTCGCGCTTCATGACGAAAGGCTCGCCGGCCGTCATTTTCGAAAGCGACGCCGGCGTAGACCTCGTGCCGGCCGAACCGGCTGTCCTGGTGACCACGCGCAATCCGTACCTGTGGGACCTGCTGCGGCTCAACGACTCGGGCGGACGGGAGTCCGCGCCCGCCGCCGTTTCTTCAACGGCATGTTCATCACGCGGGAAGACCTCGAAACGGAGCAGCGCTACCACCGTCTCAAATCCAAGCTGCACAACCGGGCTTCCGGCGCCGGCGTGCGGAACCTGCGGACCCAATTCCCGCTTGGGGACGGCGTGGGACCGCTGGGAGCGCTCGCCCCATTCCGGCTCGAGTTCACCGTTCCAGGTTCTCCATCGATACTCGTGCGCCCGTCGCCTACTTCCACCAAAGTCGGTCTTCCCTTAAACGTCCCACCGGGTACAGCGCCCGCGATCACAATCAGGGTGGTTCCCGACCCGTTGTGGACCTTCGTCCAGGGGACGATTGCAGCGGAGTTTCCGAGCGGCATCGCCGTAAATCCGCCGGTTCCAATCAACCTCTCCCTTGCCAATGGCTTCAGCGCGTCGAATATGAGTGTGACATTCACCGACCCATCAGGGAAGGACGTGACTGAGGGCCAACTTATCTACAGGCTCTCGAAATGGCAGGCGCAGACGCTTGCCGCGGGCGAGGACGATCCGGCGCTGGGCGGTGACCTGATATATACCTTCGACCTCGGTCCGCGCTCCCCGCAAAACGATATCGTGCAGACGAGTATCGTGGTGGGCAAGCTCAATCTCGGCGATAAGGCATGCGCCGCCGAACCATGCGCCTCAGGGCAATTCACCTCAGATCGATTCCAGGACGCGCCGGGCGTCTTCAACCGGGACGCCATGTTCACAACCGGCAAGCGGGGGCTTCCCCTACCCTGGCTGCACGACGATCCCACCCACCCGGACAAAGCGGGCGATCTGAAGACCCTCGTCCTGGCTGCCGTGGGTGGCTGGCTGGCGGAGATGACCGTCCGCGAGCAGGCCGGCACAACCACCGAGGTCCTCAGCCCGCGGCGCGAGATCGCCCAGGGCATCTACCGGATCGCGTGGCTGCTGCTGTTCGGCGTCCCACGCCGCTCCCCACCGTTGAGAAGCCGCCTGTCGTTCGCGGTAATGCAGTATGGGAAGAGGGGCGACAGGTTCGCGGCCTGGCCATCGAGCACTGGATGGGCAAGCTGTACGACCGCATGGGTGGCGCGGTCCGGCGGCTGCCAAAGAACTTCAAGGGCCTGGATTTCGTATTTGGGGGCAAGACAACCGTGTTGCGCGACGCCGCGGGGCGGTGGATCGGAGAAGTCATCGAGGGTGCGACCGGCATCAACGAGAGGAGCGTCGATCTCCGCAAGGAGTTGACGGGGCTCCCAAAGACCGGACCAGAGGTCCGCAGCGCGATTAAGGGACACATCGATAAGATGTATCAGTTCGAGAACTATGCCCTTGAGGGCATCGAAGTGAAGGACGTGAGTGCAAAGATCCTCAACGTCTCGATCGGCCCCGGACCGCCCACGCCCGCTCAGATGGCCGGTATTGCGGCCGCGATTGAGGACGCCAAGGCAGCGGATGTCATGACCAACGTGAGCGTTTTTCTGCCTTGACTCCGCAAACCGCGCCGATTATGCGCTGCCCACCGCTACGGCTTGCGTGCCGGCCGTCAACTGTCCCAATAGCGATGCGAACGCCACGGCCGGCAGGATGGAATCGCCCGCCACGAACGTGTAGTCCGCGCGCTCGGTGTGAATCGCCGATACCCGCCGGTCGTCCATCACGAACGTCATCGTAAGCGGCAGGGAGACCGACGGGGCCCCGCCGATGCTCCCCTGCCATTGCGCGGTCAACGTCCACTCGGCGCCGTCCGCCGTGGTTGTCGCGAGCGACGATGGTACAAGCTGGAGCGCGGCGACCCGCGGCGAGTTACGCAGCGACGCCACCCACGCGTTCCACTGCGCTACCCCCTCCAGATGGAACTGGTCGATCCGCACGATCGCGTCCTGCGTCAACAGCTCGGCGGAGCCGTCCACACTGCTTCGCCCCGACAGGATGTCCACCAGGTCGAGGATGGCCGGCGGCCCATCCAGCTTCTCCGGCCGTGTGAGCACGGGTATAGAGAGCGGGGCATCCATCCACGGGTCGGGCCGATCGCTCTTGGCGAACAGCCGCGTCGCCTGCGACCGGAGCGGCGCGGTGTCGATGCGCAGCGGATTCGCCAGATGCCGGTCGGCTTGGAACATGCGCAACAGCGCGTCGCCGAACGCCAACTCCGGCGGAGCGCCCTCGAGTCCGGCATAATCCGCCAGGCGCTGGATATTGCCGTCGATCGTCGCCTCCGGCCGCTGCTGCAAATCCTCCAGGGTTACGGCCGCTGCATCGTCCCGCACCAGCCACTCCAGGCCGGAATGGCTCGCGGCCACCGCATCGATGTAGGCCTGGTAAACAGCCGGAGTCCGATTGGGCGCTCGCAGCACATCGGGCGCGAGCCGGGCCGCCACCAGTCCCGTGGCCACTCCAGCGGCCGACGGAAACCAGAACTGGCAGCAACTCGGTCCCGTGAGCAGCCAGTTGCTCCCGTAACAGCGATCGTGCGTGTAGTGGTCGTAAGGCACATCCACCGGAGTCCCGCGCGTTGGGAACGCCCGGCGCGCATCGAGGCCGCGCCTGGCGAACGCCTGGCCAACCCAGTCGAGCACCAGCGCGGCAGGCGTGGATTCGCCGGCAGCCACGCTCACCCCGGCCGAAACATAGCCGCCCAGGGGAATGAGCCATGCGAGACCCTCCACCGGATCCTGCTGCGCATTGAGACGGAGCAACGAGGTTGACTGCATCCACGGGGGCGTCGCAGTCTGCACCGCAGGGTCGCCGCTGTAATGCGCGAACACCACGCGGCGCGCCTCGCCGAGCAGGTGATAGCCCACCCCGATATGGCGCGCCACGAAGCGCGCCAGGTTCGTCGCGTCGAACACGTAGGTGGACGCGATTGTCTTTCCACCGGCCAGTTGCACGCCTTCGATGCGGTCGGTTGCCGGCCGGTAATCGAGCATGGCGACGCGATCTTCCACATACGTGCAGTGCTGGTCATGGAGGACGGATTCGAGTAGCGCAGGGTCGAAGCCCACGCGGTCCACGTGGAGTAGTTGCACGGTCGGCGGATACCCGAGCGATTGGTACGCGGCGCGCCCCGACACGTACTGCACGGAGTCGAAAGTCAGCGCGTGTTCGCCGAAGAACAGCGCCAGCCGCTGTTTGGGAAAGAAGAAGCGGGAGAGATCGGGAAACTGGCGGGCCATCTCCAGGCTTCCCTCGGCGTTGAGCGACTCCCCGAGGCGTGGAGATTCCGTCGGGTGTTCGCCCACCAGCACGTGGTCGATGCCCGCGGAGGAGAGAGCACGGCTGATCGCCGTCCCGGTAAGCCCCGCGCCCAGGATGACCGGGAGAGCGCGCTACGCGTTCGCCAAAGACAGTTGCATGTTCCCCTCCGTCTTTTCGGAATCAGACCGAACATATATACCACCGGATGTGCCCTCGTCAACCCGCCGAGGCATCGCCCGGCCGGGGGCGTGTCCGTAACGTTCAGGTGGCGGACGTCCGGAGTCCGCCGCATTTCGCCTCTTGCCGCCCACTGAGCGGAAGCGGACGGAGGGGACGCGATCCAGTTTGAACTCGAACGGCATCGCCAGAATCGCCCGGGCGAAACGCGTCCATGTCTGGGTACTCCGAGCGCGCCGCTACCTGCACCACCATCCCATTCTCGCGACAGGGGCTGAACAGGCGTCGGCCGCCGCCCTCGATCGGCTTCCTGGTAGGGATGATCGGCTTGGGAGGTGGCTCGCTGCCGAAGGCTTGCTAGCTGGTCCTACCGGCCAAGAGATGCGTCAATCTGCAGTTGTCCTCGCACAGCAACCACTCGTCACCGATGGAAGCGACGCTTCGAGCGTTTGTCCAGGATAACCGATGCGGCACGATAGGTCGTTCCGAACGTGATCGCTGGCCGCGCGCTGCGAAGCGCGCTTCGATGCGATTCCGGCAACTGCTCTATGCAGTCGCCACAGAGGGCTTCCCCAATGCTCTTAGCTGATGAGCAGCGGCATCGCGTCGACTCAAGAATTCTGTAGTCTTCTGCCAGCGCTAAGAGTCCGTCGCGGCTATCGCGGCTATTTGTATTCATGGCACCGGTGGCGTTGCCAAGGCGGGTAATGTCGACCGTCTTGGCAGTCAGCACGTGATCTGCCAGTTGAATTCAAGCGCTCAAAACCACACGGCGATTCGGCAATCGCGGGCTCGTGAAGCCGCACTTGTTGCACCGAGCCCTTTTCCAAATCATTCACCGTCGGCGCTGGACCAGAACACTGTGTTGCGGGAATTGAACACCTCAAGATCGCGGCCATCGCCTCTAGGGTCTTCCGAGACACAGGCATTAGGTTTGGTCTTCCTAGCCAACGAATCGATTCCACCGAGGGTAGCGACAGTATGGGGGACCTGTCTGCGAATGAATACATTGATTTCGTCGAGGAGTCGCGCGGTTCCTGCGTCACCGATCGCATAATAAGAAAGATTCGCAGATCTGCGCCGGCGCACGATCTCCTTGGCGCGAAGTATCGAAAGGTGCTGCGAGCAGTTCGCCTGCTCAAGCCCCAGTCGATCGCTTCGATCCCCAACTGACATCTCCCCTTCTCGCAGTGCCTCCAATATCGCAATGCGCGTCGGATGAGCCAGCGCAAAGAGAATCTGAGACTTCAATTGGTGGACGCTATTCAGATCCATGGTTATCGTCGCATTGGCGGCCTGGACTGGTCCTAGCAACGGCTGGTCGTCCTCCGCTGATAGAGGGCCGCGCATCGCGCGCCAACAATACCACGCGCGGGGTAGCTCCACCAGCTATTGCGGGTTCCATTGTCACCGAGCATGGCAAACCGTCAAAATGATCCAGCGGATCAACTTTGGGTTGCCAAGACATTTCCCTTGCCATTTTGCGATGACTTTCAAGTGCTGATAAATCGATCTCGCGATCGCCTTGCCGGGCTCGTGTCCGCCTCTGGCCCGACACGGCGCTTTTCCTACTGCAATTCTTGCAGTTCATACGTAGAGCGAACACGGCGCGCCAGATCGCCGGATCGCGCCTGGTGAGGTGCCGACATCCCGCAGGTGGGTTGGCGGAGGCGAAAGCCCGCTCTTCGATTCAAGAAGTTAGTGAACGGCCCTGCGGGGCGGAAAACGACTGAATACCTGGCGCTTTCGATCATGGTACGAGTATTGCTCCCGTCTCGATTGGGGACCACATAATGACGTACACTCCGCTTAACCGCAGTGCTCAGAGACTTGGGACGGACGAGGAAACGTTGCACCGTTTTCGGCGACTCGGATGGATCGCCAGCGTTGAAAAGGGTGGAGCGGAGTACCTGGAGGACCATCAGGAGTATAAGGCGAGGTTCATTCTTTACCTTCAAAGAGAAAGGGGATTGAATACGCTGCAGATCGGCAAAGTCCTGGCTGAGCAAAAGCCCCCATACTCAGCCGCCAAGGTGGGCCCTGTGCCTCCTACGGGACGAAGCGGTGAGCGGATACATTGAAGCTGGGCATCGCCCAACGACTTTACGATCCGGCTCACCATGCGTTCCGAGAGGCGTCAGAACCCCCCGTGGGCGTGGCGAATTTGCGAAGACTCGCCGACAGCTCGTGCATGCGGACTGCAAGAAGTGCAGTCTTCTGTGCGCTTGCCAGCGGAGGCCGGTGCAACAATTCCTTGAGTGGCGACCGATTGCCCCGCATTGGCCATCGGCTTGCTTTGCCTCAGCTTGAGAACGGAGATGTCAGCAAACCATCAATCCCCTCTAACGACGACCTGCCGATTTCGCTACCGCGGATATACGCAGAATAACGGCGTGCGCGAATTTGCGTTCGAGGACACGGCGGAGCAGAAGAATACTCATCCTGTCGTATTCGACGTCGACGTGCAATTGCCGATCGAACATCATGTTCATTTTCAGGACGCGCCCCGGCTCTGCCTTCTCCTGTTGTCTGGCAATCCTCTGACTGCGGGTGCGTGCGAAGGGACCGCGGTGAGGATCGTTGTCTCAGATGGCGATCTTACCGAGCTGCTGGCCAAGGCGGAGGCAGTGCGGAGCGGGAAGAAGCACGCTCGATCGCTATGAAAAGATGTCCCGTCGATCGAGAGCTGGATAGACCGGAATTGCTGTGCTAATCCCGCGCGGATTACGGGGCTTGCTGGTTCTTGGTCAGCCACGTAAGGGCCTGCTTGGTTGAGGTTGCTATGGAACAGAATCCGAAGAGAGAGGGACAGGAAACTCCAGCGGAAGCGCTGGGCCGCCTTCGCCGAGTCGCGAAACTCGCGCCCCAGGATCCCGAATTGCGACTCAAGCTGGCTCGTGCCCTCTTGGACAACTCGCTGACCGACGAAGCCATAGACCAGCTTCGATCGGTGATTTCGATGTCGCCCAACCACCTGGAGGCCCGGAAAGTTTTGGAGCTTGCTTTACATCTACCAATCTTGCGCCCCTCGTGAAACGACGGATCGCTCTACTCCTGCCCATGACCGATCCTTCTCGAAGACAATGAGATGAGGGCAAACGCTTCCATACGATGCTGAGCGACCATCAGGATGTCCGGCTTTTTGGGCTCCGCTACCGAACGATCTTCGTGGGCTTGACGATGATTGGGTCGTTGATCGTCGCTCTGATGCTCCTGAGCCTTCCATCTGCCAACGTCAACGGAGAGAGGCCGATCGCGATCGATGAGGTCCTTAGCAGAATCCAAAACAGTTGGGCGAGGCTGCTTGTCCTTTCGACGATTCTTGGGATGATCCTGACCGCATCGGTCCTGACGGTCTTTTCGTATTTCTCCACGACGCGGCACCTGACGAGAATCAGGACTACATCCAAAGCGATCTTGGAGAGTCTCGTTGGCGGCGTCCTCACCATTGACATGGAAGGGCGAATCACGATTATCAACCGGGCTGCCAGCCGAATTCTCGAGCTCCCATCTAAGGCGCCGTATCCCGATCTGGATGATTTGGAGCGAAAGCACCGCCGGCTTGTTGAGGTGATTCGTCTGGCACTGCGCGAGAACCAATATGTCCAGGACGATGACGTCGCCTTCGTCAACTCGCGAGCAGAACGCCTGATCCTACGAACAACCGTGTCGGCTCAGGTTGACGAGCACGCTCGAACTGTTGGCCTGGTCGTTCTTGTGAAAGACGTCTCCAAAATCGTAGCTCTTGAGCAGGAACTGAGGAAGCGGGATCGGTTGGTAACGGCAGGAACTTTGGCCGCTGGAGTCGCTCATGAGATCAGGAACCCGCTGAGCGCCGTCGAACTCAATCTGCGACTACTCCGCGACGAAGTCGCTTCGTTACTGCCTGGCCGGGCGGATATGGAGGAGTATTTCGACGTCCTTTTCGCTGAAACCCAGAGGCTCAACCGGATCACTTCCAGCTTCTTACAGTTGTCGAGGCCCGAAGAACTGGTCAAGGTCACCCTACCCATTCACGCACCGGTGCAGCGTGTTTTGAGGCTCATTGAATCGGAGGCGAAAGCCAAGAATATTTCCTTCTCGCTCGATCTCCAGGCCACGGGGACGCAAGTTCTCGGGGACGCCACGAAACTGGAACAAGTCTGCCTGAATTTGCTCATCAACTCCATGCAGGCGATGCCGAACGGCGGCATGATCCGCGTAACCAGCAGTCTCGGCACAAGCGAGAAAGGCGGCTTTGTCGACTTGGTCGTTGAGGACCAAGGAATCGGCGTGCCACCGGAGAACATCTCCAGGCTGTTCGATCCTTATTTCACCACGCGGACCGACGGCACTGGGTTGGGACTCGCTATCGCCGATCGCATCGTAACCAACCACGGTGGTACGATCCTGGTCGAAAGCACGCTTGGGGCAGGAACGAGCATGACGGTGCGGCTTCCCATCGCGGAAGCCCCAGCGGCTGCGGACGGGCGACAATGAATCCGGTGAATGGAAGAATCCTGATCGTCGACGATGAGGCAAATATCCGTACTGCCCTGGCGAAGCTCTTGTCAAAACTGGGCCACTCGACGAAGACGGCGGCCAGCTCACAAGAAGCTCTGCAGTTGCTCCGAGGCGAACGGTTCCAGATCGTGATTAGCGACCTCAGGATGCCGGGCGAGGACGGTCTCAACCTCCTAGCGAAGATCAAGGGGATCGACCCGACGATCGACGTCATCATGATGACCGCCTACGGAACGATTGAGACTGCAGTCGAGGCAATGAGACAGGGTGCTTACGACTACATCGAGAAGCCGATTAATCAGGAGCGCCTTCCGATGTTGCTAGCGAGGGTTTTGGAGAAGCAAGCTCTAACTGAGGACAATCTTCGCCTCAGGAGAGTTGTTTCTGCAAAAGAAGAGTATGGGAATCTGATCGGCAAATCGGACAAGATCGCGAAGCTCTACGAATTAATCGAGATGCTTGCGCCCACTCCAGCCACCGTCTTGATCCAAGGGGAAAGCGGTGTTGGCAAAGAGCTGATCGCCCATGCGATCCACGAGAGAAGCCCTCGTGCCGGAGGACCGCTGATCTCCCTGAACTGCGGTGCTATCCCCGAGACACTCCTCGAAAGCGAGTTGTTCGGATTCGAGAAGGGCGCCTTTACGGGGGCCGATAGCGCGCGGCAGGGAAAGATCGAAATGGCCCATCGCGGCACCCTTTTTCTTGACGAAGTGGGCGAGATGAACCCCAAGACGCAAATCGAGTTGCTGCGCGTTCTGGAGTCGAAGGAGTTGCGGCGATTGGGCGGAGCGAAGCTCGTTTCCGTGGACATACGAGTCATCGCTGCGACGAACAAGACATTGTCAGAAGAGGTGGCTGCCGGACGGTTTCGCGAGGACCTTTTCTACCGGCTCAACGTGGTCCCTGTCAGAGTCCCGCCCCTCCGCGAACGGTCGGAGGACATTCCTTTGCTGGCCGATCGTTTTCTACGAGAATTCGCCGGCAGCTACGGCCGCCCAAGGAAGCACCTTACCCGGGACGTCACGGAAACGTTGCTGCGGCTGCCTTGGCCAGGTAATGTGCGGGAACTGAAGAATTTGATGGAGAGGCTCACTATCGTTGTTAATGACGCAGTAATTCGGTCAGAGGATCTCCCAGACGAGTATCGGCCCGCTGAACCTCCCCGGAAAACGATTCAGATTCCGCTCGGCGAGACTCTGGAATATATGGAAGAGATGGTGATCCGGCGCACTCTGGCTGAAGTCACTACCCACCGCGAGCGGGCGGCCGGAATACTTGGAATCAGTGCGAGGGCTCTTCACTACAAATTGCGCCGGTTGGGTATTGATAGCGAGACAGACAACAGCACGGAACGGTCGGAATGAGAGCGGAAAGACCGCTCGGCTTGCTCTGGAAATCGAGAGGGAGCGTATGCGTGGCCCCTGCCATCCGAAACTTCCGCACAACAAAATTGCCTGCTACCCGAATCAACAGGAAAGGGGTTGAGTAAGTACTCTGCCAAAACAGAACGCCATCCTTAATTACGATGGCCGCCGTCGGGGTACTGCAAAAAGTGCAGCAATCGTGGCGGGTTGAGATTTTCAACTGGCGCCCTCACTCGAAGATTTTCCCTAAACCACTGTTTCCTTTGATGGTCCATCTCCCCTAACGGACTGGATGCGCACTTGCAAGCCATGGATCTGGAGTTGTTGCGCCCGTTCGCGTATCGCGAAAGTGGGTGCCCTCGACAAATGAACTCGTTTCCGGCAGGCGAAGTCTTCACCGGAGGGCTCGCCGCCTATGCGTTGGGCGCTCTCTCCGGACTTTTATTGCACGGCCGCCCTCGCCAAGCTCGGCAACTGGGCTGTGGGTTCGCTTTGGCCGGCGCAATCCTGGATGGTCTGGCGGGGACTGCGGCGCTAGTCGGTGGTCCGGTTGAATGGTCGGTCAGGTCCGCAGTACCGCTATTCGCTTACAGTTTCACCTTGGACGCCCTTTCCGCATTCTTCAACCTGGCGCTGTCTGTCCTTGTGGCCGCAGTCTCGATCTACTCCCTGGGATACCTGACATCAATGGAGAAGAACAGGAATCTGGGTCTTTTCTCGTTCTTCCTCAACACATTGTTCTTGAGTCTTACAATCGTCTTCACTGCTTCGAACGTGTTCCTGTTTCTAATCGCGTGGGAGGTGATGGCCCTTACGGCTTACGCCCTGGTGACCTACGATCATCAGTCCGAGGAGTGCCGAAGGGCCGGACTTCTCTACGTCATCATGGCGCATGTGGACGCGGGGTGCCTGCTCCTCGGGTTCGCACTTCTCGCGCAAGGAGCTCAGAGCCTCGATTTTTCCGGCCTTCGCGCGGCGGCCTCCCATCTATCGCCACAGCAACAGGGATGGGCTTTCTTCCTCTTCTTCCTGGGCTTTGGAATCAAAGCTGGTGTGATCCCCGTGCACATTTGGCTTCCGGCGGCGCATCCGGTCGCGCCCTCCAACGTCTCCGCGCTGCTCTCGGGAATTGTCATCAAGACAGGCATCTACGGGATGGTTCGGGTCTTCCTGGAGTTTCTGGGTGTCGTTCCTCCCTGGATGGGCATTGCGGTCATTAGCGTTGCCGTCGTATCCGCGATTTTGGGTGTCTTGTACGCGCTCATGGAGCACGACCTGAAGCGACTGTTGGCCTATCACAGCATTGAGAACATCGGCATCATACTCCTGGGACTGGGGGCTGCCATGATGTTCCGTACCTCGGGGCACCCGCAATTAGCCGCCGTATCCATCATCGCGTGCCTGTTCCATACTCTGAATCACGCCATCTTCAAGTGCCTGTTATTCCTCGGCGCGGGCGCCGTGCAGCATTCCACCCACTCCCGAAACATGGAAGAACTGGGTGGACTGATCCGGCGGATGCCGTGGACGGCGTTCTGTTTCCTGGTAGGATCGGTCGCCATCTCGGGACTACCACCCTTGAACGGTTTTGTGAGCGAGTGGCTCACGTACCAGAGTCTTCTGGCGGGCTTCGGCACTACCATAGGTCTCGTCAGCCTTATGTTCCCGATCGCCGGGGCGCTCCTCGCGCTCACCGGGGCCCTTGCCGCCGCCTGCTTCGTCAAGGCCTTCGGCATCACGTTCCTCGCTTTGCCCCGAAGCCCGCACGCCGAGCATGCTCATGAATCGCCGCTCACGATGATCGCGGGAATGAGCATGCTGGCCGCGGCCTGCTTGGCATTGGGAATCGGAGCGTCCTGGTTTCTCCCCATTTTCGATGGGATGACCCGCCAACTCGTAGGTGCAAGCGCCGGACCGGAACTCACCCTCGCCAACGGATTCGCGATCTCTGCCGGACTCGCGCATAGCGGAAGTGTCTCCACGGCGGCGATCGCTGTGCTGCTCCTCCTGATCGCGGCTGTGCCCGTGGTCGTGTTCGTTTGGAGGACCAGCCTGAAGAGCTTCGGTCCAACATGGGATTGCGGTCTTCCGGGGCTCACTTCGGAGAACGAATACACCGCGACCGCCTTTTCCAAACCGCTCCGCATGGTGTTCGCCGCTCTATATAAACCGCGACGAGAAATTCAAGCCGTTTTTGACATTTCTCCCTACTATCCTAAGGCCATCCATTTCGAGAGCGAGATTGAGCCGACCTTCGAAAAAAGACTCTATCAGCCTGTTCAGCGACTGCTTTACTGGGTATCCAACAGCATGCGTGCAATCCAGGCGGGAAGCATCCACCTCTACTTGGCGTACATCTTTGTGACTCTGATCGTGCTGCTCCTTGCGGTGGTTCGGTCTTGAGCGATTGCCTCAGATTCTGCCGCTGCAATTGTTGCAGCGACGGCGGAGCACCTCGGACGCAAGCACCCCACATCGTTCTCGCCAAATGCCTGGAACTAGAGAATCATGCGTTGGTGCAGAGGATTGGAACCCGCCTTGCACAAGATCCAGTTTTGAAAAGAGCCACCATGCAAACGCCGCGAGAGGGACGAATTGACTGACGACGAATTGAAGCCGGCCTCGACTTCGACGCTTCAACTGAAGGGCGAGGCGTGCTGGAAGGTTTGATTGCAACTCTCATTGCCAACGGTTGGGTGGCGGTTCTGCTCGCTTACGCCGCCGGCTCCATGGGTTCGATACTCTGCCTGCGGACGGCGTCCTTAGGGAGGCTGCTCTCCACCGGGTTCGGTGTCGCCGGTGGACTCCTTCAGGTGTGGGTTTCCTTGGCGACGATCCTTGAGGGCAATACTGTGAGCTGGGCGGTCCCCTCCGGAGTCCCCTTCCTGGATATTGGCCTTCGGCTGGATCCGTTGTCGGCAATCTTCACGCTGGCGCTGGGCGCTGTTGCGATTGCGGTGTCCGTCTACTCGTTCGGATACACATCCGCCCTGACTGCGGGCCGTTCGGCCATTCTCGGATTCTTTTTCAACCTGGAACTTCTGAGCCTCAGCCTCGTATTTACGGCCTCAAATGCGTTCTTCTTCCTCATCGCTTGGGAGGTCATGGCACTATCGGCGTACTGCCTGGTAAGTTTCGAACATCACCGCGAAGCGACGCGCGACGCGGGAATCCTCTTCTTCGTCATGTCGCATGTGGGCACGGGATTCCTGATTGCCGGCTTCCTGGTGCTCCATTCCATGACCGGCAGTTTCGAATTCGCGAACTTTCACGTGACCCCGGCTCCTCTGCAATACGGGGCCCTCTTCAGCTTGTTCCTCTTGGGATTTGGCGTGAAAGCGGGCATCGTCCCTTTGCACATCTGGCTGCCTGCCGCCCACCCGGTGGCGCCAAGTAATGTCTCTGCATTGATGTCGGGGATTGTGGTGAAGACAGGCATCTACGGTCTCTTGCGGGTTTACTTCGACTTTCTGGGCAAGCCGCCACAGTGGGCCGCATTGGTCATACTGGCGGTGGGGGTTTCATCCGGGCTCCTCGGAGTACTTTATGCCCTCATCGAGAAAGACCTGAAGCGGCTACTTGCCTACTCTACGATCGAAAACGTTGGGATCATTCTGATGGGCATGGGCGCATCCCTGTTTTTCTCCTCGATTTCGAAGCCAGGACTGGCCGCTCTCGCTTTGGCCGGCGCCCTGGCCCATATCGTAAACCACGCTATGTTCAAGACGCTCCTTTTTCTCGGAGCAGGATCGGTGCTGCACGGAACCGGCACTCGCGATATGGAGCGAATGGGCGGATTGCTCCGGCGGATGCCGGCTACGGCCATCCTCTTCCTCATCGGCGCCGTAGCGATTTCCGGGTTTCCTCCGCTGAACGGCTTCGTCAGCGAGTGGTTCACATATCAGGCTCTCCTGGCCGGTTTCGGCAGCACGCCAAGCCTCACGAAGCTCGTCTTCCCGGTGGCGGGGGCCCTACTGGCTCTCACCGGCGCATTGGCCGCTACGGCTTTTGTCAAGGCATTCGGCATCAGCTTTCTGGCTTTGCCGAGAAGCTCCGAGTCCGAACACGCCCACGAGTCCCATTGGACAATGCTGGTGGGCATGGCAATCCCTGCCCTCAGTTGCGTGGCGTTAGGCGTCGGCGCAACCTGGCTCTTACCTGCCCTCGATTCCGTTACGGCGCAGCTCCTCGGAGTTCGATCCTCGGCCAGTTTCGTCACGTCGCACGGCTTGGTCTTGAACTCGGGCGCGCTTCACGGCGGAACCGTGTCCATACCGATGATCGCCATTCTGCTAATACTCTTGTCGCTCACCGCTATCCTTATCGGATCGGCTGGCTTTCGCCGGGCTAATCGGCGTACCGGACCGGCCTGGGACTGTGGATTACCGGGCCTCACCGCGGAAAACGAATACACCGCGACCGCTTTCTCCAAGCCTCTCAGGATGATATTTGCCGCGCTGTATCAACCGAAGCGTGAAATCCAGCAGCAGTTCGACATTTCTCCGTACTATCCGAAGTCTGTCCTTTTCGAGTCTGAAGTGGAGCAAACATTTGAGAGCCGCTTGTATAAGCCGTTGAAGGACAAGGTGCTCGAACGCGCGAATCGATTGCGGGCAATTCAGGCGGGCAGCATTCACGCGTATTTGGCATACATCTTCCTGACCTTGGTAGCCCTGCTGCTATTTGGGGCGCGCCCATGAGTAAGATGCTATTGGCCTCCATCTTCCAGCTAATTCTCCTGTTGTGCATTTCTCCGCTAATCAGCGGGATCATCAAGACACTGAAAGCTCGCCTGCAAATGCGTCGCGGGCCAGGTATCTTCCAGCCCTACCGGGACCTGAATAAGCTCCTTCGCAAGCAAATGGTCATCCCTGAGACGGCCTCGTGGATCTTTGCCGCCGCGCCCATCATGGTCTTTGCCACCTCCGTTCTCGTCGGTCTGCTCGTCCCGATGATCACGGCAGAAGCTCCACTCAGTCTCTTTGGCGGTGTTCTGGCCGTCGTCTACCTCCTGGGATTGGGACGCTTCTTCCTCGCGCTGGGTGGCTTGGACGCAGGCAGTTCATTCGGAGGGCTAGGCAGTAGCCGCGAGATGACGATCTCGGCGTTAGCCGAACCAGCCATGATGCTCGCGATCTTTACCGTGGCTCTGAGTGCGAGCTCAACCAACCTGAGCGAGGTCGTTCGCGGCGCGATCGGGCAGAGTTGGCGCTTCCTGGTCCCGTCCCAGATGCTTGCGTTCGCGGCACTCTTCATCGTCCTGATAGCCGAAACCGGCCGCATCCCGGTAGATAACCCGGCCACACACCTGGAACTGACGATGATTCACGAAGCGATGATTCTCGAGTACTCGGGACCCTATCTTGCTTTGATCGAGTGGGGCGCGGCAGTGAAGCAGCTCATTCTGATGACGCTCCTCATCAACATCTTCTACCCGTTCGGTCTTAGCCTGGAGTGGAACGCCGCCAGTCTCGCTATCGGCTGCGGATCCTATCTGCTGAAGCTTGTGATTCTGTCAGTTCTCATTGTTCTGGTCGAGACGACAAACGCCAAAATGCGCCTTTTTCGGGTGCCTGAATTGCTGGCGGTGGCATTCGTACTCGGCGCGCTCGCATTGATTTCGACATTCTTGTTTTGAGAACACCCATGTACTTCTATCAGGACACACAGTTCGGCGAGCGGATGATCACCTTAATGGCGGCGCTCGTCCTCGTACTACAAATCGCGATGGTCGGCCAGCGTTGGCTCGTGACGAACATCCGGGTCTTCGCTGCCCAGTCTTTCTTGCTGGCGTGCATTGCCAACACTATCGCGTACTACAACCACGCACCGCACATCTACATTGCGGCGGCGCTGACATTCCTTGTAAAGGTTGTCTTCGTGCCGATCCTGATGGAGCGCCTGGTGGCGAAAATCGACATTCGCCAGGAAATTGAACCCCTCATCAACATTCCCATTTCCATCCTGATCGCCGGGGGCCTCACTTTGGTGGGCTATGTGGTAGCCGAATCGTTTTATCACCCAAAAGAGGGGATCAGCCCCGCAACCCTCGGTCACAACACATTGGCGGTCGCGATTTCACTCTTCCTGATTGGGTTTTTCATGATGATCAACCGCCGCAAGGCACTTACTCAGGTACTCGCGCTTCTCTCTCTCGAAAACGGCCTCTTCCTCGCCGCGATCTCTCTGACCTATGGAATGCCGCTGATCGTCGAACTCGGAGTATTTTTCGACCTGCTTGTCGCGACGATGGTGCTGGGGATCCTCGTGTACCGGATTCGCGAGACCTTCGATTCCATGGACGTGAGCCAGTTGCGGAGGCTGAGAGGCTAGACCATGCTGCTTCTTTCCCTTCTTGCCGTCACCCTGTTGGCTGCGGGTGCCGCGTTCGCCGCGCGCCGCCGTTCCGTGATGGAGGGGATCAACCTCGGCGCATCGGTCTTGACGCTAACGCTGGCCGTAGTTCTGGCTGCATCCGTGCTCCGGTCCGGGTCTGTAACGGCTGTCGGCGGTCTTCTCTATGCAGATGCCCTGAGTGCATTGGTCGTGCTGCTGGTTTCGTTCGTTTATGTGGCATGTTCGGTCTACGCCATTGGCTATTTCCGGGACGACGAGAAGAACGGGGTTTTCGACCAGGAATCCGGAGCGTCGGTGATCGTCGGCAAACTACGCAAGTACTATTCGCTCACTCCTCTCTTCGTCTGCTCCATGCTACTGGTGGCACTCGCCAACAATCTTGGCATCATGTGGGTGGCGCTCGAGGGCACTACCCTGGCTTCCGTGTTCCTGGTCACCTTCTATGGACGCCCCACTTCTCTCGAAGCTGCCTGGAAGTACGCCATCATCGGCGGCGTGGGATTGTCAATGGGTCTGTTCGGCACGATTCTCACCTACTACTCGGCGAGTCTCGTGATGGGCACGGAGACTCTGGGTGGGCTGAATTGGTCGGTCCTCGTCACGAAAGCCGCGCAGTTCGACAAGACTACAATGCGGCTCGCTTTCATCTTCATCCTCATGGGCTATGGAACGAAGGCTGGCATCGCACCCATGCATACGTGGAAGCCGGACGTGTACAGCGAGGCGCCGGTTCCAGTCGCGGCCATGTTGGCTGCGGCGCTCCTCAACTGTGCACTCTATGGACTTCTGCGCTTCTTCATCCTTACTTCGCGTTGTCTGGGCCCGGAATTCGCATCGCAGTTGCTGATGGTCTTTGGACTCCTGTCGATGGGCGTCGCCGTGCCGTTTGTCCTCGTCCAGCGAAGCTTTCGAAGACTGTTGGCGTATTCGAGCATCGACCACGGAGGAATCATGGTGCTGGGATTGGCGTTCGGCGGCCCGCTTGGAGCGCTGGGCATGCTGCTGCACATGACGTTTCACTCCATCACCAAGCCGCTTCTGTTCTTCTGCGCCGGAAACACCCAGCAGCATCTGAAGACCGATCAGTTCCGCCGCGCGAAAGGCGGGTTGATTCACGCCATGCCGATTACCGGAGCGTTGTTTCTGGTGACCACACTAGCGGTCACGGGTTCGCCGCCCTTCAGCCTGTTCCAGAGCGAGTTCACCATCTTGCGCGCGGGCTTCGATGGCGGTCACTATGTACCAGTTGTGTTATTCATCGCCTTCTTGGTGACCATCTTTGCGGGCTTCCTGGTTCACATTGCGAGGCTGGTACTCGGGCCGGACCCCGGAATACCTCATGCGGAAACGTGTGCCTGGAAGAAATACCCGCTGGTTGGGCTGGGCGTTGTGATTGTCGTCCTAGGTTTCTGGCTGCCGGCGCCTCTCTACGCTCTGGTGCAGAGTGCGGCACGAGTCGTCAGGGAGGTTCAGTGAACACGACTAAGTTCCCATTTTTGGATGACCTCACGCTTCGTCTCGGCGACCAGGTAGAAGAAACTCTCGTCCTAGGTGAACACGAAGTTTATCTGACCCTTCGAGATGCGGACAGCCGCCCCGCCATTTCGATTTTGCGCGAGGAGCAGAAGGCGCGAGTCGCTGCCGTTTTTGCCGAAGACCGGCGCTCTGCCGAGCGATGCTTCCTGAATCACTACGTTCTCGAATTCCCGGGCAATCCTTGTTACCTGATCCTCACTACGAGAATCGATCCGGACCAGCCGGTATTCCCGTCGCTTTCCGCCGAGTTGCCGTCGCTGAACTGGCAGGAGCGCGAAATCCAGGATTGGTTCGGTATCCAACTCGAAGGGCACCCTAACCCGCGACGCGTTGCGCTGCATGACAACTGGCCCAACGTTCACCCACTAAGGAAGGACTTTCCCGTCGATTGCGTGCTTCCTCCCTTCGAAGGCGAACGGCACGTCTACCGGCCCGCCTTGGGCGAAGGTGTGTTTCAGATCCCGGTCGGACCGGTGCACGCCAGCATCATCGAACCCGGCCACTTCAGCTTCGCCGTCGCCGGCGAGCCGATTCTTTACTTGCAACTCCGCATGTTCTACACGCACAAGGGCACCGAGAAGCTCTTCGAGGGCGCTCCGGTCCACCGGGCGGTGTTCCTGGCGGAAAGTATCTCGGGCGATTCCAGCTTTTCACACGGTACGGCGTTCTGCCAGGCCGTGGAGCGCGCAGCCGCAGTAGAGATCCCACCCTTGGCCGCGCGCATGCGCACGATTCTGTTGGAACTGGAACGGGTCTACAATCACGTGGCCGATATCGGAGCCATCGCTACGGATGTCGGGTTCGTCATCGCGAATGCCCACGGCACCAGGCTGCGCGAAATGATGTTCAACCTCAATGAACAACTGACTGGGAGCCGGCTGCTGCGTGGCATGGTGTGTATTGGGGGAGTTCGCCGGACATGGAGCAATTCCCAAGTCTCCGTCCTGAAGCAGACTGTCCAGGAGTTTGGAGTGGAGTTCCAGCGTCTGGTCGATTTGATCCTGGCTTCGGACTCGACTCGCGACCGGCTACAGCGTACGGGCATTCTCCACCCCGACAAGGCTCGGGATCTCGGTGTCGTCGGTGTCGCGGGCAGGGCCTCGGGCGTTGACCTGGATGTGCGCCGCGATCACCCCTACGCCGCTTACGCACAGTACGACATGCAGACGCCTGTCTACGAAGCCGGGGATGTTTGTCACCGGGTCCAAGTCCGGATCGATCAGGTGCGCGCTTCGTTGAAAGTCCTTCTCGACGCTGCGAGTGGCGAATGCCACGGAGTCCCATATATCCCCGTCAGGCGCATTCCTCCCGGATGTTGCGCCCTCGGCGCGGTAGAAGGGTGGCGCGGCGAGATCCTTCACTGGATTCGTGTTGGGGAGGACGGGTGCCTGGAGCGGTGTAAGATCAAAGACCCATCCTTGAACAACTGGCCGGCCCTGGTCGAGGCGGTTCAGGGCAACATCATCCCCGATTTCCCAGTCATCAACAAGAGCTTCAATCTTTCCTATTCGGGAACGGACCGCTGAGATGTTCAAGATTCTCAACCAGACTTTCCATACTGGCATCGTCACAACTAAGTACCCCGCGGGTACAGCCGATGTTCCGGACTCGTTCCGCGGGCGGCCACACTTCGATTTCGGCAACTGGCGTGACGCGTTGCCCGCTGCTGCGGTCTGCCCGACGGGCGCGATCTCAGTTCTCGATCAGGCTGACCGCCGCACGGTTGTAGTCGACTACGGGTTGTGCGTATTTTGCGGCCTGTGCGCCGAGGCTACACCCGAAAAGGCCATCCAGATCACCCAGGATTTCGAGTTGGCTGTTGAAGACCGGCAGGAATTGATTGTGTCGGCCGAGTACAGCCTCAATCGGGATGGATCTCAGCAAAATCTGACTTCGGTAAAGCACGGACCCCTTCCGGCTGAGCCCGCAGCCGAACGGGCAGGGCGCAAACTCAAGCAGGCGATTTCGAAGCTCTTCGGCCGTTCGCTAGCTATTCGTGAAGTCGATGCCGGAAGTTGCAATGGCTGCGAACTGGAGATCGTGGCTCTGAACAATCCGATCTACGACATCGAGAGATTCGGCATTCATTTCGTGGCGTCCCCCCGCCACGCGGACATGCTCCTGGTCACAGGGCCGGTGACAAGGAACATGGAATTGGCTCTTGTGAAGACCCATCGGGCGATGCCCGATCCCCGGCTGGTCGTGGCCGTTGGCGCTTGCGGGATTAGCGGAGGAATCTTCGGAAAGAACTACGCGTCCTTAGGCGGCGTCGATCAAGTCTTACCGGTGGATGTCTACATCCCGGGTTGCCCGCCGCGCCCACAAGCTCTCCTGCAGGGCATTCTGGTTGCGATTGGGAAAATGACGAAGACTCTCCCCTTCTCGGGTTGACGCATGCATGCGCGCAGCAAAGGCCTTCGTCCAAGGCGACGTGGCGCCCCTTGACAACGCCAACTGTCGCCCTTTGGAAGCTGGCAACCGGAGTAAGTGACGTGCCCGGCCCGTGACGTCACTGTCTGTTTCGAACGCCTGCATTGGGCGCGACGCTGACCACGTATGACCCAGTCGGATTTCGCTTCGCCGATGCGGAACTCGCGAGAGGTCAGTCGAAGCGTAGACGGGGGTATCGGCAGGCCGGGCAACCCGGTCTTCCTACTTACCCACCACCAGGATCGAAAACGAATCCGGCACCATCGGGCCCCGACTGCCGCGACCGCCGCGTCCCTGTGGCGGCGCGCCCCCTGCGGGCGGCGTGGCCGGTGGCGGCGGTGGGCCGTACTCCGCGGCCATCGTCAGGATGTGGTTGGTCTTGGTATCCAACGTCAGCGTCTTGGCGCCCGCCATCGTCTGGAGGTCCTGTTCGACAGTGAAACTCGTCGGACTGTTTTCCTTGACGATCGTCATGGTGCCGTTGCCGTGCGAACTGAACGCTTCCATCGTAGCCGGATTGAACACCGCGCCATCGGAGCCGCCAGCCAGCGGCAGCGAGGTGATGATCTTGCCGTCGTCCGCGTTGAGAATCACCATCATGGGCTGCGCTGGCGTGACTGCCGGTATTCCCGATTGTCCGCAGGCCGCGAAAAGCACGTGGTTCTTCACATCCAGTGCCAGCCCGTTGCACCGGCTGCCCTTGTCTCCGAAATCGTAATGCGCGGTGACCTTCATCGTCTTGGCGTCGATCGTCGCAATGTTGGCCTTGTCCTGGATGACGACATAGACATGCCCCTTGCCATCAGTGGCCGCCTGCTCTGGTGCGCCGCCCAAATCCACCGTGCCGAGCACAGTGCCGTCCTTCGCGTCGATTACCGTCGCGTCCGCCGTCGGATGGCTGAACACGTAGATGCGCTGGTTAAACGGATCGGCAAGAATGCCGTCCGGGCTGCACTTCGGGTCGACGTCAATGGTCTTGATGAGGGCCAGCGTTTTGGTATCCCACATCGCGACCGGTTTGCTGCTGGCGAAACCATGGCCGGATTTTGCATCGACCGCCGCGCCATTTGCTCTCGTATTTGGAATTTCACCGACTGGCGCCAGCGTATCGAGATTGAAGACAATAACCCGCGCCGGTGTCGGAGTCTCTCCCTGTACGGCGCCGCGCGGAATGTACAGCCGGCGCCCGGCATCGTCCGCATAGATGTAGTCGAAGCCGCCTAAGCCACCAACTTTGGCCGTCTTGATTACCTTGTAAGGCCCTTGCTGGCCCATCCCCGCGGTCGCGAACATCGCGAACCCCACGGCAAACCCGAGGCACATTCGTCGCATAGCGTATCTCCTAAATTCCCGCTGCCTGCCAGTATACATCTGGCGCGGCCAATGCCTGCCACAGTCAGCGTATTGCTGGATCGCGCTCGATCGTCATCAAACTGAATGATCCGGGCAACACCGGTCCTCTGCCCCTGCCGCCCGCGGGTACCGGTCCAAACTTCGCGGAGACGATGAACACGCGATGATTGGTGGGGTCGAGCCCCATGTTACGCGACGCCTGTGGCGTCTGTACGTTTTCGATGACGTGATATTGGTCCGGAGAGTCCTGATGAATCACGGTGAGCGTGCCGTCCGCATTCGAGGCAAATGCGTTGCCGGAGGCCGCATCGAAACCGGCCCCGTCGACGCCGGCGCCGATCGGAACTGTGGACACCACCTTGCCGGCCTGATAGTCGGAGACGGCCATTACGCCGCTGCGGCATCCGCTGAACAGCCGATGGTGGGCGGTGTCGATGGCCATGGCGACCGGTTGCTTGCACGGGGCGGTGGACCAGCGCCGTGCCACGGTCGCTGTCTTCGAATCGATCTCAACCACCTCACTCGTGTCGGTGAGATTCGCATACACCTTGCCGTCGCCGGCGGACGCGCCGTATTCCGGCTTGCCGCCGAGCGGCAGGTTTGCGATCAGGACCCCCGCCCGTGGGTCGATCACCGTCGAGGAGTGCGCGTCGCCATTCAATGTGAAGACGCGGTTCGACGCGCCGTCGTAGATGATTGCGTCGGCGTCTTCGGCGGCCGGGATGCGGCCGAGCGCCTTGAATGTTTTCAGATCGAACATGACCACGGACTGGTCGTTACCCGAAGTGGCGAATCCATGCCCCGTAGCCTCCGCCAGCGCGGTTCCGTGCGCCCCCTGGATGCCGGTGACTTCGCCGAGCAACTTCCCGCTGTCTTCATCGACCACCATCACGCGATTCTGGCGGGCGATAAAAAGACGGTGATTGGGTGGATCGGGCACGATGTAGTCCCAGCTTCCGTCCCCGCCGAGCGTATAGGTGTGGGTCACACGGTAAGACGAGGATGATTGCGCGAGGAGCGACGTCATGATAGCCAGTGTGAGGACGAGAGCGCTGTTGCGCATAGGGGCTCCTTTCTGCCCTGAAGCATGTCTGCCAACATTTATCAGATCGCTTTCTCCAATTATTCACATTTCACATGAACGGAGGATGAATTCCACGGGCAGCCTCTTCCGCGGTGCTAAACTAGCGGCTTCCGTCCGTGCTCCGTTCGTAGTTTGGCGGATGTGTCAAGAGGAATGCCCGTCGTGCTGAGTGCCGCGGCTCGCAAGTATTGGATCACTCCCGTCGTCGGCTTGGCGCTGGTGATGTCAACCGCCTCGGGCCAGCAGTCGGCCAACAATCCGCCCACACGGGGAATCAAGACCCTTCCAAAGACATTCCTGAGGGACGAAAGGCGGATTTGGACAAGCCCATTCCGGCGCGCCACCTACAACTCGCACTCTATCCAGAAGTATGTGATTCCGTTCACCATCATTGCCGGCGCACTGATCGCTAGCGACCGAAAGACCGCGGCACTCTTGCCCAACACCACCGATCAAGCGGTTTGGAGCGGTAGAGTCTCCCAACTCGGCTCAGGGTATACTCTCGCAGGGTTCTCCGGAGCGACGTATCTGATCGGGCAACTGGTTGGGGACAGCCATGCGCGCGAAGCGGGACTCTTGGGGCTCGAAGCGTTGGGCCACACACAGATTGCAGTCTTCGCAATCAAGCAGATCGCCAACCGCGAGCGGCCACTCGATCACGACGGGCGCGGCGGCTTTTGGGAAGGCGGAAACTCCTTTCCATCCGGGCACGCCGCTAGCTCATTTGCCGTGGCGACGGTGTTCGCCTACGAGTACCGGGAGCATCTCGCCATACCAATCGCGGCCTATTCGCTCGCCACTGTGATTTCCGCGTCCCGCTTGAGTGCCCGGCGTCACTGGGTCTCTGACATTTTCGTCGGCGGGTCTGCTGGTTTCCTGATCGGGCGATTTACGTATCGGCGAAACCATGACTCCACTCTCCCCGGGAGTAAGGTAGGGCGCTCCGGTCGTTGGATTCCCCACGTCGCACTCGGCGGCGCGAGATTGGCGTTGACGTGGCACTTGTGACCCTCGCGACGACGGTAGGCGGGCGGAAGTGCAGGAGCATCCTGACGGGATGAAGGCGGACCGCGAGCTAATTTGTTAGCGACATGTTTGCAGGCAATCAATCAGATTCGAGAGCTATCGTGAGAAGAAGGAGAGGATCATGCCCCGAAACTTAGCCTATGTCATCGCTGCTTCACTGGGCTGTCTCGCCGCAGCGGCGGCGAACCAGTTACAGACTAAAGACCTGCCGCCCTCTGTGCAGAGGACAGTACAGGAGTAGATCGTATTGTCCACGTTACGTGAACATCTCACAATAGTGAACTAATTCGCCGATCCTGGCCTTTGGTCCCTTAGGGCGTCGCAAGAGAGAATAGTGGACGAGGAGGCCGCAGTGCATCCTCCTCGCAGGCACGCTCGTAGGCTTCCCGATGGGGAACCTCGCGCCGCGTGGGGTTAACCACGGGTTAGGACAACGAGCGGCTGCGCTGGTCTTGGGTGGATGAGCCGATGAAGAAACCGCGTCCTCGAAGGAATCTGAGCCCCGAGTTCGAGGAACTTCGTGTGGCCCTTATTGGTACTCTCCCAAAGATCGGGAACGAACTCGGGTCGATGTTGGGCCGCAAGTTCCCGCGAGCGTCAGCGCGTGACCGCGCTGGTCTCGGAACCGCCGCGATGCCGCATCGAGCAATCGAACGGAATGAAGGTAGCGCCGGGCATCGTCCGATCCGGTCCACCAGGGATCCGCATCCGGACGAAGCTTCTGTCCTCAGAGGGCCTGTTGTACTCGGGTGAAAACGTGGGATTGAGCCCACTTCGCACGCGGCGGAGTGGCTTGCTTCGCCGCAAGCTGGAGATATGCGGTTCCGGGCACAGCCACCGAAACGGCTGACCGATCGACTGCTGCTCGATCTGCAGCAGGAGTACATTCTTTCGGCGGCAATCTTCGCAGCTCGCTTGCGGATTCTCGTGCTCCTCGCCGAGAATGCCGAAGGACGTCCCCGAACGTGGGCTGCTTGGAGAAATGAAAGCCTCAACAATCTTCTCGCCATCGCTCGTCGCCACAAGAGCCTCGATCCGGTCCTGACCGGTATCGATCGCAATGTGCGAAATGCCCTTGTACATGGCTCTCCCGTAATTGATATGGTCACGGGAACGTGCCGCTTTGAGGATCTGAAAGGGACCGTCACCTGGACGTGGCACGAATTCTACGAGCGAACGCGTGGTCTGACTCTCACGGTCTTGGCGATGATCGGATTCGATTCACTACAACAGTTCATACATGCGCAGGCGATGGTACACTATCTCCGGTATTGGCGGCACGGACTCCAGAGTTGAGACGCACGCGTTGACAACGCGAAGCCTTCGCGGCCTGGCAGTGTTCGGGGTACGCGTCGAGTTTTACTTTGTATCAGTTGAGTTATGCGCAGGAACTGAGCGTCGTCGGCCCACCTGAGAGGGAATCCCATTGGGGGACCCCGAAAATCCTGCGGTAAAACAGAAGAGCCGCGAAGGACCAACTGCGCGAGCC
>JBGPHT010000038.1:0-53628 GCA_041484525.1 Bryobacteraceae bacterium | reverse complement strand
GCATTTCGCCGATCCGGGCGAGTTGGGATTTCAACTGGTCGCGTTGAGCGAGCAGAGCGTTCCGGTCAGGAGAAGTGGGCATAGATCGCCTGACCGCATTATATACTGTCAGAAGTCGAGCCCAACCTACGCCCCAATGCTCGTTAACGGGTTTCCATCATTCTGCGGTCGTGCACCCGAATCGCGACGCAAGATTGACAAGTGCGAGATTGCTCGGCTAACGTCGTGGTAGATCCCGTGAATCAGGCCTCCCGAAATCAACGGCGATGGATTGCCGTTCTGGTGTGCTTCCTGGCGGTCGGCGTTTTCACGCTGGCCAGCCTGGCGAAGTGCAGTCAGTATCGCGCCGGCTCGCACTCTGAGAGCTATTTCGCGAAGGCTACTAAGATGTCGGGCAATCGTTGCCAGACATCCGCGGTGGTGGAGCCGCCGATCGTCCTGCCTGTCCGGCCGTTCCAAGCTACGGCGCATGTGACAGCGGCCACCCCGGATCCGATCCTTCCCCAAGCCGTCTTCCTCGATTCGTTTCGCATCCGTCCTCCTCCTACTCGCGTTGCGTAGTTTCGCGCAACGTTGAGTCATCACAGGAGGGTTCCAATGAAGAGGCTGTACTGGCCGGCATCGCTATTGCCGGTCGTGTTTGCCGCTGGGTGCTCCCGCGGCACGATTACGGAAGTGAAAGCCGACGCTCTGGCCGTAGCACCCGTCGCCCGAGTGACGACGGCCGATCTGTCGCGCCGCACTGTGCTTACCGCCGAATTCCGCCCGTTCCAGGAAGTCGACGTGCACGCCAAAGTGGCGGGGTATTTGAAAAAGATCTACGTGGACGTGGGCGACCACGTGCAGCAGGGCCAACTCCTGGCGGTGCTCGAGATCCCGGAGATGGCGGACGATATGCAACGCGCCCGGGCTTCGACGCAACTGAGCAACGCCAACGTACGGCGCGCGGAAGATGAACTCCAGCGTGCCCGGTCGGCGCACGAACTCGCGCACCTGAGCTACACGCGCCTCGCGGAGGTGATCAAGCAGCGGCCGAATCTGGTGGCCCAGCAGGAGATCGACAACGCCGCCGGCAACGACCGCGTTTCCGAAGCTCAGGTCTCCTCGGCCCAGGCCGCACTCGACGCCGCCGGACAACAGGTGAGCGTGTCCGAGGCCGATCAGCAGAAGGTGCAGACACTCAACGACTACGCGAAGATTACGGCGCCGTTCACGGGCGTGGTGACGAATCGTTACGCCGACACTGGCGCCATGATCCAGGCCGGAACGGCATCGCAGACGCAGGCCATGCCGGTGATCAAACTCTCCCAGAACGACCTGCTGCGCCTGGTCCTGCCCGTGCCCGAATCAGTGGTGCCGCGCATTCGCCTCGGGGACACAGTCGAAGTGCGCGTCCCCACGTTGAACCGCAGTTTCCACGGGAGGATCGCGCGCTTTTCGGGAAAAGTCAGTACGGCAACCCGGACCATGGAGACTGAGGTCGACGTTCCGAACCCCAGCCTGGTGCTGTTTCCGGGCATGTACGCTGAAGCGGTGCTAACGCTCGAGCGGAAGCCCGAGGCGGTCGCGGTGCCTCTCGAAGCGGTGCGGGACGAGAGCGTGCTGGTGGTCACACCCGGCGGCAGCATCGAGGAGCGCAAGGTGAAGACGGGCATCGAGACCCCAACCGACGTCGAGATTCTCTCCGGCCTCCAGCCCGGCGAGTTGGTGATCGTCGGAAGCCGCAGCCAGTTCCGCGCGGGGCAGCGGGTGCAGCCGAAACTGCCAGGAGCGTAGACCGTGTCAAAATTCGCCGTTAGCAATCCCTACTTCATCCTCGTCGTGTGCCTGATCATCGCGGTGGTGGGCGTTTCCAGCCTGGCGCGAATGCCGGTGGATATGTTCCCCGATATGAACATTCCCGTGGTGGTGGTTGCGACCTTTTACTCGGGCATGCCGCCGGAGCAGATCGAAACCGATATCACCGGCCGCTTCGAGCGCTTCTTTACCTTGGGCAGCGGCATCGAGCACATGGAATCGCGCTCGCTTCCAGGCGTGAGCATCATCAAGGTATTCTTCCAGCCGGGCACCAATCCTGATTCGGCGGTGACCACTATTTCCAACCTGGCGATGGCCAATTTGCGCCGCCTGCCGCAGGGCACTCTGCCGCCCGTGGTGCTGAAGTTCGACGCGTCGAGCCTTCCGGTGTGCCTGGTGACGTTCAAGGGCGCGGGCTTCACCGAGACGCAGCTTCGCGATCTGGCGCAGTTCAACGTTCGCAACCAGATCGCGAGCGTGCCGGGCGCGTCAGTGCCGCCTCCCTTCGGCGGCAAGTACCGGCAGATCATGATCTATGCCGACCCGTTCAAGCTGGAGGCGCACCAGCTCAGCCTCATGGACGTGGTGCGCGCCGTCAACGACTCCAACCTGATTCTGCCCGCTGGCGACGTGCGCATCGGCCGGTACGACTACAACATCTACACCAACAGCCAGCTTCCGGATATTTCCGCGATCGATCGCCTGCCGATCAAGATGGTGGGGCAGGCGCCGGTGCGGGTCTCCGATATCGGGGAGGCCGAGGACGGCCACCAGATCCAGACCAGCATCGTGCGGGTGGATGGGCAACCCTCCGTGTACGTACCCGTCATGAAGCAGGGCGGCGACACCAATACCATTGCGGTGGTGGACGGCATCCGCGACGGGCTGGCCCACCTTTCCGACGTTCCCAAGGACTTGGTCACCAAGGTAGTGTTCGACCAGTCGCAGTTCGTGAAAACGGCGATTGAGACCCTGGTGCACGAAGGCGCGATCGGGATGCTGCTGACCTCGGTCATGATCCTGATCTTCCTCGGCAGCTTGCGCGCGACAGTGGCGGTATTCTTCTCGATCCCGCTTTCGGCGCTGGCCACGTTCATCATTCTGGCGATGGGCGGCGGCTCCGTGAACAGCATGGTGCTGGGCGGCCTGGCGCTGGCGTTTTCCCGTTTGATCGACAACTCCGTGGTGGTGCTGGAGAATATTTACCGGCATCTGGAGATGGGCGAATCACCGCGCGACGCGGCCATCAAGGGCGGGCAGGAAGTCGCGCTGCCGGTGCTCGCGGCGACTTTGACGACTGTGGTGGTGTTCTTTCCGGTAACGTTTCTCTATGGCGTGAGCAAGTTCTTGTTCACCGCCCTGGCGATGGCGGTGGTGATCTCGCTGTTCGCGTCGTACGCGGTGGCGATGACGGTGGTGCCGCTGTTCTGCGCGATGTTCATCAAGGGGCACCATCAGCCGATGCCGGGCGTGGAGTTGGAAGCCGCGGAAGAAGAAGCGGCCATCGAACGGCGGCCGGCCGAATTCCCCGCCCCGCAGATGAACTGGTTCAATCGCGGGTTTGAACGGATGCTGGATGGTTACGGGCGCGCGGTGAAGGCGGTGCTGGCGCGGCCTTGGAGCACGGTGGCGGCGGTCATGGGCGGATTTGCGGCGAGCCTCGCGCTCTATCCGTTGCTGGGACTTTCGTTCTTCCCGCGGACGGATGCGGGGCAGTTCATCATCAACCTGAAGGCGCCTTCGGGTACGCGGCTCGAAGTGAACCAGGGGCTGGTCGAGCACGTGGAGAAGATCATCCGGGAGACGGTTTCGCCGGAGGACCTCGACACGATCGTTTCCAACATCGGGAGCACGCCGGGGTTCTCGTCGATCTACACTTCCAATTCCGCGCAGCATACGGCGTTCGTGCAGGTGAGTCTCAAGCAAGACCACAAGGTGGGGAGCTACGAGTACATGAGCGGCGTGCGGCAGCGGATCGAATCCGAGCTGCCGCAGATGAGCGCGTACTTCCAATCCGGGAGTCTGGTGGACGCGGTGTTGAACCTGGGACTGCCGGCGCCCATCGACGTTCAGGTGTCGGGCTCGAGGTTGCACAACGATTACAGCGTGGCGGCGGATCTGGCGCAGGAGATCCGTCGCCTGCCGGGAGTGAGCGACGTCTTCATTCCGCAGGACCTGGACTATCCATCGCTGCAACTCGACGTAGACCGCACGCGCGCCAGCGAACTGGGGCTGAGCCAGCGCGAAGTTGTGGGCAACGTCATCACCGCCCTGACATCCAACCAGATGATCGCGCCCAGCTACTGGGTGGACCCAAAGAGCGGCAACGACTACATGCTGACCGTGCAGTATCCGGAGACTCAAGTGAAGAGCCTGATGGATCTGAAGTCGATTCCCATCCGCTCGGCTTCGCACACCGAGCCGGCCCGGCTCGACGCGATCAGCAAGGTGTCGCGGATCGAATCGCCCACGGAAGTCGACCACTACCAGATTCGCCGGACGATCGACATCTTTGTGCGGCCTAAGGGAGAGGACCTCGGAAAGCTGGCGGGCGGGATCAGCCGGATCATCGCGGGAACAAAGATTCCGGAGGGCGTGCGGGTGGACATGCGCGGGATGGTGCAGGGGATGCTGGCGTCGTTCCGGAGTTTCGCTTTCGGTCTCTCGCTGGCGGTGGTGCTGCTCTACCTGATTCTGGTGGCGCAGTTCCGGTCATTCCTCGATCCGGTTCTGATTCTGCTGGCGGTGCCGACCGGCTTGACGGGCGTGCTGCTGACGCTATGGATGACCGACACGACGCTGAATGTGATGTCGTTGATGGGGGTCGTAATGCTGGTGGGGATCGTGGTCTCGAACAGCATTCTGATTGTGGAGTTCACGCATCGGCTCGAGGAGCAGGGACTCGGCGTACGTGAGGCGGTGGCGCAGTCGTGCCGCGTGCGATTGCGGCCGGTGCTGATGACGTCGCTCGCCACCATCATCGGACTGATGCCGATGGCGATGAAGATGGGGCGCGGCAGCGAAGCCTATGCGCCGCTGGCGCGAGCCATCATCGGCGGCTTGACGGTCTCGGTAGTGCTGACGGTATTCCTGGTGCCGGCGGCGTATGTGCTGGTGTACGCCCGCAAGGAGGCCCAGTGAGAGCGGCGGCGTGGCTGTTGCTCGGCGCGGCTTGCGGTGCGGCCCAGACGCCTCTAACGCTGCAGGAGGCGGAGGCGCTGGCGGTGAAGAATCACCCTGCGGTGAGCGCGGCGCTGCTGGGCGCGCTGGCCGCGAACCAGGTGACTACAGAGGTGAGGTCCGCATACTTTCCGACGGTGACCGGCAGCGTGACCGCGGCAGGCGCCCTCACCGGGACCCGCCTGGCAGCGGGGCAACTGAACAATCCGGTCATCTACAACCGCTTCGCTACGGGTGTGACGGTTTCGCAGATGATCAGCGATTTCGGCCGCACGCCGAACCTGGTGGCACAGGCCAGGAATCGCGCGCAGGCACAACAGGATGCCGCGCAGGCGACGCGCGCGCAGGTGCTGCTGCAGGTAGACCGCGCCTATTTCACGACGCTACGGACTAAGAACGTTCTGACGGTGGCGCAGCAGACGGTGAACGCGCGTCAACTGGTGGCGGACCAGGTGGCGGCGCTGGCCAACAGTAAGCTGAGATCGGGGCTGGATGTGAGCTTCGCCAACGTGAATCTTTCCGAGGCCAGGCTGCTGCTGGCGAGCGCGCTGAATGAAGCTGCGGCGGCGATGGCGGAGCTTTCGGCTGCGCTCGGATATCCGGATAAGCACGAGTTCCAACTGGCGGAGGCAGCGATGCCGCCCGATCTGCCAACGGATGTCGCAGCCATGATCGCGGAAGCCTTGAAGCGCCGGCCGGAGGTGGCGCAGTTGCGCGCGGAGCAGAGCGCGGCTGAGAGTCTGGCGAAGGCGGAGCACGACCTCTCACGGCCGGTGTTGAGTGCGCTGGCGGGAGTCGGTGTAGTACCCGGGCGCGATGACACGCAACTGCGCGGGCGGTACGGGGCGGTGGGGGTGAACCTGAGCATCCCGGTGTTCAACGGGCGCTTATACAGCGCCAGGGCGCAGGAAGCGGAGCTGCGTGCCCAGGCGGTGCAGAAGTACGAAGCCGATCTGGAGGCGCGGGTCGCGCGCGACGTCCAGGTAGCGTGGTTGAACGCGAATACGGCGCGCGACCGCTTGTCGCTCACGGCGGAGCTGCTGAACCAGGCCACTCAGTCGCTGGATCTGGCGCAGACGCGGTACAACCTGGGTCTTAGCTCGATTGTGGAATTGAGCCAGGCGCAGTTGAATCTGACGTCGGCGGAGATCGCCAGCGCGGCGGCCCGGTACGATTACCAGTTGCAGCGGTCGGTGCTGGCGTATCAGGTGGGGGAGATGAGGTAGGGCGGAAAGACACATTCAACGCCGAGGCGAGTCTTATCTCATGCAAGATGAGCCTGGAGGAGCGATCCGGCATGCTGGGAATCGATCGTCAGCATGAAAGCGGGAGAGAAGTTGAGCCTGGAGCAGGTCCGGGCGTTCTTGGAAGCCATCGATCAGGTTGGATTGGATTGGGGATTCAAGCATCGGGTCGCTGGCAGAGTTTCAGCTTCGCCTTTGGCCTCGCACCCTTGGAGCGCGAGCAGCACTCGTCAGTGAGAAAGTGAAGCAGGTCATCGAGAGCCTTCGTGTTGGCGGTGTACCAGAGGAACCGGGCGTTCCGCCGGACAGAGATCAGATCCTCGCTCTTCAGTTTCTCGAGGTGATGGGAAAGCGTGGAGCCGGGGATGTCGAGCTCCGATTGTATATCGCCGACTACCAGCCCTTCCGGATGAGCCGCTAGCAGCAGTCGAACGATGCGCAGGCGCGGCGAAGCCGCCAGGGCGCCGAGCATGCCGGCGTACCCTTCAATGGCGCGAGCTTGGTTTCGCGTCTTCACGATTCTACGGTACCAGACGTTCTAGAAGCAGAGGGCAGCCCTGAGTTGTCACTCAACTTTCACGAACTTGTAATCGTTTGTGCAGCATTGTGCAGAAGTTCGCATGTTAAATTCCTTGAGACACCGAAACTGAATCCGTGCGATTGCGCAGCCTCACCCCAACTCTTGGGGTCCGGATTGCGCCAGCCGGATTAGTGTGCAGATAAACCGTTGAGGAGCTGAGACCGACCTATGTCTATCAAAACCTACCTGACTGTTCTGCTTTTTTGTGGGGGTCTGAACGCGCAAGTTGCCATCGTAAATAATGCAAGTTTTCGCGGCGACCAGCCGGTGGCGTCCGGCTCATGGGTCGCGGCCTTTGGCGCATTCTCCGGTGTTGCGACCACGACAGCCGCGACCTTTCCCCTGCCTAAGACACTGGGCGGCGTCAAGGTGACCGTGGATGGAGTAGACGCCGCGCTCTACGACGTCCGAGTGAGTCAGATCACGTTCCTGATTCCTTACGCCACCGCCGCCGGTCTTCGACCGGTACAAATCACCACTGGTTCCGGCACGGTGAGCGGCTCCGTCCACGTGATCGGCAGCGCCCCCGGTCTCTTCACCAAGGACACGCAATCGCCTCCCAAGGGCGCCATCCGCAACCAGGACGGCTTCACGGAGAATACATCCTCCACGCCGGCCAAGCGCGGCGAAATCATCTCCATCTATGCGACTGGCCCGGGAGCATTGAATTCACAGGTTCAGGATGGCGCAGCCCCGGGGTCGACTCCGGTAGTGACCACGCGCTCGACGCCGCAGGTATTCATCGGCGGCGTGGAAGCCCAGGTCCAGTTCAGCGGCCTCAACCCGGACGCCCCCGGCCTTTGGCAGATCAACGCAACCTTGCCGAATCTCACGTTCATCACGGGCCGCGTTCCGGTTCGCGTGTTTATGGACGGTGTGGATTCCAACGAGGTAACCGTCTTTGTCCAGTAGGATTCAATTGGCGCTCGTGCTCCTTGTGGTGCAGATGGTGCGAGCGCAAGGGACCACGGGTACGGTGAGCGGCTTCGTCCTGGACGGCCAGACCGGCCGGCCCATCACCGGTGCGGCGATTGCCGTCAACGGACAGAGCACGCAAGCCTCGGTCACCGACGCCGACGGGCGGTTCACGATCCCCCTTTCCGGTGGGACGTACCAACTGCGCTTCTCGGCGCCGAACTACACCGATGTTGAGTTGGGCGATGTCACGGTCAAGCCGGGTGAAACCACTGAGGCCAGCACCGTGATGTCGAACAAGTCGGTGGTGACCAGGATCGATGTGGTCGAGCGGGCAACCGCGGTGGGCTCTACCGCCGACGCGGTCTTGCAGGAGCGCAAGCTCTCTCCGGTAGTCAGCGACAGCATCGGCCGCGAGGAACTTGCCGAGGGCACGTCGTCGGACGCGGCGGGCGCGCTGCAAAAGGTCACCGGTGTGAGCGTGGTTGGCAGTGGGTTCGTCTACGTCCGCGGGCTGGGCGAGCGCTACAGCGCCACCCAATTGAATGGAGCACTCATTCCGACTACGGAACCGGAGAAGCGCGTAGTCCCGCTGGATATGTTTCCGGCAGGCATGATCGAGAACATCAAGATTGCCAAGACGTACTCGCCCGACATGCCCGCGGAGTTCTCGGGCGGTCTGGTGCAGATGCAGACGATCGAATTCCCCACCCAGAAGCTATTCAATCTCTCGATCAAGAGCGGGTTCAATACGGCGACAACCTTCGACAAGTTTCTGACCTATCCCGGCGGTTCCGGCGACTACTTCGGATTCGGTAAAGGCGCGCGCGGCATCCCCTCGACGGTGCCGTCCGATGCCAGACTCTTCCCGGGCCAGTTCACCAGGGACCAACTCCAGCAATTCGGCCAGGCATTCTCCGATAATTGGGAGCCCACGCCAGTGAATTCCGCGCGTCCCGCCCTGGACTGGTCGGCAGTCGGCGGCGGCACGTTCGGGCGCTTCGGCATCGTGGGCGCTCTCAGTTTCTCCAACAAGCTGCAACTGCAGAGCGAACTGCAGCGCTATCTGCGCCAGGGCGCGGGTTCGCCGATCGTCTTCACCGAATACTCCGACTTTCGGGAATTTTCCGAGACGGCCAAGCTCGGCGCGGTGTTTAACACGGCCGTTCGATTGACGCCCAACCACAAAATCATCTTCCGCAATACTTTCACGCACGACGCTGAGAAAAGCGCCCGCGAGTTCTCCGGCTACGACGGAGGCACCGGTTCCGATCTTGCCTCGCAGCGCCTGCGCTATATCGAGCGATCGATGTTCTCTACCGGCGTCGAGGGGGATCACTCGTTTCCCAAATGGCGCAACAGCCTCATCCGCTGGCAGTTCACCTATTCCAATTCGACCCGCGACGAGCCGGACCTTCGCGAGGTCATCCGCAACCTGCTGCCCGACGGCCGCTATACCTTCGCCGCATCCGGTTCGTCCGGCGTCCGCTTCTTTGCGGATTTGAACGACCGCATCTACGAACCCCAGGCGGACTACAGTATTCCGTTCTTCAAGGGCTCGATCTCGGGCCTTTTCAAAATCGGCGGCCGCGTGACGGTCCGGCGGCGCGATTTTTCGGCGCGCCGGTTCCTCTATGCTCCCCAGCAATTCACCACGCTGAATCTTTTCCTGCCGAGCAACCAGTTATTCGGACCCGCCAACATCCGCCCCAGTGGATTTCAGATCACCGAATTCACGCGCGCAACCGATACCTACTCAGCCGGGATGGACATATTTGCCGGCTACGCCATGGTCGACCTCAGCCTCGGCGCCAAGTGGCGGTTCGAGGGTGGTATCCGCGTGGAGGATGCCGATCAAAGGGTGATCACATACGACAACCGCATCCCCAATGCCACTCCCGTGACTGCCGGATTGCAGAACCGCGATCCCGCGCCGGCTGTGAATGCGATCTATGCGCTCTCGAAGAGGCAGAACTTCCGGCTTTCCTACAGCCGCACGGTTTCCCGGCCCGATTTCCGCGAGCTATCGCCCTTCGACTTTAACAACGTGTTGGGCGGTTTCGTCACGGCTGGCAATCCCAATCTGAAACGCGCGACCATCAGCAACTACGACGCCCGCTGGGAATGGTTCCCCGGCGCGAATCAACTGGTAGCCGCCAGTTTCTTTGCCAAGACTTTCACCAATCCGATCGAGCAGACGATCGTACCGTCCAATGACCTCCGCCAGACGTTTGTCAACGCCAAGGGAGCGCGGAACATCGGACTCGAGCTGGAGTTCCGCCGTTCGCTCGCCACGTTCACGCGGCGGCTGAAGGATTTCGGCGTTTCCGCCAACTTCACGTTCGTCGATTCGAGCATTGAGATTCAACCGGAGGATGCAACCATCATCACGTCGCAATCCCGTCCGCTGCTGGGGCAGTCCCGGTACATCACGAACATGGCTCTGCGGTGGACGCGGCCGCGGTGGCACAGCGACGCGAAGTTCGCCGCCAATTACGTCTCCCGGCGAATTTCCGACGTGGGTACGTTCCGCCTGCCCGACATCTACCAGGAGGGCAACACATTCCTCGACTTCGTCTATCAGTACTCGATTGGCGAAAAGGGGAAATGGGGCATTCGTTTTGAGGCGGAAAATCTCGGAGACAACGACTATCGCTGGACGCAAGGCAACTTCGTGCAGCGCGACTATCGCCTGGGCCGAAGTTTCCAGATCGGTCTGAGTTATTCATTTTTCTGAAAAGTACGAGAGGAGAAACCATGCGAGTTCAATCGTTACTGATGCTAGGCTTGCTCGGCGCGGCGTGCGCGACGGCGCAAGAGATCAACCCGGGGAGCGGAGGCGACGTAGACCGCTTCGCCGCAGGACCCGCTGCCGCAATCTACAACGGCCCGCGAGAGAAAGTGTCCATGTGGATCTGGAGCGACAAATACGTCTACCAGGCAGGCCAGAGCTTGACGCTCAAGTGGACCGTCAAGGCCAACGGCGATCTGTATCCATATACGATCTTCGTATACCGCCAGAACAACCAGACCGGGAAGAAGACGTACTTCCCGGGCGGCACCGAGACCGCGACCGATACAGCCGGCAACACGGTGGCGCAGGGGTTTCAGCCGGCCCCGATGGCAGACGCCACGAAGGCGGTCCTGATCGGCTCCGGTGGAAAATTCCCGGCACTGACGATACCGAACGAGCTCGGCATGCACACGCTGGTCGTCCAGCTTCGCGACTACACGGGAACGCGGGTCCTGAAGACGTCGTACATGAAGATCGGTGTGGTGAAGGGAGCGACCACAGTCACCGGCGACATCACCGCCGACCGTACTTTTACCAACGACACCGAGTGGGATCTGAAGGGCATCATATTCGTCAAGAATGGCGCCACGCTGACAGTTGAGCCGGGCACGTTCGTCGTCGGCCAGCCGGGAACCTCGCCGCCCTCCGCGCTCATCATCACGCAGAACGGCAAGATCATGGCAAGCGGAACCAAGTCGCGTCCCATCGTGATGACCAGCTCCCTGCCCTTCGGCCAGCGCACTCGCGGGGATTGGGGCGGGATCGTCATGCTTGGCAAGGCGCCCATCAACGTCGGCGGAAACATTCCCGGCGGCACCGGTATCTGCCCGGTGGATGGTTGCAAGAACGCGCCCGGCACGTTCTACATCGAGGGACTGGTCGGCAATCCGGATACGGTTTATGGCGGCACCGATCCGAACCACAATTGCGGCACGCTCCGCTACGTGCGCGTCGAGTATGCCGGCACGATTCTGTCGCCCAACAACGAGCTCAATTCTTTCACCTGGGGAGGCTGCGGAAAGCAAACCGTGTCAGAACATCTACAGGCGATTTACGGGAAGGACGATTCCTTCGAGTGGTTCGGCGGCAACAACGATGCCAAGTGGCTGGTAGGCGGATTGGGCGCCGACGATTTCACGGACTATCAGCTCGGCTACACGGGCCGTCTCCAGTTTGGCCTCATGTACCAGAGCCCTGACGCTCCCGGCAACCGCGGCATCGAAGGCGATAACAGCGAGTATGACCAGGCCGGACTCCCCTTTTCGAATCCGACTTTCTATAACGTCACCTATTTCGGAAGTGGAAATCCGGGGTTTGACGAAGCCAACGCGCCCGGCATCTTCCTGCGCCGTGGCAGCCGCGGATCGTTCAACAACATGGTCGTGTCCAACTTCTACAGCCCTTGTATCGACATCAACGATGCGAACACGCAGGCTCAAGCCGACCTCGGCAACGTGACCATGAACGGCATTCTATGCTGGAACAACAACATCGGAGGCAAGGGAGCCAATACCTTGGACGGCCAGATTGTGGTGACCGGTTTGGCGTCTGCTGCTTATAATCTGGCTTACGCTCAGGGCCAGAAAGGCAACGGGGCCGGCAAGAACTTCCTCGTGGCCGATCCCCTCATCGCACGGCCGTTCCAGTACAGCGACCCGGACTTCGCGGGCCTGTTCTCCAGCCCCATCTTCCGTGCGGGCTGGGTGCAACCTCCGGATGATGGTTTCTTCGACCAGACGGCCCGGTTCATCGGCGGGATCGGAGACGACGACTGGACCGAAGAGTGGACCAGTTGGCTGGTGGAGACCGACGTCCAGTAGGCGTCTCCTCTGACCTCAAGAGCCGGGCGATCGACGGCACGTCGCCCGGCGCTTGGTCGTCTCGTCACTCCACTTCTGCCCGACGATAACGGAATATATTTTTCGGTCAAGCACGCCCGTAGCCAGACCCTCCTTGAGAACGCCGTGAAGCGCGTTCTTCATCAGGTTCCGTTCTCTCAAGCCGCACCGGTCGAGAGCACCGCGGGCGGGAGGGAGTTGATCCGGACGCAGTTCGCTCCAGTCAAGTGTGAAAGCCTGATGATTGCCGCCGCCGATCAAGAGCGCCAGCCGATTGAGCCGTTCGAGCAAAGCACTCCGGCGGGCATGACCATGCCGCGAGAGGAACCTGACGACCAGCATTTGACTGGGATTGGCTGTAGGGAGCGGCCAGTCTTCTGGCCGGAGACGGAGTGAGCCATTCGCGCCGGACGAACCTTTCGGAGCCGCGTGCCAACGGCCTGCGATCAGAATCGAATTCGTCCGCGCGACATCGTCCGCGGTAAACGGGGGAACGCCGGCCTCCCTGCTGCGCCGGAAGAGGGCACCGTTCACCACGGATCGACTCATTGGCTTGTAGCGGGTCCGATTGGGTCTCTGGATCGGGTTGATCAGCGCGCCGGAGATGGACCTCGAAAACTCAACCAACGTTCCAGCGCACCTAGAGCGATGGGCGTGAGCCGCACCACAAGAGTGCGACTGTCACGCGGCAGGCATAGTTGCGCCGCACCCGGGTCGAAATGCTCGACCTGAAGTGCGTTTAGGTCCAACTCCGGAAGACCCGATCCGCAGAGGAGGGCGATGATGGCCGCATCCCGCGCGCCATAAACGCTTGGGTCGCGAACCGCTGCGTCGAAGACCGCATCCATCTCTTGTACGGAGACGGGTGCACGGCGGCGGCGGCGAATGTCAACCGGCAATCAGGATTCCCCTTTCACCCTTCGATATTTCTAGGATACTCGAAATGACGAAGATCGCAAGTGAAATGATGCCGGGTTACCGGGCGATGTCGGATATTGTTACCGGATCGTAACGAAGTTCAGCTTCGAGGCCACTGCACGACGAGGTAGTGGCTCAGTTTGAATCCAGCAACGCTACGATTTCTTCAATGGTCCAAATATGGTCGGCAACTCCGGCGGCAACAGCGGGACTGGTTTTTAGTGTCTGATGGACGCGTCCAAAATTGTAATGCATCATGTGAAGCGAGACCGCCGCAGCATGGTTCTCCGCTTTCTTGGAGAATGCATTCGTAAGACGGGTGAACCGACGCATACCCATTCGCATCGTGAGATTATGGCGCTCGATATAACTGGTGGAAATATGTTTCAGGTCTGGATCTCCAATTATGGCAATCTTATCGCATGTCACGCATTCAGGCGGACTGTATCGGCGCTGGCCCTCGGAGTCCTGCTCGTATACCTTGACCAATTGCTCGTAGTCTACCGCTTCACCGAAAGCATTGAGCACCGCATTCAGATATGCCTTCAATCCATCCGAGGTAAGCTGAATGCGATTCTCCAAACGTGCAGCCAGATCCGAGACGAAAATCCCGGCAGTCTCTGCATCGCGCTTGCCAAGGGTCCAGCAGACAACGAGTTTTGTATCCGCATCAATGGCGGCCCAGGTCCAGATGTCACCAGCGATTTGGCGCTCTGCAATTTCGTCCGTGACATTCTTTTGCTTGCAGTAGCAGAAAGCCCAGCACTCATCAACCTGAACTCGCTTGCACGAAAGATTTCGGAGTGTGATATCCTGATACCGAGAGCAGACAAAACCAAGCTCCACGAGCAGTCTATCTACAGTGTTCCGGGCTACACCAGCGATCCGCGCCGTCGCGCGCATAGAGCACCCGTCAACGAGACGCCTCACAACTTTAACCTGCTCGTCCGTGCTTAATCGGTTCATATTGAATATTATGCTTGACCTTCTTTAAGTCGTCAAGCATAATTTTCATTTAGATTGTTTACTTGTGCCGAATGAAGAAAAAGCCTGGATCTGTCGATAACAGTACCAGGTAGCGTTGTATACTCGCCTATCAAGATGAAATACTCGAATCGGGACATTTTCCCACGCGTCACACGAGGGGGAGGCTGAATGGATCTGAACCAAAATGCGTTCCGCATCGTCCAATCCCTTACTGAACAAAGGAAAGAATCTCCCCGTGTTGCGGCTGCACGGAAGGCAGGTGCGGTCGGAGGCCCGGCACGAGCAAGCCGACTGAGCCAGGAGGAGCGTAGGCTAATTGCACGAAAGGCGAATGCCGTCCGGTGGCACAAACCAGTCGGGTGAATTTTCCTTTCTGCGAGGACGGGAATACTTTTTATGAATGAGTGTATGGTTTTGTCCCGCGCATTTGGCGTCTCAGAGGCCGGGGAGGCGCTAGCTCTTCCCGGATCAAGAACGTCCGAGTTTGCCGCAAAACAACTCCCGCCGTCCGCTGAGGTTATGATGCGAAGCGCATATGCAGCGCTAGAGGATCTAATCCTCACTGCCATCGAAAAGCGGTCGGCTAGCGAGTTTAAGGCCGTTAGGGCTGCCGTGTATCCGACCTACTGCCGGGCGACGTTGGCGCTCCCGCAGCTTGTAAGGGTTATTGTCCCGCCTCATGTTATCGAACGCTTAAACCGCGAATTCTTGTGCGAGTTGGAGTCAGACTTGCGCGAGCACGGCTTAGCATTTTTTGGGGGAGCCGTCCGCGATCAGGCAATGTTCACTGCGTGGACCCTTAGAAAGATAATCGACCTCACGACCCAGATTCCAGACACTGCAACAGTCGATCAAGCTCAACTTCCGGCCTTGGCGGATATCACTGCCGAGTTTGTCCAAAACGCGATCTGGATGCGTTTTCACCTGCATTGCCTGGTTAGCTCAATGCGCTCAAATAAGGCAATTTTCCCGGAGCCGCTGGAGTTGATTCTGGATGGACTTCGGTCAGCAGTGAATGCCTATGGTCTAGCCCGGCGGGCGCTTGATTTGCTAGTGCCCCAGGCTCCCGGCAATATCGAACCGCAGGAATGGGATGATGAGGACGTTGCATTGCTCGCTGAAGCGACACGTGACATGTCCATGGAGATAGTCGAAGAATGGAGGTAGATTTCGGAGGGATCTATATGTACGATCCTCCGAAACAATCCAACTCCGACCAATCAGCAGTTCTTATGGCCTCTGGTTCAGAGCAGTCAGGATTAAGGCCATTCATCATCGTTTCTAGGGATCTCATCAACAGAGGCAGGCCGACGGCCGTTGGGGTTCCCATGTCAACTCGTGTGCATAAGGCCAACTCGTTTCGCATAAAACTGCCAGCCCGGGAACTGATCAGAGAGGTCACGTCAACGTATCAGTTTCAGGATAGCGTTGCACTTTGTGATCACGTAAGGGTACTTGATCTAAACCAAATCAGGCACAAGATCGGTCAGCTTTCCGCCACCGCTACAGCAGCAGTAGGTATAGGTTTAGCTTACGTGTTTGACCTTCGCTAGCAATCCAATTCAAACTGAGCCACTACCCAGGCCCTGCCCCAAACTCGTCACAGCACTTTTACGTTGCAAGCACGTGACTTACGTGAATCCCTGAACCCGCTGGGTGTAGGTTGATATTGACATCTATGTCTTCACTTAGGCGAACTCTCTCATCCCGCGCCAATGGCGCTCGCTCCCGTGGGCCGTCCACCCCGCTCGGAAAACAACGTTCGGCGCAGAATGCGCAGCGTCACGGCTTGCTCGCCCGGTGCCTCACCATCGATTGTGAGGCCCGCGACTCCTTCGACGCTCTCATGGTCGTGCACCTCGAACGCTTCCAGCCCGCCGACGGTGTCGAGTACGGCATGATCGAGGAAATAGTCGCTTCCTACTGGCGGATGCGGCGAGCGTGGGCCATCGAAACCCGCATGATGAACGATCAGGTCGCCGCCCAGCCCATCCGCAAGGACGGCGACAAATCTCGACCGCATCAAAGTGGCTTTCTCCAACCTCGCCGCCTCACCGTCTCTCGCCCTCATGCACCGCTACGAAACGCGCCTCCACCTCATGTACCAGCGTGCCCTGCACAACCTTCTGCTCTTGCGCACCGCTGAGGCGCCAAACGAACCCAGTGCCGATTCCGAACACTCCAACGTGCTACCTTTATCAGCATTCGGGGAGGCCCCGCCCCACCCACGCGAGATCTGCGACCGATCGCCAGAGTAGGCGCGCCCCTGTCGCCGAGCGCCTTCATATCAGACGTGCGGAGCCTTCCAGCCACCGCATTCCTGCGATGGCCAACGCAGATCCTCCCGCCATGGGTGCACGACGATCTCCACCCGGATCGGCAGTCGGTGCTCACCACGGCAGCCGGCCAGCCAGTCAAGTTATACGCCATCGTCTGGCTAAACCCGAGAAAGTTCTCGTACTGAATCGAGGCGCCATGCCGGACCGAACAACGCCGGCGAGGACCGTTGCTATCAGGAGTCGGCCGTCCGTATCGCGGACTAAAGTCTTGCAACGGATTGGCCGCACTCGGGGAACGATGAGGAAGCTGGTCAGAGGCTTGATCTACCAGAAGTGGTTCTACGCCTTTCTGGCGGTGGTGCTCTGGTTCGACTGCTGGAAGAACGTGACCGACGTCATCGAGGCGTTCAGCCCCCCAGCAGCGCTTGCGTCGATTCGTTCAACAGGATCGCGGGTAACTTGGTCCGATCGGTTTCTCCGCGATCACCTGGAAGCCGGCCTCGCCGAGCAAGTGCGCGCAGCTATATGCGGCAACTCCCTCACCGCGGATGAGAACGTCCGGCACGCCACCTCAGAATAGCCAATGTCCGGGCCGCGTTTGCCGACGCAGGTGCGCCGCAACGTTCCCTGCCAACCGCACGCGTCTCCCTATGGCCTTACAGAAACGAAGTAGTCCGGTAGACCCTTCTTGGTTTCACGCAGGATTTCGACAATCGTCTGCCGGTCCGCACTAGTATTTTTCTACTATGGAAAACCCCTGATCCCGTACACCATACTTCCTAAATATGACGAGGGTGACGCGATGTACGGTGCTCCTCTTTTGTTCCTGGCTGATCCACGGGCAAAGCAACCTTGCAACCATCAATGGCGAAATCACCGATCCGACTTCTCAGGCGGTTCCCAATGCCACGGTGAAGGCGCGTAGCACCGAGACGGGTGCGGTGCGTTCCACCACCACCAGTCTCTCGGGCGCCTATCAGATTCCAGGGCTGCTGCCCGGTGAATACACCGTCGAAGTTCAGGCCGTGGGATTCGCTACGACGACAAGTACCACGCGACTCGAAGTCGGGCAGAACCTACGGCTGAAGCTGGGCCTCACGCTGGGCGAGACAAGAACCACGATCGAAGCCGAAGGCCGCGCCGAAACACTCAAGACTGAAGACGCCAGCATCGGAGAAGTGGTCGAAGCCAAGTCGGTCCGCGAACTTCCGCTGAATGGCCGCATGCTGCTCGATCTCGCGCTCACTGTGCCCGGATCGCATCAGGGCCACGGGGCTCAAGCCGGTGACATGAACCCGCTCTACTGGCGTCCCGGACAAGGCTCCTCCCTGACGATCGGCGGCAACCGGCCGAACGCCAACTATTTCCTGTTGGATGGCGTAAGCAATACTGACCCCACTTTCAACACGCAAAACATCAGCCTTTCGCCCGATGCCGTCCGCGAGTTTCAGGTACAGACAGGTAGTTACTCGGCGGAGATGGGTGGCGCGGGCGGCGGCCAGGTCAACATTGTCACGCGGGCCGGCACGTCGAAGTATCACGGCACGGTATACGAGTTTCTGCGCAACGGAGCGCTCGATGCTTCCAGCTTCAACGAGATGGAGGGCGGAAGGTTTCTGGTACAGAACAATTTCGGCGCGGCTTTGGGCGGACCGGTCGCCGGGAAAAAGACATTCTTCTTTTCCAACTTCGAAGCGCTGCGTAAGGTCCGCGCGAATACCATGATCGATACCGTGCCCACGCCCGCGGAGGTCTCCGGTGATTTCAGCGGCGCCGGTGTCAGCATTTTCAATCCATTCAGTTCTACCCCGAACCCGAACTACGACCCCTCCCGGCCAGTCACCGCCGCTAACTCGCAAATCATTCGCGCCGCCTTCCCCGGCAACCTGATCCCCGCCAACCTTTTGAGCCGCGCATCCACCACCATGCTCAAATACGTTCCCCAGCCGAATACGGAAAATATGGGGGGAATGACCATGGACGGCCAACCCACCGTGATCGGCGCGGGCAACGACGCGAACAATTTCATCGACCAGCGGAATGCGCGATATTCCAACAATCAGGGCACGCTGCGCATCGATCGCATCTTCGAGCGCGGCGACAATATCGCGGCGCGCTACTCGGCTGGCTCCGAAAATGGATTCATGCCTCAAAACCTTCCCGGGTTCGGTCTTCTGCATGACAATTTTTCCCAGAACGCGAACGTCTCCTGGACCCGGATCATCACACCGCGCCTGGTCAGCAGCGCCTCGATCGCCTTTTCGCGGTTGTCCATGACCCATCGCGAAGAGAACGGCGGAAAGAACGACATCGTCACGCAGCTCGGGATTCAAGGCGTCGGATTCGGCGGCGCCAGGGCCTGGGGCGCTCCCTATTTCAACATCCAGGGCTATACGCCGATCGGCGATACCTATCAGGCGACGCCTATGCAGTCATGGGACACCATCGTGGAAGGCCGCGAGTCGCTCTCGTGGCATCACGGCAACCACAGTCTGAAATTCGGCGCTGATGTTCGCCGCTTCATCTGGCCGATGTGGGCTTATGTCCTGAGCCGGGGCTACTATCAATTCACTAACGGATACACCACGCGCACCGCGACCAATGACAGTACCGGCTCGGCTCTGGCAAGCTATCTGCTGGAATTGCCGGCCGTCCGCCAGCGCCAGGTGGGGTCGCCGCATATGAATCTTCGTCAATGGTACGCCGATGCCTTCGTGCAGGACACCTGGCGTATCGCAACGCAGACCACCATCAGTCTCGGATTGCGTTACGAATACATGAGCCCGCTGATCGACATCTCGAACGACTGGGCCGGATTGTTCGTTTCTCCCACCGCGCTGACGGCTTACATCGGAGGACAACTGGGGACCCAGCGAGGGCTGCTCAATACCAACAAGTTGAGATTCGCACCGCGGTTCGGGATCGCTCACCAGGCGCCTAAGTCCGGACTGGTCTTCCGCGCGGGCTTCGGAATCTTCTACACCCCTGTCGACATGAACACGTGGTGCAACATGCTGCACAACGCGCCCGTGATCTTCGCGGAGACCAATCAGAGCGATGCCTTTGTTCCGTCGATCGCGAGCTTCAACTTCGCGCCGGCGGTGCTTGGAACCACGGTCACCAGTTTCGCGTCGTTCGATCCGTATCAGAAGCCGCAATATGTGTCGCAATGGAACGGTTCCATCGAGAAGAGTCTCGGGAAGGAGACCACGGTCGAGATCGGCTACCAGGGCGCCCGCGGTTTTCACCTGCAACGCTCCCACCTCATCAACAACGCACTGCCGGGGCCCGGACTGGTACAGCCGCGGCGTCCTTACCAGAGCGCCAGCTTTCTACCCGGCACGGTCTTCGCGCCGAACGTGACGGTATCTAGTACAACGTTCCGGATCAGCGCGCTGAATTGGCTGGAGAATACCGCGAGGAGCTGGTACGACTCAGGGTATATCAATCTGCGGCGCCGCTATTCGCACGGCCTGAGTGTGCTTGCCAACTATACCTGGGCCAAGAATCTGAGCGATGCGCCGGATTTCCGGTCGCCGATGTTCGAGGCCGCGATTCCCCAAAACAACAACGACCTCCGATCCGAAAAGGGTCCCGCGTGCGACATCCGCCACCGCTTCGTGCTCAGCGCCGTGTACGATCTTCACACTTACAGGAGAGGGAAGCTTGCGGAAACGCTGACTCGCAACTGGCAGCTTTCCACCATCTATCAGGCGCAAACCGGTTTCCCCTTCACCATCTCGGTTTTCGGCGACTCGGCGAACGCCGGCACCGTACTGGGCGAGAATCCGGTCCGCGCGAACTATACCGGCCAGCCGGTTTTTGGAATGGACACCAAGAGGCCGGAAGAGTGGTTCAATCCAGCGGCGTTCGCCACGCCCGCCCCCTATACATTCGGGAACGTGGGCCGCAATACGGTGTCCGGTCCGGGCATGCAGACGCTCGATTTCGCGATCAGCCGCGGCTTTCGAGTGACCGAACAGGGCCGGTTCCAGGTTCGCTTGGAGGCTTTCAATGCCCTGAACAAAGTGAATCTCGGAACCCCGAACCGCTTCGTCAACACTGCTCAGTTCGGCACCATCACGGAACCCTCCACCCCCGGCCGCGTGATCCAGATCAGCGCGCGACTCTTCCTGTGATGACGGTGCGCGTTAGCCTGCCGGCTTGGTTCGCAGCCGCGCCCCTGGCATGCGCGGCCGATCATGAGCCAGTGTTTGGATTGGCCACGCCGGCGGATCCAAAAGGCGGTTGGAGTTTCAACCTCGGCTTCAACCGGCGGGGCGGTTCGGGCATGATGCAAGCGCAATTGCCGTACGGGCTCACCGAGAATCTCAAGGCTACGTTTTCCGCGCCGCTCGATGTGTAGACGGACGCGCACGCGCCTTCATCGGTGACTGCGAGCGCGCCGTTCGCGGGAGATTTCGGGCTGCTCTTCCCCTCCGCTAACGCCAGATTCCCCTTGCTTACCGAGAGAAGCTGCTCCATACTCATCTAGGAAACCGATATGAGTAAGCCGAACGACCTCGTCCAGGGCACCCTTGATCTGCTCCTCCTGAAAATGCTGGCGCTGGAGCCCTTGCACGGGTGGGCCATCAGTCTCCGCCTGAAATCCATCTCCGGAGACGTGCTGCAGGTCAGCGAAGGCTCCCTCTACCCTGCATTGCACAAGCTGGAGCAGGAGGGTTGGATCACAGCCGAGTGGAAGCAAACCGAAAATAACCGGCGGGCAAAGTTTTATTCGCTCACCCGTCTGGGCAGGAAACAGCTCGAATCGGAGGCGGCGAACTGGCAGCGGCTATCGGCCGCCATCTCGCACGTCATCCAGCTTTCGGGGGTTTAGGAAGAGCCATGCGGATAGAGCACTGGTGGTTCACGGCGCGCTTACGGCTCAGGTCCATCCTGCGCCGCAGTCGTGTGGAACAGGAACTCGACGAGGAACTGCGGTTCCACCAGGAGCACAAGATCGAGGAAGGCATCGCCCACGGGCTTTCCCCAAAAGAGGCGCGCTACCGGGCGATGCGCGCGATGGACGGACTGGAACAACGGAAAGAGGAGATGAGAGACATGCGGGGCATAAATTGGTTGACGGACTTCCTCGACGACGTGCACTACGCGGTTCGGAGCCTGCGCCGCACGTCCGGACTCACCGCGTTCGTGGCGATCACGCTCGCGCTGGGGATCGGGATGACCTCGACGACTTTCAGTATGGTCGATGCGCTGATATTCAGGCCGTACCCGGTGCCGCATGCGAGCGGCGTGCTCAGCCTGGTGAGCACTTCCCATGAGAGGAGCTTCGATGGTTTTTCGTATCGCGAATATCTGGACATCCGCAATCACACGAAAAGCTACAGCGGCGTGGTCGCCAACGCACCTTTGCGGGGCGTCGGCTTCAGCGCCGAAGCCGGAGCCACACCGCGGGTCAGGAGCGGAATGATGGTCTCCGGCAACTACTTCCGCGTGCTGGGCGTGGAGCCGCGGCTGGGGCGCGGGTTTCGGGAGGACGAAGATCAGGCGCCCGGCCGCGATGCCGTGGCGGTGCTCGGGCTGGAATTCTGGCAGCGCGAATTCGCGAGCGATCCCGCGGTCGTAGGCAGGACGATTCGACTGAACGGCAGGGACTTCACGGTGATTGGCGTAGCGCCGGAGTCGTTTCCGGGAATGCTGCTATTCTCCAATGCCGACTTCTACATGCCGCTGGCAATGGCGCCGGTGTTTTCGACCGATTCCCAGAAGAATTTCTTTGAGGACCGGGACGATCGCGACTTGAGTGTGAAGGCTCGCTTGAAACGGGGCACGACGCTGCGGCAGGCGCACAGCGAACTCACCGTGCTCGCGCAAAACTTCGAGCGCGACTATCCACAGCTCAATCGCAACCGCGGCGCGGCGGTGCACACCCAGTTCGAGATGCAGACTCGAGACGATGCCGGTGGCGGCCCGTGGAAATTCATCGTGATCTTTGCCATCCTCGCCCTGGCTGTGTTGCTGGTGGCATGCACCAATGTTGCGGGACTTCTTTTGAGCCGTGCGCGGACGCGGACACGGGAAATCGCCGTACGGCTGGCCGTGGGCGCCGGGCGCTTCCGGCTGGTCCGGCTGCTGTTGACGGAAAGCCTGATTCTCGCCTGCCTCGGTGGCTTGGGCGGGATCGCGGTGGCGTACGTGGGCATAGAGTTCTTCCGCACTTTCAGCATTCCCGCCGAATTGCCGGTCACGGTCCCTTTCCGGATGGACACGCGCGTGCTGCTGGCAAGCCTCGCGCTCTCCTTATTGAGCGCGCTCCTTTGCGGCTTGGCGCCGGCGCTGCAGAGCACTCGCACGGACCTGTTGAACGGGCTCAAGGCGGCCGACGTCGACGTGCCTGGACGCAAACACGGGTGGGGCCGGAATGCGTTGGTGGTGGCGCAGGTTTCCATGTCCTTGATGCTGCTCACCGCAGCGTTTCTGATGGTCCGGGGTTTCCGGCATGGCTTGGTTGAGGGAACCGGATTCGCGAAAGATCATCTCCTGCTGGCAGGGTTCGATCCGCGCCTGGTGCAGTACGACGCAGCCCAGACGCAGCGGTTCTACAAGCTCCTGGCCGAACGTGCGCGGGGAGTGGCCGGAGTTCGCAGCGCGACTCTCACGCACCACCCTCCGCTCGGCCTGGAAAACTTTGACCTTCTCGTCTTCGTGCCGGGAGGTTTTCAGATGCCGCGCGACCGCGAGAACTTCAATTCGATCATGGACACCGTCGATGAAGGATTCTTCGAGACGTTGGGCGTATCCGTTCTGCGCGGCCGCGGCTTCCTGGCGTCCGATACCGCGGATACGCCGCGTGTCGCAGTGGTGAATGAGCAGTTCGCGAAACACTATTGGCCGGGCGCTGATGCAGTGGGCAAACACATCCGGCTGGATAGCCGCGCCGGCGCGCTGGTCGAGATTGTTGGCGTCGCCGAGACCATCAAGTATCGAAACCCGAGCGAAAAACCGGTCGATTTCGTGTATCTGCCGCTGGCGCAGCACCCTATGTCGCGCATGGTCCTGCTGTTGCGGTCGAGCGGCGGTCCGCTGCAATTGGTACAGCCGGTAAAGGACGTTGTCCGCGCGCTCAATCCGAACCTGCCGATGTTGCAGACCAGGAGTTATGAGGAATTGTACCGGTACGGCGCCGTGGAAGGCCCGGGAGTCGCGATCGGCTTGGTCGGCGCCATGGGGGCGGTGGGCCTGCTGCTGGCGATCGCCGGTTTGTACGGACTGGTCGCGTACAACGTGAGCCGCAGAACCCGCGAGATCGGCCTTCGCATCGCACTGGGTGCGGGACCGCGTGACGTGCTGCGACTGGTGATGGGCAAGGCGCTTGTGCTGGTGGGGACGGGAACGGCGATTGGGCTGGCGATGGGACTTGCCATCGACCGGCTCCTGGATTCCATGCTGTTCAACATCGGCGGAGTCGATGTTTGGGCGTATGTCGTCGTCGTGCCGTCGCTGTTTCTGGTGACCATGCTGGCGGCCTACGTGCCCGCCCGAAGAGCATCCCGGATTCCGCCAACACTGGCCCTGCGATACGAGTAGTGCAGTTAGTTCGTGAACGCCAGATCCGCTACCCACGCTGGCCGAAAGCACACGAACAACTTCGCGCATCGCCCCTGAACCCGCTGGGTGTAAGTTGATATTGACATCTATGTCTTCACTTCGGCGAACTCTCTCTTCCGGCCGCCGCATTCCTGTTCCAGCCCGCATGCGACGGCACGCAATATCCTCCCGCCATGGTGTGTCTGAACCCGAGAAGGTCTCGTCCTGAATCGAGGCGCCGTGCAGCAGCGCCGGCTGCCTTGCAGTTTCTTGGAGACGCGAACCGCGTCGGACCGGACAACGCCGGTGAGGACCGTTGCTTCTAAGAGTCGGCCGTCCGTATTGCGGACCAAAGTCTTGCAACGGATTGGCCGCACATAACATCCACACCTTGTTGAGTGTTGACCCAAGCCTGGCGAATCGACCGCGGGCGCGGTGGCGGATTGAAGCGTCGGGGAACTTGGGTATTGGCGCCTACATTTTCTCGGGATGGGCCCGCTCACGCACTGGGGGAACGATGAGGAAACTGGTCAGAGGCTTGATCTACCAGAAGTGGTTCTACGCCTTTCTGGCGGTGGTGATGTGGTTCGACTGCTGGACGGATATCGCCGGCGTCATCGAGGCGTTCAGCGCCCGCGAGGTTCTCTCCTTAATCATGTCGACCACCGGCGCCACACTGGTGACGTTGATTTTTCTGGACCTACACCTCCGCTGGCCTCCCGGAGGCCGGTGAAGCGGTATGGCTGCGGTGCTCGTAGTTGACGACGATGAAGGCGTTCGGCAACTCGTGGTAATGCTTTTGGAGCAGCACGGTCACGAGGTACTGTGGGCCTCCAACGGCCTGGAGGGTCTCATGGTCTACTCTTCTTACCGCGCAAACCTGGACCTGGTGCTTACCGACGTCGATATGCCGCAGATGAACGGCATCGAACTGGCGACTCGCATTCGTACCCGCGATCCATCCAAGAAAATTCTATTGATGAGCGGCCGGGCGTCCCAGGATCAGAACGGGCCGGGAAACTGTCCCATACTCTCCAAACCGTTTCTACCGGATCAACTGATAGCGGCGGTGGAGGGTGCGCTGAAGGCGTAAGCACATCCGTGTCGCCGAGCGTCTTCGATCTCAGCCGTGCAGGAGCGGAGCCTTCCAACCGCCGCATTCCTGTTCCAGCCGGCATGCGACGGCCAGCGCAAGATCCTCCCGCCACGGGCGCGCGACAATCTGCACACCTATCGGCAGTCCGCCGCTCGATTCCCCGCAGCGCACCACGGCCGCCGGCCACCCAGTCACGTTATACGCCATGGTGTGGCTGAACCCGAGGAAGTTCTCGTTTTGAATCGAGGCGCCGTGCAGCAGCGCCGGCTGCGTGTAGACCGGGCAGAGAATCACGTCATAGCTGCGAAGGAACGCGAACATGGCGGACCGGTAGCTGTCCAACGCTCTCCAGTAATCCTGGAACCCGGCCAGCGTGGTGCGATACGGTTCGAGTTTCTCCACCCATCCGGTGAGCAAAGGATGCAGACGCGTGGAGCCGAGCTCGGACAGCCAGGCGCGCAGGGAATCGCCGCCATCGGCGCCCAGGAGCTTCATCTCCAGATCGTAGGCGTCGCCCAGGCAGGCCGGCTGGTCCTCTTCCACGCTCTGGACGGCACTCGATAGCGCCGCCGCGGCACAGCGCACGACGGCTGCGACTTCGTCCGAAGCACGGGCGACGCCGCTGCCCGTATAGAACGCAACGCGCAACGGGCGCAGGTCCACGCCGGCCGGATCGGAGAATGGCATGTCGATCGCGGTCGGATCGCGATCGCCGGAACCGATCAGAAGCGGCATCAGGGTGCAGAGGTCCTCGACGCGGCGCGCCATCGGGCCGATCTGCCAGAGGGTTTCGATCCAGCCGCCGGCGGGCGGAAAGTGGCCGGTTCTCGGGAGGCGGCCGGAGGTCGGCTTGATGCTCGAGATCCCGCAGAAATGCGCCGGGACGCGCACGCTGCCGGCGGCATCGCTTCCCAGACCGAATGGCGAACCACAGCAGGCCAGCAGCGCAGCCTCCCCGCCGCTGCTTCCCCCGGCTGTGCGGGCCGCATCGTAGGGATTGTTGGTGGCGCCGAAGAGATAGTTGTCGCTCTCGAAGGCAAACAACATATCCGGGAGATTTGTTTTGGCAATCGGGATGGCGCCGGCTCGCCGCAGGCGCGCCACCACCGTCGCATCGGCCGTTGACGGCGCGGCGCCTCGGCGGCCCAGTGTGCCGGCGGTGCAGACGGTGCCATTCAGCTCCAGGGAGTCCTTAATACTGAAGGGGACTCCGTGGAGCGGTCCCATTGCCTTGCCGGAAGCCAATGCGGCATCGGCGGCCCCGGCTTCGGCCAGAGCGCGCTCCGCCAGGACCTCGACAACGGCGTTCACCTTCGGGTTCACGCGTTCAATTTGCCGCAAATGAGCCTCGATCAGCTCCCGGGAGGAGATTTTTCGGGTGCGAATAAGCTGTGCCTGGCAGGTTGCGGGTAAGGTCAGGATCTCGTTCATCGGCTCTCTGAAACAAGTCTGACACGGGTCGGGTGGGCATGCGCAAAAAGGCCCGTTTTGGGCGCCGGATCTCCCGAAAATGGAATCGTTTACATCTGTATTTGTGGATTCCGATCGTTGCGTACGATAACGGCACAGAATAGTGACTTAGTTGCCACAAGACCATTGCGTTATCGCTCTAGCCGCGATATAGTACCCGGAGGTCTCCGGAAGCGTTTGGGGTACGTTTGGTTACGGTCAACTTTGATTGCTCAAAGGGGGATTTCCATGCTGAAAAGAATGCTGGGACTGCTGTCAGTCCCGCTCCTCCTGTGTTGCGCACTGCAGGCACAGGAATTTCGCGCTACCATCTCAGGTCACGTTTTAGATGCCACGGGCTCGGCAGTGCCGGGCGCCAAGATTGTGGCCACGAACGTGGACAATAACGAAACGACAACAGCCGTAGCCGATTCGTCCGGGGCGTATGCCATACCGTTCCTGCGCCCGGGCAATTACAAGTTGACCGCGTCGGCGGCCGGCTTCAAACAGTTTATCCGCGACCAGATTTCGCTGGAGGCGGCGAAGGTCGCGGGCATCGACATCAATCTGGAAGTCGGCGCCGTGACCGACAGCATCGAAGTAACGGCCGAATCCGTCATGCTGGACACGCAGAGCGCGACCCGCAGCGGATTGGTCACCGAGCAGCAGGTTTCGGAAATGCCGCTGAACGCGCGCAACCCGTTCATGCTCGGCGCCATGATGTCGGGCGTGACCTTCAACGGTGCGGCCATCTGGCAGCGCCCGTTCGACAACGGCGCGATCGCGCAATGGTCGATCAACGGCGGACGCGATTCGTCTTCCGAGTACTTCCTCGACGGCGCCTCGAATAACGGGCAGATGGGCGGCAACAACGTGGCCGCGGTGCCGATCGTCGATGCCGTACAGGAATTCAACGTCATGACGAACATGTACAACGCCGAGTACGGGCACACCGGCAGCGGCATCATGAACGTCGTGCTGAAGAGCGGCACCAACCAGCACCATGGAACCGGGTATGAATTCATGCGCCGGTCGCAACTGGACTCGAATACGTTCCAGAATAACGCCACCGGGACGGCCAGGCCGACTCACTATCTGGATCAATATGGGTTCGAGTTGGAAGGACCGGTCCGCATCCCCCACCTGCTCCGCAAGGACGGCCCGGTAAAGCTGTTCTACATGGGCGCGTTCGAAAACTACCGCGAAGGAACTCCCAACCCGCTGATTGTTTCTTACCCCACGGCGGAAATGCGAAACGGGGACTTCTCCAAGCTGGTAAACTCGACCGGGCAGAAGGTCACGATCTACGATCCGTTGTCGGCGACCTATGATGCGGCCGGAAATGTGCTCACCGCACGCGTGCCGTTCGCCAACAACGCGATCCCGCAGAACCTGATCAGCCCCATCGCGAAAGCAGTGACCAAGTTCATGCCGGATCCGAACCGCGATGCGCCGGCCGGATTCCGCTACGCCAACGGGAACTTGCTGATCCCGGGTTTCTACGACAAGGACAAGTTCTATAACCTGATCATGAAATTCGACTGGAACTTCGGCGACAAGCATCGCGCGTTCTTCCGTCACCTCTCGAACGACCGTACGGAAGACCGCGCCGTCAACGGCATCGACAACAAGCCGGGCACCGACGGACAGCAGCCGTTCCAGCGCATCAACGACGCCTACGTGGCGGACTGGGTCGGCACCATGACTCCGACGTTGATCCTGAACGCGCGCGCGTCATTCAACCGTTTCATCGAGAAGGGCTTCGGCCGCGCCAACGAAGGCTTCGACCTGACCAGCCTGGGAATTTCGAAGTCTCTATTAAGCCAACTGCCGAGCCCCGTCTACTTCGGACGGTGGAATTTCGAAAACGGCTACCAGGCTCTGGGCCGCAGCCAGAGCAACAACTACAGCAACACTTTTGAGCTGATGACGAGCGCCACCAAGGTTCACGGGCCGCACACGATCAAGGCCGGCTTCGATATCCGGCAGATTAACTACGAGACCCAGAACACCGGCGACATCCTCAGTTTCACCGGGCAAACGCAGTGGACGCAAAGAGTGTACAACGTCAGCGAATCCACCGCCGGTGACGGATACGCTTCGTTCTTGTTGGGGCTGGTGAGCGGCTCTTCCAACTACCCGCTGTTCCCGTGGTGGAAGCAGTGGTACGCCTCACCGTACCTCAACGACGACTGGAAGGTTTCCCGCAAGCTGACCCTGAACCTCGGCGTCCGCTGGGATTTCACGCCGGCGCCGTACGAGAAGTGGAGCCGCCAGAACGGAGCCTTTAACCCGACAGCGGCCAACCCGGTGGGAGCGCTGGTTGCGCCCAGCATTCCGAGCCTGATCGCAGGGATTCCGGCGACGCTGCCGGCGCAATATGCCAGCCTCGCAACCCAGGCGTATCAGAACCTGGCGAACCTGAAGGGTGGCCTCACTTTCGCAGGAGCGGGAGGGACCAGCAGCCGGCCGTTCCCGTTGGACAAGAATAACATCGGCCTCCGTGCCGGCTTCGCGTACCAACTCAGTTCCAAAATGGTAGTGCGCGGCGGCTTCGGCCAATACTACTCCAACCCGACCAACGACTGGCAACAGACCAACGGTTTCAGCACCAGCACCAGTCTGGTCAACTCCAACGACGGCAACCGCACGCCGATCGCGAACATCCTGAGCAACCCGTATCCGACCGGGATCCTGTCGCCGACTGGCTCCTCGGCGGGCGCGGCGACCTTCGTGGGCAGGAACCCCAGTTGGTTCGACACGGGCTTCGTCACCCCCAGCGTCTGGCAGTTCTCTCTGGGCCTGCAGTTCCAGGTCAACCGCAACGCTACGCTCGAAGCTTCATACGTCGGCAGCCGCAGCTACAACCTCAACATGCAGGCTGACTACAACATTCCAAGCCTGGCTGTGCGCAAGGCGTGCAACTACCTGGAAGGCGGGAATGCGCAGGTCTGCAGCCAGCAGGTGCCGAACCCGTTCAAGGGCCTGCCGCAGTTTGCCGGAACCAACGACTTCTCGGCAACCAGCATCTCGCTCTGGCGGCTGTTGACCCCGTTCCCGCAGTACGGCAATGCCAGCGGTGGACAAAACTTCGCGAGCGCCGGCACCATCACGCAGTTCGGCCGGAACGATTCGTACATCAAGTACAATTCGCTTCAGATCAACTACAACCACCGGATACGTGGCGGCATCACCATCCTCGCCAATTACACGCTCTCGAAGCAGATCGAGGAGTGGGGCCTGAACGACCCGTACACACAGACGTATCAGCAGGGCCCGTACACGCTGGATCGCCCGCAGGTGATCAAGGTGTCGGCGATCTACCAGTTGCCATTCGGGCAGGGCAAGAAATTCGCTTCGAACGCCCATGGCTTCGTCGACAAGCTGGTTTCGGGCTGGGAGTACACTACGTTCTTCCTTGACCCGCTGAAGGGCTTGCCGGCGAATCTGCCGAGCAACGGGATCATGCTGAAGGACCCCGCCAAGACCGCCGGCGGACCCTACAACGGCACGGTCGATTGGAAGGCCTACCAGGTGCGGGAATGGAATCCCTGCGTTCTGAAGCAGGATCCCAACACCGGGGCCATCGCGCCGACCTCGGCCAGTCTCGGTCTCGGCTGCGGCGCGGACTTCAGCAACAACTGGGGCAACTATGCGTGGCTTGAAACCACCAACTTCGCGCCCCGGTTCACCCCGTTCCGTTCCGGCCAGATCCGCGTTCACCATGCGTTCCAGTGGGATATGTCGATCCTCAAGACGACGAAGATCAATGAGCGGATGCGAGCCCAGTTCGGGTTCGAAGCGTTCAACGTCTTCAACCACAATTATTACGGCCGCGACAATATCAGCACCAGCATCGAGAACGCGAATTTCGGCAGCGTGATTCCGGCTACGGTGTCGACGCAGAACATGCTGCCTCGCCAGGTCCAGGTGCGGTTCAAGTTCTACTGGTAGAGACAGTCAGAAAGACCCTGTAAGCTCGAAGGCGGCCCGGCAGCGGGCCGCCTTTTCTATTTCACCCGCTGAAAATCCTGCGCGTCTTCCTTGACCGAAATAATCTGATTGGGGGAGAGGACTGTGAATTGGTGCTTCGCGCCGCTCGGCCAACGGATTTCGAGCGAATCGATTTTGTCTTTTTTACCCAGGCCGAAGTGCTGCCGGTACTGGCTGGTGGCGCCGAAACCCTCGCTGCCTTTCACTTCGCGGTAGACCAGCAGGTCCCCGGCTTTCACCGTCAGTTGCGCGCCCACCGCCAGCCGATTGCTCTGCACGCCGCGGAGGTCCACCTCCAGCCAGTTGTTCTGGTTGCCCTTGAGATTGCGGTAGAACGCGTTGTACGTGTGGTCGCCGGGGTAATGGCCGCCGAGTTGCGCGAAGATATCGAGGTCGCCGTCCTCGTCGATATCGATGAATGACACGCCGTGGCCCTTGTTGCCCGGGCGCGCGAAGCCGACGTAGCCGGTCAGATCGGAAAATGTTCCGTCGCCGTTATTCCGGAAGAAGCGGTTGGGCTCGAGACGGCTCAATTGCGGATCGCCGGTGCCGAGATACACATCCACGTGGCCATCGTTATCCAGATCGGCGACGCCGGCGCCCATCGTTCCCGTCGGGTAGTAGAGCTTGGACGCGTAGGTCACGTCGGTGAACGTGCCATCGCCATTATTGCGGAACAAGCGGCTGGCGTCGGGATGGATGCGCAGGGCACTGGCCGGCGCGTATCCCCGCTTCAACCCCTCCACCGTGGCTTCCCATGGCGCCAGGCTGGTGGTGAGAATGTCAGGCCAGCCATCGTTGTTGTAATCGAAGAAGAAGCAGACGAATCCGTTGTGCGGCGGTTGCACGACTCCCGCCTTTCGCGCCACTTCACTGAAATGCCAGTTTCCGTCGTTGTGGTAGAGCCGGTCGGGCGCCGATTCGCGGCCGTTGATGAGAATGTCGAGGCGGCCGTCCTTATCGTAATCGCCCAGCGCGATTCCGATAGCGCCGTAAGAAGGCGGCTCGTTGAGGCCCGCCTGTTTCGTCATGTTGGTGAACGTGCCGTCGTGGTTGTTGCGGTAGATCTGGGTGACGCTGCCTTCCTGCAGCACACCATTGGCGATGACGACATCCAGCCAGCCATCATTGTCCAGGTCACCCCAGAGGGAGATGAAGCCGGAGCCCGGGTCGTCGAGGCCGCTCTTCTTCGAAACGTCCACGAACTTGCCGTGTTCGTTGTGAAATAGCAGGTCCGGCATGGGCCCGCTCCACCCGTTCAGCGAGATGAAGAGGTCGAGCCAGCCGTCATTGTCGTAGTCGATCAGGTTGAGCGAGTAACCGGAGGGGACATTCGCCAGGCCGACTTCCGCCGTGACATCGGTAAACTTGTCGCCCTCGTTGCGGTAGACGCGGATGAAGGTGCCGGACCCGGACACGATCAGATCGGGCTTGCCGTCGCCATCGAGGTCGCCCCACGCGCAGGTTCCGTTGCCGTTCAGGTGATGAATGCCCAACTTCGGAGCGATGTCTTCGAATGCCAGCAGCGGCGGATTGGCGGGGTCGATCTTGGGCTCCTCGAGCGAAAACAGAGCTGTTTGGGGCAGTGGAGGCCGTGGACCCGGGGTCTGGTCGAGCGCCAGCCGGAACAGCCATTGGTCCACGGAATTCATCCGCTGCTGCATGGCCTCGTAGAACTGGCGCGCGGCTTCCACATAGTCGCCGAGCCGGTAGTAACACGTGCCCATTTCACGCAGCACCGACATCCGTTGATCGAGTGTGAGGTTCCGCTGCAGTTCCTGTTTATAGTACGCGATCGCCTCTGGAAACATGCCTCGCCGCCCGAGCGAATTCGCCATCAGGAACAGCGCCGCGGATTCTTCATTACTGAAGGGGAGCGAGCTATCGATGACTTGTTCGAGGAGATCGACCGAGCGGTCGAGTCCGATGAGAGGGTCGTGCGGCACGCGGTGGCCGCTCTCCTGCGTAAAGCGCACCTCGCCCGACATCCACTCGCTCAGATTGAGCAGGAAAGCGTTGGCGTGCGGCTCCAGTTTCGCCACGCGTGCCGCCAGTTGGTAGGAGAGATTCGGATCGTAGTACAAGAGCTCGGCGCGAGCGTGGATGACGGCCTTGGCGCGCAGCGTCGGAATATGATCGGGATCGATCTTGAGGGCTTCGTTCAACGCTTCCATGGCCAGCCCGAGCGAGGTCCGCCGCTTCTCCGGATCCTGGATTTTGTAGAAATCCAGCAGGTACGAGCGTGCGATCTGATATACCAGTTCGGCGTCCGCGCCCTGGCGTTTTCGCACGTCTTCGAGTTCCTTGCGCGCTTCCGCCGTCTTGCCTTCGCGCAGCAGCAGCAGGGCCTTTCGCAGCGGTCCAGTCTTCTCCTGCAAGGGAGGGAGGTGCGGCTCGTGCTCCTGCTGCCCGGCCACCCGCTCGACCACCATGGTGGTGGCGGCGAGGGCCAAAGCGGCGGCCGTTTTCCAGATCCAACGATTCATGGATTGGTCACCTCAGCGTCCGGGAAGCTTGGTCATAGCGGGCCGCCGCCCTCGCACTTCGCCCATCTTCGACTTCCTTGCGGGATTCCGCGGCCTTGCCTTCGCGCAGTAGCAGCAGGGCCTTTCGAAGCGATCCGGTCCTCTCGGGCAGTGGAGCGAGGTGCGGCTGTTCCTGCTGCCCGGCCATTCGCCCGACCACCATCGTAGTGGCGGCGAGGGCCAAAGCCGCGGCGGTTTTCCAGATCCAATGATTCACGGATTGGTCACCTCAACGTCCGAGAGGTTTCCTCATTCCGGGCCGCGGCCTCGAAATGCGGCTGCGCTTCGGCTGCCCGGCCGGCGCGTACGTATGCGTTGGCGAGAAGCAGATGCCCTTGAGCGGATCGCGGATCGATGGCGACCGCACGCTCCAGGTGCGGAATGGCTTCCGCGAGTTTCACCTGTTCGAGGAGCGCGCGTCCGAGTTGGACGTGCGCCTCGGCCGACGAGGGAAACCGTTTCAGCACTTCTTCGAGCGGCGCAATGGCTTCGTCGAACCGGCCTTGGCGCACTAGGAACCTGCCCCATGCGACGCCCGGCTGCGGGTCAGACTGGCGCGCGAGCGACAACGCCTGCTGGAATTCCTTCTCGGCCGCGCCGGCTCGGCCTAGCGCCTCGAGAGCCTGCGCGATTCCCAGTCGAACCTTCCACGATCCCGGTTCGCTCTGCGCTACACGCTCGAGCACTTCGAGCGATGGCTGGTAGCGATCGAGCGCATACAATGCGCGGCCTTCGTAATAACAGGCGTCCGGCAGCTTGGCGTCGAGCTGGCAGGCTTTGCGGAAGGCGGGCTCGGCCTGGTGATACTGGCCTCCGGCGGCGTGCGCGGCGCCCAACGCCTTCCACGCTTGCGCGTTCTGCGAGTGGGCTTCGGCGGCGCGCGTCAGAAACGGAATGGCCGCCGCGTAGTCGCCCTTTTGAAAGAGTGCGACACCGCGGTCATAGTCGGATGTCTGGGCGAGAGCGGTCACGGCGGCGAGGAACACCCAATGGATTCGTACTGCCAACTTGGGTGCTACTATAGCGAGGTGCGCTATGTCGTCGCAAGCGTGCTGGTCCTGGCGGCGATTGCCGCGACGCCTGCTCTGTTTGAGGACCGGCAACCGCAATCCGGCATTTCATTTGTCCTGCATAACAATCCGACACCCGAAAAACACCAGATCGAGACCATGCCCGGCGGAGTCGCGGTGCTCGACTACGATGGTGATGGCCGCCCCGATCTCTTCTTTACCAATGGCGCCGAGCAGCCCTCGCTCCGCAAGACTGGCCCGATGTTTTACAACCGCCTCTACCGCAATCGCGGCGACGGCACGTTCGAGGATGTGACGGAGAAAGCGGGCGTGCGCGGGGAAGGCTTCAGCATCGCGGCCGCGGCCGCGGATTTCGACAACGACGGTTTCACCGATCTGTTCGTGGCGGGCGTGAACCGCAACATTCTGTATCGCAATCGAGGAGACGGTACGTTCGAGGATGTGACCGCGAAGGCCGGCGTCGCGAACCAGGGCAGGTGGGGCGTCTCGGCGGGCTGGTTCGATTATGATAATGACGGCCGGCTGGATTTGTTCGTGGTGAATTACGTGAAATGGGACCCCGCGAAGGAACCGTTCTGTGGCGAGCCGGGCTCCTACCGCACGTATTGCCACCCGAAATCCTACGAGGGCCTGCCGAACACGCTATATCGAAATAATGGCGACGGCACGTTTACGGATGTCTCCGAACGCTCCGGAATTGCGCGGCACATCGGCAAGGGCATGGGGGTCGCGTTCGCCGATTACGACGGCGACGGGCGCATGGACGTCTTCGTGGCCAACGACACCGTCCCGAATTTCCTGTTCCACAATCAAGGCGACGGCACGTTCGAGGAGGCCGGATTTCACGCCGGCGTCGCCATGAACGAAGATGGCCGCGCCCTATCCAGCATGGGCGTGGACTTCCGCGACATCGACAACGACGGCCGGCCGGACCTCTTTATCACGGCCCTGTCGAACGAGACTTTTCCGCTGTTCCGGAATCTCGGGAAAGGCGTCTTCGCGGACATCACCTATCGGAGCCGGATCGGCGCGGTTACGTTTCCGCTCAGCGGATGGAGCGCGGGGGCATACGATTTCGACAACGACGGGCGCAAGGACTTGTTTGCCGCGTGCGGCGACGTTCAGGACAACACGGAGGTCTACTCCAGCCGCAAGTCGCGCCAGCCCAACCTGGTGCTGTTCGGCCGCGGCGGTGGTATGTTCGTACCCAGCGAGACCGGTCCACCGGCTCTGTACCGCGGCGCTGCGTTCGCGGATCTGGATGGCGATGGCCGGGTGGACGCGGTTGTCACGAGGTTGGGAGGGCCACCTCTTCTGCTGCGAAATACGACTGGCGAAGGCAATCACTGGCTCGGCCTGATCCTGACGGGCACACGCAGTAATCGCGACGCTATCGGCGCGCGCGTTCACCTCGCGAGCGCTTCGGGGGAGCAGTGGAATCACGTCTCGACCGCAGTTGGATATGCCAGCAGCAGCGAAAAGGCCGTGCACTTCGGACTAGGGAAGGATGACCGCGTGAAGTCGATCGAGATCGCATGGCCCTCAGGGACCGTCGAGCGTCTGGAAAATGTCGCGGCCGATCGGTACGTGGCGGTGCGCGAGGCTGGGCGGCAATGAAGCGGACGCTCGCAATCGTGGTATCGGGTGCGGCCGTCGCCGGATTTGCGTTGTTCGTCTTCGCCGCCGAACCGGCGGTGGAAGAGCGTCTCGCGCGGCATCGAAACCTGGGCAAGGCGTTCTACGAGAATCCCACCACGCAGAAGGAATCGGTGGCGGAGTTCAAGCTGGCGCTCGACCTGGCGCCCAATTCCAATCGCGAAAAGCTGAACTACGCGCTGGCATTGCTGCGTGCGGGCAGGGCCGCCGAGGGCGTGGCGCTGTTGAAGGACGTGCAGAAGCGCGATCCGAAACTGCCGCATACGTGGTTCAATCTCGGAATCTATTACAAGAAGTCCGGGGAGACGACGGAGGCGATCGGCCAGATGGAGCAGATGGCGAAGCTGGCGCCCGACGAGCCGATCATTCACTATCAGCTCGGGACGCTTTACAAGCTCGAGGGGAATACTAACGGGGCGCTATCGCAGTTCGAACTGGCAGCCAAACAGAATCCGCTTCTGGCGGCGGCGCAGTTCCAGTTGTACAACGTCTATCGCCAGGCGGGCCGAACGGACGACGCGGCGCGGGCGCTTGAAACTTTCCAGCGGCTCAAAAAGCAGCAGGAGGGCGCGGCGATTCCGGAAGACGTGGATTGGTGCAGCTATGCCGAGATCTACGACCCGCCGGTGCCGTTCACGCCGGCGCGCCTTGCAACCGGAGCGGAGATCCAGGAGCGAGTTCTGGATGAAACGGTGGATCCGCGGACGGCGGGCGTGGCGGCGATTGATTCGACAGCGAGCGGCGATGCGGACCTGCTGGTATGGTCGTCGCGCGGGATCACACTCTATCGGCACGGAGTGGAGCCGGTGAAAGACTCCGGACTGGCGGGCATCACGGGAGTCATTTCCGTGGCGCCCGGCGACTTCGATGACGACGGCTGGATGGACCTGGTTGTCCTCACCGAGGCCGGCCCGATGCTATTTCGCAACGACAAGGGGCGGTTCACAAAGCATCCCGCCAACTTGCCGCAGCGTCGCTTCGAGCGCGCAGTGTGGATGGATTACGACCACGATCATGACCTCGATCTGATATTGATGGGCGACTCCTCCGCACTGATGCGGAATGAGGGCGCGGCCGGATTTGCCGATCGCACGGCCGAGTTCCCATTCGAAACGGGACGGGCGTATGAAGGCACGAAGCTGCGTGTGGTCCCGGACACTAAGGGCTTCGACCTGGCGGTTTTCTATCGCGAGCGCGCCGCGGTTTTGTATCGCGATCAGCTTGGCGGGAAGTACACGGCGGGTCCATTCCAAGGAGACGGGCCGTCGCCCGCGAGCGTGTCCGCCGATTTCAACAATGACGGACGCATCGACCGCGCGGAGGTGAAGCCCGATGGGAAGGTGCACGTCGCCTTCGACCGCGGCCGTTCGGATCGGCACTGGATTCGCATTCGGCTGCAGGGCATCAAGAGCCTCAAACTGGCGCAGGATGCTGAGGTCGAGATCAAGGCCGGCGGGCTTTACCGCATGCAGGTGTACCAGGGAGTGCCGCTGGTTTTCGACACGGGGACCTACGCCACGGTGGACGCGGTTCGCATCACGTGGCCGAACGGGCTCATCCAGAATGAAATCAAGCAGCCGACCAACCGCGCATATACATATAAGGAGGCGCAACGGCTCTCGGGGTCCTGCCCGATGATCTGGACGTGGAACGGCCGCGCGATCCAGTTCATCACGGACGTGCTGGGCGTGGCGCCGCTGGGCGCGAGCGACGGCGAAGGAAGTTACTTCCCGGTGGATCATGACGAGTACGTCCAGATTCCCGGGGCTGCGCTCGAAGAGGCCGGGGGACAGTATGATGTCCGGATTACCGAGGAGCTGAGCGAAGTTTCGTACCTCGACCAGGTGGAGTTACAAGCGGTCGATCATCCGGACGGGACTGAGATCTTCACCAACGAAAAGTTCAAGGGGCCACCGTATCCAGAGTTCCGGCTGTTCCAGGTGAAGCAGCGGGTCTACCCGGTGGCGGCGCGTGACGATGAGGGGCGCAACGTGCTTCCGCAGCTTCTGGCGCGAGACCGGAAGTATCCCACTGGGTTCGCCCGATCCGAGTTAGGTGTTGCGAAGCCGCACACTTTGGAGATAGACTTCGGCCACGTGGCTCTCTCCGGCCGCGCGGTGTTGCTGCTCAACGGGTGGGTCGATTGGCCCAATGGCAGCACGTTCCGGGCGGCGTCGCAGGAGAGCAAGGGTGGGCTGGTGATGCCGTATCTGCAAATGCAGGATGCCGAGGGGCGCTGGAAAACTGTCAACGACGATATGGGAATGCCGGCCGGCAAGCCCAAGACGATCGCGGTCGATCTGCGATTTCTTTCGGTGAGCCGCAAGCTGCGGATCGTGACCAGTCTGTGCGTCTACTGGGATGAGATCTTCCTGAGTGAGGGCGCCTCCGAGGCGGACACTCGGCCGCGAGCGCTTCCTCTGCTGTCGGCCGATCTGCATTTCCGCGGATTTTCGGCTTCGCAGATCGACGCGGAACGCAAGCAGCCGGACACGTTCTTCTACGATCGCGTCTCGCCGAATTCGTTCTGGAATCCGACAGTGGGGCAGTACACGCGATATGGAGACGTGCGCGAATTGTTGCTCGACGTCGACGATCGGATGGTTCTCATGGGCTCGGGTGACGAGTTGCGGGTCCGATTCAACGCGCATGCGCTGGCGCCTGTGCCTAGCGGCTGGAAACGCGATTTCCTGCTGAAGGTGGATGGGTGGGCGAAGGATTCGGACCCGAATACCGCATTCCCGGCGACGGTGGAGCCGCTGCCGTTCCACGGGATGAGCCGCTATCCGTATCCTTCGAATGAGCACTACCCCGACGATGCGGTTCACGAGCAATATCGTAAGGATTTCAACACGCGACCGGCGCTGCGGCTTATCCGGCCGCTAGGCCCTGACGCTGGAAAACCGGGGACAGGCAACGAAATTCCGAATCGGGGCACTTTCGGTTTGCAGGAGCGTAGCGGCGCGGAATTTCGAAGCCTGTCCCCGTTTTTCCGACTCGACCACCTTGGTGGGGCGACCCAATGATGTGGCTGTTGTTAGTGATGGCGCTCAACGCGGCGTACGTGGCCGCGCTGCCGGCGCCGACCGTTTTCTACATTGCGAACGTGCTGTTGCACCTGGTGCTGGGTGCGGCGGCGGTGGTGTGGCTCGGCTTTCGCTGGCGGCGCAGCGTGAGAGTGCTGCCGCTGATTTTGGCTGGGGCGCTCGGCGCTTGGCTGATCTTCGCGGGAGCTACTCTGCCGCACCGTTGGATTCTGTTGCTGCACGTGACACTGGCTGTGGTGGGGTTGGCGATCCTGCTGCCGCGGTGGAGCGCCGCGCTCGCGGTACTCACGGTTGCGGCCGTCGCGTTGCGACTGGGAACTCCCGAGGCGCGCATCCGCAATCCCAAGGTAGTGCCGGTGTCGATGACGGAAGAAGGCAGCGGCCCGCGGTCGCCGTTCTGGCCGTCCTCGGCGCGAACCAACACGGGCGGCACGATCCCTTCGGATTTCTTCATGGATTCGAAGCTCTGCGGCGAATGCCACAAGGATATCTACGACCAGTGGAAGGGCTCGATGCATCACTTCGCATCGTTCAACAACCCGTTCTACAAGCGGACCGTCCTGCACATGCAGGAGTTGAGCGGCACGCAGGGCAGCAAGTGGTGCGCCGGATGTCACGATCACGCTGTGTTCTTCAACGGCCGTTTTGAAAAACCGATCAAGGACCAACTGGAAACGGAGGAGGCGCAGAATGGTTTGGGCTGCGTCTCGTGTCATTCGATCGTGCACGTGGGCAGCTCGATGGGTCAGGGCGACTTCACCATCATGTACCCGCCGCTGCACCGCGCTCTTTCCAGCCGCAATCCGTGGGTCCGTAAACTCGACGCGTTCATCACGTATTTGAATCCGGAGCCGCATCGCCGCACGTTCATGCCGGCGTTCATGCGGAAGGACTCGCCCGAGTATTGTGCCTCCTGCCACAAGGTGCACCTGGACGAACCGGTGAACCACTATCGCTGGCTGCGCGGCTTTAATGAATACGACAACTGGCAGGCGAGCGGCGTGTCGGGGCAGGGCGCGCGATCGTTCTACTATCCCCCGAAGTCTTCCACGTGCTCGGATTGCCATATGCCGCTGGTGGCTTCGAGCGATCCGGGCAACCGGCAGGGGATGGTGCACTCGCACCGCTTCCCGGCGGCGAACACCGCCATTCCATTCGTGAACAACGATGCGGCGCAGTTGCGCGCAGAGGAAGAATTCTTGAAAAACGGATTCATCACGGTGGATCTGTTCGCGGCGTCTCCGGTCGAAGAGAGCAAGGGCCAACCGCAGATGCTGCGACGGGCGTCGGACGCCCAGGCGCTGGCCTCCACTTTCGCGGTGGGAGAGGAATCCGAGCAGAGCGGGCCAGTGGTGGTTCGCGACGTCGGCAAACTCGTGGCGCCGATCGATGCGCCGGGCGTGCGCTTTCAACCGGGCACCACATTGCGTGTCGACGCCGTGGTTCGCACGCGCAAGATCGGCCACTTCTTCCCTGCCGGCACGGTGGATGGCTACGATGTGTGGCTGGAATTTCAGGCGCGCGACGCGGCGGGGCGCATTCTGGCATGGAGCGGGCCGGTGGAGGACAACGGCCGCGGTCCGGTGGAGAAGGGCGCGCACTTCTACCGCTCTTTCCAGATCGACGGCCAGGGAAATCCGATCAATAAACGGAATGCGTGGCAAACGCGTAGCGTGCTTTATGTTCGCCTGATTCCGCCGGGGGCGGCCGACACGGTGCACTTCCGCCTGCCAATTCCGCGCGACGCCACTGGTCCGATCACGCTCGAGACCAAGCTCAACTACAGGAAATTCGCGCACTATTACACGAAGTTCACGTTTGCTGGCGTGGCCAAGCCGGGCGCGGCCGGGACCGATTTCGACAGCCGCGAGTACACGTTCGACTCGGCGCTGGTGCCGTCGCTGCCGATCGTCACGCTGGCGAGCGCGACGGCGAGCATCCAACTGGGCGAGACTCGCTGGGAGCCGGTAGTGCGCAAACAGGATCGCGAACGGTGGAACGATTGGGGCATCGGCTTGCTCCTACAGGGCGACCTGAAGGGCGCGGAGTACGCGTTCCGGCGTGTGACCGAGGCCGAGCCGGGCTATGCCGATGGATGGCTCAACGTGGCGCGCGCCCTGATTCAGGAGGGCGAGACGGAGGCCGCGCGGCCGTTCGTCGCCAAGGCGCTCGAGCTGAAGCCGGATCTGGCGCGGGGGCGGTTTTTCCTGGCGATGGTGCAGAAAGCGGCGGGTGACTACGAGGGCGCCTTGAATAATCTGAACGAAACCGTGCGCCAGTATCCGCGCGACCGCGTGGCGCTCAACCAGGTCGGGCGCATCCTGTTCCTGGATCGGCACTATGCGGACGCGGTCGCTGCCCTGGAGAAGACGCTCGACGTGGATCCGGAAGACGTGCAGGCGCATTACAATTTGATGCTTTGCTACAAGGGACTCGGTCAAACCGAAAAGGCCGAGCGGGAAGAGAAACTATTTCGCCGCTTCAAGGCGGATGAGTCGGCACAGGCGCTTACCGCTAAGCCGCGGTTATTGAGTCCCGAGGACAACAATGAGAGGCAGCAGATTCACGATCACGTTACTGGTTTGGTTACTCGCGCCCCAAGCGACGTTCCCGTCACCGGCGGCCAGTGAGCCGGTACGATTCACCGACGTCACCGCCGCGGCCGGCATCCACTTCACGCACAACGCCGGCAAAGCGGGCAAGAAGTGGCTGCCGGAGACGATGGGCTCGGGGTGCGCATTCTTCGACGCCGACGGCGACGGCTGGCTGGATATTCTGCTGGTCAACGGTAAGGACTGGACGCCGCGCGGCCGGCGCACGACGGCGGCGCTCTATCGCAACAATCACGATGGGACGTTCACCGATATCACCAAGGGCAGCGGTTTGGACGTCGAGATTTACGGGATCGGCGTGGCCATCGGCGACTATGACAACGACGGCCGCGATGACGTCTACTTGACCGCGGTGGGCGGCGACCACCTGTTTCACAACGAGGGTGGCGGCCGCTTCCGCGACGTGACGCGCGAGTCCGGCATGCAGAACGCCGCGTTCAGCTCGAGCGCGGCATGGCTCGATTTCGATCGCGACGGCAAGATCGACCTATTCGTGGCGAACTACGTCCAGTGGACGGCGCAGGGCGATCTGTGGTGCTCACTCGATGGCGCCACCAAATCGTACTGCACCCCGGAATCGTACAAGGGCACATCGTCGAAGCTGTATCGCAACCTGGGCGGGGGAAAGTTTGAAGACGTCACGGAGAAGGCGGGCGTGGGGGATCCAACCAGTAAGTCGCTCGGGGTGGCGGTGTTCGATTACAACAATGATGGCTGGCCAGACCTCTTCGTTGCCAATGATACGCAGCCGAACAAGCTCTACCGCAACTTGCAGAACGGCAAGTTCAAGGAGGACGGGCTCTCGGCTGGCGTGGCGTTTGGTGAAGACGGAGTGGCGCGCGGAGCCATGGGTGTCGACGCGGGCGATTACGATCGGTCGGGGAGGTCGCACCTGATAGTGGGAAATTTCTCGAACCAGATGTTGGGGCTGTATCACAACGAGGGCAAGGGGCTGTTCGTGGATGAAGCGCCGCGGTCCACGGTAGGTCGAGCCAGCTTGCTGACGCTGACGTTCGGGATCTTCTTCATGGATTACGACCTGGACGGCTACCCCGATATTCTGGCGGCCAACGGCCACATCGAAGAGGAGATCGGGCGGGTACAGCCGAAGATCCAATATCAGGAAGTGCCGCTGCTGTTGCGCAACCTGGGGCGCGGCAAGTTCGAGCAGGTGAATGCGTTCACGCGCGCTATGGTGGCGCGCGGTGCGGCCTATGGGGACTTCGATCGCGATGGCGATCTCGACGTTCTGTTCAGCACCAACAACGGGCCGGCAGTCCTCTATCGCAACGACGGTGGGAATCGGAACCACTGGCTGCAACTCAAACTGGTCGGCACCAAGAGCAATCGCAACGCACTCGGAGCCGTGGCGCGCGTCACTAGCGCCGGCGGGACGCAATGGCAGATGGTGCATAGCGGATCGAGCTATTGCTCGGCGAGCGACCTGGCGCTGACGTTCGGGCTCGGTGCGGACACGGCCGCCAGCACGGTCGAAATCGAGTGGCCGAGCGGAACGCGGCAGAAACTTACGAATGTCGCGGCGGGGCAGCACCTGACGATCCAGGAGCAATAGCGGCGCGGCGGCGAGCGAGCCAGTGATACAGTAACAGCTTTGGGGGATTGGATGCGACACGCGAAATACCTGCTTATTTTGCCACTTCTGTTTTTGGCAACCGAGGCGAATGCGCAGCCGGCGCCCGCCGCCAGATCGAGAGAAGCGTTCCAGAAGGTGTGCGGCACATGCCACGCGGCCGACGCCTTTGTGACGCGCCGGTCGCGGCAACAATGGCAAGAGACGATCACCGCCATGATCGAGCGGGGTGCCAAAGGGAGCGACGAAGAACTGGCGGCGGTATTGGATTATCTGGCGGCGCAGTATGGTCCAGGGGCGCAAGCGCCGGCGCCTCCCGGCGGCGGTCGAGGGGGGCCGGCTCCGGGAGCGGGGCGCGGTGGCCGGGCCGGTCTACCGGGATCGGATGACAAGCATGTAGTCGACGTAGCGGCCGCGGACCGGGGACGGAAAACCTACGCAGCGGAGTGCATCAACTGTCACGGCACGCATGCCAGGGGCGGCGACAAGGGGGCCGATCTGGTGCGTTCGGTGATCGTCCTGCACGATCGGTACGGGAACGAGATCGGCCCTTTCCTGCGCAAGGGGCATCCCACGCAGACCACTCCCGTCGCTAATCTGGGCCCGGCCCAGATTGAGGATCTTTCCCATTTCATTCACCAGGAGCTGTACCAGACGCTGCGCGCTGCACTGCGAATCCAGGACGTTCTTACGGGAGATGCCAAGGCGGGAGCCGTGTATTTCAACGGCGAAGGCAAGTGTAATTCGTGCCACTCGACGACGGGCGATCTGGCGGGAATCGGGAAGAAGTACGACCCGCCGACTTTGCAGCAGCGATTCCTGTTCCCCATGGCCGGAGGGTTTGGCGGCAGAGGGGGCCGCGGCGGCAGGGGCGGTCCGCCGGCGAATCCCATCACTGTGACGGTGACGCCGGCTTCGGGCGCAGCTATCTCCGGAACCCTGGTCCACCTGGATGACTTCAGCATCGCGCTGCGGGACTCCACGGGAGAGTATCACTCCTGGAAGCGAACACCCGCCGTGAAAGTAGAACAGCGCAATCCGTTCGATGCGCATATCCAGTTACTGGATAGATACACCGACAAGAACATGCACGACATCGTGGCCTACCTGGAGACATTGAAATGAGATCCTTCCGGACTTACTGCTGCTTCGCAATCTTGTCGGCGACTATGTTCGGGCAGGGGGCGTTGGACAATACCAAGCTTCTCCGGCCGCCTACCGACTCATGGCCGACTTACCACGGCGATTACTCCGGACGCCGCTACAGCACGCTGTCCAAGATCAACTCCTCGAATATCAACTCGCTGAGCCTGGCATGGGTCTATCGGATCAATACAGGGGCGGGTGGCGGCGGTCGAGTCTCGGCATCGCCGCTTGAAGTCAACGGCGTCCTTTACTTCACTATCCCGGATCATGTGTGGGCGGTGGACGCGCGTACCGGCCGCGAAATCTGGCACCACCCATGGCAATCGAAGGGAGGCGAGCATATCGGCAATCGGGGCGTCGGTATCTATGGAAGCTGGCTGTACTTCGAGACTCCGGATTGCTATCTTGTGGCCTTGGACCTGAAGGACGGCCGCGAACGATGGAGGAAGCCGATCTGCGATCTGGACCAGTTTTACTTTGGATCGGTGGCGCCCGTGATTTTGAAGAATCACGTAATCGCCGGCGTCAGCGGCGACGATCTGGACCGGCCCGGCTACCTCGAAGCCCGCGATCCGGAGAACGGCGACGTACAGTGGCGCTGGTATGTCGTGCCGCAGAAGATGGGCGAACCCGGCTCCGAAACATGGCCCAACGAGGAGGCCATGAAGCACGGCGGCGGCATGACGTGGCAGCCTGTCACCTACGACCCCGAGTTGAATCTGATCTACGTCGGCACAGGCAATCCGCAACCGGTGATTGCGGGTAAGGCACGGCCGGGCGCCAACCTTTTCACGGAGTCGATTGTGGCGCTGAATGCGGATACCGGCAAGATGGTCTGGTATTTCCAGCCCTCGCCGCACGACACGCATGATTGGGACGCCACGCAAGTGCCGGTATTGTTCGACGGAGAGATCAACGGGCAAAAGCGAAAGCTGATCGCGCAGGCGAGCCGAAACGGATTCTTCTTTGTGCTCGACCGGATCAACGGCAAGAACATTGTCACCAGCGAGTACGTCAAGACGAATTGGGCGAAAGGTCTCGACGCCAAAGGCCAGCCAATTCCGAATCCCGCCAAAGAGCCGCAGCTCGACGGCGCGCTCGTGTCACCGAACCAGGGCGGCGGAACTAACTGGCCGCCTCCGACCTATAGTCCGGACACGGGACTCTTCTATGTCAACGCTTCCCGCGCATTCAGCGTGTACTACATTTACGATCCCAGCGATAAGCCCGAGGGATGGGGCGGAAACGATCGCGGAGGCTGGTCCGAATCCATGCTGGAGGCGCTGGACTATAAGACGGGCAAGATCCGCTGGAGTCATAAGTGGGATGCGGGTGGCGGCAGGGGAGGGCTGTTGAGCACGGCTGGTAAGCTGCTGTTTGCAGGCGATGGCGCGAACAATCTGGTGGCGCTCGATCAGGTGACCGGAGAAGCCCTATGGCATGCCAATCTGGGCAGCGGCTTGACTAATGGTCCGATTACTTATGAATTGGACGGCACGCAGTATCTGGTAGTAGCTGCGGGCGACACGCTGTACGGGTTCGCGATGTTGGCTCGGTAGAGTCAATGTGAAACGAACCGGACGTAGCCCCAGCGCTCCGGCACATGCATGTTGATCAGTCCTTGGGGCGACCAGACCCAATTGTCTTCGCGCCCGGGCAGTTTCCGGTATTTGCCGTCGACGATTTCAGTTCGCCACTCGACACGGGAGAAGTTAATGCGCCATTCGTCGCCGTCGCGGGGGCGGCCGAAGCCGCTGCGTTCCTGAAAGGCCTTCCACGGAAATGCGATCTCCACCCACCAGCGCCGGTCCTTGCGGCGCGGGTCATTGAGAGTGCCGTCGATGTGGACGGCCGTGCGCAGTCCCGGGATCTCCCACGTATTATCCGCTTTGCCGCCCTGCCGGTAGGGCTTGGGAAGAAACAGATCCCAGGATGTGTTCAACGCGTTGATTTCGAATTCGAAATAGTTTCGGGTGTCTCCGGATGGGTTGAGGAAGACTTCGAAATCGTTGTCGTGGAAGATCACCGAATCATGCTGCGTCAACGTGGCCCAGATGTCGGGTTCCTCGATCTCTGCGCCTATATAAAGGTTGTTGTCATCCCACAACATCTTCATCCGCGTACGGTAACGCGGGAGCGGGCGGCTGGATCCCTCGATATCGACGAAGAAATCCGACCACGGCGCATTTTCCCAATCGGACTCATTCAACCGGCCGTCGATCCGGATCTCGCGTGAAGAATGTCGCGAAAGATAACGTTTCGGTTGTCCCGGATCGCTGTCGGCAGCGGACCCGAGGGCAAGGAGTAAGAGGAGAAGTACGGCCGTTCGGGCAATCACTGTTTTACTGCCAGGGAATCAACTGATGATCTTTCCCATGGAGTTGCAGACGAGCAGCCCAAGGACAACACGAAACGAAACCAGCACCCAAAACAACACATTCTTTACTTTATGTCGCATATTCTGCCTACATGCAAGAAGAGTCTGGCGGCGGTCGCTTAAATATAGCGTCGAGTGTTTTTTCGCGCGGACACTTTCCGGAGGGTTACTAGTACTTTTGCGCGTCCCCGGCGTTGGCCCAAAAGGTGCTTTGGCTTTCGCCAATGCATGTTGCCGCCGCTCTCGTCATACTCGCCGGCACGGGCTGGGGGCAGTTCAAGAGCACCGTTCCACTGGTGGTCGCGACCACCACCGTCACAGATTCCAAGGGGCGCTACGTGGACGGGCTAACGCCCGAAGACCTGATTCTCTACGACAACAATGTGCCGCAGACGATACAGATGGATTGGATGACGTATCCGATCGACCTGGTGGTGGCGGTCGAGACCAACTCGAATTCCGGAGCGGTGATCGACAAGTTGGGCGGCAGCGGCATTCTGTTTACGCAGTTGCTGGCGGCGGATGCTGGAGAATCGGCGGTGATCTCGTTCAGCACCGACGTGAAGATCCACCAGGATTTCACCGGCAAGCCCGATTCCGTGATTCACGCGTTGCGCATGCTGCGCAAGGAAGGCGGCGACGCGCGCATGCTGGATGCCTTGCGCCAGGCGCTCTTGATGCTGGAACGGCGGCCGTTGGGGCGCCGGCGAATTATCCTTATGATCGCGGAGAAGCGCGACCGTTCGAGCCAGGCGACGCTGGCCGAAGTGATGGAGCGAGTGCAGCGGCTGAATGCCGCGGTTTATTGGCTGACCTATTCGCCATTCCTGGAGCCGTTCACCGTGAAGCCCAAAACCGCTGAGGATCTGAAACCCGAAGCGGAGCGGATCAAAGTCCGGAAGTGCGCCGCCTGCCCGGCTCCGGACGATACTCCGGTTCCACCCGATCTGGGCCCGGGCGGTCTGATCTATGGGATCGGCGAATTGATGCGGCTGCATCAGCCTGATCTTTCCAGCCTGTTCGCGAGGACCACCGGCGGACGAACTCTGAGTTTCCTGAAGAAGAATGCTCTGGAGCAGGCCATCCAACTGGTGGGCGAAGAGGTGCATCGCCAGTACATTCTCAGCTTCGAGCCGAAGGGCGGTGAGGCAGGGCAATTCCACACGATCCGGGTCGCAGTGAAAGCGAGGCCGGAGCTTCAAGCAAAAACGCGCGAGGGATACTGGGCGCTGCAGTGACGATGGCCGGCGGACCTCAGGCCAGCTTCACCTTCAGCATGGTATACGAGTGAGCCGGGAAACTATACCGGAGCTTGTGCGGTTCGGCCGTCGTGGTGCGCTGCACGGTCTTCACCGTAGTCTTGTCGAAGTCGTTTTCGGATTTGATGTCGGGACCATTGACTTCCGAGACAGCGACCGGGCCTGAGAACTGTTTGTCTTCCGCCTCGAACTCCGTTTCGATGGCCTGATTGAGATGCCGGTTGACCACGTTCAGCACCAGCGAACCATTGTCGTATCCGGCCGAGACATCGAGATACGGCACGTCGTCAAATCGCCTGGACTTATACTTCGGGCTGTCCACGAATAAGTCGAGCGCTTTGCCCTTGGTATTGTTGGCGAACAGTTGCAGCGGGTAGTAGATGGTCTGCAGAAACAGGCCCTTCTCGTTCGAGAAGATGGGCGCGATCACGTTCACCAGTTGCGCCATGTTGGCCATCTTCACGATGTGGGCGTGGTTCACGAATGAGTTGAGGAAGGATGCCACTACCAGCGCGTCTTCGAGGTTGTAGCGTTCCTCGAGGATGCGGCGGCCGCGCTGCGTGTTGCCGCGCGCGCGATACCAGACATTCCATTCGTCCCAGGCGATGTAGATCTTGCGGTTGCCGGGCTGGCCCGACAGGGACGCGTCGATGATGCCCTCGGCGGTCTTGGTGCGCTGGTCCATTTCCACGGCGCTCGCCACGAAATCGCCGTAGTCATTGTTCGCGTTGCCGACGTACAGGTGCAGAGACAGGTAGTCGGCGTGCTGGTTGAGATACTGCAGGACGGTGCGGTTCCACGAAGTCCAGTCCGACCCGGGGCGGTAATTGGACGATCCGGCGGCGATCAGCTTCACGTTGGGGTCGGTCCACTTCATGAGCTTGGCGCCTTCGAGCGCGAACTTGCCGTAGTCCTCGGCGCTGCGATGGCCCATCTGCCACGGACCATCCATCTCATTGCCGAGTCCCCAGTACTGAACTTTCCACGGCGCCGCGCGTCCGTTTTGTTTGCGCAGGCGCGTCATCGCCGTATCTTCGGACGAATTGCAGTACTCGACCCATTGCTGCGCCTCGGTCCACGTTCCAGTGCCGAGGTTGGTGCAGATGTAGGGCTGCGTGCCCAGCATCTCCGCGTAGTTGAGGAATTCGTGCGTGCCGAAGCGGTTGCTCTCGACCGTGCCCCAGGCCATTTCGAGGCGCGGCGGCCGCTGGTCGCGCGGACCGATGCCGTCGGTCCAGTGGTAATTGGACGAGAAGTTCCCGCCCGGCCAGCGGAGTTGCGTGACGTTCAGCTTGCGCACGGCATCGAGCACGTCCTTGCGAAAACCATTGGCGTCGGAGAGAGGCGACTTCTCTTCGAAGATGCCGCCATCGATGCACCGGCCCAGATGCTCGATGAAGTTGCCGTAGACCATGGGGTCGATGTCACCGATCGTGCGCTCGGTGTCGATCTTCACGCGCGCGCGGAGGGTGCTCGGCTGGCCGCGCAGGATGGCTGGCGCGGCGGCCAAGGATAGGGCGAAGTTACGTCGGGAGATTTTCATGGATTCCTCACTTAGCCTTCATTTGCAGGACCGTGATGGAATACGGCGGAAACGTGCGGCTGAAGCTGGTTCCCAAGCCGTCCGCGCTCGCGGTTACGGGTACAATCTTCGTGGGCTCGGTAATGGAATTGGTATCCTCGGGACTGCTCGCGCTCATCGTCACGGCCTGCCCCTTGGAGTCCACGCTCGCCAGGCCGCTCATCTCGATACGTACCGGCTGGGCTGTGGCAGCGCGGTTCACGATCTTCAAATAGATGGTTCCGGCCTTGGTATCGCGCGTCGCGCTCCAGAACAGCGTCGGAACTTCCTGGGGCGGGGGCGGCGCCGGCGGAGTTGCCGGTTGTGCGGCAGGAGCATTGGGCCCGCCGCGCCGTCCACCGGCGGGCGGCTGCCAGGTCCGGGTCGGAATATTCTGCGCCGTCACCGGGAGCACGACGTCTCCGTGGTAGTTGCTGAACATCTTCTGCGCATAGTATCCGGGAGAGCCGTAGCTCGTGAGCGCGTCGTAACCGATCAGGTCTGTGCGCCACTGCATCCCGCCCGGATTCACGTTGACGAACAGAGGTGCATATGCCGACATGATGACGAGATCGGTGTTCCGCTCCATGCCCGTCATCCACGCGGCGTCGCCCAATGCGGCGCTCATGGTGGGAGTCGGATCGCCTACGCGCGTGGCCCATTCGCCGACGAAGACTTTGGGCCCGGTGCGCGGACGGTTGTCGTAATCATGCGCGTGCGACGCCATCTCATCTTCGGAGCGGCGGTAGTAATGCTCGTCGATGATGTCCGGCACGCGCGATCCCGCCGCGGTGGACGAGATCACTTTGATCTGCGGGTACTTCGCCTTGATGGCATCGTAGAACTGGGCGAACCGGCCAGCGTAACTTCCCTGCTCGCGATCGAACTGATCCTCGTTGCCGACTTCGACATAGTCGAGCTTGAACGGCGCCGGGTGCCCGTCTTTCGCGCGGCGAGCGCCCCAGGTGGTGCTGCTATCGCCGATCACGTATTCGATTTCTTCGAGCGCCTCTTTGACGTAAGGATCGAGATCGGGGCCTGACTTCACGCGCACCTGGCGCAGCGAATAACCCGCATACACGCCCAGCACCGGCTGCATGTGCAGATCCTCGCACCACAGGAGAAACTCCAGCAGCCCCATGCCGTCCGACGACCAATATCGCCAGGCGTCGTTCATGTGGCCGGGCCGCTGCGCGATGTCGCCGATGGTCTTCTTCCAATCGAAGCGCGTCTCGATGGTATTGCCTTCCAGGTAGTTGCCGCCCGGAAAACGCAGGAAGGCCGGCTTCATATCCGCCAGGATTTGCATGATGTCCTTGCGGTTGCCGTTGCCGCGGTTATTGACGGTTGGCGGAAACAGCGAGGCCATGCTGAACCAGACCGTCCCCTTGCTGCCGCACGAAAGCACCAGGTGGTTCTTGGCCGAGGTTGGGGCTTGCGCCGAAGTCGTCAGGGCGACTTCGTACTTCTTCCACGCGCCCGAGAGAGCGGCCACGCGCGCGCTGGCGTGAATCGCGCCGCCTTCATTGCTCACGAGGGCGACGGCGATCGGCCCCTTGAAATCCGCGCCGGCCTTGGCGTAGAAAGATGCCCGGTAGCGCGTATTGGGCCGCACCGGAATCCCCCAGAATCCTTCGTTCGCGACTCCCACGCGCTGATTGCCGGCCGCCTCGGTGATAGTAAGTTTCAGGCTGGTTGCGATGGAGTCGTTCAACGGCTGCGTGGGGTCGAGCGAAATCGATCCCGCGCCGCCGCCTTCCTGGACCAGCGACCAGTGCGCGGGCTCTTTGGCGTCTTCCTTCAAGCTGCGGTTGCGGACGAGTTCCCCATACAGCCCGCCGTCGTAAGAGAAATTAATCTCTTCGGTCATCAGCCCATACAGCATCGGGCTGACCTTCGTGCCGGGATTGCCGGCGTCGATCTTGAGTATCGGCGCGTCCGCCGCCGTCTGTGAGAACGAGACGCCGGACAAACCCACGAACAGCGCGCAGACTGCCGCGATTCCAAGGAGAACGGTACTATCTGTATGCGTTTGCATTTAGGTGGTCCCCATTATTATGGCGATGTGAATCTCCCAGGTTATACCATAGGCCAAGCGCTTGCAGACCACCTTGAGAGATTGCCGAATTCTCCGCTCAAGTCCTACGCAATCCACGATTCGCCCGTTGCATACCGGTGCTGTTGGGCATGAATCCGCTGAGGACTGCCGCAAACGGTGGAAAGTGGTCTAGAATCAGACGAGCAGCAAATGTCGGGGCGTAGCGCAGCCCGGTAGCGCGCCTGCCTAGGGCGCATTGAATTGGGAAGAGCCTATCTGCACGGGCAATTTCACGTTCAGCGATATAGTCGTTCGCTAGCAGGTCCCAAAACAGAGGTCAGACCAGGAGAGACATCATGGGTGATTTTGGCTTACCTGAACTGAATGTTCTAGCGATCATTGTGGCCGCTGTCGTAATCCTTGTGAGAGGGGTACTGGATTTCAGACGCACGGGCAAAGGCAGCTTTAGCGTAATCTGGACCGGGGCCGTCGTCGGGGGCATAGTTGGCTTCTTCTTGAGACCCTCCGTGCCGATGATTGGCCAGTTACCGCTTGGCACCGTGCTCTCACGGGGGAGCAACCTGAGCGGTCTCGACGTTATGCTCAAGGGCGCGGCGGAAACCTCGTTCAACTACATGGTTGCTGGTGCGGTAGTCGGTGGCATTGTCATGGCGCTCTTTGCTAGGAAACCCTCGCCACTCACGGCGGCAGAGCAAACAGGCGCCACGCCTTCTACTCAATCGGCAAAGCCGGGCAACTTCTGCACCAAATGCGGTACTACGCTTTCGCAAGGTGCTGAATTCTGCGGCTCTTGCGGAACGAAGAACGCCTCAGCTTAGGGCCTATTCTTGAACGCCTCAAGCCGTCTGTGAGAACGAGACGCCGGACAAACCCACGAACAGCGCGCAGACTGCCGCGATTCCAAGGAGAACGACCCTGTTTGTACGCGTTTTCATTTTAGTTGGCCCTCACCACACTGGCGATGTGAATCTTCCAGGTTATATCACAGTCCAAACGCTTGCAGACGGTGGCTGTGCCTTCGATGCCTTTGCCTTCGATTGAGTTTTGAGGCCTGTCGGAAATGGTGGGAGCGGTCTAGAATCAAAGGAGCAACAAATGTCGGGGCGTAGCGCAGCCTGGTAGCGCACCTGCCTTGGGCGCGTGAGAGTTCCGTCTAACTGCTCCATCCCGTTCATCCTTTTTCAGTCTTGCCAATAACTTGGGGAATCTGCTCTTCGCTCGACAATCAACCAAGTGGCATCAACAGGTGGGGTTGTGGAACAGTTTTGGCTCAGATCGAGAGCAGTTGCTCTGCCCTAGTTTCAAGCGGCGCGATCCGAACGCCAACCGGTACGGAGTCCGGACTCGAAGACGCCGACTGGCATCGCCAAGGTTCCATTGGTGGAGATTACAGTTGAAACCGAAGGCCATTGGGTGTGGCAACCATCGGCAGCAGTCTCCGTAAGCCTGCACGATTGGCCGTTAGAAAGAGTCATTCACGATGCTACGGCACGATCCTGTGGCCTGCGGCACGGACTGCGGCCTCGACGCGGGTCCGCTCCAGATTCGCCTCTTCGGACCGTGTCGCTGCCATGCGGAACGTCGTTCCAGCCGGGAACTGTGCCAGCTTGGCCGAGAGCTCGCGCTCGCCCGTAACCATGTATTGAGCCACTTTGATCCGGACATCGCCGGGATACGACAAAATCTCCACGGGCTTCGGCGACGCGGCGCTCTGAATCCATTCCTGAACTCTGGCCCGGCACTCTTCAGAGCTGCAAAGCGCCAGCAACCTACGTAGTTCCGTCTCGCCCAGCAGCCATCCGCTACCCTGTGCCAGCGCGGTTCGCAACGCACGTTCGAGGAAAACACCCTCCTGCCCAACCGGCTTCCGCAGGTCGTCTTCGCGATCTTTCCACCACGAACGGAAGTATTCCATCGTCTCCCATAGCGGCGGCTGCGCCACCGGTGAGCCGTACTTTCCCAGCACCTCCGCTGCGCCCCTTTTGATCGGAACAATGCCGCTGCTAACCCCAATACTGTTCACTTAACAATCCTGAGCCGCTTGGCAAAATCGATGCGGCGAGTGCGCTGGCGTTTACGTGGGCGCAGATTGTAGTTGCTCATTTTCCGTTTGACGCCACGCGGATTGATTCGATTCCTGCTG
>JBGPHT010000037.1:0-54535 GCA_041484525.1 Bryobacteraceae bacterium | reverse complement strand
TCTACCGTTCCCACTGCGACAAGCGCTGGACCGCACCGATGCCCAACTCGACCTGCTGATTTACGAAGCGTTTCCGCTTCAGAAAGCCAGTTGAAAACTTGACACTTTCAGATAGAAGTCAATTACATTAGACGACTAGAGATCGACAAGGCCACCGGCGCTGTCACGTTCGCCACCGGCGCGGCTCCGCTGCTCGGCCTGGGCCAAGGCGGACCGCAGTTCGACCGGCACGGCGACAACGACCGCATGCGCAGCGGACAGGGCGCCTACCAGCTCCGTACCCACGGCGGCCGCGTTCCTATTCAGTGGCTGATCGGCGCCGGCGGCTGGGCCATCTTCATCCACCAGCCGCTCGGCACGTTCGACCTCACCGGCGTCCAGGGCAAGTTTCAGCCGTCGACGCCTGGCTCACCGCTCGACGTGTTCGTCGTCGCCTCGAGCGAACCAGCCGCGATCATGGCGGAATACGCGCGCATCACCGGCCGCCCCGAGTTGCCTCCGCTGTGGAGTTTTGGTTACCTGCAATCGCACCGCACGCTCGCCAGCCGCCAGGAGATCATCGAAGAAGCCAAAACGTTCCGCGAGAAGAAGCTGCCCTGCGACGCCATGATCTACCTGGGCACCGGATTTACGCCCTCGGGCTGGAACACCGATAACGGCGAATTCGGATGGAACAAGAAAGTCTTCGACGATCCCAAGGCGATCGTCGATGCGCTGCACGCGGAGCACTTCAAGGTCGTCCTGCACGTGGCCTATCCGGAGCATATTCCGCAGATGCACGGAACGGCGAAGGATCGCTGCGATCCGAACCAGAGGGCAGAGTTGCAGCCCAGTTGCTACTGGGACATGCACCGCCCCGTCTTCTCACTCGGTGTGGACGGCTGGTGGCCGGATGAAGGCGACCCGCTCGACGGTCCGTCGCGCCTGGTGCGCAATCGCATGTACTGGGAGGCGCCGCAACTCGACCGTCCCAACGAGCGCCCCTTCGCGCTGCACCGCAACGGTTACCCCGGCATGCAGCGCTACGGGTCGTTCCTGTGGTCGGGCGACGTCTCCTCGCTCTGGGCGACGTTGAAGACGCACGTCCCTGTGGCCCTGAACACCGGTCTCAGCGGCGTTCCCTACTGGGGCACCGACATCGCGGGCTTCGTCCCCACTCCGGAGCTCACGGCCGAATTCTACGTGCGATGGTTCCAGTTCGCATCGTTCTGCCCGCTCTTCCGCGCCCACGGCCGCACCTGGAAACTGCGCCTGCCGTGGGGCTGGAACACCGGGGAGACCGGTCCCATCGAGACTCCCAACGTGATTCCGCCAGCCAGCGAATTGCACAACGCCGCCGTCGAGCCCATCTGCCGCAAGTATCTCAACCTGCGCTACCAGATGATGCCGTACCTCTATAGCGCGGTGCGCGAGTCGACCCGCACGGGCATGCCGGTCATGCGCGCGCTGTGGCTGCATTATCCCAATGACCCTGCCGCCGTGGCGCGCGGCGACGAGTATCTATGGGGCCGCGACGTGCTGGTGGCGCCGGTCGTCGAAAAGGGCGCCACCGAACGCCGCCTCTATCTTCCGCGAGGCGCCTGGTACGATTTCTGGACGGGCGAGCGCACCGAAGGCGGCCGCGAAATTGCGCGCAAGGTGGATCTCGAAACCACGCCGCTCTATGTGCGCGCCGGCGCGATTCTGCCGATGGGTCCGCTCAAACAGTACACCGAAGAGAAAGTGGACGGCCCGCTGACCGTGACCGTCTACCCCGGCGCCGACGGTAGCTTCTTGTTATACGAAGACGACGGCAAGAGTTTCAATTATCGAAATGGCGGGTGGATGGGTATTCAGATGTCGTGGAACGACGCTCGCAAAACGCTGGCACTGCGGCTGGCTCCCGGCTCCCGCATGTTGCCGCCTGACAAACGGACGCTGGAAGTGAAGATGGGCAACGCTAGCAGGACCGCCGTCTTCGAAGGACGGCCATTGGAAGTGCGGTTCTAATTATTTTGCCTGGCCGTAATACGCGCCCGGGCCGTGCTTGCGGAAATGATGCTTGTCGCGTAGCGCCTCTGAGATCGGTTGCGCCTGCGGATTGATCGTGATCGTCTCCCATGCCATCACTGCCAACTCCTCGACGATCACCGCGGTGTGAGCCGCGGCCGTCACCGTTTCCCCCCAGCAGAAGGGCGCGTGGCCGGCCACCAGGATCGCCGGACAGCCCAGCGGGTCGCGGCCCTCCATGCGGCGGATAATCGCGACACCGGTGTTGGCTTCGTAATCGCCCTCCACTTCCTCCGCCGTCAGCGGCGCCGTCACCGGCACTGCGCCATGGAAGTAGTCTGCGTGAGTCGTGCCGAAGCAGGGGATCTCGCGCCCGGCCTGCGCCCACGCGGTGGCATGGCGCGAGTGCGTGTGAACCACGCCGCCGATAGCCGGAAACGCGCGGTAGAGCGCTGTGTGAGTATCCAGATCGGATGACGGCCGCAGCGTCCCCTCCACGATCTTCCCGTTGAGGTCCGTCACCACCATGTCGGCCGGCGTCATCTTCTCGTATGGCACGCCGCTCGGCTTGATCACCACCAGCCCATGCTCGCGCGAGACCCCGCTGGCGTTGCCGAACGTGAAGATCACCAAGCCGCGGCGCACCAGCTCGAGGTTCGCTTCCAGAACCTCAGCTCGCAGCGATTCCAGCACTCTTTCCTCCTCGCGCGCGCGCCGCAATCTCGCGCAGCGCCGGCAAAACGTCTCCCATTTCGATGGCCGCCGAACCGCGCCTGCCCAGCGAAAAGTACAGCTTCTTGTATAGCGTGAAGAGTTCCTGGCACGCCGCGGCCGCCCGCGCTTGGGGCGCGACAGTCTCGTATCCGGGGCATAGCTTGTCCTGCGCTTCTTCGATCGTCCGGAAGGCGCCCGCCGCCAGGAACGCGAAGATCGCCGACCCCAGGCTCGTCACATCGCCCTTCGGCACCAGAATCGGCTTGCCCATCACGTTGGCGTACACCTGGTTCAACACCGCGTTCTTCTGTGGGATGCCGCCGCCGTTGATGATCCGCCGCACCGGGACGCCGTGCTCCTCCATCCGCTCCAGGATCACGCGAGTGTGGAACGCCGTGCCCTCGATGGCGGCGAACAGCTCGTCCTGCGCGGTAGTCGTGAGCCGCCATCCCAGCGTGACGCCGCTCAGTTCCGGGTTGACCAGCACGGTGCGGTCGCCGTTGTCCCACGTGAGACGCAGCAAGCCGGACTCGCCGTTCCGATAATTCTCCAGGCCGCGCGAAAGCTCGGCCACCGTCGATCCCGCACGCTTGGCGATTGCGTCGAAGATATCGCCGGTCGCCGAAAGGCCCGCTTCGATGCCGACGTATTGCGGATGGATCGATCCCTTCACCACACCGCAGACGCCCGGAATCAGCCCCGCCTGGTCGCTGATCGCCATGATGCACGTCGAGGTGCCGACCACGTTCACCACGTCGCCCATGCGCACGCCGGCGCCGATCGCGTCCCAGTGTGCGTCGAATGCGCCGACAGGAATCGGAATGCCCGCGCGCAGTCCCAGCTTATGCGCCCACTCATTCGAGAGCTTGCCCGCGATCTGATCCGAGGTCTCGTACCGTCCCCCCAACTTTTCGCGCACACCTGCAAATAGCGGATCGACGCCCGTGAGAAATTCTTCCGGCGGCAGTCCGCCCAGGCCGGCGTTCCACATCCATTTATGTCCCATGGCGCAAACGCTGCGGGGGACGGACGCGGCGTCGCTGATGCCGCACAGCACCGCCGCCACCATGTCGCAATGCTCGAGTGCGGTGGCCATGCGAGCGCGCTTTTCGGGGTTGTGCCGAAGCCAGTGCAGCAGCTTGGCGAAACCCCACTCGGAGGAGTAGATGCCGCCGCACCAATCGATCGCCTCGAGACTCTTCTTGTTGGCAGCGCCGGTGATCTCGGCGGCCTCGCTCCAGGCGCGATGGTCGCACCAGAGATAGTAATCGTCGATCGGCTGCAGCGTCTCGTCCACTGGAATGACGCTTGACCCGGTGGTGTCGAGCGCGATGGCTTCGACGGCCTCGCCCGAAACTCCGGCTTCGCGGATCGCATTCCGCATGGCGTCTACCAGCGCCCGCATGTGATCCGCGTGGCTCTGCGTCGCGTGGTCCGGATCTTCCTTCTTGCGAAACAGCGGATACTCGCCGGCGCCTGCGCCCAGACGGCCGCGAGCCGAATCGAAAATCGAGACACGGACGCTCAGGGTTCCAAAATCAACGCCGGCAACAATGCTCATGGGGTGCTCCGAACCAACCGGCTAATTGTGACTCACCACGCTCCAGCCCAAATATCTCGACGTCGCTTCCTGCACCGATGCGGCTACCGGCGCCAGGTTCGCCGCCACGTGATGCTCGAATCCGTTCTCGCAGATGTAGCGCAACAGCTCCTGCAGCCGCGAGATCTCCACCACACCCGCCCCGCCGAACGTAGTGAGCGGGTCGTCGGTGAATCTGCCCTCGCCCACGTAGCCGCGGATGACGCCCTCGCGGTCGCTGGTCGAAAAACGCGCGAAGCTCATAGGACCGCTCTTCACCAGCCCCACGCAGGTTCCGTACGTATTCTCGCGTCCCACCGTCCCTGCGATGATCTCCTGGAAATCCATCTTTACGGATCGGAAGAAATGCTTGGGCAGATTGCTGCAATGGAAGCAGACCGCCTTATTCGGATCCTCGCCGTAATTGTTGTTCCAGTCGAGCAGCGCGCTCGGCGTCTCGGACGCCAGTTGCAGCGCATGCATCCCGACCACGCCGCAGATATCCACCTCGCACGCGCTCGACATCAGGTTTTCGCTCATCATGCTCATCACCGTGCATGGCACCACGCCGAAGTATTCTTCGAGCGAGGTCCAGCACTGCACGGCGCTGATCGCGACATTCGTCTGCTCCATCCACTGGTCGACTACTGCGCCCAGCTTCGCCATTTTGACCAGCGCTTCGAGCGGCACATTATCCGTCGACACGTACTTGCGGATCTGGTCGAGCTTGGCCACCGCCAGCGGGTCCTGATCGCCCATGCGGACGATCCGCCCCAGGATTTCCGAAAGGTCGATCGTCTCGACCGAAATCCCATTGCCTTCGAGAATCTTTTCGCTGTACCGCACCGTGTTGAACGCCGCCGGCCGCGCGCCAATCGCGCCGATCCGCAAATTGCGTAGCCCCTTCACCACGCGGCATACGCCCGCGAACCACGCCAGGTCCTTGACGAACACATCGGAATCCGGCGACTCCGTGTGCAGCGTCGTCAGCGAGTACGGTATGCCGTACTGCTTCAGGTTGTTGCAGGCCGACATTTTGCCGCAGAAGCTGTCGCGGCGGTCTTTGATCGTCATGCGTCCCGGCGTATCCGGCGTGGCCTGGATCAGCACCGGCAGGTTCAGGTTCGCCATGCGCAGCGTGTCGGCGATGGCGCGCTCGTCGCCAAAATTCGGCAGCGTTACAATGATGCCGTCCATCTCGTTGCGGTGGCGCTGGAACAGGTCGGCGCAGCACCGCGCTTCCGCCCGCGTCTCGACAGCGCCGTACTTCGTCTCCTGCGGGCTGGTGACGACGGCTTTGTAGCCGGCCTTCTCGATCGCCGCGATCATTTCGCTGCGGCCGCTCTGGGCCAGGTGGTCTGGAAAGAAACCCCGGTTCCCGACGATCGCGCCGAACGTCATCGCTCGGGACTTGCCGTTATTCATGAACTATTTCCCCCTGCCCGGTGAAAACTTGAATGCATAAAGTGCGCCCAGGACGATCAGTAGCATGCCCCACCACACGCCCGCGTGCAGCTCCGAAAGCACCACCGGGTGGCTCGCGGGATTCTGCCAGTCGTACACGCCGGCGCCCAGAATCAGCACTCCGTAGATCAACAGGAGCACGCCGATGAAAAACCAGATCGAAATCATGCCAGGTCGATGCATAAGTCCTCTACCAGAAGATGATGTTCAAAATCACGAACACAATGGCCACGATGCACGCCCAGAACGCCGGGCGCTGATACAGGGCCAAGTGTCCTTCGGACGGCAGCGGGGTGGCTCCGTAAACCAGGCCAACCAACTCCGAATCCGGTTTGGGCCGCGTCACCATGCTCACGACTACCGTAACCACCACGCACACGATCCAGCACCACAGCGCGCGGAACATATTTTCCGCCATGTCCTTGGCGTGGGGGGAGAGCGCCACGTAACGCAGTGCCGTTGGATCGAGCTTCACCCACGCCCACATGCCGACCGAAGAAGCGGTACCCGCCAACAGACCCCAGAATCCGCCCGCCGGAGTCGCCCGCTTCCATAGCATCCCCAGGATCACCGTCCCGAACAGCGGCGCGATGAAGAAGCTGAACAAAGCCTGCACGTAATCCATGATGCTGGCGAACTGCATCACCAGGTACGCCGTGCCGATCGAGACCAGCACACCGAGGATGGTGCACCAGCGGCCCACCGCGACATAGTGCGAATCGGTTGCATCCTTGCGGATCAGCGCGCGGTAGATATCGTAAGTCCACACGGTGGCGAACGCGCTCACGTTGCCCGCCATTCCCGACATGAAACCGGCGATCAGCGCCGTGATGCCGAGCCCCAGCAATCCCGGACCGCAGTATCGGGCCAGCATCAATGGCAGCACCTGGTTGTAGCTGTGGCCGCCGTGTGCCAGCGCCTCGGTCTCGCCCACCAGGTGCTCGGGAAGCACCGCGAGGCCAAGCAGGCCCGGCAGAATCACGATGAACGGCACGGCCATCTTGAAGGCCGCGCCGATGATCGGAGCCATCTTCGCCGATCGCAGATCCTTGGCCGAGATCACGCGCTGCACCACCAGAAAGTCCGTGGTCCAGTAGCCGAATGAGATGATCGCTCCCAGCCCGAACACGATCCCGATCCAGTTAATGCCCATCGGATTGTCGGTGAAGTTGCCGAGCGTGCTCCAGAGATGCGTGTAGTCGCCGCCCGGCCAGTTCTGATGAATCCGGTTGACCATGCCGCTCCAGCCGCCCGTCTCGATCAGCCCGATGATCGAAATCAACATCGCGCCGAACCAGATCAGAACAAACTGCAGCACCTCGTTGAAGATGGCCGAAAGCAATCCGCCCAGGACCACGTACAGCGCCACCGTCACTGACGACACCCAGATGCTGAAGTGAATGTCCCAGCCCAGCACCACCTGCAGGACGATGGCCATGGAGTACATGTTGATGCCGCTCATGAAGACCGTCATCACGCCGAACGAAATCGCCGACAGCGCGCGCGCCGGTTCGCCGAAGCGCAGCTTGAGGTAGCCCGGCACGGAGTGCGTTTTGGAGATGTAGTAGAACGGCATCATCACGATGCCCAGGAACAGCATCGCCGGGATGGCGCCAATCCAATACCAGTGCGCGGCCAGGATGCCGTACTGATACGCCGCCGCCGCCCAGCCCATCAACTCGAGCGAACCCAGGTTCGCCGCCAGGAAACTCAAGCCCGCGATCCAGGCCGTCATCTCACGCCCGGCCAGGAAAAAATCTTCGCCGGTCTTGGTGTAGTTCTTGAGGTAAAAACCAATGCCAATCACCATGAAGAAGTAAAGAATGATGATGGCGAGATCGACGCCAGTCAGCGAAAGCATTCGCGCCGGCGCAGTTTGAAGCAACAGCCCGAACGTGGGGACACCTGTAATCGCTTGCACCTGCATATCCTATGTAAAGGCGATAGTCATGTCAAGGCGGCACAAAAACCGCGAAGGCATTATCGCGGCGCCGGCCCCGTGGAATCGCGCAAAACAAACTCGGGATCGATCACGATTTCCTTGTCCGCCGCCGTGGTCTGCTCTGTCTTGCGGATCAACCGTTCGCAAATGATGTGCCCGATGGATTCTCGCGGGATGTGCACCGTGGTTAGTGCAGGATAGCAGAATTCCGACAGCTTGACGTTGTCGAATCCCGTAACCGATACATCCTGCGGCACTCGCAAACCGCGCTCGCGCAATTCCCGGAGCGCGCCCACGGCCATGATGTCGTTAACACACACGATAGCCGTAGGGGTTGGACTGCCGTCCGAAAGCAGTGTGCGTGTCGCCAGCCGGCCGCCTTCGAGGGTGTCCGCATCCGCCGCGCTCCGCACCTCGAGCGATGGATAACTCGCCACGGCGTCGAGCACCGTCTTCATCCGTTCGTTGATCGGACCCAGCATCGCGTGGTGCCCCACGAACCCCAGCCGCTGGTGGCCCATACTGTGCAAATAGTCCACCACCTTCTCGATGCCGCGCCGGTAATTGACGCGGATGCTGGTGATGTTCGGCCGCGGCGCACCGACATCGTAGAACACCACGGGGATGCGGTTGTCGTTCAACTCGTCGATCAGCGCCGGGTCCATCTCCGACGTGATAGCCGCCAGCCCCGCCACCCGCCGCCCGATCATCAGGCGGATGCTATTGACGAGTTGTTCGGAACGGTAGTCGGTATTCGCCACCACCACTTCGAAACCCGCGGCGTGTGCGTCCGATTCCACCGTCTTATATATATCGAAGAAGAACGGGTTCTCCATGTTGGAGACGATCACGCCGATGGTGCGGCTCTTTCCGCCGGCAAGACTACGCGCGTGGAGGTTGGGATGGTACTTAAGCTCTTCAATCGCTTTCATCACGCGCACGCGCGTCGAGTTCTTGACCACGCTTGCATTATTCATCACGCGGGAGACGGTCGCGGTTGAGACCTTGGCCCGGCGGGCGACTTGTTCAAGGTTCATGTCTGCTACTATTCTACTCGGGAATTCAGGAGTTTCCAGGACTCCGGCACTGTCATAGTCTACCTGCCAAGCCCGGTTCGGATTTGACAGCGCTTACAGCTAACATCGCATCATTGGCGTAGGAAGGCAAGCGGCACTGCGTAGTCGCTGGGGTGGAGGGCTTGGTACTAGTTATTTGCGAGGCAGGTTCCATCTGCGAACCTGCCTCGCAATGGGTGCGTCTTCTTAGAACTCCAGATTCGCGCGCAGTTCGATGCGGCGGGCCGCGGTCGGGCCGGTGGTGGACTGGTTGAAGGCGGTGCTCTGAATACCGAGGCCGCCGAGGCCGAACGTCGGGTGATTGAACAGGTTCAGGAATTCGCCCTGCAGCGTGACCCGGATCGATTCCCGGATCGGAATGGTCTTATTAGCGGAAAAATCCGCGTTGAACCAATGCGGTCCGTAGATCATCGGACGGTAACCCCAATTACCGGCGCTCGTAATCGGCGTCATGTAGGTGGTGTTGGCCGAGCCGTTGGGCGCCAGGAATTTGGCCGGGTCAACCGTGTATACGAAGGGGCTGCCGGTCTTGTACACACCCACGCTGTCCTGGAGTTGCTTAGCGGTGAAACCGCCAAGGAAGTTGATGCCGGCATCGTTCGCGTTGACCGTGTTGTAGCCGCCGCTCATCTGCGCCGGCGTTCCGCTCTGGATCACGACGATGGTTCCGAGCGTCCAGCCGCCCACGATCTGATTGGCCAGCCGGTTCTGGTTGAAGAATTTCCGGCCTTTGCCGAACGGCAGATCGTAGGTGCCGCTGGCATGCACGATGTGGCGGATATCGAACGGGCTGGGCCCATAATTCAGCCGGAAGTTGCGCTGTGTCAGGTACAAGCCCGCGACGCTACCGGTCTGGCTGGTCACGTTGCCCTGGTAGGCATTAGCCGGACCCAGGACCATCGATTTGCCCAGCGTGTAATTGACGTTGAACTGCATCCCGTGGACCTGCCGCTGCCGCAATTCCACCTGCAGCGAGTTGTAATTGGAGTGGCCGGCCGCATCCAGATAGTTGAGCGACAAGCCCGTAGTGTACGGGTTCGCTTCGAAGAAATTCACCGGATAGTTCCCCGCGACGTTGGTGTTCCCGCCAAGCGAACTGGCACACGGCGCAAATTTCGCGCTGCCTACCAGGTTGCAGAAGTAGACCTGCGATCGGGCCAGACTATCGGCCATCGCGCCCCCGGCGCCCGTCTGCAGATTGGTGGTGAAGGCGGTGTAACCGCTCGAGCCGTTGCCGGCGAATGCCGCCTGCAGGATGGGCAGCGCCACTTCCTGAGCTTACAACCTCCTAATTAAATTTCTCATTGCAAACGCTTCATGACGACCATCATGAGAAAACGGTGCGGCGTTCCAGGGAAATCTCTACGACCTCCTATAAGTGACTGGAAGTGCCCCTTACAAATCACAGATCTCAGTGGCCATTGACCCCTCTAGTCGGAGCGTGTCGCCAGATCTAACAGCCTGTTGAAATATTACTCATCAACTACTCGCGTGAGCATAGACTCAATAACTTAAGTGAGCCAAAACCACTAAACACGGACTTTCTTCAACAGCCTCCCAAGCAGCCTCGCGTGATCCTTGGCGGGTATTGGTGCTTTTCAGTTCCTCCTTCCCCCTGAGATCTTCTTATCTTATTGACTCTGTCCTCCTTCTAGCCATAGAATACTTCCAAAACGCGGGGCCGATTCGGTTGCGACGCAGCATTTGATCTTGACGCCAGCGGACGGCCCTAGTTGTTTGCGACGTGATCTGAACCGCGAGTTGAGAGTGTTGGTGGCGACTAGGCAGGTATGCCCCCTAATTCAACGGCGACTGTAAATCCTGAAATGTCCGTACCTCCGGTGGGGCAACCCATGGTGGCAGCTAAGTGGCCGAACGCGGTGCTACGGCTTTCACTCTGGTGCCTTGATCGCATACTCGCGCGCCTGTCGAAGCTGTCCACGGGTATGCGTGCAATGACCGCATATTTGACGTTTATCCCCCGCCCAGACGATGTATTTGTTGTGACGTACCCTCGGTCAGGTACGACTTGGCTGCAGATGATCTTGTACCAGATGACAACCGACGGATCGCTTAATTTCACACACATCTCCGAAGTTGTGCCCTATTTTGAACGGTGGATAACCGCGGGACGTGATTTCAATCACTTACACTCTCCGCGGGTTTTCAAGACTCACTTGGATTATCGAGGAATGTCGAGATGGCCGGGCAAGTACATCTACGTGACGCGCAACGGAAAGGACGTATTAGTATCCTACTTCCATTTTAGCAAGATGGAACTTGGCTTCAGAGGAACTCTCCAGGACTTCTTTGAAAGGTTTATGAAGGGAGAAGTCGACTGTGGATCATGGTTTGCGCATGTCGCTGGCTGGAGGGCACACGCAAATGATCCGAACATTCTCTTTTTGAACTACGAGGACTTGGTTAGTGATCTGGAGAGTTGTATAAAGAAGATTGCTGTATTCGTGCGCCGGGAAATCCCATGTGATAAGTATCGCGAGATCATAGATAGATCCAGCTTTGCCTTTATGAAACAGCATGAGAGCAAGTTTGACCACATCCACGAGGTGTTTTGGGAGAGCGGCTGGTGCGAAGGGGGATTCATACGCCAAGGTAAGGTGGGGGAAGGGGACCGGGAATTGACGAGCGAAATGATTACCACGTTTGAGCGCGTATCCAATACGTTCTTGGTCAAGTGACCGTCGCCTGATATTACAGTTCCCAACCTGGGCTTCGACCGCAAAAGGATACTGTTATGCTGAAACCGAGGCCTCCACGGCTGAGGGTGTGCACACTCGCTTAGAGTGGCTGGTAAGGTACTTTAGCAGGCATTGCAAGAGTTTTTCAAATCAGTGGGTTGCCGCGACATTGGAACGGCGGTTACTACCATCGCGTCGGCCAACGCCCATCCGGACACACGAGCCGACGCCGGAGAGTCCTGACAAACAACATCGGACCCGCGGGTTGGTGCCTACCGCCGCCCGGATCCATGACGGGCTGCTAGCAGGTATTCTTCAAATGGATCCACGGAGCATCTGTGGACCAGGGCGTTCTACGGTTACCGGCAAGAACGCCGTAGATAGCGGTAACCACTTATTTACGCGTTGCCATCGCGCGGAACACCTGTGACTCAATACCAGCCTATACAGCGCCCCGCAAAGATGAGCGTGCCGCTATTTGAGAGAACTCTCATTTTACGGGCACTCCTGCCAATCCAGCGATGTTGACTTACTCCATCCAGGCAACCGGCAGGGTTGATCGACCTTGGCCGGACCGCAGTGGTGTCTAAATAAGTGGGAACGTGGTTTACCGCCAAGTTATTTAATCGTTTGATTCTCTAGCTTTGACTCATGCTGTATGCCTTAGCGTTGACCGTGAAGTGGTGCCCTGCCACGCAGAGCCGTTCGACTAATACAAGCCGACTGGTTGTTGGCTCGGGATGTGAGTAGATTGAGGGGTCCCAAGCCATCTAAGAGAGGCTGGTGAAAGGAGCCCGTGTCTAAATGGTTTTGGCTCACTTAAGCTATTGAGTCTGTGCTCTCACGCGAGTAGCTGATGAGTAAGATGTCAACAGGGTTCCTAAATTGTAATGTGTAAGGAAACCTATAGTTTATGCTCTCACAGCTACAAATACTTGTTGACCCTTGATATCGAAGGTGATACTATCTCAGCGATTCCGACATGAGTCGGAGTCACTGGAGAAGCATATGAAGAGCGTGAAACGGTGGTTAGCAATAGCATTTGCGCTCGGTGCCGCGCTCGGCGCCGGTAAAGCCTATGCACAATGCATAGGCACTGGGAACGGAGACAGTGGGGACGTCTACCTTAGTGGCGGCTGCGGGCTATTCGGGTACGCAACCTGCTATCTAAACGCCTGTACGGGCCCTATTTGCACCGCCAACGCCGCATGGTGCTGCAATTACTTCAGTACTTACTGCAATTGTCCGGGTTGCCAGTGACGGGACTGATGACGTTGTTCTTTGGATAGGAGCTAAATCATGAAAGTCAAGTTGCGTCTTACTACACCTGCGTTGCTCGTACTGGCCGCGGGCGTGGGTTACATTGCGGTGAACTTCACGGTCGCATCTAGATTACGCGCTCAGGCTCGTGCGGCCGCGGTCCCATTTGAGCTGAAGATTGATATCTACCACTATCAACATGGAAGTACCATCGGGGAGTTGTCGGGAACGCAGACGGTCGCACGTAATTCCGCTGGTGCCGTGATGAAGCAATTCAACAATGTGCGCGTTCTTACTGGCCCCCACAGGCGTTTGAACCAACCGGACGGGACGGTAATCGAGATATTTGATCCTTTGAGGATGAAGACGACCACTCTCACCAAGAATCCAACAACCACAAGAGAATCGTCAGCTGTCTCCACCTGCATCGGTAACCCAAGCAACGAAAGACGGTTGCTGCGGGAGGAGTGGGTATCCGGGCAGCGGACGGAGGTGACGGAGTATAAGACGGTCTCCGTCCGGGTCACTTCGTGGGATGCGCCTGCTCTGGGCTGTACCCACCTGCAGTACAGAACCGAACAACTTGGTGACGACGGGCTGTTCGCGCTCGAAACCGAGGCTCGACTCGTAAGCCTAGTTATGGCCGATCCGAATCCCGACATGTTCGATACTCGTAACACGTATGAAGAAGTAATGCCTTCCGAATATGAATTTCGCGGAATGCAGTGGCGTCGGATACCGAAATCGGCGCTCGATAGCCACCAACTAAAGTCGATTGAACAAAAGGACAAAGCATATGTCCTCGCGAGGCCGTCGCACTAGAGGGGTTGAGCGGAGCGGTGCGCGAACATTTGGAGCCTCGCTGTGGCTTGTAGCCCTTGAGTAGTGGTAGTCAGAGGTAAGCGCCGAAACAGAGAGTACTGCCCTACGGGTAAAGTCATTGCAGGCGCTGTAAAGCAGCCCTAAGATTGAGTTACGTGGTCTTAGGAAGTTCTGCTTGGCATTTTGACAACCTTTTCACGCCGCCTGCTTTGGGCTTCGTGAAGGGCTTGAGACTGGGACATGCTGGCAGTAGCGAGTTGCTGAAAAGCACTCATTCGCTGGGTCAAAATGGCGCGGACTAACAGTGACGATCCAGAACCTCTTTGGCCCACAACCTGTTAACCAACGGCGGAGGAATACTCATGAGGCGTCTGTTATGCCTGCTACTCGTGGCATCTGTGATGTTGCTAAGCACAGGTAGTGTCGCGGGCAGTTGGTGTGGACACCTCTTGTTCAATGGTAAGGACGTTGAAGTCGTACTTATCCTGAAAACTGTAGGTTCGTCCTTGACTGGCACTCTGGTGGGCAAGAATGAAACGACAAGTCTTCTTGATGGCAAGGTCAGTGTGGGGGGATATCGTTCGACATTCTCACCAAGGCATCAGATGTTCCGAAAATCACATTTGTCGGGCATTTGGAAGGTGAGCTCCTAACATTTAGGATAACCGGCATTGTCGTTGCCACCGGCGAAACGATGACCTTCGGTACAGCCTCACTGAGACGCACGAGGGGCTGAATCGAGGTCCAGATCAAGAACTCGGAACCCTCGGTTTTTTGCCCTATCAGCCGGGGTCTTCCTAATAGACGAATACCGAATCAGGCAAGTAGAAGGGATCCATTGTGACGAGCAGGGCGGGCCGGGCCGGCCCTGCTCGGATCGAAGTGGCCTAGAACTCCAGATTCGCGCGCAGTTCGATGCGGCGGGCCGTGGTTGGGCCACCGGTCTGCTGGCCGAAGGCGGTGTTCTGAATATTTACACCATTGTAGTTCGGGTTACCGAAAGCGAATGTGGGGTGATTGAAAAGGTTCAGGAACTCGCCTTGTATCGTAAACCGCATCGATTCCCGGATGGGGATGGTCTTATTCACCGAGAGATCTGCGTTGAACCAGTGCGGCCCGTAGAGCATCGGCCGATAACCCCAAGCGCCGGCGTTCGTATTCGGCGTCACATAGGTGGTGTTGGCCGACCCGTTGGGCGCCAGGAATTTGGATGGGTCGAACAGGTACACGAAGGGGTTTCCGTTCTTGTATACACCCACGCTGTCCTGGAGTTGCTTAGCAGTGAAACCACCAAGGAAGTTGATGCCGGCATCGTTCGCGTTGACCGTGTTGTAGCCGCCGCTCATTTGCGCCGGCGTTCCGCTCTGGATCACGACGATGGTTCCCAGCGTCCAGCCGCCCACAATCTGATTGGCCAGCCGGTTCTGGTTGAAAAATTTCCGGCCTTTGCCGAACGGCAGATCGTAAGTGCCGCTGGCATGCACGATGTGGCGGATGTCGAACGGGCTGGGCCCATAATTCAGCCGGAAGTTGCGCTGCGTCAGGTACAGGCCCGCGACGCTACCGGTCTGGCTGGTCACGTTGCCCTGGTAGGCATTAGCCGGACCCAGGACCATCGATTTGCCCAGCGTGTAATTGACGTTGAACTGCATCCCGTGAACCTGGCGCTGCCGCAATTCCACCTGCAGCGAGTTGTAATTGGAGTGGCCGGCCGCGTCCAGATAGTTGAGAGACTGGCCCGTGGTGTACGGGTTCACTTCGAAGAAATTCGCCGGATAGTTCCCCGCGACGTTGGTGTTCCCGCCAAACGAACCGGCACACGGCGCAAATTTCGCGCTGCCGACCAGGTTGCAGAAGTAGACCTGCGAGCGGGACAGACTATCTGCCATCGCGCCGGCCGCACCCGTCTGCAGATTAGTAGTGAAGGCGGTGAAGCCGCTCGATCCGTTTCCGGCGAACGCCGCCTGCAGAATGGGCAGCGCAACTTGTCCGGGCAATCCGTTATTGGCCAGCGTGCTTCCCCTGCCGTTGGCAATGTTGATCGCCAGGTTGCTCTGCGCGTTGCGGAACTCCGGAAGGAATCCGTTCTCGAAGATGTTCGGCTCGTTGAGGTTGTAGCTCATCCACGAGTGCATCGACATATTGCCGGCGTAGCGCACCTCGAGCACCGTGCCGTTGGCGATTTCCCGCTGGATACCGATGTTGTACTGCTCCACGTACGGATAGCGGATATTGGGATTCATCGCCCAGAACGAAGTGCCCGGCCACAATGCCGATGCCGGAACCGTGGCGGACCACTGCGGCGGATTAAGTTTGTACGCCGGCAGCGACTGGCCGAGCGTAAGAGATCCGGGCGCGAACGTACCTAACGCACCGCTGGCATCCGCCGTGGCGGCGCCTTGCTGGTAGAAGAACGTGCCCTGATTGGAGGCATAAGCCCAGAAGTTCTGTGCGCCCTCCGTGTAGTTGCGAAGCGACCAACCGGCCTTGATCACGCTCTTCCCTTTTGGGAGCAGCTTGCCGAGGAACCCTTCCGTCTGCGGGCTCCAGAGTAGTCCGGCGGCCGGCTGCGGATTCTTCCACTGTGTTTTGTACACGTGAACCTTGGCCGTGAAAGTCGGATTCTGCACGCCGCCCAGGTTGCCCGGCTGAAAGACAGCTCCCACCGGCGTGGGGCCCCAGAAATCGGCAATCGACGCGGGGCTGCTATAGCCGCCGTTAATGTCGTGATCGTCGCCATAGATGTCCCAACGCAACCCGTAGTTCACCGTCAGGTTCGGCGTCAGGCGCCAGCGGTCCTGTATGAAGAAGTGAGTCGCGGCTACGACTTCATTGAGATTGTACTGGCCGAATTGCTTGTACTGCTGGGTCGCCGGATCGAGCGGCCGGCCGGTGTTGATACGCACCGCCGAGACTCTGCCCGTCAGCGTGGCATACAGAGCTTCGGCATTAGCTTGATTGATGGTGCTGGCGAAGCCGGGGCCTGCGATCGGCAGGGCGGACAGGAACGACGGCACCAGCGGATCGGCGCCTACCATACCAAGCGTGATGTTCGGGAACCCGCCGGGGTTGTTCCAGTAGTGGTCCTGCTCGCGCCACCAGCCGCCACCGAAGGTGAGCAGGTGGCTCCCTTTCTGCCAGTTCATACTGTCTTCAAAGTTGAACAGGGGATAGAGAGAGGAAACCGCCAGCCGCGGATAAGCTCCGCTGTAGAGGCCCTGGCCGTAGGCGAAGCCAATCTGCTGCGTATTCGCCAGGTCGATCCCCTTGTTCTCGGGGCTAAAGTAGCTGTACTGATAGGTGAACCCGGCGTGGAACTGGTTGACCAGCGTGGGACGAATCGTCCAGTCGAAACCGAACCCCGCGATCTTGTTGTTGCCGCCCGACGAAGTGTAGTCGAGCGTATCGATGCCGCCCGGCCACAGCGGGGTGTAGTTGTGTTCGTTGTAGCTCTTCGTCTGGGAATAGGAAGCGTTGAACCGCAGATCCTGAGTCAGGTTGTAATCCACGCGAACCGTGGGAAACCAGTTGGTCGTCCGCTGCGGGACCAGCCAACTGAGTGTCGCCAGGTTGGGATCGGATGGATTCTGCGTCAGCGAGCCGTTACTGAGAACGCCGTTGATTTTTGAGAACTGGCTGGCGATGGACGGCAGAACGGTGCCTGAGCCGCCCGCCCCCTGGCCGACCTGAAGCACATTCACGGTCTGCAGAGTGCCCCGCGTATCGCGGTAGCTGAAGAGACCCTGCTGTGCCGCCTGGCTCAGCACCGAGGCCGTGGCCGTTGTGCTCTTCGGCTGGATCGACTCGGCGTAGGTGCCGAAGAAGAACAGCTTGTTCTTGATCACGGGGCCGCTCACGCTGCCGCCGAAATCATTCAGCTTGAGTACACCACGGGGAACGCTGCGCGCATTGCTCAGCCAGGAATTCGCGTTCAAAACGCTATTCCGGAAATCCTCGAACAGCCGTCCATGGTAGAGGTTCGACCCGCGCCGCGTCACGATATTGATCCGCATGGCCGCGTTACCGGCGCCGCCCAGATCCAACTGCGCCGTCTGGATCGTCATCTCCGCTACCTGCTCGATGCGCGGCTGCACCACCACGGTGCCGTATTGGTAACCGCCCGAGCGGAAACGGTTGCTGATGCCCGGGCTGCCATCGAAATCGGCGCTCACGATGGCGCCGCCCGGAAGATTGTTGAAGGTTCCCTGGGTGCTGTTGGCCCCGGTCGAGGCCCAGCCCGGCACCAGGAAAGTCATGGTGTATACGTTCCGCGATTCCATAGGCAGATTGACCACCTGCTTGGTATCGATCGTGTCCGCCACGATACTGGAACTGGTTTCGAGCAGCGGCGTTTCGCCGGCGTTCACCTGTACCGTCTCCGTGGAACTTGCCACGCGCATCGTGACTTTCACGTCCGTCGTGCGGCCGGTCTGCACCTGGATCGACGGGAACACTTCATTCCCGAATCCCTGCTTGCTGACCGTGAGCCGGTAGTCGCCGAACGTTAGGTTCGGGAAAGTATACACGCCGCCCTCGAGCGTCGACGCTTTGCGCACGACATTGGTCGAGACGTCGGTTAATTCCAGGTTCGCGCCGGGAACGATGGCGGCGGACGCATCCGCAACCGTCACAGTCAGCGATCCGGTGGCGCCCGTCTGCGCCAAAACCAGAATGGGCGCGAGGGCAAGAAGCATGGCAACTACAGCGAAACGATCTCTCAATCTCATTTGTTTCCCTTCAGCAACCAACGTAAGACTGGCAACGCTTACAACATCATCCATCTTTTGGCCAAAATGTCAAGATGTTTCATCGCAAATCCCTTGGTTTTATTGGCGATTTAGCGGTTAAACGCCAATTCGAAACCACCTCCAAGAACTGGAAGAATCACCGAGGCAAATATGTGATATTTGGTAGCCCATGTCAGCCCTTACAGGGCCGTCATCAACTCGAACAACTTGAGCGCGGTGCGCCAGTTCCGGGCGGTAGAGATTGTGGCGAGCTTGGAATCGAAATAATTATTTGTCAGTTTGGAGCGTCCCAGCCCATTCGGAAGGTGCAGGTAGATCTCCCGGCCGCGCACCACGAAGGTATCCGGTGGTGACCGCTTCAGATCGAGACTGCTGGCAGCTTGCGCCTTCGGCAGATCCGCCAGGAAGAAGACGTAGAGCATCTTCTCGTCCACCCCGGCTTTCAGGAACGGGTTCTGCCGTATGGTCTCGGCAAGCTGCTCAGTTGTCCGCAGGATCACCGGAATCTGATACCCGAATCGTTTCGCGATCCGCCCCGTGATCCGGTCGGGAAGCCCGTCCAAGACGCTGTCGGCGGCCCTGAAGATGGCGTTGCCGCTCTGAATGTAAGTCCGCACATCGGCGCATCCGGCATCGACGAGAATCCCGGCGAGGTCCTTCATGGGCAGCATGTTCTTGCCGCCGACGTTGACTCCGCGCAGGAGCGCTACGTGTGTAGACATGACTTTTGATTGGCTCATGGGATTCATAGTATCGGGTCAGCGGCAACCGCGCGTTGCGTCTGTGCGGCTGGCCGTGGGAGAATACTCGCCGCTATGAGAAGCCGTCGATTTTTCTTGCAGAGTGTATTTCTGATTGCTGTGGCGCGCGCCCAGGGGCAGCAGGAGCCGGGGCATCCGATCGGCGCCATCTCGACCCAGGGCGACCTGATCGTCATGAAGCTGGATGAAGGCGTGCTCGGGAAGGCCAACATGTTCGATCTCGTCCGGCGCACGCTGCGCTTCACTCCGGACGGTGCCGGATACCGTGCCGAGAATCTGGCATTTCAGTGGGACCCGGAGTTCGGCGCCCAGATCACCGAACCCCAGGTGACACTGCGCAACTTCGCGTTTCCCTATTCCGGCAAGAATTGGGATTCGTTCTCCGTGGGAACAACCGGAACGATCAGCTTCGGCGCGGCTGCGGGCGGCGGTCGTGGCGGGCGCGGTGGTGGGTTCTCCATCGGTCGATTCGATCAGTTGCGCGAAGCCGCCGGCAATCCGATCAACACCGTGCCGGCGATCAGTGTATTCCTGAAGCCGCGCATGTCCGGACCTCGTTACGTGAAGGAACTGGCGGATCGCGTCGTGGTCACGTGGAACCTGACGGAGCCGGCGGCCGGCATCCAGGACTTCACGTGGGTGCCGACGATCAACCGTTTCCAGGCGGTGCTGCGGCGTAATGGATCGATCGAAATGTCATACGATCAGGTGGCCGCGCGCGATGCCATCGTCGGTCTTTACCCCATGGTCACTGGCGGCGTGGAGCGACCGCTCGCCACCGTCACCGATGAGGAAGACGCCGCCGTCGCCGCGCACCTCGATATCAAGAATGTGAAGCTCACCGCCGTGGACGGCCTCTTCCTCAAGGTGACGTTCGAGACCCGCGGACCGGTGCTGCCGGAAGGCGATCCAGGACTGGCGGGCATCGCGTACCGCGTCTCCTTCGATGTGCACAAGCCGCTCGCCACGCGCGTGGATAACGCCCACTCGGACGTCGTCTGGACCATCCGTGGCATCGGTGGACAAGGCCGCGGCGGCCGTGGAGGCGGCGCCCCGAGGTATGTCGCGTCCGGACCCGGCGTCTCTCCTGCGGTGAAGACGAGCGGGAACACTATCACGCTGCAAGGGACATTGCCAGCGGCGTTCCAGGGCGTCGATCGGTTCGCCGTCTTCGCCGATGTGATGGCGCCCGGAACTCCGGCTGCGGCAGTCGACAAAGTCGCGCCCCACGCCGTGACATTATCCGGGATCCGAAGTCCCGAAGTGGATCTGTCTTCCGTGAAGCGGCAGGACGGTCCGTTCACGATCGTCTACGAATCGTTCCACTACATGGCGCTCCCCAACCCGAGAGATATGACATGCACGGTCATCCGCGCGCTGGGCGATAAGTTCGATCTTCTGGCGTACTACTCGGACTTCCGCGTGGACAATCAGGAAGCGGGCACTCCCAGCACCGGCCCGTTGGGCGGCAACGTGACGGGGATCGGGCATCCACAGGGGCGGCCAGAAAACTACTGCAGCGAAGGGCGGTTCCAGTGGCAGTTCGTGCAGCCGGTCTACATCGGGTCCAACCAGGGGCAGGAGAAGTCACCGGAAGGAATCATGGTGGACAGGGCCGCCGGGAAATCGACCGCGTACAACCTGGCGATGTCGCAGGCCGGACACGAGATGGGACACCGCTGGTCGGCTTTTGTTTCCGCCAAGGTCAAAGACGAGACGATCCCCCTCGGCCCCACGCACTGGGCTCGGGGTTTGCAGGCGCCCGTAGCCTTCCCCTATTTCCGTCCCACGGAAGCGTCGGCGATGGGCGGCGGGGTCTGGCAGGATAACTACGACGGCACTTACACCCAACTGGATGACGACTACTATGTTCCAGCCACCGGGTGGTCGTACCTCGACCTCTACCTGATGGGCATGATCGCACCGTCTGAGGTGCCCGATTTCTTCATCCTGAGAAACCTGGCCGCGGCCGGGAAAGATGGCAACGGCCGTCCGGTATTCCGCGCCGATCGGGTGAAGGTGACCATACAGGACGTGATCGCAGCCGAGGGTCCTCGCGTGCCCGCCTCCGATCAATCGCAAAAGAAGTTCAACACCGGGATGGTAGTGATCGTGGAGCACGGGGCCACGCCAAGCCGCGAACTCATCGAACGAACCAACGCGATTCGAGAGAAGTGGATTGACTACTGGTCGATCACCACCGGCCGCCGTTCCTCCATGACCACGAATCCACGGTAAGAGCCGGATTCCCGGCCCTTCCAAACGAATACAACTTCGCCTGAAAGGAACCGGCGTCTCGCGGAATTCCTCTGTGACACGGCTGAACGCCGGATTCGCCGCGGGGAACTATCGGGACGCATCTGAAGTCCAATTCTCCGGGGCCTCCGAACCATCGCGGCGGCCGGCAGGTCACGGAGACGCTTCATGAAACGATCGAGACTCGGGCTCTTCTACTTGCGGCATTGCTGGTTATCGCCCCGGTGCTGATGGTGAAATCCTTTCAGAGAATGCAGGCGGCAGATGGCGAATCGGCTGTCGCCACTTATTCACACGGTGTCCTGCATCTGACTATTCCTTATCGCGCCCCGCATGCCGGCGCGGGACAACTGACCGTCGAAGTCCTGGATCCCGAAGATCAGGTGTTGGGGCGCTCGGAACGGCACGTGGATGTGGCGGATCGAAAGGGCTCGTGGCAGGAGGATCTCACGTTGATGAAGGCGGTCGGGATCGATGACCTGGTGTGGCATCGCGTGCGTTATCGCTTTACCTACAGCGATCCCAAGGATGCGGCCATCGAGGGTACGGAATCCATCTCGCAGATTCTGCGCACGCCGGTGATTCACATTCTGGGCCAGCAATCCTACTTGACAGGCGGACAGGCCGCGGTGCGAACGATCGTCACGGACTCGAAGAATGACTCTATCGACGGCCCTGGTTCACTTAGGATCGACTTAGTAACTCCTGGCCAGAAGCCGCGCGTACTTTTCACGGGCAGGCTGAATCGTCGCGGTACCACGGACGCGCAGTTCCGGTTCCCCGCCGGTCCCACGGGCGCTCATTCATTGCACTATGTCGTGGACACGCCCATCGGGTCGACTGAGTTCAGCCATCAGGTGCGCTTGGAAGACAAGGCATCTATTCTCCTCACCACGGAAAAGCCCATCTACCAGCCGGGGCAGACCATCCACGTGCGCGCATTGGCGCTCGATCGCTCCCGTCATGAGGCTGCCACAGGCCGCAAACTGACCTTTGAAGTGGAGGACTCGCGCGGCAACAAGGTCTTCAAAAAGGCTACCCAGACCGATAGGTTTGGAATAGCGTCGGCGGAATTCGGACTGGCCGAGGAAGTGAATCTGGGAACCTATCATCTTCGCGCCGTGATGGACCAAGCCGAAGCGAGCCCCGGGAATACGGCGGAGATCGCTTTGAATGTCGAACGGTACGTGCTGCCAAAATTCAAGGTGGCCCTCGATTTTGCCGGAAAGGATAACCAGGCCAGGCGCGGTTACCGGCCCGGCGATCACGTGACGGGAACCGTCCGCGCCAATTACTTCTTTGGGAAGCCCGTGGACAGCGCCGAGATCGCCGTCAAGGCGTCCAGCATGGACGTGGCGATGTTTGAGGCGGGGTCCGTTCAGGGAAAGACGGATGCCGATGGCGTCTATCACTTCGATCTCCGCCTGCCCACTTACTTCGCGGGACGCCCGCTCAGCCAGGGCGCCGCCCGCGTGCTCGTCGAGGCCACGGTGAAAGACTCCGCCGGGCATGCCGAGACTCGCGGCGAACCGATCGTCGTCAGTGAGGCACCGCTGCTCATCACGGCGGTGCCGGAGGGAGGCACCCTGATCCCCAACCTCGAAAACCAGGTTTTCATTCTTACGTCTTACCCCGACGGGAAGCCAGCCAGGGCCGACGTCATTGTGCATGCTGCTGGCAACCCGGACCAGGGTCTGTCCACCGATGCAGGGGGCATCGCCGTCGTCCGTGTGCGGGCCGGCGCCGAAACAGGGAGGCTGCAGATCGAGGCCAACGATAAGGAGGGAAACCGCGCGTCGAGTTCTGTACAACTCGCAGTCCGCGATGGGCTCGACCAAATTCTTCTACGCACGGAACGCGCTGTGTATCGCGCCGGAGATCGTATTCAACTGCGCGTGTTCTCGACTAAGGAGCGCGGCACCGCGTACGTGGATGTCGTCAAGCAGGGACAAACAATCCTGACTCGCGGCTTAGATCTCAAGAATGGCCAGGCGGAGCTTACCTTGACTGCTACGCCGGACCTTGCGGGCACTCTCGATTTCAACGCCTACCTGTTCGGCCGCGACGCGCGCCCCGTCGGCGATCACCGGCTGGTTTTCGTGCAGCCGGCGGATGAACTCAAGATCGAGGCCACCTCCGACGCCCCTGTCTACAAGCCTGGCGATGATGCGCGCATCCGCTTCCGGGTGACGAACTCGCGAGGTGAAGGGGTGCAGGCGGCGTTGGGGCTGCAGGTGGTGGATGAGGCTGTTTTCGCCCTGGCGGAAAAGCAGCCCGGTTTTGCCAAGGTTTTTTTTCAAGCATAAAGTATATAGGGCGGTTTGTCACCATTTCCCAGCCCTCGCGGGCTTAAAGATTCCGCCGTGCCTCTCCGGCGAACGGAATGAAATGGATGCGATGCAGGCGGCCCGTGAACAACGGGATGAGATCATTCGCCAGCCAACCCTGAAGCTGAGAGCGGCGCTCGCTCCCTGGGCAGAATGGTCAGCCCCTTGCGAAGTTCGCCGCCGCCAGTTATGGCGGTCCGCAGTCTCTCGTATTTGAGCTAAATGCAATGCAACCAGATAGATAGCATTTTATCTAGTTTTCATAAAATCTTTAGAACTACCGCTGTATGATGCTTTCCATTGGAACCTTTCGTAGGACCATATGCGTGACCGGGGATAGCAAGAATAAGCAGCCTGTAGTAGCGACGCCGGAGATCGAAACCTGGCCCGCCGACGCCCGTGCGGATGCGTCCGGGCGTTCGCCGATCTCCAGCATGGACATGCAGACATTTCGGAACTTCCTGATGCGCGCGCTGTGCGGCGATCAGGATGTTCCCCCCTCTATCCTGACCCGCGTCAACGAGGCGGCGCGGGAACACGGTTCCGACGCCAAAAAACGAGACATGGAATGGTGGGAGCGCTATTTCTGGCAGCAGGCCATCGAAGAACACCTCAAGGCAATCGATGACCTCATCAACCGCTACAACCAGATGGCCGACTGGCATCACGAACAGGCCGAACAAGCCCGCGAGAGGATGCGGGAAGCCGCCGACAAGCTGAACGCGATAGACGAGTTCGTCTCCGGCGCCGAAGGCATCTTCAAGGAGAAGGAAACGACCGGCAAGTTCGACCGCGAGAAAGCGATCAGGCTGCTGAAGGCGAGAGGGGTGAACGTTGACCCGAATGAAGACGAAGGAAGTCTGCTCTTGAAGCTGAAGGAGCAAGAGAAGAAAGCGCGGGAGGAAAGGTCGAGATGGAGCAAGCAGTACGATGAGTGACGATGAGTCGAGCGCGGACGCCGATTATCACGATGAGCAGGAGCGAGAGAACCGCAGGAAAGCGCAGGAACTGATCGAGCGGCGCGACGCGATCCGCAGTGGCGGCTATGATCCGGAAGAAGAGGCCCACCGCCTGAAGCAAGTGACGGGAGAATACAAGACGGATGTGCAACGCAAAGCGGCGGAACTGGAGGCGCTCAAGTCTGGCGCCAGCCCGGACGATGATATCAAGGCTGCTTCACTGGAGGCGTCAAAAAAACTCGCAGGCTCAGGATGAGGAGACAGATTTCCTGTCATCAATGGACAAGCTCTCGGGGAAATTCGCTGTTTCCGCAGCGAATGTGGTCAAGGAAGGCGCCGAAGAACCGTCGGCGATCCGCAAGGTCCCGGCGCCCGCAGGCCCGGTCTCATCCGTGTAATCTCAACTTACTGCTGAGGCTCCGGCTTCGCGACCACGCCTGGGGCTGGTTTGGAAGCTGTGTCGGGCGGGGGGAAAATGCCGCGCCGTACTTTTGAATCGTAATCGTGCGCCGCCAGTACCATGCCGCTCAGAGATTCCTTCAGCCCGTAGGGGCCGTAGATGTGGCCCTTGACCGCAAACAAGACCGCGGTGTAGTCGCCGCCCGGCGCAACGAAGTATTTTGACGGTACGCCCCATGAATCTTCGTCAAAGCCTCGGAGAGTTTATCGCCAATCTGCTCCCCCGTAAGAAGGGTCTCCTTTTGGCCCTTCAAGATGGCTATCGCGACGACCGGGTGGTTCTCCGAGTAATCGTCCATCAGCGTGATCACGTCAGGCTTGCTTTCAGGCTGCATGATCTTTGGCTCGCTTGCGGGTTTTGCGGCCACCTTCGTCGCCTCCTGCGCAAGCGACGGCGCGACCGCCATCGCGGTCGCAAACGTTCCAGCCAACACTCGTTGCGCAAGGCTCATGAAAGATCCTTTTTCGGGAAACAATATTGCCAGAAAGGCCCCGGATGTTCAAGAAAAACAAGTGTCGCGTCGTCATAGCCTTAGTAAGCTCCTGTTTTCGTTGGGGAAAATATCGCATGCGGCAAACTTCGTCTGAAACGCCACAGGGTGCGCCGCGCGTTCATGCCCACATCCTCTGCGCAATCTTTTGTTCTTCGGGGCCGACGGCGTCGGTATAGATGGAGGTCGTGGCAAGCCGGGCATGCCCCAGCCATTTCTGCGTCATGTTCAAGGGAACCTCTGAAGTGACCGCCTTGATGCCGAACCCGTGCCGCACGCCTTTGGGCGTTGCCCAAAGGCCCCGGATGTCGGCGGCCTCCATGACGTCCCTGACGCGCCGCCATCCCGAGTGAGGCGGGCCGGGGATGAAAGCTCCGGGGAAGGAGATTCAACTCCGCGCGCACCGGACATACAAGGCGTTGTTCTTATTGTTGTTGTTCTGAGAGCCGTCGGTGAAGTCCTGGTTCCACGCATTGTTTGTGTTGTTCTCCGTAGAGGTCCATTGACTTCGGGCTTTCAGGCCTTCTGTCCGTTTCGGTGGCGGTCTTTTGGCCGCGCAGGCCGAATGTTCAGCCCGCGCGCCTTCGGCGTCGCCCTTCAAAGATGGAGAACGCCTCTGCTTTGGTTGCTTGCCCTGCCATAATGGACCCTGCAACCGCCGCCACCCGAGATGAATATGCTCGCCAGGGCGGGCCTTAACCCGCAGCCTGTTCCGGCATCCCCTTCCCCGAACTTTTCGACCCGCTTCTGAGCCAGCCCTGCGCCTGCCGCGCCAGGCTGTCGGTCATTTCCGCAAGCGCCGCATAGTGCCGGCGCGTCAATATTTTAATGTCGTGAGAGAGCCTCATCAGCAGCTGTATGACCTGCACGCGCTCGATGATCGCGGCGATATGGCTGCGCTTGTCGGCCGCGCTGTTGGCGCGGTATATGAGGACGACAAGCTCAATGATCTCGTCTTTCATCTTTTGCCCCAGAGTGTATTTGTATTCGCGGGGAAACTCTTTTGTCGCGGTCATGGTGCGCACCAGAAGGTCGTAGGTCAGCTTATAGATCGGAAGGTGCTGGTATTGGGCCATGCCGGTCCCCGTTTTTCAAAAACGACCGCGCTTCGCGCGGCCAGAAAATAATTGAATGGTTGAATGATTCATCTCCGCGCGCACCGGACATACAAGGCGTTGCTCTTAGTGCTGAGGCTCTGAGAGCCGTCGGTGAAGTCATGGCTCCACGCATCGTCTGTGTAGTTCTCCGTAGAGGTCCAGTACCAGTCGTTGATGAAATTCCCGATGGCTGCTTTCCCGCCATAGATCGTCGCCAGTTCGTTTTTGGCCGGAAGATACCAGTCCGTATGACCGTCTTCGTCCAGGTTTTCGCAATACTGCGCCGCGTTATGCGGCGACCCGGCATCGGCGAGGGCAGCCAGGCCCGTCGTGTTGGCCCGGCCGGTGTTCGCGCTGTAATAGCCCGTATCGGTCCAGTTCGTCGTGCCGTTGTTCCAGTTGAGGGTCCACGCGCTGCCGTCGCAGGTCGAGGTTCCGCTGTTCCACGTCTGGCCAGCGTTGCAGCGCGTGACGTACATTTTGACGTTGCCGTCGGCCGACTGCCCGGCATAGACCGTTCCGTCCGAGCACCCGGTGCCGACCGCCGGGGAGCCGGAGCAATCGCCCGCCGTGGCCACGCCCCAGCTCGTTGAGCCGTTGCCAGCTATCAACACGGCGTTATATTGGACGCCGCCCGTGGATGAGCTGGTCAGGCGCGCCTGGATGTACTGCCCGGATGCGATGGAGCTTGCCCCGGTCGTCCAGTCCTGCACCACGGTCGAGCAGCCTGAATCGCTGCAGGTCCGGTAGGCGGGCGAGCCGCTGCCCGAGATGGCCGTGTTGACGGTGCAGTTGAAGCCCGAGAGCTGGATGATGTCCGAATTGGTCAGGGTCGAGGTACTCACGTTCGTCTGGTTGGTGAAGGAGAACGCATCCGGCGTCGTGTCGGAGCATGTGGCCACCGAGGCCTGCGCAATGACGATGAGGGTCCTGTTGACGAAGGTGCAGGTGTTGGAGACCGCCGCGTATTTGGCGGTGAACGTGTTGTTGCCGGCGGTGAGGCCCGTTACATAAAACATGCCGCTCATCTGGTAAATGCCGTTCGCGCCCGCCGAGGTCGCCCAGGTGGCGTAGGTATCGCTCGCGGCCATGGTCGTCGCGCCGCTGACCGCGAAGCCCATCTTGCATTGCTTGCTGGCGGTGTTGTTCGAGATCTCGGCTGTCGCGATGACGATCGCGCTTGTGTCGGTGGCCAGCGTCACGGCGGGCCCCGTTGTCGCAAGGTTGGTATAGGTCGTGGAGGTGGTCGTCTGCGACGTGGAGACGGTGTTCATGCCCCAGCCGGAGGCTCCGGCTCCGGTCGCGTCGGCGGCGCAGGCGAATTTGGTTCCGTCGAATTTCAGGATTTCGTTGGTGGCGCAGGTCTGGTTGCCGGCTTTCGTTACCTGGCCCGAAGCGTTGGCGCTCAGGATGGCCTTCCAGGTCCCGCCCTGGCAGACGAGGAAATGAGTGACGCCGGAGGTCTCGGGTCCGCCTGACCGGGCGAAGGCGCCTGCCGTGGAGCAGGCGTCGCCGGGGACGGGCTCGGCGGCGCGGGCCGCCAGGGGGCGCGGCGAGAAGCGCGGTGAAAACTAAGACGCCGAAAAGAAGCCTACCTTTCATCGCGCGGCCCCGGTGTCGGTGATCTGGCCGGTATAGGTCACGTCGGCCCGCACATGAAGACCCTGCGCGTCAATGGTGAGGATTTCCTTGCCGCCGATCAGGACGCGAACGACGTTGTTCTTCTCATCCGTCACGATTTCGGGCTTGCCGGCGTCGGGCTTTGCGGACTGCGGCGGCGGGGTGGGTTCTTCCGCACGGAGCGGACAGGGAAAGAGAGAACAGAAAAGAATGGCTGCTGCGAGAAGATATCTGGTTTTCATTGGTTCCTCCGGTCAGTAAAAAGCCACCAAGATCGCTCTTGGTGGCCGGAGGTTAACAACCGTCAAAGTAGGAAATGGCGCGGCACTCTTTAGCCGCGAGGCCTGTACATACAGCGCCGCCCCCCGGCCATAAGCCGAGAAGCGGCATCATTGACGGCGATGCCGACCGCTACTTTGAAAGGGGTTGTTACGCCCCGGACCGGACTAAGACCGATCCAAGGCGCAATGCTAGGTCGCGCGGGTCAAAGCGTCAAGGCTTTCCGTTTCCGCTGAACGAGTGATCCACCCTCTTCGCCAGCTCCACGTTTCCGAACACAAGAAACCGGACCATCTCGTGAACGGCCTCTCCGTCGCCTTCGTAGGCGAGGAGCCGCCGCGCGACCTTTTCCATCGTCTCAATCGGGAGCGAGGCGTCCGCGGCTGTGGCGCAGCGTTCGATCACTTCAGAACAGAGCGCATGGAGCGCAGCTTTGTCCATATATGGACTGTGGCACATCTGGCCGCTGTCCAGATGCGTGGGAAAGTCTTAATGCTCCTTGTCGCGCGGCGGATTGGGATCGTTGCCGGGCGCGCTGGTGTCCTTGCTCCTGATCTTGCCGTCTTCGCCCTTGGTGGTCAGCTCGCCGCCGCCCTGGTTGGTGAGCATATCCTTCGCGGCTTTGATCGCCGCTTTCTGCGTGGGGTGCAGACTTGACGCCTTGTCGGCATCGTTGCGTTTGTTCGCCCATTGCCCGCCAGGTCTCTGGGAAACGACACGGTCACGACCTTTGCCAGCCCTTGCCAGCCATAGAACAAATCCTCCTATTGCGAAAAATATCACATGGGTGAACATAAGGCGAAAGCAAGCTTCCGTACTCCAAGGTTTTGATAGACGATAAAGATATGTTGCACTGCGGATTAGAATCCAAGATGTTATCGTCCGTTAAATGCCGGGCAGGGGGCCTGAGCGCCCCGGCAGTCATTGTTATTATCTATTGAGAACTGTTCTTATATCTGGTAGAGTGAAGGGAGAAGCAACAAAGGAGACTCGCCCAATGACCACCGTCACCATCTCCCTACCGGAATCCCTGAAGACGTTCATTGATGAACAGCTTGCAACGAAGGGATACGGCAATGTCAGCGAATATTTCCGCTCGCTGCTCCGCGCTGCGCAGGAGCACGAAGAGGACGCACGGCTGGAAGCGCTCCTTGTTGAGGGCCTGGCCACCGGCGGCAAGGATATTCCGCTGACGCGCGAATTCTGGAAGGATCTCAAGGCCGAAGCCATGGACCTCGCCAAAAAACACCAGAGCCGGAAAAAGAGTTCGTGAACCACGTCATCAGGCCAACCGCAAAGGACGACATCCTCCGGCAGTACCGCTACTACCTGCTGGAAGACGCCTTTGATGCGGCGGACAGGTTCCTCGATGCGGTTGATGGCTCCATTGAAAACCTCTGCCGGATGCCGGAGATGGGAGCGCCGAAACAATTCAGGAACCCTGTCCTCGCCGGGCTGCGCTCATGGCCGGCAAAAGATTTTGAGGACATCCGAATCTACTACGTCATTCAGGATGACGTGCTCCGCGTGGTCCGCGTTCTCCACGGGAAGCGGGATATCAAGAAAATCCTCGAACGGGAGAAAGATGATGAAGCGCGGAACTGAGAATGCCCTCGTCATTACGCGCAAAGATTCGGAGACGGCCCCGGCCGTCATCCGGAGCGGCGGCGGTAACGCCCAGTTTGCCTACGACGAGTTTTTCAAGGCGACGATTAACAACGAACACACGCGGCGGGCCTATGGCCGGATCGTGGACCGTTTCCTGGGCTGGTGCGAAGAAAACAAACTGGAGCTGCGTAACATCACGCCGGGCCTGGCCGGCGAGTACATGCAGAACCTGGAAGGCTCTTCGCCGACGAAAAACCAGGCGCTCGCCGCCCTGCGGGCATTTCTTCGACGCTCTTGTGCAGCGCCACGTCGTCCCCCTCAATTCGTTCGCGTCGGTGCGTGGGATCAAGCACAGCGTTGTGGAAGGCAAGACGCCCGAGATCAGCATTGAGCAGGCGCGGAAGCTCCTGCATTCAGTGGATACCGGCCACGTTATCGGCCTGCGCGATCGCGCCGTGCTCGGCGTTCTCGCCTATACCGGCGCGCGGATCGGCGCCGTGGCCAAGCTCCGGCTGGTGGATTACAGAAACATGGGTGATAGCCGCGCGCTGCGCTTCAAAGAAAAGGGCGGTAAGGAAAGAGAGATCCCCGTGCGCCACGATCTGGAGGCATGGCTGCGCGAATATATCGAGGCGGCCGGCATCGAGGGCGATTCCAAAACCGCCCCCCTCTTCCGCTCGGCGGAGGGCAAGCGGAAAGTCCTCACCGGGGATATCTACCCCGCCCACTCCATGCGGCGGATACTGAAACGGCGGCTGACGGACGCAGGCCTGCCGGAGCTTTTCTCGCCGCACAGCTTCCGGGTCGCCGTCGTCACGGACCTGCTGAAACAGGATGTTCCTTTGGAGGACGTGCAGTACCTGGCCGGGCACTCGAACCCGAAGACGACGCAGATTTACGATCGCAGGCGGCGCGTGACGCGGAACATCGTGGAGCGGATTTCGATTTGAAGCTATGGACCCAGAATTCTCAAGGCTCATCAACCTCGCTGCTGACATTGCCCCGTCCGGAAAATGGGAAGCAGTCAACACGCGAATAGAGGAGCTGGCTGCGAATCCGGGTCCCGGCAATGCCTGGTATGTCCAAGCGCTCGCGGGTCTCTGTTCACATGCTTTCTCTGAATATTTGTGGCTGAAGAAAGCCTACGAACGGAATGACCCGGCCGACGATGCATCGCTGCTTGCGTGGCGTGCCCGGAATCTCCTGGAGCTGTGTGTTTGGTCGATTTACTGCACCCGGAGTATAGAGAACGCGAGACGCTTCTACGAAGATGCCGGCAGAGATGTTCTCGGGGTCTTCAACGCATTCACTAAGTGGGGATCGAAGACAGGCCAGGATACCGATTGGATTGATCCGCTTGAAGCAGCAAAACAAGGTTTGAAAAGCCGTGCGGGAGCTGAAGGCATAGCGTCACTGGAAGGTTCCTACACATTGGTCAGCAACGCTGCCAAAGAATGCGGGTTTGGCGATATGATTTCTGTTGATTACAAGCTTCTTTCGAAGTTCGCGCACCCTACGGCAATGCGTATTCTGGGCGCGCCCGACGATGCAAAGAACGCTCTCCAAAGGGATGTTTTCTTCAGCAAGGGTTGTCTGTTCTTTACCGGCGCCTTCGAGGCGCTTGAACGCCAGTTGATCGAGTCCGCAGTCGGACCCACTTCTCCAAAGTGACGCCGAGCGATGGGGCCTTCCGATTTAGGCTTCGGGAATTTCGAGCGCCTCAACCGCCCTGCCCTGCTGGTCCGTCAGGGCGATGCGATCGCCGCGTCCGTTCAGCGGCGTGACGTAGAGGGAACAGTTCCCGACGCCCTGGACGTTCATTTCCTGCAGGCGGGCGATGATCTTCTGCAGCTCAAAAGAAAACCGGCTCAAGATCGTAAGGGCCGGGGAGCTTCGCCCGGACGCTCTCAGGCCTGCGTATGGCGGGCCTGGCGCTTCTTCCCGGGTACTGCACGCGGAGTTTTTTGCTCATGGCGTTTTCGGTAGCACGCCGCCCGCATTAAGGCAACATGTATACATGTCTCCTTGGAGATCACCCTATTCGCCTCTCCCTCAAGGGACAGGGCCTTGTCCGTCGCCGCGATTCGCGGCGGGCGGAGCCTAAGCTGAGACCTACATAAAGACGTAGCTTGTTACCACGACGCAGCACTTTCAACCGTCTCAATCTCGCTTGCCGATAGTTCGATCCGCCTTTAACCCTACAAGCACGCGGATTTTTTCAGTTTTCTCAAGCGATGGGTAGAGCTGGTAGAAACCGCTGACGAAAAAATAGCCCACGAGAACATCAACAACTTTGGTGTTGTCGCCCAGCAAATCGCGGAAGCGGTCGCTGAGGGCGTTGCCCTGCTCATTCGTTAGAAACGTAAGATCAGAAGACATTTGTGTAGACGGCGATTGTAACGGTCCATTATCGAGGAGCGGGATGGCTCCACCAAACTTACCAAACTTACACTACTGCGGCCCCCTGGAACACCGCTCAGCGGTCAATTGTCCACAAGCCTGGCTGGCACTTTCTTGCACGAGCGAGTGTCCGAAAGCGATTTCATTCATCTAGCTCTATATCGCGAAAGCGAATGACGCCTTTCGCAGTTCGTACCACGCTGACTTTTACCGTTTTGTTGACCATCGGGCCTATGATGTCGTCCATCGCATCTTCAAGACCAACGACGTGCAGAGCGTGGCCGGCAATGAGCACATCCAGCCAATCTTTTTCGAGGTCAACTGCTCTTAACGTGCCCACATGCTCTTCCGCTGTAGCGTCGGCGCTCTCTGCGGTCACCGGTTGGCTTCTTTTGAGAGCCTGATTAATGACTGTTCTGGCCTCGGTCGTTAAAGAGATGGGAGCACCCCCTGCAGGCGTTCTGAACTCTATCGACTCGAAGTTTTTCCCTGTGGGAGCAAGATTGCGCGACAGCTTCAGAAATGTTTTCCGATACTCGGCTTTTGGAACGACGGCCTCAAGCTGCTGTGGATCGGAGCTAGCCGTCGCTTTGAGGATGTTGAAAAACTGTTGCGCCACCAGTTCGGGGCCGAGTTGCTTGCTAAAAAAGTCGAGCTGCTCAGGTTCTTGAATCGCGACCGCGAATTGATAACTGCCGGGCGCGGCCTGAAACAACCAAGGTCGACACGCTTCTTGTATGTCGCGGGGCGCCGGGCCACGGGACCGAAGAGGTAAGTCTTTTATGAATTCCACCGTTCGATAGAACATCGCCTGGATTGTCTGTACTTTCTCGACGATCAAATCCAACGGAGCTCCGCCTGTGATAACCTCTCCGCCTTTAACCGAGACCAGCACCTGTCCGGGAAGGAAGCCCACGTTGGCGGCCTGCTTTGAGCTTTCCGTCCAGATAGCCTGAACAAGATCACGCAGGTCCTTCCGTGCGAAAGCCGGAATGGACGGATCGGCCAGCACTGAATAAGCCAATTGTTCCGCGCGCTCATAAGCAGCCGCCTTGTACCACAGCGCAACGGCACTAACGGCCGTGATGGCTTTGGTGCGGATCTTTAGAGGATCAATTGCCGCGAGCGCTTGATGTTCCAGTTCCGCGGCCTGGACGTATAAAAGCATCGCCTGTGGTGTGTTGCCCTCGCGGGAAATCGCCTCGGCTTTTATAGCAGCCTCTTCACGCGCCTTATGAAGTTCAGCCCAAGAGCTCATGCTCCATCTCCCATAGGCGAAATGGAGACTTCAAGCACCTTAAAGCCAACGACTGCGGCAATGGCCGGCAGGTTGCTCTGGCCGCGCCCCGCTTGCGCGACTTTTTCCCGCAGTCGGCGCCGAATGTCCGCGCTCGTGCCTGCGTTCATTCCTGATACTTCCAATCGGATGCAGCTTTCCAGGTCCTCGCTGTCTGTTCCGTTTGTCGCTACATACCAATCAGCTCCCGTAAGCGTTTCAGCTCTACGTACCGCAACTAGCCCGGCGACCGCTTCCAAGGCTGCGAGAGACACTCCGTATGCGCCGGTTTCAGTTGCATCTGTCTCGTTCGCATGTGCGTTCTGAACTCGTGCATCTGGAACGGAGAAATTGAGTACTCGAAGCTCATCGGTGGTGCCGTGGCTTAATGTCAGCGTTACAGGGGGCTGGTGATGGCGTGAAAAACAAACGCAAGCTGCCTCTGAATACGATTCCCCAAGAGCGGGCGTGAGCCCAGGGTGACGTTCATGTAGTCCATCTAGTGTGAGGCGCAGATCGGTCATTAGTGGTTCATTGCACAGGCCTTAGATTAATGTGAACCGCTTCACGCTGCTGACCGCGGCTCGTAGCGCTCGACGTGGATTTTTTTCGCGCGGCTGCGCGTCTGGGCGATGTCGAACGAATTCTGCATCCGCATCAAGGTGTCCATATCAACGCCAAACGCCTTCTCGAAGCGCAGGGCCATCTCGCCGGAAAGGTCGGCCTTCGCGTTCAGGAGACTGGAAAGAGTCGGGCGCGACACGCGCAGGATCTTCGCCGCCTCCGTCACGGTGAGGTCGTGGGCTTGGATAATTTCCGTCCGCAAAAAGCGGCCCGGATGAACGGGGTTTAGCATCCGCATGGCTTTCTCCTCAGTGATAGTCTTCATAGTCAACGTCCAATATCTCGCCGTCCTTGATCTGGAACGTCAGGCGCCAGTTGCGCGTGACGTGCAAGCTCCAGACTCCTTTTCGGTCCCCGGTGAGCTGGTGAGCCTTCCACAATGGGAAAGCGCGCAGTTTGTCGGGGTCCTGCATGTCCTGCAGGAAGGTCAGCATTGCGCGGAGCTTGTCCACGGCGTCCGGAGGCAGGCCTTTCGGGCTGTCCTCCAGGTAGAGCCTTTTCAGGCCCTTATGGACGAAGTTCCGTTCCGTATCTTCATTCGTTATACTGTAGCCTGTCACCTTACGCCTGTCAATTGAATTAAGATCGGCACAACGATCGCCCTCTTTGCCTCTCCCTCCAGGGACAGCCGCCTTGTCCGGCCGCGCGGGCTCAGCAGCGGGCGCGGGCCGGGAGCCTGGGCGAAGAAGCGGTTTTGCAATTCTCTGCCCCTGCCAGGTAGCGCCATTGAGGCTCTTTCCGAACAAGCGTGCCCGCTACGCCTCAATTTGGGGGGAGGGGGGAATGAAATCCCGAGCAACCCGAGCTCATCTTCGCCCGCCGCGCGGCGAAAATGCCGGCGGGCGCTAAAGGGTGGCCGCCTTCAACGCCGATAAAGACGGCCCTGGTGTGCCTAAAAGTGTGCCTGTGGTGGCGTTTCAGCAGGCGATTCCCGAAAGCCGCCCTAACGTGTTATCTGATACTTAGGAGCCTGGAGCCGCCCCGAGCCGCGCCGAATATGGTCTCATAATCCGTTGGTCGTAGGTTCAAATCCTACAGGGCCCACCACTTCTTTCAAGCAGTTGCAGGCTATTGGATTTGGCCGAACTGCGCTACTACAGGGACTTTACAGGGACTACCTGGGAGTTTTCGACTTTCGGACGGAGAGTGATTGCCACTACCGCGTCCCGTTGTTTCGCGGCCGTCCGAATATGGCTGTACCGTTCCAACATGGCCCGGCTCATCTGGCCCATAAGAGCGAGCGGTGTAGACCTCGGGGACGCCCGCTTCCGCAAGGCGTGTATGGTTTCTCCGGTTCCCACAAACGAAACGACCGAGCATTCTTGCGTCAACAGCGCTAGCTTTTCTTTCCTGACTTCCCGCTCCTCTCCCTTCCGCTGCAATTCGACCATTATTTCCGAACCGGAAGAATTACCTTTTCAGTTTCAATGCCGCCGCTGATTTGGATGGTGACCGGATAGTCACCGATTTCCAAGACTTCTGGTAGCTCGACGTTAAACTGGTAGAGACCTATTCCAACCATTCCCGCCCATAGCAGCTTCACTGGCTGACCGGCCACGAGGACCACAACGTCTACAGCCAATACTCGTGGAGAACTCAGCCCACCATTTACATTGGTCACCGCTGGCGTAGTCTGACCAAATCCCGTGCCGTACAGCGAAAGAACCGAACCCCCGTGTGCGGGTCTCGTGCCAGGAATCGTTCCAACGATGATGCCGTCAGAAAACACCGCCGACGCGTAATGCTCGGTGCCGTATGAAAACAGCGCTGGAGCCAAGGCTTGACACGTGATCGTGACTGATGCTGTTCCGGTGGGAACAGTCACAATCATATTGCATGAACCGTTCAGGAATGTCGTTCCTATTTCATGAGGAACAAAAGCATTTATCTGTTTTGGACTGACATAATGGACGAGCAAGTCGTAGATTCCCACCTGAAAGCCATTCATACAACTCAGCTTCAGGCTGACACCATTCAATATCAAAGGTAGAAATGTCGTTGTTGCTTGGGCAGCGGAAGGCGCAAGATTGTCGCCAATTAATGAGATCCATGCACCAGGACCAATCGACGGTTTGAATGACGCCGCATTGACGACCGAGGTGATGACCGGGCGAGTGTCAAGCGCCACAGCTAAGGAAACATCGACCGTCTGAACCGAAGGATTGTTGAACAAGCTCGTGGTAATCAAGACTTGACCTTTGTATGTGCCAACTCCAAGCCCGGTAGGATTCACTCCCACGTTGACACTAAATGGCGTACTGCCGCTTAGAACACTTGCCGTGAGCCAGGGAACCGACAATGAGATGGAAGCGGACAAGGGAGTTCCGCTGCTATGATTTGGATGGATTGAGGCACTGGTGTTGTACTACCTAATAGAAAGTTAAACTGAAGTTGGTTCGTCGTGATCTTGAGAACCGGCGGAGGAACCGTGACGACAAGCGTTATAGGAACGGTAATGTCTCTGTCTGGGAAGATTGTGTAGAACCGCATCGAAGTTGAATACGTGCCTGGAACGAGATTGCTGAAAGAAGGATTGATGGAAACTTGGATCGTTACGGGTGCTGTGCCCACACCAAACCAACTCATGTTCAGCCAATTGGGAAGGTTAGATGTCGATGAGGAAAAAATGGCAGTGCCTGGAATCGAAGCGCCCACCTGTAATGTTTGAGATGCCGGTGGAGCCGAGCCTTGAACCGCATTAAACGTGAGATTCGATGGTGAGACCGCTAATGGGGGCGGTGGTGCTGTGACCGTCAACGACACGTGATACTGAAGAGCACTCGTGGGGTTCGTGACTTCGACGGTAGCAAAATAGCTGCCAGCAGGTAGCCCCACGGGATTCACTGATATTGTTAGAGTCGTTGGCGTCGTGGTGCTACTCAAGGACGCTTGAACCCAAGACTGGCCGCTGGTATGAACCGTGATGTTGGACGCTTGCTGACCCGGCGTCTGGCTGATGATCGCAAAATACTGGGGGGAAGGCAGAGCGCTACTGATTTGGTAGTTGAAGTAGGCATCGTCACCTGCGTCTGCAAGCAGAGAACATGAAACCGCCAAGAAGAGCAATGAAAGCGGCAGACATTTCGTAGTTGAGGTGAACATAGCCTCTTGAATTTAGGGTACGGCTATCTGATTGTCAATGGCCGCACGCATTGAACAAACGCGAACCCGATGCGGGAAGTCTGTGGTCCAAGGGCAGGCCCCAATCCGGATCGACGGCACTCCACGACATATACTTTGTGGACAGGCTGGATTGACAGTCCGGCCTTACCCTTACCCCTGTAGACACCGTTACAGGCGAGCCAAAATCGAACAAACGGTCGGGTTAGGATATAGCACGCACTCGCCTTCTGACGTTTCGTTCGATATGAGAGTTCTATACGGTCTAACAACAGTTAACGGGGTCCGATTAATACGTACGATTCAACCAGAGAGGACGACACCCCGCCGCCACCAAAAATCCGGTCCGGCTTTGAAGCTATGCCACAGCAGAACTGGCCACACCCCGGACAATTCAGGCGCATCGAAGTCCAGAAAAACACGAGCCTCGTGGATAACCCGGTGACGGCCCGGAAGTTCCGGCCTCAGACCGGAACCTTGGTCCGCTGAAGACCGCCTCTTTGCCATCCCTATCCCACGTAAGCCATCCATGAATGACCTTATTCCTCAATCGTGACGCCTTCTTCGCTTCACCAAGTGCGGCAATAAACGCTTCCGCGTCCACCCCATGCTCAGATGCAAGCGCGTTTCCAAGCCTCTTAGCGAGATCCTGTTTGTCCTCGAAACGTAGCTCGGCGATTGGCTTGCCGTTGTGGAGTGCAGAAAGGGCTGGAGACGCAAGCAAGCCTTCAATGAAATGCGCGATGGCTTCGTCCAGGCTTGCAAAGAGAATGGTCATTTTCCCCAATGCCTTCAATTCTTCATCACGCCCGAATTGGAGGAGGACCGATAGTCTGTCTGGCATCAGCATTAATTCTACATGTGCCTGCAATTGAGCACTTCACGACCGCATCAGGCCGACTGTTTGGTGCTAGGAACAAAAAACTTGCCTCCCTCAACCCATGCGTCTCCAACAAGACCGGCACCTTTGGACAACTCGCCACAACTGAAACCGCACCACGCAGCCTCCATAACCCCCGGATGGGCTTGCGGCGCAACGAGGGATGGAACGTGCGGTGTAGGGTCTACAGACCGCAAATTGCTCGATCCGGTGCGCACTCAGTGCACACACCCCCTATCGGCTCGTTGGATGCGCCATACCGCCTGTAATCCTAGGGAGCATGTATTCTATCCAACCGGCACAACCCACCACCGAGCTTACAGGGACTTCCACAGGGACTCTAGTTCAATCTGGTGATCTCCGGCCAAATCCTACAGGGCTCACCACACCCGTCCCCGTCAGTTGTAGACTGGGCAGTTATGATCGCTCCCGCCGAACTCCTCCGCTCTCATTTCGCGTACAACACCTGGGCCAACCTTCGCCTCGTCGACGCCGCTGCCAAGATTTCCCCCGAGGAGTTGACGCACGATTTCCGCACCGCGGATCACTCCATACTCGACACGCTGGTGCATGTCTTCGGGGCCGAGCGCCTCTGGCTGGCGCGCCTGCACGGTGCGCCCCGTCCCGGTTTCATCACCGACGCCGACCGCAGCCTGGCCGTGCTGCAGAACGATTGGCCCGCCCTCGACGAACGATGGAATCTGTGGCTGTGCGGCCTTTCCGATGAAGCCGCGAACGCTTCTGTGCCCTACAAGGACATGAAGGGCAATCCGTGGACGCAACTGCTCTACAAACTCGTGCTCCACGTCGTCAACCACGGGACGCACCATCGCGGCCAGGTCGCCGGATTCCTGCGCACGCTCGGGCGCACGCCACCCGCGCTCGATCTCTCGCTTTACGATCGCGAACAGCAGGCCGCTCAGAGGATGTAGCGGCTCAGGTCCTGGTCCTTCACGATGTCGGCGAGTTGTTTGCGGACGTAGTTCGCGTCCACCTTCACCGTCTTCTTTTTCAGGTCCGGACCTTCGAACGATACTTCTTCGAGCAGCTTCTCCATGATGGTGTGAAGCCGCCGCGCGCCGATATTCTCCGAGCTTTGGTTCACCTGCGCCGCGAACTTCGCGACTTCCTCCAGCGCATCGTCGGTCAGAATCAGCTTGATGCCTTCCGTCTCGAGCAGCGCCGTGTACTGCTTCGCCAGCGCATTCTTCGGCTCCTTCAGAATGCGGATGAAATCCTCCACCGTGAGCGATTTCAGTTCCACCCGGATGGGAAACCGGCCCTGCAGCTCGGGAATCATGTCGCTCGGCTTCGATACGTGAAACGCGCCCGCCGCGATGAACAGGATGTGGTCCGTGCGCACGAAGCCGTAGCGTGTATTCACCGTCGTTCCTTCGACGATCGGCAGAATGTCGCGCTGCACGCCCTCGCGGCTCACGTCCGGCCCGTGGCCCGATTCGCGCCCCGCAATCTTGTCGATCTCATCCAGGAAGATGATGCCGCTCGATTCCACGCGCTCGAGCGCAGCGCGCGTCACCTGGTCCATATCGATGAGCTTCTGCTCCTCTTCCTGCACCAGGTAGTCCAACGCTTCCGCCACCCGCATCTTGCGGCGGCGCGTCTTCTGGCCGAAGAGATTGGGCAGCATATCTTTCAGATTGATGCCCATCTCCTCGATGCCGGCGTTGGTCGTGATTTCGAACGTGGGATTGCGGTCCTTGATGTCCAGCTCCACCAGCCGCTCGTCCAGTTTGCCCTCGCGCAGCCGCTCGCGCAGCTTCTCCCGCGTGCGCTCCACGCTCTCGCTCGGCTCCGGTTGCGGCGGCATCAGCAGGTCGAGCAGCCGCTCTTCCGCGTTCAACTCGGCGCGGTCCGCCACTTCGTCGAGCCGCTCCTCACGCACCATGTCGATCGCGATGTCCACCAGGTCGCGGATCATCGACTCCACATCGCGACCCACGTACCCGACCTCGGTGAACTTGCTGGCCTCCACCTTCAAGAACGGCGAATTCGCCAGCCGCGCCAGGCGCCGCGCCAGCTCCGTTTTGCCCACGCCCGTCGGCCCGATCATGAGGATGTTTTTGGGCATCACCTCTTCGGCCATCTCGGGCGGCAGCTTCTGCCGGCGGATGCGGTTGCGCAGCGCGATCGCCACCGCGCGCTTCGCCTCCGCCTGTCCCACCACATGCTTGTCCAGCTCGCGCACAATTTCGCGCGGCGTCAACTCGTCGAGGAGCGGCTCCTCATCCACCGACTGGCTGGGAAGATAGATCACCATACCTACTCCAATTCCTCGTACGTGATGCTGTCGTTCGTATAGATGCAGATCTGGGCGGCAATCGCCATGGCCTGCTCCGCGACGCTGCGCGCGGAAAGCTTGGTGCTTTGCATCAGCGCCGTCGCCGCAGCCAGCGCGAACGGCCCGCCGGACCCGATGGCGGCGATGCCTTCATCCGGCTCGATCACATCTCCGTTTCCGCTCACCAGGTAGATGGATTTCGCATCCGCTACCAGCAGCAGCGCTTCCAGGTGGCGCAGAACGCGGTCCGTGCGCCATTCCTTCGCCAGTTCCACCACCGAGCGCGGCAGATTGCCGTTGAACTGCTCCAGCTTCGATTCGAAGCGCGCAAACAGCGCGAATGCGTCGGCCGTCGAACCCGCGAAGCCCGCTAGAATTTTATCGTTATACAGCCGACGCAGCTTCCGCGCCGTGCTCTTCAGGACTTCATGCCCCAGCGTGACCTGCCCGTCGCCGGCCATGACGACCTTATTGTCGCGACGGACGCAAAGCACCGTCGTCGACCGTATCTTTTCTGTCATTGTTCGTGTGCTTCCAGTTTATCGCGGAACCGGATCTCCGTGCCTTTTTGCGCCACCGAGTGCTTCTCGAAAGTTACCCGTTTCTCCGGAAAATCGCGGCGGAAATGCGCTCCCCGGCTCTCCTCGCGCGCCAGCGCGCAACGCGCGATCAACCATGCCACCAGCCGCATGTTCTCCGCCTCGCCACCCGCTCCGGCATCGCGCTCCAGTAATTCGCACGCCTCCCGCAGCCCCGCTCCATCCCGCACAATCCCGCACTTATCCCACGCAATTCTTCGAACGTCGATGTCCCTCCGGCCTTCGGCTTGCGCAGGCCGAGTCCCATTCAAAGGCTTCGGGACGCCGCCGCACTCCCGCATCGTCCTCCCCGCCCGCGCTCCGAATACTACACCTTCCAGCAGGGAATTGCTTGCCAGGCGGTTGGCTCCATGTGCGCCCGTGCACGCAACTTCTCCCGCCGCGAACAGCCGCGGAATGGTCGTGTTCCCGTCCAGGTCCGTCCATACGCCGCCCATCGCGTAGTGCGCCGCGGGCGCCACCGGAGCGGCCTCACGATCCAGGTCCACGCCGTATCGCAGGCACGTCTGGTAGATCCGCGGGAACCGCCGGCGCGCGAATCCACTCTCGCGATGCGTCAGGTCCAGCAGCACGCTCGGCGCGCCGGTGCGTTTCATCTCCGACACGATGGCCCGCGCCACCACGTCGCGCGGCGCCAGTTCCAGCAGGGGATGGTAGCGCTCCATGAACCGCTCCCCATCGCGATTGCGCAGGTACGCCCCTTCGCCGCGTAGCGCCTCCGAGAGCAGAAACTGCGGCGCACCCTCCACCGCCAGCGCCGTTGGATGGAACTGCACGAACTCGATGTCGCTGATCTCCGCGCCAGCCCGATACGCCATCGCCACACCATCGCCTGTTGCTACGTGCGGATTGGTAGTGTGCAGAAACACACGCCCCAGTCCGCCCGTCGCGAGCAGCACCGCGCGCGCCCCGATGGTCACGTTCTCCTTCGCCGCGGCATCGTACAATACAGCGCCCGCCGCCTCACCTTCCACCACCAGGTCGGAGGTCGCTACGTAGCTGCGAAACGTGATGTTGCGCAATGACGCCGCCTGGCGGTACAGCGTGCGCGCAATCTCCCGTCCCGTGGAATCGCCGTGCGCATGCAGAATCCGGTCCCGGCCGTGCGCCCCTTCGCGCGTGAACGCCAGGCGCGTCCCCTCGCGATCGAACTCCGCGCCCCACTCGATCAGCTCCTGGATCGCAGCCGGCCCTTCCTCCACTAGCGTGCGGACCGCCGCGATGTCGCACAGGCCGTCGCCCGCGTAGATCGTGTCCTGCTCATGCATCTCCACTTCGTCATCCTCGCCCAGCGCCACCGCGATCCCACCCTGCGCGTATTCAGAGGAAGATTCCTGCAAACTTTCCTTAGCGACTACCAGGACCGTGCCGGCCGCTGCCAGTTCGATGGCGGCGCGCATCCCCGCGACGCCCGCTCCGATGACGAGAAAATCGGGATCCATCTCTGCCTGCGATCATAGCAGGGGGTTTCCGGTACACTCGGAAACGTGGAGGAGAAGGGCGCGCTCCGGATCAACTCTGTCTCGGCGCCGATCGGCGAACGCAATGCCGTGCTGCGTGCCCGCGCCCGCACGCACTTCGTCAAGGACTTCCCCGGCCCGCTGTCGATCAAGTCCGTCACGGAAGGCGCCGTGTCATGGAAGACAGGCGGCCGCGAGCTGGCCGTGGACCCCAATTCCTTCTTGGTGCTCAACCACTCCGAGCCCTACTCCCTGGAGATCGATTCGCGCGCGCCTGTCGCCACTCTCTGCGTTTTCTTCGAACCGGACTTCGTCCGCTCCGTCACCGCCTCGCTGACCACGGACGAGATCGATCCCCGTCCAGCCCCTGTGCCCTTGCTCGCCCGGCTGCATCCCAGGGACGATCGCATCCTCCCGCGCATGCACACCATCGCCAGCGCCCGGAGTGCGTCCCAACTCTGGCTCGACCAACAATACCTCGCCCTCGCCCACGATCTGCTGCTGCTCGATCGGGACATCAACCGCCGCGTCGGCCAGTTGCCCGCGCGCCGCGCCGCCACGCGTGACGAACTGTTCCGCCGCGTGCGCCGCGGTCAGGAGTTCCTTCACGCCCACGCCTGCGACGATCTCGACCTGGGGCGGCTCGCGCGCGAGGCCTGCCTTTCGCCATTCCATTTTCACCGCACGTTCACCCGTGTCTTCGGCAGAACGCCCCACCAGTACCGCAATGAGCTGCGTCTCGAACGCGCCCGGGAACTGCTCGCAGCCACGCCCATGACCGTCACCGGCGTCTGCGGCGCCGTGGGTTTCGAAAGTGCCGCGTCCTTCAGCCTGCTGTTCCGGCAGCGCTACGGCGTCCCTCCCTCGGCCTTTCGCGAATTAAGCAAGTTTCGATAAGACTCCGCCCGCCGCCTGCCCGATACTACGGCTATGAGCCAACTGTTCGATGCCATCCGCGCCGGCGACGCGGAGATGGTGAAAAAGCTGCTTGCCGTCGACCCCAGCCTGGCCGAGGCCCGCAATCAGGATGGCGCTACCGCCGTTCTCTGGGCCGCCTACACGCGCCACGCCGATCTGGTCCCGATCCTGCTCGCCGGCCGCGAGCCCGATTTCTTCGAAGCCTGCGCGCTCGGCCGCACCGATCGTGTGGCTGCTCTTCTGCAGCAGGACCCCAGCCTGGCCCGTGCCGATTCGCCCGATGGCTTCAGCGGCCTCGGCCTGTCCCTTTTCTTCGGACACCCCTCCGCAGCGCGCCTATTGGTGGAAGCCGGCGCCGACGTGAACCGGCCGTCGCAGAATTCGTTCCGCGTCACCCCGCTGCATTCCGCCGTCGCCAGCGGCAAGGTCGAGCTCCTCGATCTGCTGCTCGCGCACGGCGCCGCCGCTGACCCCGAGGAATTCCTCGGCGCCACCCCGCTCCACTCCGCCGCCGGGCGCGGTCAAAGAGAGATGGTGCAGAGACTCCGCGCCGCCGGCGCCGATCCCCGCCGCAAGACACAAGACGGAAAGACCGCCGCCGACCTCGCGCGCCAATTCGGGCACAACGATTTGGCCGCCGAGTTGGAGTAGTGAAAGAATCCGGGGATGCTCCGGGCGACCTACGCGACATCCGCAACCTGTCGCAACAGTAGGCGCGTCCCCGTATTCTTTCACGGCCGTCGATCGCGAAAGACCCCTTGTTCGTGGCATGGTAAAAAGTCTCTATGCCCTCTTTCCGCGTCGAGACGCCCCACGGCTGCTACACGGCCATCGTGGAGCGCGGCGTCCTCTCCCACGCGGCCCGGCACATTCCGCCGAAAACGGGCAAGGTCTTCGTCGTCTCCACTGAAGACGTCTGGCGCCACAAAGGCGAAGCCCTCGCGCGCAGCCTCGCGGGCATCGACCACGAAGTCCTCTTCCTCCCCGGTGGCGAAGACCAGAAACGCCTCGCGCCTGTCGAGCAGGCCGCCGAGGAAATGATCCGCCGCGGCGGCGACCGCTCCAGCCTCGTGATCGCATTCGGCGGCGGCATCGTTAACGATATGGCCGGATTCCTCGCCGCCATTTTCATGCGCGGCGTCCCGGTGATTCAGATTCCCACCACCCTGCTCGCGCTGGTCGATGCCGCGATCGGCGGCAAAACCGGAGTCAACCTTGTCAGCGGCAAGAACCTCATCGGCAGCTTCCATCAGCCGCTCGCGGTCCTCATCGATCCCGCGCTGCTCGATACCCTCCCCGGCCGCGAATACCGCGCCGGACTGTGGGAGATCATCAAGGCCGGGATCATCCGCGAGCCCGAATTGTTCCGGTATCTGAGCGAGCGAAGCCAGCAAGTGCTGGGGCGGACGCCCGAAGCCGTCGACCACATCGTCGCCGAATCCGTTCGGATGAAGTGCGAAGTCGTCTCCGGCGACGAGCGCGAAAACGACATGCGCCGCATCCTCAACTTCGGCCACACGTTCGGCCACGCCCTCGAGGCCGAGACCGCGTACACCCGTTTCCTGCACGGTGAGGCCGTCGCCTTCGGCATGCGCGCCGCCGTTTACCTCGGCGAGATGACCGGCCACGTTTCGCCCGAGGACGCGGTCAAGATGCTCGCCATCATCCAACTCTACGGCCCCATCCCGGCGCTCGACGGCATCTCCGCGGAAAACCTGCTGGCGCGCCTGGTACACGACAAGAAGACCGTGCGCGGCAAAGTGCATTTCGTCCTGCCCGTGCGCATCGGCGAGGTGACGGTGGTCTCGGGCCTCAGCGATAGCCTGGTGCTCGAATCCATCCGGTCCGCTCTCGCATGAAGGGCACCACGCCCGAAGGAACGCGCACCGAGCAGGAAGCCGCCCGTTGGGTCCGCGGCATGTTCGGCCGCGTGGCGCCCCGCTACGACCTCGCCAATCACCTGCTGTCTTTCAACATCGATCGCCACTGGCGCGCCCACACCGTGCGCCGCGTGCGCAGTGTTCTGACGCGTCCGGACGCGCGCGTGCTTGATATCTGCTGCGGCACCGGCGACCTGGTGCTGGCCCTCGAACGCGAGCGCCGCACCACCGTCCTGGGCTCCGATTTCTGTCACCCGATGCTGGTCGCCGCGCGCCAAAAGATCGAGCGCCACCGCGCCCGCGCCGAACTCTTCGAAGCCGATGCCCTGCGCTTGCCGGTACGCGATGCCTCGCTCGATCTGATCACGGTCGCATTCGGATTCCGCAATCTGGCGAACTACGCTGCCGGCCTGGACGAGATGCGCCGCGTCCTGCGCCCCGGCGGCATGGCCGCGATTCTGGAATTCTCGCAGCCGCGGAACCGCGCTTTTGCCGCGCTCTATCACTTCTATTCGCGCCGCATTCTCCCACTCATCGGCGGCGCACTCACCGGCAGTCCCGACGCCTATCGGTATCTGCCGGAATCAGTGCGAAAGTTCCCCACTGCACCTGAGTTGGCCGAAGCCATGCGGCACGCCGGCTTCGAAGAAGTAAGCTACGAATACCTGACCGGCGGCGCCGTCGCGCTGCACGTGGCACAGGCGCCCTAAACGTGCGCCGCTGCCGCCGCCTTCAACTGCTCGCGCAAAACGTCCACCGCCGCCGTAACCACCTCCGGCCCCACGACGTTCATCAGCAGCAGCCCCAGTATCCGCACCTTGACGCTCCCGTCGATCGGCTCGCCATCGAGCAGTTGGACCGCGTGGAGCAGTTTCTGCTGCTCCTCGTCCGGCACGTTCTGCATGAGCGCCAGGCAGTACGGAACCAGACCCTCCGACGCCTTCTTGTAATCGATTTCGTCCATCAGCTTGCCCACGCTCAGCCCGCGCGCCCGCGCCCGCAATCGGTCCACCTCGCGGTCGGCGGTATCGCGGAAAATCTGGAGGAAGCTGGCCGGCCCCACACCGACATCCTTGTCTCCGACGCGCACGGTGAACAGGGACGTGCGAAACACCGCCATGGCCCCCATCCCCGCGACCAGCACCTGCGTCCAGCGAACCGTGGTGCCTGTGGAGCCGAAGCTCCAGCCGAAAACGTGGATCAGCTTCAGCGCGCAACCGGAAGCAGTGCCGTTCAATGCGGCGTAGAACAACGCCGGCCAGGTGTAGAGCGCGGCCCAGGGCGCGTCGCGGTAACGCGACGCCAATTCGGCGACGGCTACCAGCAGGCCCAACATTACGACGAGGAAGTAGTCGGCAGTCTGCTCCATAGGATCAGCGCGCCAGTTGCGCCACGTCCGCACCCAGCTTGGTAAGTTGTACGATTTCGCGGCCGGGGTCGCCGGCCACAGTGATATACCCGGACTCTTCCAACCGTTTAAGCGCCTGCGAAAAGTCGACGAAGGTCATTCCGGTTGCCGGCTGCAACTCGGCCAGCGCCCTACTCTGTTGCGGCGCCCCCGCCAGCACCGTCAGCACGGTGAACGGGGTCCCTCCAACGGCGGGCGTAGCGGAACGCAATCCCCGCGACTTCTGCTGCTTGGCCTCCAGGTACGCGCTAAAGCTGTCCGCCTTGGACCGTTCCATGCCCGGTATTATATATCCCATGCCCGGGCTGCACATGACCCAGAGCTTCGGGAGCGATGGACGTCATGTGGTGTCACTCACACTCGAAGCCGGCAGCGTGCGGCGGCATTTCAGTCGCTGGCGAGTGCCCGGCGCACTACAGCGGGCTCCTTCGCGATGACCGTAAGGTACGCGCGTGCGGCCGAGTCTGGCTGACGCCCGCCCTGCTCCCACTCCTGCAATGCGCGTTTGCTGATGCGGTAGGCTCGTGAGAATTCAGCCTGCGACATTTTCACTCGCTTGCGAATGCTTTTCACATCGATCGGCTTCGGCCAAACCTGCTCCAGTTCGATCTTGCCGCGCTGGTGAGCATGAACCAGCTTCATTCCCTCGATCAGGTCGGCTCCGAAAGTTGTTTTTTTGGCAGCCGTTTTCTTGGGCATTCTATTGCACCCCTTTCAGGTGAGCCGCGATTTGTCTCAATTCTTTCTTTTCGCCCACGGTCAGATCCGTTCTGACACTCTTCGCGTAACAGCGGAGCAGGTAGATGCGTGCGGCGATCACAACGTACGAGTAAATGATCCGTGCGCCGCCGCGCTTCCCCTTGCCCTTGGCGGCCCATCGCAACTTGCGCGCCCGCCAGCGCCCGCTATCACATCTCCAGCGTCCGGATGGTCGATCAGATAAACGGCCACCGCTTCGATGCCGCCCGTTCCAATCAACTCCGTGGCCTCGGCCTTGAACTTCGGCAACTGCAGGACCGTGATCTCGGGCGCATCGTCCACCATGCCAAGTATACCGCAATGCGGTATGGCCGTTGTGACTGGTTTGTGAACTCCGCCTGCCTGATCACTCCATCCACGCGCCCGCCCTCTTGAGCGCTGCCTCCACTTCGCCCTTCCCCCACGCCGTGCTGATGAACAGCTCCTGCCTCGCACCGCTGCTCAGCGCGATCGCCTTCCAACCATTTTGCGTCGGCACCGTAACCCGCACCCGTACCCTGCCCTTCGCATCGCACACCGGCCGGATCACGCCCGGAATCACCGAGCGGATTTCCGGGTTCGCCTTCAGGAATTCCTCCAGCAAATCGCGCACGCCATCGATGATGCTGTGCTCTACCTTTAGCCGGTCCTTGGCCGTGCGCAGCCGCATCTACTGCCAACCCTCGCCGCCGCGCAACGGAACGAACCGGCACAGCGTCGGCACGCGATAGTCGATCCGCCCGCGCTCCTTCCGCACCACGCGCAGCTCCTGGTCGCGATCGCCCACCGGAATCACCAGCGTGCCCGGATCGTTCAACTGTTCGATCAGCGCCGCGGGAATATCCGGCGCCGCTGCCGCCACCGAAATCGCGTCGTACGGCGCCAGCGCCGCGTAGCCCCACGAGCCATCGCCCGGCAGCACCTGGATATTCGCGTCGCGCCCCAGGCGCCTCAGGTTCTGGCGCGCCATCTCGGCCAGCGCGGGAATGATCTCGATCGTCACCACCTGCGCCGCGAGCGCGCCCAGCACCGCCGCCGCGTACCCGCAGCCCGCGCCCACTTCGAGCACCTTCTCGCTTCCGGTGAGTTCCAGCTCCTCGGCCATCAGTGCCGTCATGTACGGCTGCGAGATCGTCTGCCCGTAGCCGATGTGGATCGGCGCGTCGCTGTACGCCGTCACGCGCTCATCCGGCGGTACGAATTGCTCGCGCGGAATCTCCTGCATAACGCGCAACACGCGCTCGTCGCGGATGCCGCGCCGGCGAAGCTGCGTCTCCACCATCTCGCGCCGCTCACTCGCCCAATCGGGTATCAAACTCCACCCCCAACTTTATAATAGCTATGTGGCCCACCTGATCACTCTTATCCCAGGCGACGGCATCGGACCCGAAGTGGCCGATGCCACCGTGTGCGCCGTCGAGGCGACCGGCGTCTCCCTCGAGTGGGAGCGCGTCGAAGCCGGCGCGCGCGCCCTCGCCGAGCAGGGCCAGCTCATTCCCGACGACGTTTTCGCTTCGCTCGAAGTGACGCGCGTCGGCCTCAAGGGTCCCACCGCCACGCCGATTGCCGGCGGACACCAGAGCATCAACGTCGCGCTGCGCAAGAAGCTGGGGCTCTATACGAATTTCCGCCCCGTCCGCATGCTCCCCGGCCTCAAGACGCGCTTTCAGGACCTGCCGCTCGACCTCGCCATCTTCCGCGAAAACACCGAGGACCTCTACTCCGGCCTCGAGCACGAGGTCGTTCCCGGCGTGGTCGAGAGCCTGAAAATCATCACCGCCACCGCGTCCATGAAGATCGCGCGCGCGGCCTTCGAATGGTCGCGCCGCGAGAGCCGGAAGAAGGTGGTCGCCATCCACAAGGCCAACATCATGAAGATGAGCGACGGCCTCTTCCTGAAATGCTGCCGCGAAACCGCCTCGCATTTTCCGGAGATTCACTACAGCGAGCTGATCGTCGACAACGCCTGCATGCAGCTTGTGATGCGCCCCGAGACCTTCGACGTGCTGGTGCTGCCGAACCTCTACGGCGATATCATCTCGGACCTCGCCGCCGGCCTGGTGGGCGGCCTCGGCATCGTCCCCGGCGCCAACATCGGCGACCACCACGCCATCTTCGAAGCCGTCCACGGCACCGCCCCCGATATCGCCGGCAAGGGGCTGGCCAACCCCACTGCCCTGATGCAGTCGGCCGTCCTGATGCTCTACCACATCGGGGAACGCGATGCCGCTTCACGGCTGCACAACGCAATTTACAAGGTCTACGCGAACGGCGAACATCTTACCGGCGACGTGGGCGGCGCCGCGTCGACGCACGAATTCACCGGCGCCATCATCCGGTGTATGGATTAGCCCGTTTGCCGTCGCGCATACGAACCCTCACTCATTCCTTACATTTCTTTACGCCCGTGACCCCCTCCCCAAGCACCTCTTATATATGGAGGGCTCCATGGCCACACGAAAGATTTTCATTGCGACCGCGAGTATCGCGGCATTTATCTCTCTGGGAGCCTGGGCCCTGCTGCGCGGCAATTCGGACCCGCAGTACCGCACCGCGCCCGTCACCCGCGGCAACGTTGCCTACGCCGTCTCCGCCACCGGCTCGCCCAACGCCGTGGTTACGGTGCAGGTGGGGTCGCAGGTCTCGGGCAACATCATCGCCCTTTTTGCCGACTTCAACACCAAGGTCACGAAAGATCAGGTGGTGGCGCGGATCGATCCGCAGATCTTCCAGGCGCGCGTCGATCAGGCCAAGGCGGCACTCAGCGCCGAGCAGGCCGCGGTCGTCGCCGGTCAGGCGGGGATCGAAAAAGCCCGCACCGATGTCGCCGGCGCCCAGGCCACCGTGGCCGACCAGCGCGCCAACATCGTCCGCGCCCAGTCGGCCGTGAACGACGCCAAGGTGAAACTCGGCCGCCGCGTCGAGCTCTTCAAGGATGGCGTGCTGGCCCAGGAGGATCTGGATACCGCGCAGGCCACCTACGACCAGGCCGTCGCCTCCGCGGACGCCGCCAACGCGCAGTTGACCGCCAGCCAGCAGGCCGTCGCCTCGGCGCAGGCGCAGGTGCGCGTGGCCGAGACGCAGCTCTCTTCCGCGCAGGCGCAGGTGAATCAGGCGCAGGCTAACCTCGTCCAGGCGCAGGCCGATCTCGACCACACTTACATCCGCGCGCCGGTGGATGGCGTGGTGGTGGCGCGCAACATCGACGTCGGCCAGACCGTCGCCGCCAGTCTGCAAGCCCCGACGCTGTTTCAAATCGCCCAGGACCTGACCAAAATGCAGGTCGACACCAACGTGTCGGAAGCCGACGTGGGCCGCGTGCAAGTCGGCATGCCCACCGCCTTCACGGTGGACGCATACCCCAACCAGGTCTTCAAAGGATCGGTAACTGCGATTCGGAAAGCCGCGATCAACGTGCAGAACGTGGTCACCTACGACGTGGTGATCGGGGTGGCGAATCCCGATTTGAAACTCTTCCCCGGCATGACCGCCAACGTGAAGATCCTGGTCGACGAGCACGACAACGTCCTGCGCGTCCCCAATGCCGCTCTGCGCTACGCGCGCGGTAACGCCGTCTCCGTGCTGGACGGCAAAGACGCAGTCCGCCGCGTCCCGGTGAAGCTTGGCATCACCGACGGCACCTACACCGAAATAGCCGGCGGCGACTTGAAAGAGGGCGACCCTGTCATCATTGCGGAGTTCTCAAAGAAAGGCGCCGCGAGCACGCCTGCGGCCACATCGACCCCGTTCGGAGGCGGCGCGCCGGCCGGCGGTGGCGGTGGCGGCGGCCGCAGAGGAGGCTTCTAAGTGCTCCCGGAGGAACCGATGTCCGCCATCATTGAAATCCAACATCTCGTGAAAGACTACCGCCTCGGCTCCATCCCGGTGCACGTGCTCAAGTCCATTTCGCTTGAGATCTCGCGCGGCGATTTCGTCGCCATCATGGGTCCCTCCGGCTCCGGCAAGTCGACCCTCATGAATATCCTCGGCTGCCTGGACAAGCCCACGGCCGGCACGTATCGCATCGACGGCATCGATATCGGCAACTTCACACGCGACCAGCTCGCCGAGATCCGCGGCAAAAAGATCGGCTTCGTCTTCCAGCAATTCAACCTGCTGGCCCGCACCAGTGCCGCCGAGAACGTCGAGCTTCCGCTGCTCTACACCAACACTCCCGCCAAAGAGCGCCGCGAGCGCGCCATCGCCGCGCTTCACGCCGTCGGCCTGGCCGGCCGCGAAGAGTTCAACCCCAGCCAGCTCTCCGGCGGACAGCAGCAGCGCGTCGCCATCGCCCGCGCCCTGGTGAACCGCCCCCAGATCATTCTGGCCGACGAGCCTACGGGCGCGCTCGATTCCCGCACCAGCGTCGAAATCATGTCCATCTTCCAGCAGCTCAACCGCGAGTCGGGGATCACCATGATCGTGGTGACGCACGAACCCGACATCGCCGCCTACGCCCGCCGCAACATCCATTTCAGGGACGGCCGCCTGCAGAAGGACGTGCCGATCGCCCGGCCGCGCGACGCCGCCGAAGAGCTCCGCAATCTGCCCGTCGAAGAGGAAGAGGAGGTCACCGTATGAAGATCCTGGCCGCAGTGCGAATTGCGCTCCGCGCGCTCCGTGTGAACCGGCTGCGCAGCGCTCTCACCATGCTCGGCATCATCATCGGTGTGGCCGCCGTCATCGCCATGGTGGCGGTCGGCTCCGGCGCCACCAAGCGTATTCAGGAACAGATCCAGGCCATCGGCAGCAACCTCATCATGGTGACTCCCGGCAGCGTAACCTCGAACGGCATCCGTCTGGGCAGCGGCGCCGGCGTCACGCTCTCGGAGGATGATGCCAAAGCCATCGTTGTCGAATGTCCCGCTGTCGCCGTCGTTGCCCCCACCGTTCGCGGCGCCGCCCAGGTCATGTTCGGCAGCGCCAACTGGGCCACCACCATCCAGGGAACCACGCCCGACTATCTGACCATCCGCGAGCAGCCAGTCGCAGAGGGCAGCGCCTTCACCAGCGACGACGTGAACTCCGCCGCCAAGGTCGCGCTGCTCGGCCAGACCGTGGCCCGCAACCTGTTCGGCGATGCCGATCCCGTCGGCCAGAGCATCCGCATCAAGAACGTGCCCTTCGCTGTGAATGGCGTGCTCGCCCCGAAAGGCCAATCGCCCTCCGGCCAGGACCAGGACGACCTGATCCTCATCCCCATCTCCACCGCCAAGCGCAACGTGACCGGCAACAACCAGGCGAATGCCCGCGCCGTTGGTTCCATCATGGTGCAAGCCGCCGGCGCCGCCGCCATGGATGAAGCGCAGCGTGAGATCCAGTCCCTGCTGCGCCAGCGTCACCGCACGCAGCCCGGCCAGGACGAAGACTTCACTATTCGAAACCTGTCTGACGTTTTCGCCGCTCAGGAAAGCTCGGCGCGCGTCATGTCGATCCTGCTGGGCGCGATTGCCTCGGTGTCGCTGATCGTCGGCGGCATCGGCATCATGAACATCATGCTGGTCTCGGTTACCGAGCGCACGCGCGAAATCGGTCTGCGCCTCGCCATCGGAGCCAAGACGTACGACATCCTCTCGCAATTCCTGGTCGAAGCCGTGACGCTCTCGGTGCTGGGCGGCGTCATCGGTATAGTCATCGGCGTGGGAGCCTCGATGCTGATCTCGTACTTCGCCAAGTGGAGCACGCTCGTCAGCCCCATCGCCATGCTGCTGGCCTTCGCGTTTTCGGGATTGGTCGGTGTGTTCTTCGGCTATTACCCCGCTCGCAAAGCCGCGCTGCTCGACCCCATCGAAGCGCTCCGGTACGAATAGCGGCACCCCAATCGCATATCATGTACGCGTGATGCGCACGTGGATGGGTAGCCTGTTGTGGTTTGCCGCAACCGCAGTGTCGATGCACGGCCAGGCGACTCTCCACCGGCATGAGACCGGATTCGGCGTTCGGGCGCCGGCCGGGTGGTCCGCGCAGAGTAGTCCGGAAGGCGTGGTCATGCTGCCGCCGCGTGTGACCTACGATCCGAATCGTCCGGACAATCCGGAACTGTACATCGCGGGTATGCAGGGCGATTTCGATGCCAGCGGCGAGGGGCAAATGATTCAAGAGCTGAGCTCGGCGTTCGTCAAGTCCGGCGTGTCCATTACCCGATCCGGTGAGCGCGAGGAATTCGCCGCGCGCGGCCGAACCGGCGCCATCTATGCCTGGGAGTTCAAGAACCCGCAGAACGGAGTGCTCTACGGCGTCAAGTTCTATCTGACTTCGCAAGACCGGCGCGCGTACATCGTCATGGCAACCGGGGAAGCGGCCCGCATCCGTCCGAGGGACGCCCAATTGCGGGAGATGGCCGCCACCATGGATTATCAAGCGCCGAAAATGCCCGAAGCCGGGCCGCTCGCCGACGATACTCCGCTGGCGCAGCAGTGGCTTCGGAAACTGCGCGGCAAGGTCATCAAGCAGTTCATCGGTGGCGGCGGACTAAGTGGAGAGAAGAGTCGTTACCTGGCGCCCGATGGCACGTATTCGATGAGCGGCAACACGGTGATCGCAGCCGACGTGGGGCCATACGGCGGCGCCCCAACCGCGAGCGCCTCCAGCATCAGCCGCCAATCGACTCAGGGGCGCTGGAAAATCCGCGATGTAAACACTACGACATAAGTAATTGCGCATGTTGTGGCGATGTGTTCTCATCGAAACATGAGACCTCTCACCATTGCAGACTCGGCTACGATCATCCTCGGATTGCAGGATGAGATTCGCCGGTCGGAAGAATCCCGCTACGACCACCGC
>JBGPHT010000036.1:0-54894 GCA_041484525.1 Bryobacteraceae bacterium | reverse complement strand
CCTTCAGGCTGCGCGCGATGTTACTCAGCTTCACATCCTGGCTGGCCTGGATGCCGAACAGCATCTGATCCACGAACTTCTCTAGAGGCCTGCTCAGTCCGCCACACAATTCCGAGGAGAACTTCGTCAGTTGCGCTTTCAGTCGTGGATCGCAGTTTGCTATATATCTTGCATTCGGGGGCCGCTCCAGTGGTTCGTTGAGTTCTTCGCAAAACCCTTCTACCACAGATCTCGTCCCCCCCACTTCACATTCCGGGCAACCTGTTGGGCTGGAATCGCTTAGCCAAATTCGCCCGCACAATCCGAGGAAACTCCCGCAAATTAAGCACCAATCTGATTTTCTTCTGTGGTACCGGAATGGTTCACGAATGGCTACAGATTAGTTACAGTGCGTACTATGACTTACTTGGTCGTGAGCCACAATTATGGTGACGAAAGAAACCCTCCGTGTGGAATCGCTCAAGGGAAAATTCGAGACGAATACCTGCCTGTCTCCATATCGTTGCACTCAAGGTTTTCGAGCATCAGATGCACACGATGAATCTGTTCACGCACTTGGGTTGGGAGGTCCACGTCGCCTTGCATGACGCTCAGATGAGGAATACCTCTGCGTCTGAACAATACCAACAAACGTACAAGCCAGCTACTCGCGGGCACCGCCAAAGAGTTGGTGGACTACCTTCTGTTCGTCGATGAGGCTCCGATTGAGGGCACGAACCAGGGCTCCTCGGGTTTCACCGGGCGGTTCTCCGCACGGGGACTGAGCGACAGCAAGGGCCGGTCCTTGCGGCAACTCGATCTTCACAAACGGCTAATGCGTTATCCATGCAGCTATGTGATCTACACTAAGGCTTTCGACGGCCTGCCGAGTGAGGTGAGAGGAGCGGTCTACAAGCGGATGTGGCAGCTCTTGTCGGGGGAAGAAGAGGGCGACAAGTACGCCCGGCTGTCATTCGCTGACCGCCAGACGATTGTCGAAATCCTGCGTGAGACCAAAAAGGGCATACCGGAGTACTTCGTTCCGATATGGCGATAGCGGGGCCGGGGCGGGGCTATCCCGTCGGACTTGCCACTGCAAACGCGGCCCGGACATTGGCTATTCTGATGGCGTGCCGGACGTTCTCATCCGCGGTGAGGGAGTTGCCGCTTATGCCTGCGCGCACTTGCTCGGCGAAGCCGGTTTCCGCGTGGTTCAGGAGAGAACCGCTCGCACCCGGTTACCGGCGATCCTGCTGAACGAATCGACGCAGGCGCTGTTGGGCGATGTCTTCGGACGTCGCGATCTGTTCGAGGGTCTTCCTCGAATCGATCGGCGAGTGGTGGCCTGGGGCCCCAGCGCGAAGGCGAATGTTCTGCCGCATTCCGCCGTGGTCGTCTCCGAAGCGGAGTTGTCCGAACGCGTGCGCACGAACCTGCCCGGCGAGGAGCGGCGCAAGAACGCCGAGCCGGATTGGACGGTTCTATCGTCCCGGCCGCTGCCGGCGCCTTCCGTCGAGCACCACTTTGGATCGCGCCGGGCCGCGGCGGTGGCAGTGAAGCTGATCGACCCGTCCGACGCGACTGCCTGCTGGATCGAATCGCTCGAGGGTGGATGGTTGTTTCTGCTTCCCGGCGCGGCCCAGGGCGGCTATTTACTTGCAGTCGGCGACAAGCCGGAGTTGCTGCTGGCCGAGAGCCGGCTGATCGCGCCGCGGATCGAGCTTGCCGCCGGAGCCGCGTCCGAGTTTCCCGCGTATCCGCGAATCGCTCATCCACTTTGCGGGCCCGGATGGCTGGCCTGCGGGACGGCGGCGCTGGCGTTCGACCCGCTATGCGGCGATGGAACGGGACACGCCATCCGCGAGGGAATCCTGGCGGCAGCCGTCATCCGCGCGGCGGCGAACGAGACCGAGGTCGAACCGCTCCTGCAGCACTACCAGGGCCGGCTGTCGATCGGGCTGCTGCGGCACCTCAAGCTCTGCCGCGAGTTCTACTGCACGGGGCATGCCGGCCCGTGGTGGGCGCAGGAGCTCAATCTTCTGGATCAGGGCATCCAGTGGTGCGATCGTGAACTCGGGGGCGCGCCCCGGTTCCGCTACCGGCTCAGTGGGTTTGAGCTCCAACCGATTCCGTGATCTCCGCGGTATGGTCGGGAAGGACCACAGTCTGATGCGCGATTCGGGCCAGCGACGCGCGGTGCGTGATCAGAATCGCGGTGCGGCCCTCGGCCACGCGCACCAGCGTCTCCGCGATGGCCCGCTCGTTGGCTTCGTCGAGTGCCGAGGTGGGCTCGTCGAGGACCAGCACCTTCGGGTTCGCCAGCAGCGCCCTCGCCAGGGCAATGCGCTGGCGCTCGCCGGCGGAAAGCGTCTGGCCGCGTTCGGCGAGCAGCGTGTTGTAGCCTTCGGGCAGCGCCAGGATGCGGTCGTGGATGGCGGCGGCGCGGGCGGCCGCGAAAATCTCCTCGTCCGACGCCTCGGGCCGCGCGTAGGCTAAGTTCTCGCGCACGGTGGCATGACAGAGATAGGGCGATTGGTCGAGCATCACCACCGCCCGGCGCAGGCTGCCCAACGTGAGATCGCGGAGATCCTGTCCGTCCAGGCGAATTGCGCCCGCGTCCGGATCGTAGAAGCGGACCAGAAGATCGGCGAGCGTGGATTTGCCGGCGCCGCTGGGACCGAGGATGGCGCAGATGTTGCCCGCCGGCACGCGGAACGACAGTTCGTGCAGAACGGCGTTCTCGCCGTAGCGGAACGATACGCGGTCGAACTCGATCTCGCCACGGACGCCGGTCAACGCCACGGCTCCGGGTCGCTCCACGATCTCCGGTTTGACATCGAACAGCTCCCAGACGCGCGATAGCGAAACGCCGCCCGATACGAGGTTGCTGTAGAGGCTCATCAAATTCTGGACGGGCGAGAGCAGCCGCATGTGGTACGCCATCAACGCGACCAGCGATCCGGTCGAGATGGCGCCGTCGATGACCAGCTTGCCGCCGTACAGAAAGATCGCCGCTGTCGACAGCGTCAGCACCGTACCCGGAACGGCGCCGGATAGAAACGAGGTCAACTGCATGCTCAGGAGCGCGTCCACGAAACTCTGGTTGCGGGCGCGGAAGCATTCCATCTCCCGCACCTCGGCGTGCGAGGTTACTACAAGTCGCATGCCCAGCAGCGTCTCGAGCAGGAAGCTGCCGATATCGGCGCTGCGCTCGCGCACCGTGCGGATGCGCGTCGTCAGCCGGTGTTGGTAGTGCTGGAGCGCCCAGAGGCTCACCGGCACTGCCGCCAGGCTTACCAGGAACAGGCGCGGGCTGAGCCAGACCATGATCGTGGCGCTGCCCGCCAGAAACACCAGGTTCGACACCACGCTCAACAGGCTGTCGGCGGAGACGCGCTGTACTTCCGCGATGTCGTTATTGATGCGCGAGACTACGTCGCCCAGCTTGGTACGGGCCCAGAACCTTGGCGACAGGGTTTGCAAGTGGCGGTAGAGCGCCAGCCGCATGTCGAAAAGCACGGCGGCGGAGACGCGCACGTAGTGGTAGCTGGAGAAAATGTTGAGGACAAATCCCAGAACCGTCACCACGAACATCAGCCCGCTCACCCACGCCAGCATGCGGAAGTTGCGCCGCAGCAGGGCTTCGTCGATGAGCAGTTTCGAAATGTAGGGCTGGAGAAGCCCGAAAGCGGTGGAACCGATTCCCGCCGCCATAATCCACGCGAGGCGGGCCCGGTAGGGGACCAGGAAGGAAAGCGCCCTTCGGTATCCGGCAAGTGAGTTGCGCGATTCCAGCATGCGGACTGGCGCCCGGCCAATCACCGGGCGCGCCACTTGCCTAGGGTATCGCAATAGCCGGCACTACAACCCGGCGTTACGGGCGCGGCAACCGCTCGGTCCCCCAGACGGACCAATCTTTGATGAACCGGTCCACCATGCTGCGGTAGATGGCGAGCGACGCCCGGAGTTGCCGGAGCTCTTCGAGTACTTCAGCCGCTGTCACTGGCGTGGCGACTAGGTGGGGAGACTTCTGGCAGGTCCGCCCAGGCTTTGATGCGATGCGGCAGTACGTCATTAGTGGGGTTCCAGTTTTAGTCTGGGGTGTGCAGAGGAATCCCACAAGCAGTCATTGGGGGTGTCGATCCGGAAATTCGGAGGGTAATCGGACTACTCTTAGCCGCGTTTATGACCGGCTCAACCCGCAGATGCGGCTAATCCCCTTCCTAAGTGCGCACCGATGACAACGCGCCACCCGTTTCGGGGTGTGAGCGGTTACCGCCACTCGGCGGCCGCATACCGGTGCAGCATTCGCCAACGGAGCTAATTACTTGGCTGCCTGTTGCTTCTTGTATTCGGCCCAGCGCTTCCTCTGCGCTGCCGCAATCCTCTTGCGTGCAGCGGCAGATAACCGGCGCCGGCCTTTCTTTACGGGAGCTTCTTCAGGCCCGCCTTTCTTGCCTTTGGTTTTGCCGAGTTGGCGTTCAATATCAGCTATTGCCGCCTTGATCCGGTGCAGTTGTTCATGATAACCGATTAGTGCAGCAGCTAACAGCGATGAGTCAGTTTTCATCGGATAGAGTCTATCACACATCGGTAACACGGCGAGCCAAAATTAAACAGCAGAGATTTTGGTCGACTTTCGGCCTTTTGGATCGAGAGGGATCGCCTTGCGCACAGGCGAGCCAAAAAGGATTAGGGCGGTAGGGTTACTTGGATTAGGAACGTTTTGCCCGTCTTTGGGCCCAATAAGCCTTCATCCTGAGAGATACCTGGCCGCGCTCCTCTTTGCCCATGGACTTACGCCCTCGCCGATTGCGCGCCTTCAGCACATCCGCAGGGTCAGATCGACTGCTGACAACTCGCTCAATTTCGGCGATTGCCCGCTCCAAGGCTTCCTTTTCCGCCTTCAGCCGATCCAGAACTACAGTCAAATCCATCGCCATAAGAATTAGAATCCGGGCCGGATATCAACGTGGTCCGGGTGTATTCCCTAGCCGTTTCCTGGCAGGGGCGCGAAAAACCTGGTCAAGTCTATCACAACTGGGGCTTAAATGAGCCAAAATCAGTCATTCGGGGGGCTGGATTCGATGCCGGCCAGCGGCAATGCGATCTAACGCTCAGCGTGAGCCACAACCGCCCCACGGACCCGGGCGGGCAGCGTCATCCGCGAGATTTCGACGCGCCCCGATCCACCACCACGGCAATCTTGGTCCCCAGACCGCGCTCACTCTGGACTGTGAGGCGCGCGCCGATCAGCCGTGCCCGTTCCCGCATCCCGCCCAGACCCCAATGATCCTCCCGGACGGGTGTGTTGTCAGGATCGAAACCGACACCATCATCTTCGACGGTAAGGCGCACAGAATCGCGAGAATAGGCCAGCTCCAGGGTGACGCTCTCCGGCCTGGCGTGGTTCAACGCGTTGTTGATCGCTTCCCGGGCGATGATGTAAAGGTTCGCCTGGATGTCGTAGGGAAGCTGGCGAACCCTGCCGGTTACGTCCATGTCGAAACGAGCGGGAGTTCCTTCCAGGATTTGCTTGCCGGTCGCCAACAGAGCTTCGGACAGCGTACTATGCTCCAGTGCCGACAGCCGCATCGAGGAGAGGGCTTCGCGCGCTTCCCGCAGGGATTGGTCGGCTTGTTCCAGTGCGCGCTCCACCCGCTTTTTGCTCAAGTCGGGCGCGGTGGCAGCTTGCCTGGAAGCTGCCTCCAGTTGGTATACGACCCCCGCAAACCCCTGCAGCAACGTGTCGTGCATCTCGCGGGTCAGCCGCGTCCGCTCCGCCAGCACCAACTGGAACCGCGATCGGATTTGCCCCACACGCAGCCGCACTACTCCCCAGACTGAGAGTCCGAGCGCGCAGAGACATAGCGCGGAGAAAAGGCGCGTCTGGTAGAAGTATGGCTCGCAGCGGAATGACAGGACCGCGCCCTCCTGGTTCCAGACGCCATCGTTGTTACTGGCGATGACGTGAAAACGGTAGTCGGCCGGTGGCAAATTGGCATAAACAATCTGACGCCGTGTGCCGGCTTCCACCCAGTCCCGATCGAACCCCTCCAATTGGTAGCGGAAGCGCACGGCTTCCGGTGAAGTAAGACTGAGTGCGGTGTAATCGATCTGCACAGCCCGGCCGCGGAATCGTATGTCGTGTGCCGTGACATCCATCCGCTTGCCGTCAACGATCAACTGCTCTATGGAAATGGGAGGGGCGAGGGTATTGGTGCGAATCGATGCCGGATCGATGGTGGCGACACCGTCCCCGGTACTGAGCCAAAGGCGTCCATCGACAGATTTCGCGAGCCGGGGATCCATGGTCCCGGGGATGTCCGCTATGCGGATTCCATCGTCCGGACCGTAGGTGGAAAAGAACAACGATGCCGGTACGCCGTCGGGGGTGCGCGAGAGATCCTCGAGTGTCAGCAGCAGCATGCCGGCCGGCGTGACCAGCCACAAATGGCCGCCATCGTCTTCGGTCATCGCCTGGATGCCTCCAAGCGGCACACGCTGCTTAGCAGTCCACGTGGTCCAGCGGCCGTTTCGGATTCGGCTCAAACCCTCGCGGGTTCCGATCCACATGCTACCGGCGCGGTCCTCGTAAATGGCTTGCACGGCGCCGGCAGCCAGCCCGGTTTCGGCGGTGTAGGTTTGGACAACGGAGTCGCCGCGGATCACCGCTATGCCGTCCTTAATATAGCCAACCCACAAATCTCCGTTCCGGCTGGATCCCAGGCGGTAAACCGCATCTGAAGGCATCCCTTCGGCCTGCCACTCCTCGACTCTTCCGTCCCGCAACCTCGCCAAGCCCCGATTGGAATCGGCCAGCCATAATACTCCGCTTCGTACGGAGGTCATTGTCTGACTAAGAAAAGGCGAGTGGTCCACCACGGGCACTTCCACAAATCGCTCCCCGGAGAGGCGCGCCAGCCCCTTGCCTGTGCCTGCCCAAAGGGTTCCGTTCACATCTTCGTGAAGAGAGAATACAGTGTCGTTGGGCAAGCCGGAGCTTCTCGAGTATCTGACGATTTGGTTGCCACGGATTCGGTTGAGTCCACGGGAAAAGGCCCCCACCCAGACATCGCCGCCACGGGTAGAGCAGACCGCGGTAATGAAGTTGCCCGAAAGGCCCTCGAAGGTCGTCCATTTTGCCACTTTCGGCTCCCTGAACCGATCGAAGCCGTTCGATGTGCCCACCCATAAATTGCCTTCGCGGTCTTCAGCCAGGGCTTCGACATCATCGCTCGAAAGGCCATCCTTTCGCGAAAAGCTCTCGAACCGGTCATCGCGCACTCGAATCAGGCCTTGTCCCACCGTACCCAGCCACATCGTGCCCTGACGATCCTGGAGGATGGCTTTTACGAGGCGGAACGGCTTCTGCGCAGGAGGCCCCAACGTTTCGGCGTCCTGGGCCGCCGCAAATGGCGGGCGCACGGGATGGCAGCGTGCCTCCCGGGCGTCCCATTTGCAAAAGCCGCCGAGCGTTCCTACCCACAGAGTACCTTCGTGGTCGAAAAACAGCGACAATACTTCTGGCTTCTGCAGACCGTTCTCTGTGCCGTAGGTCTTCACCCGGCCGTTGTCGAGCAGCACCAGCCCGCCTGCTTTGGCTTTGGGCCGGACATTACCGGCCCAAAGCCGTCCCGCACGGTCCTCGACCATGGCGGCGATCCCACCATCGGGTGAGCCATTCATTATGGTGTACTGAACCAGATGCCCATGCTCCAGCCGGACGATTCGGCCCTTAGTACCGATCCAGAGGCCGCCGCCAGCCGATGCAGCCAGCGAGTCTATCGATTTGTCGGGAAGCGCTTCCCCCGGAAGGGGATTCCACGGAACCAGGTGGAGGCCGTCGAAACGCAGCAGGCCCTGTCGTGTCCCCAGCCAAAGATAACCGTCGGTGCTCTGGGCGACGGCTGTGATATAGGGCACCATAGCGCCCTCGCTCTCCGTCCAGCTCGTATGAATAAATTGGGTGAGCGACAGGCTGGGATTCAGGCCGAAGGCGCAATCCGCCAGCGCAACCATAAGAATGGCGAAAGCCGGACGCGGGGGGCAGATCCTCACCTAAGGTCTCCTCGCCGCTCGACTAAGAGGCGGCGCTCCTGACATTATCACCCCGCCGGCTACCCAGTGGAGTGACTACGCAAATCCGGTATAATCAGGGCGACCCCCGAGCCACAAGATGGACGCACCAAACCCGATCACCATATTAGTTGTCGACGACCATCCCGTCGTGCGCGATGGCCTGCAAGCCATCATTAACTCCGAGCCTGGCATGCAAGTGGTGGGTGACGTAGGAAAGGGTGTGGAGGCCGTTGCCTTGTATTTTGCTTTGCGTCCGGACATAGTCCTGATGGACCTGCTGCTTCCGGATATTCATGGCGCCGAGGCAATCCGGCGTATCTGCGAGAAATCATCCAACGCCCAGATTATCGTCCTCACCACGCTCGACGGCGACGAAGAGATATACCGCGCTCTCGAGGCCGGCGCCCGGGGCTATCTCCTGAAGGACATGGTCAGACGCGAACTGGTACAAGCCATTCGGGACGTGGCTGCTGGAAAGCGATATATCCCGGCCCAGGTGGGCGCCCGAATCGCCGAGAACCTTCCGCGGCCCGACATTACCGCACGCGAGATCGAGGTGCTGCAGTTGATCGCTTCCGGCTTGCGCAACAAGGAAGTGGCTTACCGGCTCACGGTATCCGAAGCCACCGTAAATGCTCACGTGAAACACATTCTCTCCAAGTTAGACGTCAGCGACCGAACGCATGCGGTCACGGTGGCGCTACGGCGCGGCATCATTCATCTGTAATCTTTTAGTAATCTCGATCCCGGGTAAGACTTTCCTGGTTGAGTTATCAGATTTGGCTATCAGTGTTTAGCCGATTGGGTGATTCGCCCAGACTGCTCTATCCAGCAGACTGAGTGTATGTCATCGCCAAGCTGGAGTGCCATCGATCCCCCGGCCTTGCTAAGGCTGCCCATTTCCATGCCCCCTCCCCGATCCGGGCCGCGACCCCGGACGCAGAGCGTGGTGCCTCATGTGCAACTGGATCAATGGCCCCCGCCAGGGTGGATCGAGCGGCTTGCCGAAGCCAGCCTGCGCCTGCCCAACGTTGGCTCGCGCCAAAGTAGAATGGCGGCGCCGGACACAAGAGCGCTCTTTCTATTGGACGGGTTTGCCAACGGGCCGGCCGAGGCATTCATCGACGGCCACGAGTTCTGCCACCTGCATGCCGCACCGGAAGGCAGCGTTCATTTGACGCTACCCACGCCGATCCGGCAACAAATCGTTGCGCTGGGATGGGCGGAAGAGCATCCGTTAGCCCTGGCCGGGTTTCTGGCCCAGACGCTGGTAATGGTCTACGCTCCTCGAGACGAATCGGAACTGGTAGTTGTCGTGGGAATCGTGGCAGCATCCTATAACGTGGCGCGAGGCAGTTGGTGAGTATGTTAGCCGGAATCTTCTACTTCGACCTCCGTCCCGTATCGGGTGAAGATACGGATCGGATGTTGGCAGGCTTTGCCGGATCGGATGCCAACGGCATCCACCTGCACCGCTCGGCTGGCTTGCTGATGGGCCAAGCCGGCGGGCCCAATGGCCGCCGCCAAACTGGATCCGCCGCTGACGTGTCCGCAAAGCAGAACATCTGCACAGTGGACGGCAGAGTAGACAACCGCCGGGAACTATCAGCCGAACTGGGTGACTTCGAGCCGGGCACATCGGGCGATGCCGCGCTGGCGCTTCAACTCTACGAGACCGGCGGACAGCAGGGCTTTCACCGGCTCATCGGCGACTGGAGCCTGGCAATCTGGGACGCGCGGAGCCGCGCGATCCTGCTGGGCAGCGATTACGCCGGAGTCCGCCCGCTCTACTATCACCAGACGGCGGAACGCCTGCTGTGGTCCTCCTCGCTCGAGCACATCGCCCGATGGGTAGCCGACCCCGCGCTCGACGAAGACTACGCCGCTGAATTCCTGGCCTACGGCCGCGCTGCCGGCCTGACGCCGTATCGCGGTATCTATCCTGTCCCACCGGGCACGATGCTGCGCGCCGCGGAGGGACGCCTGGCCGCCACCAGATTCTGGGACTTGCCTGTTACCGATAACATCGAGTACGGTAACGAGGCGGAGTATGAAGAACAATTCCGCACCTTGTTTCAAGAAGCCGTTGCCGTCAGGCTGGATACAGACGGACCCGTGTGTGCGGAGTTAAGCGGCGGCCTGGATTCGTCCTCTATCGTCTGCATGGCAGACCGCCTGATTTCGTCGGGCGCCGTTCGGGCCACCGGACTCTCCACCTTCACCTATTGTTTTCCGGGCTCTGCCGACGAGAAGTTCTACCGTGCAGTGGAGCAGGCACACTCTGTGTCGCCCATTCACCTCGAGACCGCGGACCATCCGCCGGTCTCGCTAGCCGCCGCGGGTAACGCTATGCCGGCTTCCTGGGCCCCCCGATGGGCTGAGGTGGAGAGGCGGATGGCTGCCATCGGATCCAACGTCTTCCTTACGGGTCAACCGGGCGATCTCATCATGGGTAATTGGCTGGACGATGCCGAACAGGTCGCCGACCGTTTCCGTCAGGGTCAATACTCGCAAGCCATAACCCAGGCATTCGCGTGGAGCCGGTCTCTCCGCGTACCCGTCTATTCGATTCTTTGGCGAGCGGTCCGACCGGATCGAGCAGCCAATTCGGACCTGAGCGCCGGCGTGGCCGAGCACCATACGTACGGCGACTCACTCTCCCCTGCCGCGCGGCAACGGGTCCGCGCGCGCCAGCGGCAGCGCTCGCAGGCAGCCCTACTACGGGATGCGATACCGTCGCGGCGCAAGCACCTGGGAGCGCTAAATCATCTCCTCGAGTGCCGGACTTTCCAGTGTCCGGAGTCGTTAGGGAGTGTGCATTACAGCCATCCTTATCTGCATCGCCCGTTGGTTGAGTTCATGCTGACGATACCCGCCGGCCTGGCCTGCCGCCCCGGTGAGCCGCGTCGACTAATGCGCCGCTCGCTGCGAGGAATCGTTCCCGGCATGATTCTCAACCGGCGCTCCAAGGGCAGTTACGACGCGATGTTTCTAACCGCTGAGCGCCCGTGCGCCATCGAGCTGCTGCGCGATCCAAGCGCGATGCGCCTGGTTCAACTTGGATATGTGAAGCGTGAGAGCGTTACGTTTCGATTGCAAAGATTGATCCAGGGGTTGGACTGCAACGAGCCTCAACTGCGCCAACTGATCCTGCTCGAGCTTTGGCTCCGCCAGCGCGATACATCCCGAACGGCACTAAGACATCTCGATCTAAGTGCGCGGCCTCGCGAACATAGTAACGTTCTCTAACCCGAGCCAACCGCTCCCTGACAGTCGCGGCTCTTTTCCACCTCACCAAGACACCACCCGTGAGGGAGTGGTTAGGAATTACAGTAGCAGCGCTTGAAACGAGGCCGGTAGGGAGAGCACTAAGTCACAAATGATGATAGCTGGCAGGGAGAATCTGTTATCTAAAATGGGTACGTATCCATGCCAGAATTTGGCGTTGTGATGGTGTCGGGACATACAGTAGCCTAAGTTAGTAATTCAAACACAATTATAAGGGTGATCCGGAGAGCCCATGTTACGAATATTGGGACGGTCTGTTCGCAGTGTGCTCTTTGGCCGAAGGGCGGACAGGAGCAGCGGTAATGGGCCAGAGGTACTAATAGTTCCATCTGGGGTGCGCGCGTCGCTGGAAGGCGACAATCTTGTCTTTCTCCACATCGGCAAGGGGCTTGTTTACAAGTCTAACTTGACCGGAACCCGCATCTGGAGGGGACTAATGAAACGGCAACCACCGCGCCTCATCGCGGAACAACTAAGCAAAGAATACGGCGTTCCTCAGGAGCAGGTCGAACGGCATGTTACGGATTTCGTGGCCGATCTCCGGCAGCATGGCCTGATCGCTTTTCAAGAGAGTTGAGCGCCATGCCAGGGTATTTCAGCATTCTGTTGGTGGCGCGAGCATTTTGGGAACTGCTTCGCTATGACGTTGTCATGCGGGTGTGGGGATTTCGAGGAGTGCATGAAGACTTGCATAGAACGCAATCCAGACCCGCCAAGGGCGATCCGGCAGCCGAAGATGCCATCGGGGAAGCAATAAAATGGGCCCTTTCCCTCTACTGGAAGCAGGCCCTTTGTCTGCAGCGATCGGTGGCGGCGGTGCGGTTATTCCGCCGGTATGGCATTGCCGCGAATCTCGTGATCGGTTACCGCTCAACCCCGTTCTTCAGTCACGCGTGGGTGGAGGTCGAGGGCCGGGTGGTGAATGATTCGCCCGTCTACCAGCAGAGGCTCTTCGCATTGGACCGGATCTGATGCCGCGAGCCAGCCAGAGTTAAGTAGTCGAACAAGTGTCAGGCGCAGGATATGCGCTCTGCAAAAGGAGAAAACACGATGATGTACGAAGTTCCAACTCTCAGCCAAGTGGGTAAAGCCGCGGATGTAATTCGAGGCTGCGCCTCTATGGGGAATGATGTCGATGGACTGCTATTCATTCCTGATTGGGAATTCGAGAACGATGTTAACAACGAATAAGCGCGCGCTGGGGCGGAAGCGCTGAGGCAGGTTGCCCCAGCGCTTCGCCCCATTGTGCATTGAGCGGAATTTACATGACACAAATGAGCCTGACAGCTTACGCGATCGACATGCAGCAACATACGAGGGTAATGGCGAAGCGGCCCGTCGGACGTCCGCGGCGGTACATCGCGCCGGAGCACGTACAAGAGCTCCGGAGCCAGGGGCTAAGCTTTCGTCAGATCGCCCGCAAGACAGGGTTCGGCTACGGCACTGTCCGCCGGGCGCTTTTGACGGCACACTAAGAGGGCGACTTCGCCGGCGGCTGTGTCGTGCTCCGCGGCGGCCGGCACCGCTCGGAGCCCTTCCCGCTGTGAATAGGGGCGCAGTGTGGGTTCACAAGGTGGTGCACAAGTGGATAAAGCAATGAAGACCAAGATGGCCTCGTTGCGGACGGTGATGCTGGATGCCGGCCAGCGGTCCTTGGCCGCAATCGCGATCCAGCATGAGCTGGAACGGCAGAATGGCGCCGGGTTGCGCCGGGCCGCACGGATTCGCCGGACGGTGCATCGAGAGCTTGGGGCGGCGGCATTGGCGTATGTCATCGCCATCCACCGATACCGGAACGCTATCGTGAGGCATCTCGTTCTTTGATGGCTGCGGATTGCCTCGATCGGCCGGCGCGGAGTCCTCTGGGAGTCCGCGAGGAGAGCCATGTCTCACGCGAATCCGGCTGAAATCCTGGTGGTCGAGGATGAGGCCAGCGTCCGCCGGTTAGTGGCCCGAACGCTAGCGCGTCATGGACTTGCTCCTCTCGAGGCGGACAATGCGAGTCAGGGACTGGCATTGTTCCAGATGCACCGGGAATCCGTCGTCCTGGCGATCATCGACATGGTAATGCCGGGGATGAGCGGCCTGGACCTCGCCGCCCAACTGCAACGCGAGCGCCCGGGGTTGCGCATCCTATATATCTCCGGCTACGGGGAGAGTGTCGCCATGAACGTCATCGGCCACCAGTCGCCCCAAAGCGTGCTGTTGAAGCCCTTCACACCAGGGGACCTGATCGGGCGGGTTCGCCATTTACTCGCGCCCGCCGCACCCTCGAGATGAACCTTCTCTATTTCGCCTGGTAGGTTTTGCTGAAACCGTTCCGCAGATTGGTGAGAGTGTAGTGGCCGTTCGATGCCACCGAAAGTTTCAACAGGTTTCCTTTGCACTCCGCGGTTGGCTCCAGGTTCGCGATCATCTTCTCGCCGGTATTTACTTCCATGGGAGTGCCGAGCGCCAGGTGACCCTGCCAGATGTCCTCCAGTCCAGGTGACTTGCGGAGCGTCTCGAACACGCTCGCAGGGCCGCCCTTGCGCGGACCGTTGTTCATCACAGCAACCCTCGGCTGGATCGCCCAGATAAACTGCGGCGAATTGGAGCGGTCCAAACCGTGGTGCGTGGTCTGGTAGACATCCACCTTCCCGATCAGGTTCGCCGGACAGACCAGCTTCTGCTCGTAGTTCCAGGTCAGGTCGCCCATGTCCAGGAAATCGAACTTGCCGAACTTCAGCAAGAAACCGACGCTCATATCGTTGTCGGGATCGGGTTCGCCTACGTGCTCTTTGAAATCGGCGCAGGCGGCGTTCCTGGCTCCGCCGCCCTTCAAAGCTTTGGTGATGGCCTGGCCGGCCGAGACGATCACTTCGACATCGACGCCCTTGAGCGGAATGCGGTTGCCCGGCTTGAGTATCCTGCGATTTCCCGCGCTCAGCTCGACGTAAGCTTTGTAGGCCGCCGCCACCTGCGGCCGGGCAATTTCGATCGATTCCCCATGGTCCAGGTACATGCCGATGGGAATCATCTTCGCCAGCGCCGGCATGGCGCCGATGTGATCGCCGTGAAAGTGAGTGGTCAGCAGATAATCGATCTTCTTGAGCCCCGCCTGCTGGGCGGCCGCCAGAATCCGCTTGGCATCGCGGTCGTCGGGCGTGCGGTTGGCCGTATCCACCAGCAGCGATTCGCCGCTCGGCGCCACGATCAGGGTCGCTGCGCCTCCTTCGGCGTCAATCCAGTAGATCTCGAGGTTGCGCGACGCTCCGAACAGAGCAGCCGCGTACAGGAGTCCGAAGAGAATGAGTTTTCTGAGCATAAGTAATGATCTCGCGTATCGAACATCATAATCGAACTGGCGGCGGCGGTTCTTGACAATCGAATCCCGCTGACATAAAAGAGTGCTTTGCATTCGAACCGTGAGAGTCGAGGGTTTATGACACACGCGTAGAGAGATGACCGCCCTGGCGGCTACATTGCTCGCCAGCGGGAAGGCGGGCGCGGCGGAGGGAGCGAACCGACGGCCGTCCTCAATCGTGACGAGTTCAGCGTCACCAAGTCCAACCAGGCGCTGCAGCGAAAGTATTTCAATGGCGTCACGCACGAGAATCTGCCGATCGAGGTGCACGAGACGGAGCTTCCTCCGGGAGCCGCGAGGCTATACCGCGATTATGGCGGATACCGCGAAGGACGGGCTCGCGCGGTTTCAAGCGCAGCAGGGCGGCATCAAAATCGCCATCATTGACGGGACGATGCCGGGCAGCACGGAGATGGCGAGTCTCCTGCGGCGCTCGCTGCCGGACAGCCACGCGATCGTGCTGCGCGATCACCGGCAACCGGAAGTGCTGCCGCGATTGCTGCTCAATCTTCTTTGACCATCCAATACCCCGGGCGCGAATGCACCGTCGCGCCCGGAATGCCCACGTCCACTCGGATCGCGTGATAGCCGGGTTCGCGATCGCCGGGATAATAGCTCAGCAGGTAGAGGCTTCGTAGTTCCACTCCGATGATGGAGATCGCGTTTTCCAATTCGCCCTGCTTGCGGAAGTGAAGCTGCGTTCCGCCGGTAGCGGCGGTCAGGATGGAGAACGGGTCGGCGCCCGAGGCAGCTTTGACGGTGCGGGTCAAGACGGGGATGAGCTTCTTCAAATCCGCGCCTGCCTTAAAGCCGCCGCGATCCTCCCGGCTGGACAGGGCCTCCAGCGAAAACGTGTCGGAGACGAACGCCTTCCCCAACTCGGGCAGGCTTAGGGCGTAGATCGAGACGTTGTCGCGCTCGGCCTGCTCCCGCAGGTCGTCCAGGCGGGACTCGCTGCCGTCGTCCATCGGCTGGCCGATGTAGAGCAGCACGCGCGATCGCGGTCCGGGACGTTCTCTCAAGAGCGCGAGGCCGCGCAACCCGGCGTCGATCATGCGCGCGTGCTTGCCCGATGGGCTCACCTTTCGCAGCGTGGATTGTACGTCGCCCTCCATGAATGTTTTTTGGACGGCGACGTCGTCGTGGTAGGTGACCACCGCGGCCTCGCCCGAATGCCCCACCAGCAGAGCCTCGAGCGCGCTTCCTACGCGCGCGATAAACGGCAGGTACTGGCGGACGTCCTGGCTGGCCTGCACGACGAGTGCGACCGAGACCGGCAGCGGCTCCGTGTCGAGGGTTAGGGTTTGGAGGCGGCCATTGTCGAAGACGCGAAAGTCACTCTTTTCGAGGGCGGGAACCAGGCGGCCTTCTTTCGAAAGGACGAGGACGGGAACGGTGACCAGTCGGACAGGGACGCGGATGATAGGCGGCTGCTGGAACGTGAGTGCGGCGAGCAGGAGAAGGAGGGGCATCACGCTAGCAGGTATGCGGCCAGTCCGAGGGCGTTAGGAATGCCGGACCCACTGTTACCCGACGGGGCCGAGAAAGAATGCGGGGACGCCCCTATTCCTCGCGACAGGTTGCGGAATTCGCGTAGGTCGCCCGGAGCATCCCCGGATTCTTTCACAGCCCTGCTCTGTGCCGACGGCGCACAGGTGACACCGGGACGCGACTATCCGCTTACCGCTTCTGCGCGGCTATCACCTTCAACAAACGCTGCGCCTTCGCGTATTGCTCGTCGCCGGCTGGAATCGCTTCCAGGATCTCGCGCGCCTTCTCCAGTTGACCCGCCTCGGCGTATGCGCCCGCCAGAAAATACTGCGCCGGAATCTGCGGATCGAGCTTCAGAGTATTCTGGAACGCGCCGATCGCGCTGGGGGCGTCTCCCAACAGGAAGTAGAACTTCCCGGCGCCAAGCTGCTGTTCGGCATCGTCCTTATTCTGCTCGGCGCGCGCCCGGTACAGTTGGGCGGCACGATCCAGCCGCTCGCCGTCCTCACCCGGAAGCTGGCGGATTCCGAGGCTCACCAGCGAGACCGCGGCGCCGACCCGCACCGTCGCCAACGGATCGCCGAGCGCGCGCACCAGCGCCGGAACCGCCGCCTGCCGGTCGGCTGGAGCCGGATTGAGGCGAAGCGCCGCGACCGCGCGCACCAGCGCCTGCGGGTCCGACACGGCGCGCTCGAGCGCCGCGAAAACTCCTGGCGCGCCCGAAAATCCGCTCAGATAACCCACTGCGTTGGCCCTCACCAGCGGCCCCTCGGACGGATCGGAAAGAATGGCCAGCAGTTTCGGAATGGCGCGCGCGTCGCCCGCCCGTCCCTCAGCAAACGCATCTGCTCGGCGAATCAGCTTCTGGCGCGAGCGGTCGCCATACCACGCGTTCATCTGCTTCACCGACCACTGTGCGTCGTGGTCCTTGTGGCAGTTGTTGCACGCGTTCGGAATTCCGTGCCGGATGGTATTCTCGGGAACCGGAATGCCGATCGAATGGTCGCGGATCTCCGCCTTGATACTCAAGACGGTCCGCGGCATGTGGCATTCCACGCACGAATTGCCTGTGCTCTCCTCCTTGTGATGAGTGTGCGCTTCGAGCGCCGCGCCCACGCCCGTGTGGCACCGCGTGCAGAGCGCGTTGGCATCGGGACGCAGTTGCGCATTCCGCTCGATCTCGGTTTCGTGCGCGTTCACGTGGCACCCCACGCACGTGACTTTGCCCTTCAAATAGCACTCGCTCTGCCACAGGCCCAGGGCATCGTTGGAAAACCGCCGCGTACGGCCGTCCGGCCAATATGCGGGATCTTTGTCCACCGGTTGGGCGTTCTCCAGGATCGGCAGGAAGTAGTCGTAGTAATCGGCGCCCGCAGCGAAACCCTTCGCGTAGGTATCGCGGAAAGAGTGGCATTGTGCGCATACCATGGTGTTGCGCTCGGCATCGAGCCGCGTCTGCAGCACGATGTCCCGCCCCTTAGCCGTGTCTGCCGGACCGGACGGCGGAGCGGCCGCGCTGTAATGCGCCACGTGCTCGCTTCCCGGACCATGGCAGCGCTCGCAATTGGTGCCGAAATTGAGCCATGCCGTCTTGTACTCGTTCTTCGCCAGATCGTAATTCTTCTCCTGCTGACTGACATGGCACGAGTAACAGTTCTTGTTCCACACCTGAACCAGCACGTCTTCTGTCTCGTCGGGATCCGCGATATCCAGGTTGTGGAACCATTGCTTCCGCTGCACATCCCAACTCGGCGGCAGCACGATCACACGGCCATCCGCCAGCGTGGTCAGGTAGTGCTGGATGCGGCGGTTCCCGAGCGTGTAGTCGACGCGGTGCTCCTGCGGCTTCCCGGTCAGGTAAGACTCCGTGACGTAAAAGGCGCGGTCGCGCCGGCGCAGGCCGTAGTTCGCGCCGCGCAGCTTCACCTGCGCAATGCTGAAATCGCCGCGGACGCTGGTGGGCGTGGCCGGCTGCACCATCTTGCTATGCCGCGACTGGTTCCACTTGCGGTAGGCTTCGACGTGGCACTTCTCGCAAGCGCCCGCCCCCACATACGTGGCGCCGGCCGCATGCGCCGCCGCAGCAGCCGCCAGCACCGTTGCCAGAACCCCCCGAACCATAAGATTGGTTTTTAGGGTATCACGGACTCTCGCCCGAGACGCCGCCAGAGGCCGTAGGCCGCCGTTCCCGCCACCAGAATCGCCAGCCCGAACGCCGCGTAGCGCCAGCCCGACGTGGAGAAGATGTACGCCCATCCGAGAAATGCGATCGTGCTGGGTACGGGGTATAGCCACATGCGGAATGGCCGCGGCACATCCGGCCGGTGCTTGCGCAGATGATGCAGCGCTACGATCTGGCCCATGAACTGGATCAGGATGCGGCACGTCAGCAGCGCCGAGATCACCGTGTCCAGATCGAAGAAGCTGGCGCCGATCGCGAGCACTCCGATCGTCAGCAGCGAGACCTGCGGGAATCCGTCGCGTGGGTGCAAGCGCGCGAATGCCTTAAAGAAATGTCCGTTCACGGCCGCCGCGTAGGGGATGCGGCTGTACCCGAACAGCAGCGCGAACACCGATGCCAGCGCCGTCCACAGCACGAAGCACGTGGCCACCGAGGCGGCGCGCGTGCCGTACAGTTTCTCGATGAACTCGGCGGCGACGAACTTCGACGCCATCGCCTGCCGCCACGGAATCACCGAGATGATGCTCAGGTTCATTAGCCCGTAGATTGCCGCCACCACTAGGACGGAAAGGAGAATGGACCGTGGAATGGTCCGCGCCGGGTCGCGCACTTCGCCGCCGACGTAGCAGATATTGTAGTAACCCATGAAGTCGTACATCGCGATCAGAGCCGCCGAGCCCAGACCGGAAGCGAAGCCCATCGAGAAGCGGAAGGCCCCGGGCGGGAAATCGAAAACTACGGCCGGATGAAAGTTGGCGAGGCCGCTGGCGATGATCCACAGCACCGTCGCCAGCATCCCGATCCATAGCACCACCGTCAGCCGCCCCACCGCGGTGACACGGCGGTAGAGAAGAGCGATCGTCAGCGCGCCCACGCCGGCCGCGACCGCGCGCGTGGCCCAGGCGCTCATCCCGTGCCGGAAATAACCCACGTATTGCGCGAAGCCGATGTACCCCGACGCAATTTCGAGCGGCCCGCTGAAAATGAATTGCCAGATGAACAGAAACGGCAGCAGGCCGCCCAGGCGTGTGCCGCGGAAGCTCTCGCGCAGGTAGAGGTAGGTGCCGCCCGTGCCCGGCATCGCCGCCGCCAGTTCGCTCCACACCAGGCCGTCGCAGATGGCGACCACCGCGCCCAGCAGCCAGCCCAGCATACACTGCGGCCCGCCCATGGCGGCGATGATCAGGGGAATCGTGATGAACGGCCCGATCCCCACCATGTTGCTCATGTTGAGCGCCGTGGCTTCGAGCAGGCCCAGCCCGCGGATGAGGCCGCTGCCGTTTTTGGTTTCCAAGAACTGTCAGTATAGCTGCAACCAGGCTGCCCTCACGCGGCCCGATGTACAATTCAGTTTGCGCTCCGAATTGCTCGTTCTACTTATCCTCACCAGTTCACTCAGCCTCGCCCAACAGCCGCAGCAGCACGAGACGGTAGTGGTCACGGGTACGTTCGAGCCGCTCTCGCTCGACGAGATCGATCGCGCCATTCGCGTGCTTCCGGCGCGCGGCCAGTCGCTGGTGTTGAACACCCTGACCGACCTGCTGCGCCTCGATCCGTCGCTCGACCTCGAAGCGCGCGCCCCCGATGGCGTGCAGGGCGATCTTTCCATACGCGGCGCCAGCTTCGGCCAGACGCTGGTGCTGCTCAACGGCCAACGCATGAACGACGTGCAGTCCGGCCACCACAACATGGACATTCCGGTGCCCGTCGATTCCGTGGTGCGGGTCGAAGTGATGCGCGGCTCGGGCTCGACCATGTACGGCTCGGATGCCGCCGGCGGCGTCGTCAACGTCATCACCGCGCCGCCCGAAGGAATGGAGATGCGGCTGCGTGGGGCGGTGGGTAACTACGGCACGAATCAGCAGCGCGGATCACTCGCGGGCACGACGGGGAAACTCTCGGAGCAGCTCGTATTCGCGCGCGATTTCTCCACCGGCTTCATCCCCGACCGCGACTACCGCAATCTGCAACTCGCGTCCACTACGCACCTGGTAAGCCCGCTGGGCGCCGGCGATCTCACGTTGGCTTACATGGATCACCCCTTCGGGGCCGACCAGTTCTACGGCAACTTCAACTCCTGGGAAAACACCAAGACGTGGTTTGCCGGCGTGCAGCAGGCGCTCGGCAGCCGCACCACGGCGAGCTTCGCCTTCCGCCGCCATAGCGATCTGTTCGTGCTTTATCGCGACCGCCCCGAGGTCTTCACCAACCACCACCACGACGAAAGCTATCAGGCTGCCGTGCGCCGTCGCGAGCCGTTGGCGCCGAACGCCAACTTGTTTTACGGCGTCGAGGCGCTGCACGAATCCATCATCAGCAACAATCTGGGAGACCATTCCCGCAGCCGCGGCGCCGCTTACGCTGCCGTCGATTTCCGCGCGCTGCACCGCTTCTCGCTCTCGCTCGCGGCGCGCGAGGAGGTCTACCGCAACTTCTCCGGCGCCTTCACACCCACGGTGGCCGGCGGCGTCTGGATTTCGCCACGCCTGAAGTTCCGCGCCTCCGCCAGCCGCGCCTTCCGCGTCCCCAGCTACACGGACCTCTACTATCACGACCCCGGCAACCTCGGCAGCCCTACCCTCCGCCCGGAAAGCGCGTGGACCTACGAAGGCGGCCTTGACTGGAACCCCGCCGCGCACGTGACGGGCGAGATTACCCTCTTCGAGCGGCGCGAGCGCAACGGCATCGATTTCTACCGATCGAGCTCCACCGATATCTGGCGCGCGCTCAACATCCAGAATTTGAATTTCACGGGCGTCGAAGCGTCGGTGCGCGTATCGGGGTTCGATTTCCGCTACACCGGTTTGCGCGGGGTGCAGGACACAATCGCCGCCGGCTTCACCAAGTACACCTTCAATTACCCTGTGCACTCGGGAGTCGCTGCCTACCAGGCGACTATTCGAAATCGCGTGGTGGTGCGTACGCGCCTCGGCGTCCTGGAACGCCGCGCCCGCGACCCTTATGCGCTTTGGGATGTCTACGGCGCCTTCACGCGCGGCCGCGTCCACCCGTTCCTGCAGGTTACTAACGTGACTGCGACGAGATACCAGGAGATTCTCGGCGTGGCGATGCCGGGTAGAACGGTAATTGGGGGAGTGGAGTTGGTAGTGCGCGGGCATTGAGGCGAGGATCGCGTTCCTGCAGTCCGCCGATTGGAGCCCTTGTCGCTGGTGCACATCTACGAAACGATCGCCTTCACGGCAGCTAGAAAAAGATGGAGACAGCAGCTTACTACGACACGGTAAACTTTGCGCGCAAGCTGAAGGTCCCCGGCCTGTATAGCTGGGGATATAACGATGAGACGTGCGCGCCCACGACCACGTTCGCGGCCTTTAACTCCGTCACTGCGCCAAAGACTCTGACACTCCAGATAGAGACAGGCCACACGATCGTACCCGAGCAGCGCGCTCGAGTGAACCGTTGGATACACGAGTTCCTGAAGACGGGTAAGGCGCCGGCAAACCTGTAAGAGTTCAGGTGGGGGGAAATTTCACTGCTTGAAATCGTCCAGGTTCGGGGAACAGCACGGGGTCCGCACCGGTTTGCGGATCATCATCTCCGTGCGTGTGAAATTCTTGTCATATAGCTGGAGCAGCCAGCGGCCATCGCGAGCGATCGCGGGCTCCTGCGGTGGCTGGTAGCCGCGCTCGACAACCATCTTGTATACCTTCTGGATGTCGAGCGTGCTCAGGGCATAGTGATGCAGCACGCCGAGTTGCCGGGGAGTAGGTACGGTGGTGCTCACCATGTATTCCAGCCAGTCATAGCCGTCGGGGACCATCAAGGAGATCCATTCGAAGCGATCGTCGGCGCGTCCACCTTTCCATTGCAATCGAAAACCGAGAATGTCTTTGTAGAAAGCGTCGGCTTTCGCGGGATCGGTCACGCGCACACCTACGTGCAACATGTGATCGGAGATGCGAGTATCCGGCATGTCCTTGCCGAACTTGCGGCTATGGACAGATCCGCCCATGTACTGCACGAACTGCACCGTGTGACCGTCCGGATCTTTGACGGTGAAGCTCCGGTTGCCATTCGCGTCTTTGTCGATCTTCGCCGGCACCTGAATTCCCTTGCCGGCCAGATAGTCGCGCAACTTTCGGGCATCGGCGGTTTCAAAGCCGATTCGGATGAGCCGGTCTTCGCTCTCGCCCTTGAGAGTAGGAGAGACCTCGACATATTGGCGATCGTTGACCTTGAAGCAGGCGAGCTCCCCGGGGACGCCGGGGTCTTTGGTCTGGAAGGCTTCGGCCATGCCGACAACGTTCGTGTAGAACTTTCGCGCCTCATCCAGATTGTCGACTTTGACAGCGATATTCGCGATGCCGACGATGCGCGGCCGTTCCGCCGCTTCGGCGGCGACCCCCACAAGGGCAGTCAGACAGCAGCATACTCTGAGCAACATAAGAGACCCCTTGGTTCCGGAAAGGAGTTAGCGAGCGGCCTGTGTCGCCGGCGCTCCCTGCTCCAGCTTGACGTTGGAGAAGATCGCGGTCTCGAGAGTCGTGGCAACGTGCGAGCAAACTCCGAGACCGGCATACACCGGGTCCTTCAGCGTAACGTACTCGACAGGGCCGACGGGTTTCAGTTCCTCGTTCGGCTTCCCGGCGTACATCGTATACCGGCTCCCTTTCCGCACGATGCGCAGGCGCGCCGGCCCGTCGATCTGCGTGAAGATCTGATAGGTCTGTTCATTGGCGGCGCCTCGAAACTGCAGCGACGTAAGTCCATCGCCATGGGATACCGCGTCGGTATAGGCCGATCCCGGATCCAGGCTTTGCCGGACCATCAGCATGGCCTTCCGGTGGCCTACGGTGCTCGTCCCGATCCATTGCACGTCGGCCGTAAGAGTCACATCGCCAGACGCTTTCTTCCAGACGAAATGGAAAGCATCCACGGCACTCCACACATTGGCTCCGCCTCCGGTAATTCGAAATTCTTTCTTAGCCGGATCGTAGACAGCCTTGTTTCCGGGAGGTGTTTGGCCGACACTGCCCTGATCCGTAAAGATGCCTAGATCCGGGGTTTGTGTGAAGGCGACGCCTGCGCCGATCAGGATAATTGTGCAGAAGGATTTCACAAGAGTAGACATTTCGTTGTCGGTTCAAACTATATAGCTCGCCGGTCGCTGTGTCAATCGGGCCGGCTCAAAAAGCGATACGGCTCGTCTTAGTGGCGCCGGCACTATTCGCGAGCTGCACTTCGACGCTGGTGATGCGGGAGGCATCGCCCGTCACGGGGAAGGCCGCCTTCAGCGAGAATACGCCGCCGTCCGATGTGGCGAAGTAGCCCGCGAAGACGGCGGCGGCGTCCACACGCAGCGCGCCGGGTGAAACCGTGCTCCCGGCCACGTCGAAGAAGGTAAACGTGAGGGCACCGGCGCTGCGCGTATTGTCGAAGCCCGCAACGGCGATCTCGATGGCTCCGCCGGTGCGTACGGCCAGGGCGGAAGTGATGGTAACGGCGGCCGGATCGATGGCGACGATCTGCTGGTCCGTAACGCCGCCGAGTTCGACCGTCAGCACCAGCGCGCCGGCGGTGGTCCCGGTTTGAATCGCCACTGAGACCCGATCGCCGAAGTGCGCCTGGGTATCTCCGGCCGACACGGTGAAGGCTGCGGTACGCCCGCCCGATGCGAACGCGATCGCGGAGTCCTTGGCGCCGGCGACGGCGGGGCGGAAATCGAGCGTGATAGCGCCCGTTCCGCCGGTCTTCGCGGGTGCGTCGAACGTAACCGAGACCGCACCCTGCTGCGCGCTGAGCGGCTTGGCGAAGTCCACTGCGAGATGCGGCTTGGGAAGCGACGGGTCGACGCCGGTGCCGGACAGCGCATACGCGCGATCGCCGATGCGGAGCGTTCCGCCGCGCGTGCCCAGGACCGACGGGCGGAACACGATGTCGAAGCCGACGGTCTGCTGCGCCGGCACTTCCGTCCCGTTGGGAGCTGTCCCCGAAAGCGCGAAGTCATCACCGCTCACGAAGATTCCGGGGACGATGAGGGGAAGCGGCGTCAGGTTCGCCACCATGATGCGCCGCATTAGGCTCGACCCGCGCTCGATGGCGCCGAAATTCACCGGCCCTTCGCCCAGCGTCTGCGCGCCATCCTGATAGGTCAGGCGCGGCACCACGGCGGCGGTAAGCAAGACCGAGATGCCGTCCGACACCAGCCCGGCGCTGTATGCACCTAGGTCAACGGCCTGGAACTCGACGGCGAACTCGACCGCCGCCTGCGGGGCCAGCACGGCGGGCAGGGTTAGCCCGCTCGCCAGTTTGAATCCGGATCCTGTCACCGTAAGGCCGCTCAAGGTGGCACTGGACGTGGAGACGTTGCGGATACGGAAACGCGCCGCCCCGGTTTCGGCGGGACCCAAGCCGCCCAGATCGTAGACGGCGGGCACCGGACGTTCGGCGCTGCCATCGACGGCAAACAGTCCGAACTGTCCGAACGCCGCGGGTGCCCACAGCCACGCGAGCAGCAGCCATTTGAAGATGTGCGCGCTCATGGGTGGCCCACCACGATGGTCGGGATACCGACTGTGGGAGTGGGCAGAGGCGGCGTGGGCGGCGCGGGCGCGGTGCCACCCGAGCGCGCCGCCACCAACCCGGCGACTGCGGCGCCCCCCACTGCCGCCACGATCACGATCCACTTTTTAGAAAGCCAACTCGCCTTGGCGGCCGGCCGGGGAACGGTCCGTGCGGTGGCAGGCGCCGGCGCGCCTGGTGGCCGGGGAGCCGGCCGCGCGGTGGCAGTCCCCGACCCACTCGCCGATTCGGGAGCCGTCCGCGCCGCGGCAGACGTCGGCCCGCCTGCCGGCTCGCCGACATACTGGAACGAGACGATGCCGGCGCGCACCTGCTCCTTCGACGCCAGGATCCGAACCTGGAAACGTCCGGGGATGCGGTTGGCCTGCAGGCCGTGCACGCTGGCACGGCCGCGCGCGTCGGTGGTCGCGACCGCCGTCCGCAGGCCGTTCGGGAAGGAACCACCGGCACCCTCCTCGGGCAGGTGGAAACTCACGGCGGCGCCCTCCACGGGCTTGCCGTTTTCATCCGTGACCTCGACCGTCAAAGGGCGAGTGCTGCGCGCGCCAGGGCCGTGGACGGCACCCTCGCCTTCAACCATCAAGATCTGCAGAATGGCGACTTGAGCCGTCGCAGGGCAGGCGAGCGCTACAACCAGCGCGACCGGCAAAAGAAGTTTTGGTAGGGGCAATTGGCGTTCATACGGCGACCGGACCTTTCCGCACCAGGACAGCAGTGATGTTGTCCGGACCGCCCGCTTCCTTGGCTGCCTCGACCAGCTTGCGGCAGCTTGCTTCGAGCGGAACGCCGTCACGCCCGTCCCGCAGGATCTCTTCCAGTTGCGGGGCTTCCAACACGCCGTGCAGCCCATCGCTGCACATCATCACCAACGCGCCCGTCCGCAGCGGCACCGAGTAATAATTCACGGTGAGCGGAGCGCTGGCGCCGATCGCCATCGTGAGCACGTGGCGCATCGGGTGGTTCTTCAAACTCTCTTCGTCCAGACCGAGCGGCCTGCCTACTTCGTTCACCCAGGTCTGGTCATCGGTGATCGCTCGAAAACCGCTGTCGTCCAGCAGGTATGCCCGGCTGTCGCCCACGCTGGCGATGGAAAGGTCTTCGCCGATTTCGAGCGCCGCCACCAGCGTCGTGCCCATGCCTTCCAGGCTCGAATCGCTATGCGCCGCCTCGAGCACGCGCCGGTTGGCCTCCTCGACAGCGGAGATCAATACCTGCGAATCGCGGCGCTGCGCCATTAAAACGGTCTCCGCCACCGTATCGACCGCGATGCGCGAGGCCCGCTCGCCGGCTTTGGCGCCGCCCATGCCATCCGCCAGCACGTACAACCCCAACTCGGGTTCGATCAGACAGCAGTCTTCGTTATTTGTGCGTACGCATCCCTTGTCGGATAACGCAAAGGCATCCAGCATTCAACTAACCAGACTTACGAAGAAACTGTAACACGTCGCGGACGAGGCGTAAAATAAGACGGTACCACTAAAGATGATCTGGAAACGCCTTCGCCTGACGCTTGCGATGATCAAGTTCGAGCATTCCGTGTTTGCGCTGCCGTTCGCGCTCACGGGAGCGCTGCTGGCCGTGCGTGAAAGCGATTTCAGAATCGGCCTGGTGGGCGTCAAGCTGTTGTGGATCGGGTTGGCGATGGTGGGCGCGCGGTCGGCGGCCATGGCGTTCAACCGGCTGGTGGATGCGTCTATCGACGCGCGCAATCCGCGCACCAAGATGCGGCATCTGCCGGCCGGGCTGCTGGGCGCGGGATTCACGTGGGCGTTCGTGGCCGTATCCTCGGCGGTGTTCTTTCTGGCCGCGGCCGAGCTGAACAGCCTCTGCCTGAAGCTGTCGCCGCTGGCGCTCGCCATCATCTTTTTCTACTCGTTCACCAAGCGGTTCACGTCGTTTTCCCACCTGGTGCTCGGCTTCAGCCTCGGGATCGCGCCGGCAGCGGCATGGATCGCGATGCGCGGCTCCCTCGATCCGCGCATCCTCTGGCTCACGGCCGCCGTCACGTTCTGGACGGCCGGATTCGACGTCATCTACGCCTGCCAGGATTACGAGTTCGATAGCACCGAGGGACTGCACAGCATTCCACGGGCGGTGGGGATCCGGGGCGCTTTGCGGCTGGCGCAAGTGCTGCACGCGCTGATGATCTTATGCCTGCTGGCGCTGGTCTACACGCTGCACCTGGGCGCCCTGGCGCTCGCGGGCGTGGCGGCCGTGGTGGGACTGCTGGTCTACGAACATTCGCTGGTGAAACCGAACGATCTCTCGCGCGTCAACGCCGCCTTCTTCACCATGAATGGATATGTGAGCGTGTTATTCTTTTTATTCTGGGCGGCTGATATTTTCCTCATTAAGCCGGGTGCCTGAGCCATGCAAGTCGTGATTGACGATCCGCGTCTCGTTCCCATTCGCCAGAAGGTGGAGGCGGGCGAGCGGCTCTCGTTCGATGATGGCGTCGCGCTCTACCGAAGTTTCGATATTCTAGCGCTCGGCTACCTGGCCAACATCGTCCGGGAGCGGCTCCACGGCAACACCACGTACTTCAACGTCAACCGGCACATCAACCCGACGGATGTTTGCGTCGCCAGTTGCCGGCTGTGCGCTTTCGGCAAGCGCGTGCGCGACCCGAAGGCGTACACCATGTCGCTTGAGGAGGTCTGGCATCGCGCGGGCGAGGGCTGGAGCGAAGCCGTCACCGAGTTCCACATCGTGGGCGGACTGCATCCCGAGCTGACGCTCGATTGGTACTGCGAGATGCTGCGCGGCCTGAAGCAGCGCTTCCCGCAGGTGCACCTCAAGGCGTTCACGATGGTGGAGATCGCGTACCTCTCGCAGCGCACGCGGATTTCGGTGCGGGAAACCCTCGAGCGGCTGCGCGACGCCGGCATGGATTCGCTTCCCGGCGGCGGCGCCGAGATCTTCAACGAGCGCGTACGCCGCATCATCTGCGACCACAAGATCGACGGCAACGAGTGGATCGAAACGGCGCGCACGGCGCACCAGTTGGGACTGCGGTCGAACTGCACGATGCTGTACGGACATCTGGAAAACGACGAGGATCGCGCCGACCACCTGGTGCGGCTGCGCGAGCTGCAGGACGAAACGCACGGGTTCGTCACGTTCATCCCGCTGGCGTTCCATCCGGACAATACGGCCCTCGATCACATCCCTAAGACCACCGGGTTCGCGGATATCAAGAACATCGCGGTGGCGCGGCTGATGCTCGACAACATCCCGCACATCAAGGCTTACTGGGTGATGATGACGCCGCGGATTGCGCAGATCGCGCTGCGTTTCGGCGCCGACGACATCGATGGAACCATCGTCGAAGAGCGCATCTATCACGACGCCGGCGCCACCACCGTGCAGGGCCTGCGCCGCGCGGAGCTGCTGCAATTAATCCGCAAGGCCGGCCGCGAGCCGGTGGAGCGGGATACGCTCTACCGCCCGGTGCAGCGGACGGAATCAACCTTTACGGTGCTGGTGTAAGGCAGCCTACGCGCAGGGTTGCACACCTGAGGGCCGTCCAGTATTCTGATTCAAATGCTCGGACGCCGGGAAACCGTCCTTGGCTTGGCCTGCCTGACTGTGCTGCTGCTGGCGGCACAGGAGCGCGGAGTGCGCCCCTTTCCGCCGGACCAGGGCGGCAAGGAGAAGCGACTGGCTCTGGTGGTCGGCATTGACCGCTATCCGGAGGGAAGCGGCTTCCCGCAGTTACAATTCGCCCATCGGGATGCCCTCGATCTCTCCAGGGTCCTTGCCGCCCAGGGATACGACGTCACCACGCTGCAGAATGAGGACACTCGCGGACACGCGATCCAGGTCGAGCTCGAAACGCTGCTCCAAAAAGCATCCAACGGCGCCAGCACGATCATATTCGCCTTCTCCGGACACGGCGCACAACAGAATGGCATCCAGTATCTGGCCACGTGGGACGCGACGCGGTCGCTGTTGTCGAAGGGGACGGGGCTGGAGCTGAACCACATCCGGTCCATGCTGCAAGAGTCAACGGCGGCACGCAAAGTAATGTTCATCGACGCGTGCCGGAGCGACCCCTCCGTGCGCGGCGAGGGAAGCCCGATCGAGCCGTTTACCGAGCTCGAGAAATCGAGCGGCATTCGAATTCTGAGCGCGACCGCGCCGGGCTCGAGCAGCTACGAGGACCCGGCACTCCGCAATGGCGTTTTCTCCCACTATCTGTGGAAGGGCTTGGGCGGCGAGGCCAGGAACGCCGACAGCGTGGTTACCTTCAATTCTCTTTTCGCGTACGTCCGGCGCCAGATGGCGGCATACGAGAAGCAGAATACGACCCATCATCAGAGCCCCTATGAAGCCTCGCAGGACGTCACCGGCGATTTCCTGCTGACCGGCCCCTTCGGCGGCGCCACCCGCGTCCACCCGCCGGGCGAGCGCTGGATCGAGCTGTTTGCGGGATCCGATTGGATCTTCGATGGTGACGGGAAACCGGCCATCGACGCACCTTTGGGATCGGTGCAGGGCGTCGGCGTGGATGAGAAGGGCAACGTGCTTTTCTCGGACGTCAAGAACGGGATCGTGTGCCGCATCGACAGCAAAGGTCTACTCGAGGTCCTTGCCGGTTCGACCGGCGGTTTGCCACCTATTCCTGGAGTGGCGAAAGGCACGCCACTCAACGGTGTACACCAAGTGGCAGCCGACGGCCAGGGCAACGTCTACTTTGCCGTGGCATCGCAGGTCCTCAAACTTGGGAAGGACGGGTCCATAGTAGCGGTCGCGGGCACCGGCACTGCCGGCAAAAGCGGTGACGGGGCCAGTGCCCGGAAGGCGCAAATCAGATTCGTGCATGGCATCGCACTGGCTCCCGATGGAACCCTTTATATCGCCGATTTCGGGAACAACAACATCCGAAAGGTCGACCGCAGCTTCCTTCCGGCCATTTCGACGATTGGCGGCGATGGCCGCGCCGCCTATGCGGGAGACAACGGTCCTGCCGAGCGTGCCTCCTTCCGTATCCCGACCGGAATCGCGACGGACGGCAAGGGGAACGTGTACATAGCCGACCAGGGCAACGGGCGCATTCGCAAGATCGATACCCAAGGCACAGTTACAACCGTCGGCCCGGCGGCGGGCTGTCCGACAGGCGTCGCGGCGGACCCGACGGGCGCCGTCTACTATGCCGATCCATGTGGACGGTCGATCCGGAAAATCGACACCACGGGCCGGGTGAGCGTCATCGCCGGGAAAGGCCGGTCGATGGAGGAGCCGGCCGGCGCGGGTGGCCGCGCGCTCGACGCATATTTCGATGAATGGCAAATCGCTCTCGACCAGGCCGGGAATCTCTACGTTGCCGGCACTGACAGCGGGCGCGTCTACCGCATCGCAAAGGATGGAATCTTTTCGATCCTCGCCGGAAACGGCCGCTACAATTGGACGCCGGACGGGGCGCCGGCTCGCGAATTGTACCTCAGCCAACCGATCGGCATGACGGTGGACCGGTCGGGCGACCTGATCGTGGCGGATGCGAATAACCACCGCATCCTGCGGATTGCACCGAACGGCGCGTCCAAGGTGATTGCAGGAGTCGGCGGCGGCCGTGCTTTCGGCGGCTACAATGGCGACGGTATTCCAGCCACAAAAGCCTGGCTGAACTATCCCAGCCGGGTGCGAGTCGATGGGCGGGGGAACATCTATTTCACCGAACTCCAGAACCACCGGGTTCGAAAAATCGATACCAAGGGCACTATCTCGACAGTGGCGGGAAACGGCGTGCCAGGATACGGCGGCGATGGGGGCACTGCGACATCCGCAATGCTCCACGGCCCGGCCGGCCTGTGCCTGGACGACGAGGGTAACCTCTACATCGCGGACGGAGACAATCACCGCATCCGGAAGGTAACGCCAGGTGGAATCATCACGACCGTTGCCGGCACGGGGGAGGCGGGATACGGAGCCCGCTCCGGCTCGGGAACGCAGGATGGCGGACCTGCTCTCGGCGCCGCGTTGAATCACCCATCGAGTATCGAGATGGATCGATTGGGCAACCTTTATATCGCCGACGACCTCAATAACCGAATACGCAAGGTCTTTCGGAATGGCGTCATCCAAACGATTGCCGGCGACGGCAATCCCCGATTCGCCGGAGATCACGGTCCTGCGGTTAAGGCCAGCCTGTGGTCCCCACGCGATTTATGGCTGGCCCCGGACCAGAGCGTGTATATTGCAGACACACTGAACCAGCGGATTCGCAGGATCGATCCCGCCGGAATCATCACAACCGTTGCCGGGGGCGGCGCCGGGTATGCGGGCGACGGCGGTCCCGCACTGGCCGCCGGCCTCACTCGCAATACCAGAGGCATAACCGGCGATGCGGCAGGCAACCTCTATATCTCGGACTTCGAGAAGCACCGGATCCGGGTGATCCATCACCAGTAGGTTTCAGCCGTCAGTCCAGCCACCCTGCGGCGGTTTTCACTTCTATCGGCGGCACACCGCCAAAGCGACGCTCCCTTCCGCGGAACTCCCGAACGGCGGCGGCCAGATCTTCGCGGTCGAAATCCGGCCACATGCGGCGGGTGAAGACCAATTCGGCATAGGCGCATTCCCACAGCAGGAAATCGCTGAGGCGCCGCTCGCCGCCGGTGCGGATGAGCAGGTCGACGGGCGGGCCAAGCGACGCGGCCAAGGATTCAAGCGAAAGATCGGCAACAGCGCGAGCGGCAGCCAGGATCGCGTCGCGCGCGGAATAGTCGACGGCGAGGCGCACCCAGAGACGCGAGCCCGCCGCCGTTGCCGCTTCGGCGTGCTCGATGGCGCCGGCCAGCGACGGTTCGAGCCGGTCGCGGCGGCCGATCATCTCGAGGCGTATGCCGTTCTTCACGCAGCGCGCGGTTTCCTTCCGCAGGTAGAGGGCGAGCAGCGCCATCAGCGCTTCCACCTCTTCCGCAGGACGGCGCCAGTTGTCCGCTGAGAAGGCGAACAGCGTGAGGATGCCGATGCCGAAGTCGGGCGCGGCCTCGACGATCCGGGTTACGGTCTCGACTCCGGTACGATGGCCGGCGACGCGCGGCAAACCGCGGGCCAGCGCCCAACGGCCGTTGCCATCCATGATGATTCCTGCATGTAGAGTACTTTGTAATTCAAAGTTATAGGGCATAAAAAAGGACCCTCACCGGTCCCGCATGGCTTGGATCAACGCCTCCATGTGGTCCAGATACCGATCCAGCGCGCGCCGGCCGGACGCGGTCAGCCGGTAGTCCGTGCGCGGCATGCGGCCTTCGAACGATTTGGAGCAGCCAACGTAACCCGCTTCTTCGAGTTTGCGAGCGTGCACGCTCAGGTTGCCGTCGGTGGTATCGAGCAGTTTCTTGAGCTCATTGAAAGTGAGCGATTCATTGACGCAGAGAGCGCTCAAAATCCCCAGGCGGAGGCGCTCGTGGATGAGCCGGTCCAGTTTGGGGGCGCCGGCCCCGGCCGGCGGAGCCGCCGCCTGCATCTGCGGTTTCTTCTCCCGCTCCTTGCGCGCTGTATTCTGCTTACCCGCCATATTTCACCGCAATCACCGTTCCGAATACAATGTGGACGCCGCCGAATCCCGCCGCCAGGAGGACGTCGCCCCACCCCGGCAGCAGCAGCGCCGCCCCGCCGAAGAGCATGAAACACGCGCCCATCAGCGGCACTACTCGAACCGAAGCCCACCCGCCGGAGACCACCGCGGCGCCGTAGAGAAGCAGCCACATTCCCGGCAGCAGTCCCGCGATGCCGCCGCGAATCAGCACAAAAGTGAGCAGAGCGCCAGCGAACATGGTGGGCGCAAACCCGGCCACGAACTTGCGGCCCGGACCGGAAAGCAGCGGAAGATTTACGCGCTGCGACTTCATCGCCGCCGCCGCCAACCCGATGGCGAGAGCCACCAGCGCCTCCACTGTCCAGGCGGCCAGCCAGCGCGAGGAGTCCCGCTGCGGACCCGCAATCCACGCCGCCAGCAGCGCCGTCGAGCCCATCAGCATGCCGCCGAACCCGGGCACGGCTGTGAACGACCCCGCCCGCTCCATCGTCTGCCGGATGTACTGCAGGTTATCCATGGCATGCGCGTGGAGTTCGATCGGCTGGGGCCGAGGAGTCGCCATAGAGGCATGATACGACGTCTCGCGTTAACTTTCAAGTACTTTTCATTTCAAAGGCTTCCTGGCGCCCATGCTTATGTAAGAATGTGGTGGATGGCAAAGAGGAAGCCGGCGAAGCTTGGGCCCGCCCCGCAGCATTTCTTCGAAAAACAATTGGCCGGAGACCCTCCGCTTTCGCTCGAAACGGCTCAGGAGCTCTGCCGCGAGGCCATCCATCTGATCGAGCTGCACCCCTGGGACAGATTGAGCGAGCGGCACCTTCTGTTCTTTGGGACGGCCCGGTCGGAGCCTAGCGTCTGCTCGATTATGGGCGCAAATGGGGAGGTCTTCGCCCTCGCCGTCTATCCGGGACTGGAAGGCTACTACTCGTTTCAGCGCGTATACGACGACCCGGATTACGGCCTCGACGACTTTCTTTTTGAGCAGCGCTCGATCAAGATCGAGCTCGTCGCGCGCAGTGAACTGACCCGTCAGGACCGTGAGCTGTTGAAGGCGGTCCGGTATCCTGCTTCCCTGCAAGTGGCGCCGCAGTTTCGGGCGATGCGTCCGGCGTATTACCCCTGGTACATCTCGGAACCGGAAGGAGTTATTCTGGCGGCGGGCGCCGCCGCGTTTAACGGCGTTAGCTCACGCCCGGACGCCGAGAACTTGTGGGATCGGGAGGATCGTTACCCGCTGGCCACCCATTGCGCCGACGGGTCCGGATATGACCTGAGCTTCATCAAGCTGCCGCCGGAGCCGGCACGGATGCCGCCTTCCACTCCGGCGCTCGATGCGGAGCGAATCGCCAAGATCTCCGGCAAGCCACGCGGCCCGATCACCGTGGACATGGACACGTTCCACGGCGTGCCCATCGGAGGCCCAAACGACCGGCCGTCGGCGGCGCGGATGGGTTTGGCGGTGGACTCCACTTCCGCTATGATTCTCCACCTGCATGTCTATGAAGCCTCTCTGACGGCCGGTGAAGTCCTGCTTGAGACGATGCTGGCCGCGATCGAGAAATGCGGAAAGATTCCGGCCGCGATCCGGGTGCAGAAAGCGCAGCACAAGACCGTGCTGCTGGCTGCCGCGCAGGCGCTCGGCTGCGAAATCCAGTTGGAACACTCCCTGCCCGCCCTGGAACACGCCAAGACTGCTCTCATGGAGACGGTCTTCGGACGCTGAATGCGGTTCGCTTGCAGCCCCCTGTTAGAATAATCGCGTGGCCCCGAAGGTTGAGTACTCGCGCGCGGATGTCCGGCGGCAATTCGGGCTCAGCGAGCGCCAGCTCCGAAGTTGGGAGCGGCAGGAGCTGATCCCAGCCGCCCAATCGTACTCATTTCCCGACCTGATCGCTATCCAAACGCTGCTGAAACTGGCGGAAAACGGGCGCACCCCCCGGCAGATCGCGGGCGCGCTGGCTTCGCTGCGCAAGAAACTGGCGTGGGTGAAAGACCCGCTGGCGGAACTGCGCATCGTGAGCGACGGCAAGAAGATCACGGTCCAGATCGCCGGCCAGAAAATGGAGGCGCTCACAGGGCAGATTCTGTTTGATTTCGACGCCGCCGAACTGCGCAGCGTCAAGAGTTTCCCGGGGCGCAAGAGTACCGCGAGCCGGATACGGGAGTCCGAAATCTGGTTTCAAAAAGGTCTCGAGCTGGAGGAAACGGGCGCCCCTATCGAGCAGGCGATCGAGGCCTACCAGAAGGTGCTCGAGCTGCATGCCGAGGCGGCGGGCGCGCTGGTGAACCTGGGGACCATCTATTACCGCCAACGGAAATTCGTCGAGGCCGAGAAGTATTATAAGGATGCGATCGAGGCCGACCCGGGGTATTCGCTGGCGCAGTTCAATCTGGGCAATCTGTATGACGAGCAGGGCCGGATGAACGAGGCGCTGGATTATTATCGCCGCGCTCTCAGCCTGAACCCGAAATACGCCGACGCGCATTTCAATCTGGCGCTCCTCTGCGAACGCCTGGGGGATGTGCTGCGCGCCATCCATCATTGGAAGGCGTATCTCAAACTCGACAGCGCGGGCCAATGGGCCGAAATCGCGCGCCGCCAGCTCGACCGTCTGCGTCCGGTGGTGATCCGGTAACAACCTGCCGGTCGCGCTATCCTAAAAACTTGGAGTCTGAAGTTGAATCGCATTCTTCTCGCATTTCGTTGTTTTTTCAATATCTTGTTCCACGGTGCGCTCTCGGATAGCTCGCTTACGGAGTTGCGTCTGTCACGCCGCGAGACGTCGCCTGCCAAGTCGGCCGCCGCTCCCAAGCCCGCGGCTCCGGCCGTCAAGACGTCCGACGGCGCCCTGCAACTCCTGGCCATTCTGCAGCGCGATTCCCGCCTAGTCGATTTCGTCATGGAAGACATCACGTCCTATTCCGACGATCAGGTGGGCGCCGCCGTCCGCGAACTGCACGACCAGTGCCGCGATTCCATCGCGCGTTACGTGACGTTGCAGCCCGTCATCGACGGTGTGGAGGGCACGCCGGTGAAGGCCCCTTCGAGCGATCCCAACCTGGTGAAGTTCGTCGGCAACGTGCCGGCGACGCCGCCCCCGGGAGGCACGCTGCGGCACAAAGGCTGGCGCGCGGCCAAGGTAGAATTACCCGCGCTGGCGGCTAAACAGGACGCCAACATCATCGCCCCGGCCGAAATCGAAATCGAGTAAACCGAGTTGCCAACCAGATACGTTATTGGAATTGATCTAGGCACCACCAATTCCGCGCTTGCCTACGCGGAAATCCAGGCGGATGCGGACCCATTCGCGCCCGCCAACGTGCAGTTGCTCGCCATCCCGCAACTGGTGAACCCGGGCGAGGTGCGCGATGAGGACCTGCTGCCATCGTTTCTCTACCTGCCCGGCCCGTCCGATTTTCCGGCGGGAACGCTGGCGCTGCCGTGGGATGAGGCGCGGAGCTTCGTAGCCGGGAGCCTGGCGCAAAAACGCGGCGTGGAAAATGCGGGGCGGCTGGTCTCCTCCGCGAAATCCTGGTTGTCGCATTCGGGGGTGGACCGCACGGCGCCCCTGCTGCCGTTCCGCGCGCCCGAGGGCGTGGACCGGATCTCGCCCGTCGACGCCAGCTCGCGCTATCTCGAACACCTGCGGCAGGCGTGGGATTCGAAGATGCCGGATGCCCGGTTCGCCGATCAGCAGGTGCTGGTGACCGTGCCCGCATCCTTCGACGCCGTGGCGCGCGAGCTTACGCTCGAGGCCGCGAAGCACGCGGGATACCAAAACATCACGCTACTCGAAGAGCCGCAGGCTGCGTTTTACGCCTGGATCGAGCGGCACTCGGACTGGCGTGAGAGGGTCAAAGTGGGCGACCTGATTCTGGTGGTGGATATCGGGGGCGGCACCACTGACTTCACGCTGATCGCGGTTACCGAATCGAACGGCGAACTCGCGCTTACTCGAGTGGCGGTGGGCGAGCACATCCTGCTGGGCGGGGACAACATCGACCTGGCGCTGGCCGGCACGGTTTCGCAGCGGCTGGCGGAGAAGGGTACGAAAATCGACAGCCGGCAGCTTCAGGCGCTCTGGAACAACTGCCGCGTGGCGAAGGAAAAGCTGCTGGAGCCGGGCAACACCGCCAAGGAGCAGCCCGTCACGATCCTCGGAAAGGGCACGGGGCTGGTGGGCGGCACCATCAAGGCCACGCTGAAGCGCGACGATATCGGGAGCGTGCTGCGCGACGGCTTCCTACCCGAGACGCCGAGCACGGAGATGCCTGCGCGGCAGCGCCGGGTGGGCCTGCAGGAGATGGGGCTGCCCTACGCCGCCGATCCTGCGATGACGCGCCACATGGCGCGCTTCCTGCGACAGCAGGCTTCGACCGCCGAGCACGGCGCGGTCCCGCGCGGACCGAGCGGACTGGCTTGTCCCACTCACGTGCTGTTCAACGGCGGCGTCCTCAACGCCGGCCTGGTCCGCGAGCGGATTCTGGGAACGCTGAATGCGTGGCTGGCGGAGGAAGGCATGGCGCCCGCGGCGGCGCTCAGCGGGGAAGATCTCATGCACGCGGTCTCGCGCGGCGCGGCTTATTATGGCCTGGCGCGCCATGGCCGCGGCGTCCGGATTCGTGGCGGCGTGCCGCGCACTTACTACGTCGGCGTCGAGAGCGCGATGCCTTCGATCCCCGGCATTCCGGCGCCGATCAAGGCGCTCACGGTGGCGCCATTCGGCATGGAAGAGGGCACGAACCTGGTGATTCCCGGCCGCGAATTCGGCCTGGTCGTGGGCGAGCCGGCGGAGTTCCGCTTCTTCACTTCGGCCGCGCGCAAGAACGATCAGCCGGGCAACCTGATCGAAGATTTCGGCGACGAACTGGAGGAACTCTCGCCCATGGAAGTGGCGTTCGCCGCGGCTGAGAACACCTCCGAGGTGGTGCCGGTATCGTTTGAAACCGTGGTCACCGAGACCGGCATGCTGCAACTCTGGTGCGTGGCGCGCGACGGGCGCCGCTGGAAACTCGAATTCAACGTACGCGAGCGTGTGCAGGCATGAAGATCGGGATCGACCTGGGCACTACCAACTCCGCACTCGCCTACATCGACGAACGCGAAGCCGAAGATCGCGACTTTCCGCCGGTCCACATTTTCGAAACTCCGCAACTGATCGCGCCGGGCCGCGTGGAACCGCGCCGCACGCTGCCATCGTTTCTCTTCCTCGAGGAAGGGCAGCCGGTGGGAGTGTATGCGCGGGAGCAGGGCGCGTTGGTGCCCACGCGGCTGGTGCATTCGGCCAAATCGTGGCTCTCGAATCCGGACGTGGATCGCACCGCCAAGATTCTTCCGTGGGATTCGCAGGAGACCGGGCGCGTGCTCTCGCCGGTGGAAGTTTCGTCGCGCTACATCGCGAAGTTTCGCGAAGAGTGGGACCGCATCAAAGGCGCGCCGCTGGCCGACCAGGACATCGTGCTCACGGTGCCGGCATCGTTCGACGAAGAGGCGCGCGAACTCACGGTCATGGCAGCGCGCGAGGCCGGCATCGAGCGCCTCACGTTGCTCGAAGAGCCGGCGGCGGCATTCTACTCCTGGATTGCCAACAACCTGTCGCAGTCGCGTAAGAAACTGTTCGATGGCCAGATCGTGCTGGTCTGCGACGTCGGCGGCGGCACCAGCGATTTCAGCCTGATCCGCGTCACTCGCGTGGGTGACCTGGTCAGCTTCACGCGCACCGCGGTGGGCAAGCACCTGCTGCTGGGCGGCGACAATCTCGATCTGACGCTGGCGTGGCTCGTCGAGACAAAGCTCGGAGTTCCGCTGTCGATACGGCAGCGCAGCGGACTGCGGCGGCAGTGCTCCGCGGCCAAGGAGAAGCTGCTCAACGATCCGCATCTGAAGAGCGTCGAGATCACGGTGCTCGGTAGCGGCTCCGCGCTGATCGGCAAGTCTCTCAAGACTGAGATACTGCGCGAAGAGGCGCTGGAGCTGGCGCTCGAAGGCTTCCTCCCTTTCACGCAGCGCGGAGAGACGCCGAAGGAAGAAAAGCGCAGCCTCTTCCGCGAGCTGGGCCTGCCTTATGTGACCGACCCGGCGGTGACGCGCCACTTGAACACGTTCCTCGAACCGACCGGGCAGGTGCCCGACGCGATCCTCTTCAACGGCGGATTCTTCATTCCCGAAATCCTGCGTGAGCGCGTGGCCGATGCCGTCGGACAGTGGTACGGGAAGCGGCCGGAGATCTTCGAGAATATCGATCTCGACCTGGCAGTGGCGCGGGGCGCCGCGTATTACTCGTACGTACGTTCCACGGGCAGCGGCGTGCTGGTGCGCGGCGGCCTGCCGCGGACATATTACATTGGCCTAGCCGAAGCGCGCGACGGCAAGTTCCCTGCGGTCTGCCTGGTGCCGCGCGGCGCCGAAGAGGGCGCGGCCATCGAGATCGACAACGACGCGCTGCAGCTCGTCGCCAACCGGCCGGTCTCATTCCGGCTCTACAGTTCGCTGACGCGCACCGAGGACAAATTGGGCGACGTGCTCGAATTCGCCGCCGGCGATCCAGAGATCCACATGCATGCGCCGCTCCATGCCGTGATCCGGTTCGGCAAGAAGGCGGAGGAGCGGTTGATCCCGGTGAAGCTGGGGGCGCGCCTGACGGAGCTCGGCACGCTCGAAACGTGGTGCGAGTCGAAGATCAGCGATAACCGCTGGCGGCTGCAGTTCGAACTGCGCAAGGCAGCGGCCGAACAGCCGGCGGAGCGCAAGGCGGCGGCGGTGGTGAGCGAGCAGTCGCTGAAGAATTCTCTCGAATTGATCGAGACCGCTTTCGCGCCGTCCGCGAAATCGCCGCTCGCGCCGGAGGAAGTTCCAGCCAGGCTGGAGCAGACTATGGGGCTGGGCAAGAATAGCTGGCCGCTATCCGCCATTCGACAGATGGCGGACATCTTTCTGGCTAATGCCGACGGCCGCAAGAAGAATCCGGCGTATGAAATCCGCTGGCTCAACCTGTGCGGCTTCTGCCTGCGCCCCGGCTTCGGATATCCGGGAGACGATTTCCGCATCGAGCAGGCCCGGCGCATTTACTCCGCAGGCCTGACGTACGGCAACCAGGTGCAGTGCGAAATCGATTGGTGGATTTTTTGGGGACGCCTCGCGGGCGGTCTCAACCGCAACCAGCAGACCGATGTTTACCAGCGCCTCTCGGCGTTCCTGCTGCCGCGCGGCAACAAGAAACCGCAGCGCATCAATCCGTCGCTGTTGCGCGAAATGTGGCGCACTGCATCCAGTCTGGAGCTGCTGCCGATCGGCACCAAGACGGAACTCGGGGAAGCCCTAATCAAGCGCGTGAAGGCGGGGGATGCCAAAGAGAGCGAGATGTGGTGCCTCTCGCGACTGGGGGCCCGCAAGCTTTTTTACGGTCCCATCAACCTGGTAGCGCCGCCGGCCGTAGCTACCCGCTGGGTCGAGGCGCTTATCAATTCGCCTCAAGCCGGCGATGCGTTGGCGGCGATGGCGCGCCGCACCGAAGATCCAACGCGCGACCTCGCGCCCGCTACGCGCGAGAACGTCAAGCGGAAACTCCAGGGCTTGCCGCACGCCGATCGCCTCCTCGCCGTGTTTGAAGGCGAAGAGGACGATCGCACGCTCGGCCGCATATTCGGCGAAGAGCTTCCCTCGGGCTTAGTTCTGATGCAAGAGTTACCGAACTGACGACAGTGAGTACCCGCTGGCGTCGGTGTGGAAGATCAGCCGCACCTTACCGCGCTCGTGCACGGAATTGGAGCGCAGCACTTTGACGCGGTCGGATGTTTGCAGATTGGTGATCGTGGCGATCTCGGTGCCGTACTCCTGGTCGACCCGGTACATGCCTGCCGGCATGGTCTTCTTGGCCACGCGGAACGAGAACGGAATCGAAATGTTGGTTGCCTCGTACCCGGCGGCGATCCCGGATGTGGCGGTCATCGCGATGGCGCCCAGGGCCAGCGCGGCTGTGCGTAAGAAGTTCTTCATGTTTGAATCCCCTTCACTGAGGTACGCGCAGGGAGCGGAGGAAGCGGCTCAAGAAATTTTGGAACGAGCGCTCTGAGGACAGAGCTGAACCCTGAAAGACGCCATGAGGCCCTTACTGTGCGGATAGATTGCTGATGTCGCGGGTCGCCCAGAGCGTCCCCGAGTTCTTTGACTCACTCGTGGCGAAGCGCGACCATCGGATCCACCCGCGTGGCACGACGCGCCGGAAGATAGCTCGCACAGCATGCAACGGTTGTAAACAGCACCGCGCAGGCCACGAACGTCAGCGGGTCGGTGGCGCTCACGTGATACAGCAGGCCGGCCATCCAACGTGTCAGTGCGAGCGCCGCAACCACTCCGATCGACACACCGCAGCCGGCCAGCGTCAAGCCTTGCAGCACCACCATGCGGAGAATGTCGCGCCGCTCGGCGCCGAGCGCCATGCGAATTCCCATCTCGCCGGTGCGCTCCGCCACCGAGTACGCAATCACGCCGTAGATCCCCATGATCGCGAGCAGCAGCGCCGTGGCGGAGAGCGCGCCTAATAGCGATGTCGTGAACCGCGGTTGCGCCGCCGCCGACTCGAGTAACTCATCCATGCTCTGCACCGAGGTGATAGGTTGATCGCGATCGATTGCCAGGACGCGCGCCCGCACGGCCGCCGTCATGGCGTGCGGATCGCCCGCGGTGCGCACGATCAGGTTCATGTTGGACCATGGCCGCTGCGCCAACGGAACACAAATCTCGGGCGCCGCGTCCTGCGCCAGATCGACGTTCCGGACATCGCCGAGGACGCCCACAACTTCCACGGGCTGCGGGATGCGGCCCAACAAAATGTGCTTGCCGATGGGGTCGGCGTTCGGCCAATAGCGCCGGACCACGGCCTCATTGACCATCGCGACCAGCGGCGCCCGTGCATCGTCGCGCGCCGTGAATTCGCGGCCGCGCAGCAGCGGGATCCGCATAGTGGCCGCGTATTCGGGAGCGATCATCTGAATGTTGAACAGCGGCCTCTCGGCCAGTGGCACCGCCGGCTGCCCTTCCGCCAGCGCCGGCGAGATGCGTTTCGGATTGGCGGGAAGCGCCGATGCCGCGGTCGCGGAAACCACGCCCGGGAGCGCCCGAAGTTCGCGCAGCACGCCATCGAAGAATGCCGTGATGGGCACTCCGCCCGAGTATCGTGCCGGCGGGAGCGCCAGGTTGAGGGTCAGTAGATGGCGCTGGTCGAAGCCCTGGCTGCCGCTGCGCATTTGCGCCAGGTTGCGGATCAGGAGTCCGGCGCCGATCAGCAGCACCACCGACAGCGCCACTTGGGACACTACCAGCAGGTTGCGCAGACGGTTCTGACGCCGTCCCGAAGTCGCGCCGCGGCCTTCCGAGCGCAGCACGGAGCTCAGGTCCGCACGCGAGAGTTGAAGCGCCGGCACCAGGCCGAACAGTACGCCGGCCCCCAGCGAAACCACCAGCGCAAACGCGAGCACGCGGACATCGGTACGAATTTCCTCGGCGCGCGGCAGGCTGCCCGCGGCCATGGTTGCCGCGAAGCGCGTACCCCAGGAACTCAGGAGCGTCCCCGCAGCGCCTCCGAGCAGCGCTAGCATCAGGCTCTCGGCCAGTAACTGTCGCACGATGCCGCCGCGGGTGGCGCCCATCGCGGCGCGCACCGCGATCTCCCGTTTCCGCCCCAGCGCGCGTGAGAGCAGCAGGCTCGCAACATTGGCGCACGCGATCAGCAGCACCAGCGTCACCGCTCCGAACAGGATCAGCAGCGCCGGACGCACATTCGCCACCATGCGGTCGCGCAGATTCGAAACCCGCAGCACCAGCGCCGGATCGGCATCCGGCATCTTCGGATTCTGGCTGCGATATTGCGCGGCGAGCGCATCCATCTCCGACTGCGCGCCAGCAATCGCCGTTCCCGGGCGCAGGCGCGCCACCGCATTCAGGAACCCGACGCCGGCCTGAACCTGCTGGGGCGTGGTGAGGTTGAAGTCCATCAGGCGCGGCGCCCAGATATCCACGTGCGAGCCGAGGAAGTCGAAGCGGAAGCCCACGGGGAGCACCCCGATCACGGTGTAATCCTTCGCATCGAGCGTCAGGTGCTGACCGATCGCCGCTGCGGCGCCGCCGAATTGCCGGCTGCAGAACTCGTGGCCGAGCATCACCACGGGCTCTCCACCGGGGCGGTCCTCATCCGGGCGGAACACGCGGCCCCACGCAGGCGGCACGCCCAAAACGGGAAAGAAGTTGTGAGAGACGCGCGCCGCGCGGACTTGCTCGGGATCTCCGCGACCGGTCAGGTTGAACGTCTCGGCGGCGAAAGCTGCGAGGCTGGAGAACGAGCGGCTCTGTTCGAGCAGGAACGTAAATCGCGGCCAGGACATCGGCCCGAGGCCGGCGGGCGCCAGCTTGTGCTCCGCGGAGAGCACCACCAACCCGTCCGGCTGCGCGTATGCCAGGGGCCGGAGCAGCACCGCGTTCGTGACCGTGAAGATCGCGGTGTTGGCGCCGATCCCGACGGCGAGCGTGAGAACAGCCGCGGCTGCAAAGCCCGGAGTCTTGGTAAAGACGCGGAGCGCCTGCATGAGATTAGCGCACGGCGATCTTGGCGGGGCGGCCCAGGCGCACGGCGTTTTCCATCAGCTTCAGGCCGTGATCGCCCTCCGCCGTCAGGATGGACTCCGGGTGAAACTGCACCGCCTCGATCGGCAGCTCGCGATGGCGCACTCCCATAATCACGCCATCGGTCGATTCGGCCGTGATCTCGAGGCACGCCGGGAAAGTTTCGCGTCGGGCGAAGAGCGAGTGATATCGGCCCACTTGGAATTCTTCCGGCAGCCCTTCGAACACGCCGACGCCGCGATGGCGTACGGTCGAAGGTTTCCCATGCATGGGGTAGTCGAGGACGCCCAGTTCGCCGCCGAATGCCTCGACAATTCCCTGCAGCCCGAGACACACTCCGAATACCGGCACACCCAGCCGCACCGCCGATTTCACTACGTCGGGCACGCCGAAATCCTGCGGCCGCCCGGGACCCGGCGAGATCAGGATGAGGTTGGGCGCGACCCGCGCGATCAGCTCAGCCGGAAAGCCGGCGCGATAGGTAACGACAACGGCGCCGGTCTGGCGGGCATAATTCGCCAGCGTGTGGATAAAGCAATCGTCGTTGTCGACCAGCAGCAGCTTGGTGCCGGCCCCGATGGTAGTATGCTCCGCAACTGCGCCGGCCGCGACGGCTTCGCCCGCGCCCAGCGTGCGGAAGAAGCCAGTAGCTTTGAGCCGCGTCTCGAGTTCCTCCATCGCCGGAACGGAATCGAAGAGCAGCGTCGCGCCCACGGGGTAGGACGCGATCGAGTTCCGCAGGTAAGTGGTGCGGATCAGGATGCCGGTGTTGATATCGCCGTTGAGCGAGATCATCCCCACCGCGCCGCCATACCAGCCGCGCGCGTTCTTCTCGAGCGCCTCGACCGTTTGGGCAGCCGCCTTTTTGGGCGCGCCAATCACGGTGACGGCCCACATGTGGCTGAGGAACGCGTCGAGTGAATCGAAGCCTTCCTGGAGAAAACCCTCCACGTGGTCTACCGTGTGGAACACGCCGGCGTACGCCTCGATCAGGCGGCGCCCGATCACTTTGACGCTGCCCGGCTCGCACACGCGCGACTTGTCGTTGCGGTCCACGTCCGTGCACATCGTCAGCTCGGACTCTTCCTTGGTCGATTTCAAAAGCTCGCGGATATTGTCCGCGTCGCGCAGCGGATCGCCGGTGCGTTGCGCCGTCCCCGCAATCGGGCAGGTCTCGACCCGCTGCCCTTCGACGCGCACGAACATTTCGGGCGACGCCCCGATCAACTGCTCCTCGCCGAATTGCAGCAGGAACTCGTAAGGGCTGGGACTGGCGCGCTGCACCCGTCCGAACAGCTCCGATGCCTTGCCGGAAAATGGCGTGGAGAACGTCTGCCGCAGCACCACTTCGTAATAGTCGCCGCGGCGCATACCCTCGCGCACGGTTTCGACGTTCGCCATGTACTCCTCGGGCGTGTGGTCGGAAACGATCGGCCCGGGTTTGCGCTTCGTCTGCGGCGGCACGGCCTCGCCATCCCGCTTCAGGCCGCGCGTCGAAACCTCGCCGCGCGAGAAATCGTACTGGTAGCGCTCCACCTGCTCCTTCTTGCGATCCACCAGCCACAGGTCATCGCAGAGAAACAGGTGAAGGTCCTTGTGCCCGCTGCGCGGCAGCTTCTTTTCGATGGGCTCGAACTGGAACAGCAAGTCGTAGCCGAACGCGCCCAACAGGCCGAGCTTCGAATCCTCTTCGCCGCGGAATTCCTGGATGAGCGTGCGCAAAACGGAGAACGCCGACGGTTGTTTGCTCCGCTCCTCTTCCGGAAACAGCGCCGGCAGCGGCTTCAGGCGCCCCGTGAGCATGCCCGAAGCCAACCCGAACTCTTCCCAGTATGGTTGCTCCGCCAGCACCGGATGCAGCAGCTCCGCAATCTTCTGCCCGCGTAGATTAAGCGGCCGCAACTCGACCAGGCGGTCATAGGCGACGATCTCGAGCGGCGGGCAAACCGAGCCGATGTCCCAGCGTGAATACCTGCCGGGATACTCGTATCCCGAGGAGAGATAAATTCCACGGCGGCGGTCCAGTTCGCGCAGGATATGTTTCAGGCCTCTGCGGTAGTTGGCCTTCGAGAGTGTGCGAGCGACCTCGATCCCGTGGGGTGTCGTATAGCGGTATTCGCGCATAGAGAAGCCCCTTGGGGAAATATTTCCCAGAATACCACGCGGGTGGAATGACGCCGCTTAAAGCAGCGGCATCAGGCGCGCCAGAATATCCGCCGTCCGATCGCCCGCGCGTTTCAAATCGTGCGCTGCGCCTTCGATCGGCAGCAGGTCGGTGCGGCCGGGAATCAAGGTGATGGCGCGGCGCAGTTCCTCGAGGGAGCCGAACGGGTCGGCCGTGCCGTGGACGAATAGCGCGGGTGTCCGCAGCTCCGGGAAGAACGCGGTTCGCAACTGCTCGGGCTTTTTCGGTGGGTGCAGCGGATAGGAAAGCAGCAGCAGCGCCGCCGCCATTTCAGACCGCTCGGCAGCGGCCATCGCGGTCTGGCGTCCGCCGTAAGAATGGCCGCCGGCGATCACGCGCCCACGCACCATCCGCTTGACTGCCTCGACTGCGCGCTCGATGCCTTCCCGATCCTGTGCCGCGGCCGCGGGAAACGGCGGACCGCTGGGCCGGCGTTGGCGAAACGGCAGATCGAACCGCAGCACGACGTAGCCGGCTTCCGAAAACGCACGCGCCAGGCGCACCAGCAGGGGCGCGTTGCAATTCGACCCTGCGCCGTGCGACAGCACCATGCCCTCGCCGATTCCCGTCTCGGGCCGGTGCAGCACTCCGTGAATGCCTTCCGCGCGGAAGATCTCTTCCATGGTACCCGCCTGAACGCCGCGCTACGTGTTGGGGAGAACGTTCACCTGGTCCGCGACCCAGTCGCCGGCCGTGTTCTTGTAGATGATGCAGTTATAGCTGCTGTGCGACATAGCCCCGGCGGGCGACACGATCTCGACCCAGCCGGTCACCAGGTATTTGCCCTCGGGAAGCCGCTCGACGCTGGTCTCGGCATCGTTGCTGAAATGCGGCGTGCCGGTTTCGGCGATCTGCTGGCGGACGAACTGTTCGGCGACGGTCTTGACGGTGTGTACGTCCGAGCTGTGCGGCGCAGATGCCGCCAGGTAGAATGCGAAGCCCACCACCGCCAACAAAACCACGGCGATCAGCATCAATACAGCCCTGCGTGGTTTCCTCTCGTTCATCTTCGGCTTGAATTATTTTACGCCGGAATTCAGCCGCCGTGTGATGTTCGCCAGCATGGTACGGGGCGCCAGCCGCGCGCCGCGCATCATCCAGAGGTTGCGCGCTCCCGCGATCGTCTGGACCTTGCCGGCCATCATGGCGTCGTAGCCGATGCGCGCCACCTCGGCCGCGGTCATCACGGGACCGTCGAACAGTTTGCTGCCGGAGATGCCTGCGGCGCTGTCGAAATGCGTGCGTGTCGGTCCCGGGCAGAGGGCCGTCACAGTCACGCCGGTGCCCTGAACCTCATTGGCTATGGATTCGGAAAACGAAAGCAGGAACGCCTTGGACGCGTAGTATATGGCCATGAACGGCCCTGGCACAAACGCCGCCGTGGATGCCACGTTCAGAATTCGCCCCGATCGGCGCTCGAGCATTCCCGGGAGGTAGAGCTTGGTCAAACGCGCCGGCGCTGTCATGTTGACCTGCATCATGCGCGCTTCGGCGTTCCAATCTGTCTCGGCGTACGCGCCGCGCAGGCCAAAGCCCGCATTGTTGATAAGGATCTCGACAGTCTGGTCGCGCGTGGCATCGAAGATGGCATCCGCCGCCGCGGCATTCGAGAGATCCGCCGCCACCGCCCGCACCGCGATGCCGTGTGCGCGCGACAACTCCGCACCCAGAGTTTCGAGCTCGGCGCGATTGCGCGCCACCAGGACGAGGTCGTATCCGTCGCCCGCCGACAGCCGGGCAAGCTCGGCCCCGATCCCGCTCGAAGCGCCGGTGATCAGGGCGGTGCCCTTGGCCATCCGCTATTCCTTCTTCTTCAGCAGACGATCGTTTGCCTGGAGGAAGGTACGGATCTCGTCTGTCATCCCGAGCAGTTTTTCCCACTGCTCGCGATACAGCGTGACGGGAAACCGTCCGAGCCCATACACCGACAGCGCGCCTTTTTCGCTGACCTTCAGCGACATTTGTCCGCGCGCTACAGGCTTCTTCAAGTTCTCATTCTCGGTGCGCAGCCGCTCAATCTCAGCTCTTAGTTCTTCTTCGCTTGGCATGGTGATTAACTCTTTGATACCACACCAGGCCGCTCTGCGCCGCGCCGTTCGATGCCGATTTGTTACTCTGAAATTTCCCGCCTATGCCAGCGTTCGATGCCATACTCTTCGACTTTGACGGTGTGCTCGCCGATACCGAACCCGTCCATTGGGCCTGCTGGACCGAGGTGCTGGCGCGGCTCGGCGTCACGCTCGAGTGGGAATTCTACCGCGACTACTGCATCGGCATCGACGACCGATTGATGCTCAAAATGATGGCGGACCGTTCCGACCGTCCCCGTAACTGGGAGGACCTCTGGGCGCTCTACCCCGCCAAGAAGGAGCTTTTCCGCGAGCGCATGCTGGCTCATCCACCGTTCGCTCCCGCGCTGGGCGCATTTCTGGGCGAGCTTCACACCACGTACAAACTGGCTGTGGTGAGCTCCAGTTCCTGCGCAGAGATCGAGCCGCTGATCGAGGTGGCGGGACTGCGCGGGTACTTCGCCACCATCGTCGGCGGTGAGAGCGTGAAGCGTCACAAACCCGACCCCGAGCCCTACCGCCTGGCTGCCGGCCGGCTGGACGTGCGCACTCCGCTGGTGGTCGAAGATTCGGAAGCGGGCATTACCAGCGGCCGCGCCGCGGGCTTCGAGGTTCTCCGGATAGGCCATCCCGCCGAGATGCCCGCGGCCGTCGCACGCAGGCTCAACGCGACCGGGACACCTTAGCGGCCGTCCGCTTCCGCCGCTGCGCCACTTGGTGCGACTGCCTCGAGAGCGCAAGGTGCGATGCCGCCGCCTTGCCCTCCCGCTGGAGTTTTTCGCTCGCAGCGCGCGACCGTTTCGCCGACGGCTTCCGTGGTGTTCGCGCCTTTACCAGGTCGCGCGCCGCTTGTTGGCGAGTGTATCGTTCAGCCGCATCCAGATTCGGGAAGCGGGCTATGAGCCGCCCGGATTCATCACGAAGTCGGTCGGATGTATCGAAGCAACCGATTGTGTCGTCTCCGGGAGTGGATATTTGTCGAGATTCAACAACTACAAACATCAGGTTGGATCCTGGTTAGACGTGCTGCGTCCACCTGCTGGGCCTTGTCAATCGCCGGGCTGCCAGCTTAGCCACGACGATGTGGTTGTCTTTTACGACGCAGAATCGCCGACACCATATGCTCCTGGTGGCTCGTTTGATCTTCCGATTCCACGCGAGTACAGGATCAGGAACGCTCCTGATAACACTGCGAAAGGATTCTCTCGCGTCACCTATCAACCCGCGACCAACCACGTTATAACCGATTTTGTGGGTACGGCGAACCACCAGCAAGGGCGGGGCTGGCCCCTTTTCGAAACAAGTGAGTGAACCGACATTTACCACTGGCTATCCCCCAATTCAGTTTTAGGGAGCGCTTATGTTTAGATACCCCTGGAATTTACTCCTCATAGTGGCATGTGCCTCCCCAGCAACTGTTGGGCAAGACGATCCGTTTCGAATCAATGAGGACCACGCTGTTCTCAGGTCGATCGGGGATGCCGGACGGCGAGAAAATCTGCACGTCCTCCAGCACAAGTTGAATAGCGTATCTTATCGGCTCGAGAATCCCGAGAGATACGCCCGGATCGTCTACGGCGCCTTCCTGCAACTGTACGCTGACGGTACCGAAGACGTACAGAGTGCCCACCAACTTGAGCAGGAGTACTTGCTTTCAGCCCTGGGCCGCCCCGATCAAATACCAGTATCGCTCGAACTCGATCTGGTTCTACGACTACGTGCGAACATGCACGCTGCAGGTGCCCTCAGAAGGGATGAGGTTCGGGCAAAAACGGATTTGATATTTCATGCTTGGCGCAGAATGGAGGAAGGCATCAATCCCGCCTTTAACTTCGCCGATAGGCCGACCGAGAACGTGGTACCACCACTGACGGTCAGTGGGTTTTCCGGCATGGCCCCCACCGACATCGCCGATCCGAAAGCTCGCAGTGACTACATCGCCGCCGTTGAGAAGAATCGTACGAAGGGGGCTGAGTACAATGTCCAAGTTGAGCTCCGGAACATCAAGGAACCTTTCTTTCGGCACGTGGAAACCTTTCTGATCTCCGCGCTAGCGAGTGGGGCAGTCAGTGAGGGGGAGGTTCTCTCCAACATGAGCCTGGTGCGTGACGACAAGGATAGAAATCGCGTGCTTTCGAAAATCCGGTCTCGATTTGACAAGTAGTTGCAACGGCCGCGTGCCCGCTGCGATCCGACCGACAGCATGCTCGAAGACGAGCGCGGGCATCTGGAATTCAATAGTGCCGCCACCAAAGGAGGATCTACATCAGTCTCAAAGAATGGCAGCGGCCCGTCCGTGTTGTCACTTTTCAAAGTAGTCCGCAGTCTGTCTGCGTTAGTAATAGTGAGAGTTCTATTGTTAAACCGACACTATCTGAAACTCACGCTCGGAGTAGCCTGCGTCCTGCTGGCGATGGCCCAGGAAAACGATTCGCCGCGAGCCAAGGAGAACCGCGCCGTCTTACAGGCCATTGAAACCGCCGGATCGAAAGAGATCTTAAGTGTTCTACTAGACAGGTTGAACAGCATCAACTATCGAGGGGCCACCGGGCGCCGGCGTGCGGCAGTGCTCGATGGCGAACAGCACGCGGAGGTGCAACCAGATCAACTCCGCCTTACCTCCATCCTCGACAAGATTCCTTGCCGGGTTAACCCAAGTTCGTCACCAAGCCGGCCGAAATTGATCTAAACCATTGAAAACTAATTCAGGCGATCGCCGAGTCTACACTACATTCGCGATTGAATTGGAGAGATTTGGGTAGGGTGATGCCAAGTTGGCGGAGTAAGGATTTTTGCTCTGCCGTTGGCTCGGTAATCCGGCGCAGACGGATCTCGCGGCCGTCGGTGGTGGGCAGCACGATGTCGGCGCTTTGCAGGGTGGAGAGCAGAGCGATCGCCTTCATGGGCGACATCGGCTGGAGATCATCGACGCCGCTCCCCGATGGCTTGGGAACAATTCCTGGCCGACGCTTCAGCAGGTGTTTGAGCGTGACCCACAGCGCGTAGCCCAGGAATGCGACCAGCACGTGAGCCTGGACGCGCGGCTCCAACTGGTGAAACAGAGGCCGCACGGAAAGCTCGCTCTTCAGCGCCCGGAACGACGCTTCTGCCTCCGTCAGTTGCATGTACTTCGACCACAACCCTTCCGCCGTCTCCGCCTTGAGATTGGTGCGCAGCAGATAAGCGCCCTCGCGTGACTCGCGCCAGTTCTTGCGACCTTCCTTGATCTGCCAAGTACAAGCGGACGCCTTCCGCCGTTTCCTTCAACGCCACGCCGTACAGATCGTTCACCTGCGGATGCCGCGCCTGGATCTTTCCCAACCGCCGCTCCATCTTATTGCGGTCTTTCAGCCGCCCCGTGACGATGGCTTTCTCCAGACCTTTCAACGCCGTTTCCATGCGGTTGGAAAAACGATTCCGGATCGCCTTCTCTTTTTCCTTGCGGCCCGAGGTGCGGCACAAAATGTAAGTCTCCTCGCCCTGCGGTATGGGCACCTTCTTAATCTCCACTTCGGGCCGAACTCGCGTCCAATCTTCCTTCAGCAGTTCCGCTTCAAACTGCTTCATCTGGCTGCGCGGCGTGCCCGTCAGATACTGGCCACCGCGTCTGCGGATCGCCGCCAGATTCTCTTCACTCACGATGCCCCGATCAAATACCCAGATCCTCCGCGCCTTGCCGTATTTACGCTCCACCATGCGCAGAATCGTTTCCATCGTCGAGACGCCGGTTCGATTGCCGTCGAAGGTTTCGTAGCTGAACGGGAAACCTTCGTGGTTCACGATCGGTGCGATCACCAGTTGTTCGCAGTCCGGCCTGTGATCCCGCGAATAGCCGCGGCGCACCATTGGATTCTTCTCCGCCGCGCCTTCCACATAAGTGCTGGTCAGGTCGTAAAGCAGCACATCGAACTCAGCTCCGAACAAGGCGCCGTAGCGGTCTTTCAAATGCCGTTCCAGCTTCGTCTTATGCGGCAGAATACGATCCAGGCAGCGGTACAAGCGGGTATCGTTGATCTTGCCTTCCTCGATCTGCAGCAGATCGTCGAGTGCCGTGGATGGATACCAGCGCTGCTCGATGGCCAGTTCGCTGCCAGGCGCGCACAGACGATCGATCGCCAGCAGAGCCGCCACGCGCGACCATGGCACATCGGCAGGACCGCCGTCGACAGTCTGTTCAAAGAAACGATCCAACTCGAGCCGCTTCCATAGTTGCAGTCCCCGAAAGCACGAACCGAACTGCCGCGTTCTTTCCAGCCGCACTTTGTTCAGCAGCACTCGCGCAACCTGCGGATCGTCCGGCGGCGGCGCCACATGCGAAGGGAAGAGCTTCAGTTGCTGTGCTTCGCCCTGATCGTTGAAGACTTCCACGGTTGTCAGCCAGCGAGCCTGCGCCGAGTTGTTCAACTCGCCCAGAGAGCAGAGCGTTTTCTGGCGCGGGCCGTCCGGTGTGCGCACCGTTTCGACCAGCGACCAGTAGGTGTGATCCTTGCCGTCCTTGCCACGATGGTTCGGCCGCAAAAACATTCTGAGATGATCGTGTCATGACCGCCCCGCGTCTTCAAGAGGGTAGGTCTACACTACATCGCCGTTTTCGGAGACGCCGCTTGAGGCGACAGGACTTGCCTCTGCAGGACGGTCAAAAAAGCCTGAAACTTCCGCTGTCGTGACGAACTTGGGTTAACCACGCTCAATGAGCAGATTTGCCGTGTCCGTCCAGCCGAGCCCGACGAGACGGGGTGGACCGAGGCGGAAAAAACACAGATGCTGTTGTTCATCAAGAAGTCACACAGGAAGTCACACAGGAAGTCCAGACGCTTCTCAAGGTAGTGTTTGCGGCGCAGCGCCAAGGCGCCGGCTCGGACTTGGAAGCCGTCGAAATGGCCTCGCGTGCCAGCATGCATCAGGCCGGGACGGTTGTGCTGACGGGTCTACTGGCGGCGCGCGACGATCCACCCGCACGGATACCTTGTCCCTGCGGCGCAGAGGCGCGCTATCACGACCTCCGCCCGAAGCGGTTACTAACGGCGCTGGGACCGCAGTGGAGTTTGACCGTGCCTACTATGTTTGCCCGCAATGCCAAAAGGGCCAAAGCCCGCTTGATAGCGAACTGGGCGTCGAGGGGACCCACTATTTCGCCCGCCGTGCGGCGCATGATGGCGGTGGTGGGCAGCGAAGCCAGCTTCGATCAGGGCCGTGAGCAGTTGGCGTTGCTGGCCGGTATCGAGGTCACTGCCAAAGCGGTAGAGCGTCAGTCAGAGGCGATCGGCGCTGGCATCGAGGCCTGTGAGCAGGTCCAAATCCGCCGCGCCAAACAATTGGAATTGCCTTTGGTGTGTGGCCCCGCCGTGCCGGTCTTCTACATCGAAATGGACGGCACGGGCGTGCCCGTGGTGAAGGCGGAAACCGAAGGCCGCACCGGCAAAGTTGACCGACAACCAGCGCACACACGCGAAGTCAAGCTCGGTTGTGTTTTCACCCAAACCGCAACCGACGAGGAGGGCAGGCCCGTGCGCGACGAATGCGCCACTTCCTATGTTGCGGCTATCGAGACAGCCGAAACGTTCGGCTTGCGGCTCTATACCAAAGCTTGGCGGCGCGGTTGGAGCCGAGCGCAGAAGAAGGTGGTGATTGGCGACGGCGCGGTCTGGATCTGGAATCTCACCGGCCAACACTTTCCTGGCGCGGTCCAGATCGTCGACCTCTATCACGCTCGCCAGCATCTTTGGGAACTCTCCGCTAAGCTATTTCCCAATGAAGAGAAGACGCGCAAGCGGTGGATGGCGCGCTGCCTCAATCGACTGGATCGCGGCAAGATCGAACCGCTGGTGAAGATCCTGCGAGATCTACATCCGTTGAACGCGGATCTGGCAAAATCTGTGGCCAATGACGCCGAGTACTTCGCGCGCAATGCCGAGCGAATGCGCTATCCCGCTTTCCGCGCGCAAGGCCTGTTCATTGGGTCCGGAGTCGTCGAGGCAGGTTGCAAAACTCCGATCGGAGCTCGCCTGAAACGTTCCGGAATGTTCTGGACCGTCCACGGCGCCAACGCCATAATTGCCTTGCGCTGTTGCCGTCTAAGTCGCAGGTTTGAGGATTACTGGGCAGAGCGCGGACGGGCAGCCCGATCTTCCACATTCATGTCGCGCACCCCCACAATGGCTTTTTCCGCATCGCTTCACCCCAGCATTTCCGTGATCACGCGCTCCACGTGGACCTTCGTCGTATCCAAAAAAGGAAGGCGCCCGTCCCCCGCATCGCGCAGGATCAACGGCAGCTCGGTTCCTCCAAGAACCAGCGCTTCGATCCCGTCGCGCTCCTGCATGCGCGCGGCGATCGCGAGCAGACGTTCGCGCGTCGCCGGAAGAATCACGCCATTCACCAACTCGCCCATGTACTTCTCGTGAATGTACGCCTGCTCGTCTGCCTCGGGTATCGCCACAACGATCGCCGCCGCGCCGAACACCTTCTGGTAGAAGCCGCCCTGCATCGTGAATCGCGTCCCGAACAGTCCCACTCGTTTCCAGCCGCGCGCCCGCGCTTCCTCGCAGGCGGCTTCCACGATGCTGATCAGCGGAATCCTGGAGCACCGGCGGATTGCGTCAAACACGATATGCGGCGTATTCGACGCCAGCAGCGCGAAGTCCGCTCCGGCGCCGGCCAGTCGTTCGACCTCGGCGGCCAGGTGTCCCGTCACTTCCTCCAACCGGTTCCCCACGATCAGATCCAGCATGTTCTTCATGTCGATACTGTCGATCAGAATGGTTGGATAACTGCCGTCCCGCACGCGCTCGCGATACGCCGCGATCAGGAAACGGTAATACTCAATCGTCGATTCCGGTCCGATGCCGCCGATGATCCCCACGATTTTCATAACATGACCTTCTCCACCTGCCGGTCCGACGTCAACACGCCGTGCTCCGTGGTGTTCACCAGTTTCACATCCTGGTAGCGCCCGGCCGTCAGGTCGTATACCTCGCACGTGTCAAACGGCAGCGAGTAAACGTGGAGCGTGACGGCGCGCGACCCGAATGACGAAGGGTTCGCCACCAGGTGAATCGGCTCGCTCGGATCCACCTCCACCGGACTCTCGCTGTCGATCGACAACTGCGTGGTCGGTTCCAACTCGCAAGTTTGCGCCGGCCGTAGGCGATCGCCATCCAGCAACTCTGGTCGCGATGGTTATGAATCGTGCTCTTCTGTCCGGGCTCCCAGCAGAGCGCCAGCAGCTCAAACAGGGGCGTTTTGCAAATAAGATTCCGCGTATACTTTTCGCGACGGAAGAAAAGATACGGACCAAGACTGCGCGGGTCCACCGGGTTGCGCCGCAGGTACTCGAGCACGCCCTCATGCGTAAACCGGTCCGCGGGGATGGCGCTCAGCCCCTCGGTAAACGCGTCGATCGTAACCAGCGGTCCGATTACGCAAAGGTCGCTGCAACTCGTTGAGATAGTCGAAGGGATTGACTGCGTTTAACTCGCAGGTATGAATCAGGCTCATGAACAGGTCTCCCATCTGCGCCCCGTTCCGGGTCTTGTAAAACAGCGAGTTCTTGCGATGCAGGATGGACT
>JBGPHT010000035.1:0-55162 GCA_041484525.1 Bryobacteraceae bacterium | reverse complement strand
GCGGCCAAGGAACCCGGGCGCATTTCGCCGATCCGGGCGAGTTGGGATTTCAACTGGTCGCGTTGAGCGAGCAGAGCGTTCCGGTCAGGAGAAGTGGGCATAGATCGCCTGACAGCATTATATACTGTCGGAAGTTGAGCCGAACCTACGTCCCAATGCTCGTTAACGGGTTTCCATCATTCTGCGGTCGTGCACCCCTGGCTACTGTAATCCATTGACACGCCGGTTTCTCGCCTGCCTACAATGAGATGAATGCTCTTCAGGCGCGTCCCGGCTCTCCCCCTCCTTCTCTGCCTGATGACGCTCGGTTTCTCTTCCTGCCTGGCGCGGCGGCGCGCCATCAGCCGCAAGGGCGGCACCCCTTCCCAAACCCTCCTGGTGGCGGATAAGGACACCCTCTTGCAGGCCGTTACCCGGCAGTTTGAGGCCATCCGCGATTTCAACGCCACCGTCGACATGATCCCGGCGCTCGGCACGGCGGAAAGAAACAAAATCACTGAATATAAGGACGTCCGCGGTTTTATCCTCTTCCGCAAGCCGGCCGGCATCCGCATCATCGGACTCTACCCGGTGGTGCGCAACAAGGCCTTCGACATGGTTTCGAACGGCATCGATTTCAAGCTCTACCTGCCGTCCCACAACCGCTTCATCATGGGCCGCAACGAGATCGAACAGCCCTCCGCCAACAAGATGGAGAACCTCCGCCCGCAGCATTTCCTCGACGCGCTCCTCGTCCGGCCGGTCGAGCCCGCGGAAAAGGTGCTCCTCGAAAACCTCACCGACGAGGACGAGGCGTTTTACATCCTGCACCTGGTGCGCGAGAACGGCGGCGGCCAATTGCAACTCTCGCGCACGATCTGGTTCAACCGCATCAACCTGCAACTGGCGCGGCAGTTGATCTTCGACGCCGCCGGCAACATCCTCACCGACGCCCGCTACAGCGAGTGGCATCCTTACGACAACGTGCCCTTCCCCAAGCACATCGAAATCAACCGGCCGCGCGACGAGTATGCGGTGGTGCTCGATATCGTCAAGATGGACATCAACAAGGGCATAGCGGACGATAAGTTTGTGCTTGACCGCCCCGAAGGCACCACGCTGCAAACCGTTGGACAGCCCGCCAAAGGACCGACGAAGTGACCGCGAAACTCGTAATCGAAAACCTGAAGCACAAGCCGATGCGCAGCCTGTTGAGCTTTCTGCTGATCGGCGTGCCCGTGACCCTGATCCTCACGCTGGTCGGCCTCAGCCACGGCATGCTCGAGGATTCGCACGAGCGAGCGCGCGGCATCGGCGCCGATATCATCGTGCGCGGGACGAATGCCAACTCCGTCCTCAATGCGAGCGGCGCCACGCTGTCGGAAAAGAAGTTCCTGGAACTCTTCGAGAAGTGGCCGCACGTCACGCAAGCCATGGGCGTGGTGCTGCATCCGATCGAGTTCCCCCTGATCGTCAACGGCGTGGATCTCCCCAGGCTCATGGCTATGAGCGGCGATCTCCACTTCCTGTCGGGCGGCCCGTTTCAGCAGCCGAACGACATGATCGTCGACCAGTATTACGCGGCGCAGAAAAAGGTCAAGGTTGGGGACACGATCCACATCACGGGGTTGGGAAGCACGCCGTGGCGAATCTCTGGCATTATTCAGGGCGGAATCCTGGCCCATGTCCTGGTCCCGCTGCCGGTACTGCAGGACCTGGACAGCGCGACCGGTAAAGTCAGCCAGATCTACCTGAAGGTGGACGACCCCAAGAATACCCAATCCGTGATCGCCGCACTCAAGGAAAAGCTGGGGTCCGCCTACCCTGTCTGGTCGCTTGAGGAGATGACCTCCATGCTCAGCGTGAATAACATTCAGGGCCTGAAGGCGTTCATCTACGTGATCATGGGCGTCGGCGTAGTGATCGGATTCGCCGTGGTGTGCCTCTCGATGTACATGTCGGTGCTGCAGCGCACGCGCGAGATCGGAATTCTGAAATCGCTGGGCGGGTCGAAGGCTTTCATCCTGCGCATCATCCTGGCGGAAGCCATGATCCTCGGTCTCGGTGGAACCACGCTCGGTGTCATCATGAGTTTCGGCGCGCAATGGTTGATCCGGACCTTTGTGCCGGCGTCGCTGCCGATGCAGATCGTCCCTATCTGGTGGTTGATCGCGGGCGCCATCACGTTGGTCGGCGCCGGCCTGGGCTCGGTCTACCCCGGCCTCAGCGCCGCGCGGCACGACCCGATCGAGGCGCTGGCGTATGAATAACGGCGGCGGCGACATTATCCAAATTCGCGGCCTGCGCAAAGTCTACCGAGTGGGCGACGTGGACGTACCGGCGTTGCGCGGTGTGGACCTGGACGTCAAGCGCGGCACGTTCCTCTCCATCGTCGGCCCGTCGGGATCGGGAAAGTCGACGCTGTTCCACATCATCGGCGGTCTGACGCCGCCCACGTCGGGCGAAGTCCGCGTCGCCGATCAGGACCTCTCGAAGGTAAGCGATGCCGAGCGCACGCGACTCCGGAAACGCACCGTTGGCTTCGTGTTCCAGAAGTTCAACCTGCTGCCTAACCTCACGGCGCGCGACAACATCGCCGTGGCCCGCTACATCGCGGGCATGGATTCGAAGCCGGACCCGGAGTTCGAGGAGATGCTGCGGTTGCTCGGGATCGAGCAGCGGCTGGACCACAAGCCGAACGCGCTCTCCGGCGGCGAGCAGCAGCGCATCGCCATCGCGCGGGCCATCGTGAACCGTCCCGCGATCCTGCTGGCGGACGAACCCACGGGCAACCTGGACACCGAGAACTCGAAAGCCGTGCTCGAAATTCTGCGCGACCTGAACCGTCGGACGGGCCAGACGATTCTGATGATCACGCACAATCCGGAAGCCGCCGCGTACGGGCACAACACCGTGCATATGAGGGACGGCCAGATTATCGATCGGAGCTAGAGAATCACGCCTGTCGCGCCAGTTCGAGCTTGCGCTGCCTGAGCCACGCGAGGCGGCTCTGGTGCTCCTGGTACAAGGTTCCGAACCCCGCCCAGTAATACCCGCATACGAAAAGCGCCAGGAACGGAATCGAAAGGAAGTTGGACGTCTCGATGGCGAACACTACCATCCCCAGGAAATACGTGCCCACCAGAATTTCCACATAAGGCAGCCAGCCGCTGCTGCCGCGGTACTTCTTGTTCTCCAGGTTCATGTGCCGCTCGCCCACGGCGAACTTGGCGGTGCGCGCGAACGCCGTCTTCACGCCGAAGAGGGCCTCGAGAACCGCTCGCGTGTTGATGATCGTGAGCCCGACGCCCACTGCCATCAGCATCGGCAGCAGCATCACCGACCGCTTCCAGTTCTTCGGATACAGCTCGCGCTGCGCCACCACGTAGAACAGCGAGATCGACCAGAATGACGCCACGATAAGCGGCAGATCGATGAACACCATCTGCCACAGGCCCATGTAGAAGCGCACGATCATCACCGGCAGCATCAGCGCGGAGACCACGATCATGAGCGGGTAAGAAAGGTTGGGCGTCAGGTGCATGAAGGCCTCGGCCTTCACGCGCTTCGGAATATCCGCCTTCAGGATGGCCGGCAGCAGCTTCTTCGCCACCTGCGTCAGCCCCTTGGCCCAACGCGATTGCTGTACCTGGAAGCCGTGGATCTCGACGGGCAGCTCCGACGCGCAGTCGAGCCCCGGCAGATACACGAACCGCCAGCCTTTGAGTTGCGCGCGATAGCTGATGTCGGAATCTTCCGTCAGGGTGTCGTGCTGCCAGCCGCCGGCATCCTCGATCATGCGCGTCCGCAGAATTCCGGCGGTGCCGTTGAAGTTGAAAAAGTACCCTGCCCGCGAGCGCGCGCCGTGCTCCAGAATGAAGTGGCCGTCCAGCAGCACTGCCTCGACTTCGGTGAGGAAGTTGTAGTCGCGATTCAGATAGCTCCACCGCGTCTGCACCACCCCGACGTTGGGATCGGCAAAGTGGTGAATGGTGCGCGTCAGGAAATCCGGCGGCGGACAGAAATCGGCGTCGAAAACAGCCACGAATTCGCCGGTCGCGGTCTTGAGTCCTTCCTGGAGCGCGCCCGCCTTGTAGCCGTAGCGGTTGGGACGATGGTGGTACTCGATCGGGTACCCCATGTTCCGGTACCGCTCGCACAGCGCCTCGGCGAATGGCGCCGTATCGTCGGTAGAGTCGTCCAGCACCTGGATCTGAAGCAGCTCCTTCGGGTACTCGATTTTGACCGTCTCCTCGATCAGCCGCTCCACCACGTAGCGCTCGTTGTAGAGCGGCAACTGGATGGTTACCGGGGGCAGAACGTCGAACCGCTTGGGCGGCTCTTTGGTGGCGTTCTTTTTGTATTTGAAATAGGTACGGATGATGTCGTAACGGTGGAGACCGTACACCGAGAGGATCGCGAGCACGGTGAAGTACGGGATCAGCATGGCCCAGTCGAACCACGCCAACTGATGAATACCGTTGAAGGGCGTCGTCGCTACCAGGCTCTGCACAAATCTGCTGGTAGAGGAACGGGCCACCAACAGCGCTACAGGAAAAAGTGCCGGCATAGGAAAAACGCCAAGCCGGTTATCCCGGCTGGGGCGATGCAAACATTGCGTCGGTAATAAATAGTAACAAATGTAATTGTGGAATTGTGGACCGCCTCAAGGCCGGCGGAACACGGTACCCTCTTTCATCACGAACATGACCTTTTCCACCTGCCGGATGTTCTCCAGCGGATTCCCCGGGCAGGCCACGATGTCGGCCAGTTTGCCCGGCTCGAGCGTGCCCAACCGGTCGGCCACACCCAGCAGATCGGCGTCGGCGGACGTGCCCGCCTTCAGTGCGTCCACCGGCTTCATCCCCAGATCCACGAGCTGGTGGAACTCCTCGGCGTTGCGTCCGTGCGGATAGACCGCGGCGTCGGTACCCAGCCCGATCTTGACGCCGCGGGCGATGGCTTTTCGCACCGTGGCATTCAGCGCCTCCATCGCCTGCCGCGCCTTCTTCTCGATGGCGGGCGGCAGGTAGCCGTCGGTGAGTTTCTCTTTCAGCCCCTGTATGGCCATCAGGGTCGGAATGTAGTACGTGCCGCGCGCTTTCATCATGTCGAGCGCTTCGTCGTCGAGGAACGTGCCGTGCTCGATCGAATCGATGCCCGCGCGGATGGCCCGTTTCGCACCAGCGGCCCCGTGCGCATGGGCGGCGGTCTTGCGGCGCAGCGCGTGCGCTTCGTCCACCAGCGCGTCCAGTTCGGCCTGCGTGAGCTGCGGCGTATCCACGTCATCGGTCAGCGAGAGCACACCGCCGGTGGCGCACGTCTTGATGACGTCGGCGCCGTGCTTGATGTTGAACCGGACAGCCTCGCGCGCCTGGTCGGGGCCGCTGATGACGCCATCCGTTACGCCCGATTCGCGGCCGAAGATCGTGGGCGCGTACCCAGCCGTCGGATCGCAATGGCCGCCCGTGGACCCGATCGCGTGCACCGCCACCAGCATCCGCGGACCCGCGATCTTGCCATCGCGGATGGCGTTGCGCATCCCCACGTCGATGTAGTCCGACGCGCCCACGTCGCGCACCGTCGTGAAGCCGGCCATGAGGGTCTTGCGGGCGTTCTCGACGGCATCGAGCGCCCGCTCGGCCACGGTCTTCTTGAAACTGTCCAGTTCTTCCTGGCGGTAGTCGATGGTGTACGGGAAGCCGAGATGGGTGTGAGCGTCCATGAAACCGGGCAGCAGCGTGGAGTCACCAAGGTCGATGGTTTCCGCGTCGGCCGGGATGGCGGCGTTGGGTCCGATGGCGACGATTTTGCCGTTGTTGACCGCCACCAGCCCGGGAGATACGACACGATCGCTCTTGCCGTCGAAGAGGCGCGCGGCTTTGAGGACGATGGGACGGTCGGCGGCCTGGAGGAGAGAGGCGGCAAGGCACAGCAGAGCAGCTTTCCACATATGGATAGCTGCTATCTTATCCCGAGCCCGTATCTATTCGGCGCGGAGCATCGTGACCGGGTCGATTCGCACCGCGCGGATCACAGCCGGTACCGCCGCCAGAAGTACCGCGGCGAGAATGGTCAGCGAAGGAACCGCCAGCATCACCAGGCCGGTTGCCTTCACCTGGTAGAGCAGTGTCTCGATGTATCGCACCGATGCCATGCCGAGCGCGAGTCCCGCGATTGCACCCACTAACACCATGGAGAAGACATCCGCCGTCACACGCCGGGCGACGTCGCCGGATTGGGCGCCCACGGCTATCCGAATACCGATTTCGCGCCGCCGTTGCAGCACCGAGTAGTCGAACACACCGTACAGGCCGACACCTGCAAGCAGCAGCGCGACGGCCGCGAAGAAGAGCGCCAGCATAGCCAACAGCCGCTCGCGGATGGTTTGCGAGCGATTCAGCTCCGTCTGGGTGCCCATGCTGCTGACACGGAACTCGGGCCGCGCGCGCGATACTTCATGCCGCAGGAGCGACGCCAGCGCCACCGGATTCGAACCGGACGTGCGCACGATGAATACCGCATGCCCTATCGGCTGCAACGCGCCGTTGGCGTCGACGGAATGCAACGGCACATAGGCCACCGGAAAAATGGGCTCCCGGAGGCTGCGGTAAGGAGCGTCGTGCACCAGTCCCACCACCTGGTAGCGGCTACGGCCCCTGGCGAATAGTTTCCCGATAGGATGCTCACCGTTGAAGTACTGCTTCGCGAAGGCTTCGTTGACGATCGCCACGCCGGGAGACGTGTCGTCCGCGCGGAAGTCTCTGCCGTCGACGAATTGGATTTTCATGGTGTCTGTCCAACCCGGCGAAACATTCAGAAAATAGGCCAGAACGGGGCCGGGAGGCGCACCGTTGACCGAAATGAAGTTGTTCATCGAGTTCCGGCTGAGCAGCGGCCATCCGGCCAGCGCGACCTTCTCCACACCTGGCTGAGTGCGCAGATGTTCGGCCACTTCGTCCCAGGCGGCGGGCGACTGAGGGCGCGCCGGGATTCCCCAGATATAGAGAATTCGTTCCGCGGAGAAGCCGGTGGGGCGATGGGACAACCGGCTGAACGTAGTGGCGAACAGGCCGGCAAACAAGAGTACGAGAAAACAGAAGGCGACCTGCGCGGCGATCAGCGCATACATCAATCGGCGCCGCGAGTGCGGATCTTCTCCGCCCTTGAGGGCTCTCGCGGGCTTGACCGCGGAGGCGCGCAGCGCGGGCGCCAGGCCGAACAGGAACGTCACGCCGAAGGTCAGCGCCAGGCCGAATCCCAGCACCCGGCCGTCCAACGGAAGAGAGAGACGCACTGGATTGCCCTCGGAACCGATCATTCCGACGACAAAGGGCGCGGACCACCATGCAAACAACGCGCCGATCGCGGCCGCGAGGAAGGCGAGCATCGCACTTTCCACCAGCACCAGTTGCACCAGGCGCGAACGTCCCGCGCCGATTGCGACTCGGAGCGCCATCTCGCGCGCCCGCGAGGCCGCTTGGGCCGTCATCAGGTTGGCGACGTTGGCACACGCAATCAAGAGCACCAGCGCAACCAGCACCCCGATGGCGGTGAGCGCACGGCGGTAGTCCTGCTGCAAACCGGAAGCGCCCGCGGCTGCCGGCTCCAGTAACAGCGCCTGATTGATGTATCTCTCAATACTCTGCTTGGTGACGCCGGTGAACCCTTTCGCCCTGTCTTGTTCGAATGCTCGAGAGGTTGCGTGCAGTCTCGCGCGAACCGGTTCCACGGCAACACCCGGCTTCAGCCGTGCCAATATCCGGATCCAGGTCTGGTCGTTGCGCGCGGTCTTGGGGTTCATCATCGCCGGCAGGAAGATGTCGGTCACCGTCCCCGGTTCCGTGCCGGTGAAGGGCTCCGGGCCCACTCCGACGATCTCGTAAACGTTGTTGTCGACAGGTTCCGGGCGAAACGTGCGCCCGATTACTTTTGGGTCCCGGCCGAAGCGGCGCGTCCAGTAGTCATAAGAGAGCACAGCGTACGGATGGGCGCCGAGCTGGACATCGTCCTCTTCGGTGAACAGCCGCCCCAGTGCCGGACGCAGCCCGAACGAAGCGAACATCCGCCCGGAAACATATTGCAGGCTCGCCTTCTCCACTTCCTGATCGGACTTGTAGGTCAGGTCCCAAGTCTCCATATAGGAGATCGCCAGTAGCTCGGCTTGCTCCTTCACCGCGTCGCGCATCAGCCGGAACGCCGGATACGCCCAACCGTCGAATGTTTGGAACCTGCCATCGAAGCCGATTCCCTGACGCGAGGGAGCGTAGAGTTGTTCCGGCGCAGCCACCGGCAAAGGCCGAAGCAGCAGTGCGTCGATAAGCCGGAATGCCGACGTGCAGGCTCCGATTGCCAGAGCCAGCGACAGGATTGCCGAGGCCGAAGTCACCTTTTTCTTCTTGAGCTGCCGCCAGCCGAAGACGGTGTCGGCGCGGAGCGAATCGAGCCAAGTGACGAGTCGGATGTCGCGGCTCGCTTCGCGCTGCTGCAGCACGGGGCCAAAGGCTTTCCGGGCTTCCGCGGGGTCGCGGCCCTGTTCGATGGCTTCTGCGATGTGGGACTCGAGCTCTTCGTCGATCTCGCGGCTTAGACGATCGCCGCAAAGTACATTTGCGATACGCGACCACAACGACATGTCACACCGTCCTCAGAGCACGACTGCCATACTCAGACTTCCTAGTATACAGACGTCTGAGTATCGGAAATGGTTAGGGACGCGCGAATCAGCGCGACGCCAGCGGCACTACAAACTTCAGCGCCGTATGCGTCGCCGAGAAGCTCGCCACCTTCACATCCTTCAACCCGGCGGCGCGCCCCGACTCGATCACATCGATCTCGCGGATCTCTTTCACGCCTTTCGGGTACACGATCCACAACGCGCCGTCCGCCTCGATCGTGCCCGCCAGCTTCCGCACCTTCGACAGATCCGCGCTTTTCGCGGCCGCGAAGAAGACCAGATCGGACTTGCCCTTGGCCGCCGGCGCAGGCAATTCAGCCAGAAATCCGGTGTCGAAGTCGCCCGAGACCGAGACCGTCAGCCCGGGCTTCACGCCCAGCTTGCCCAGCCGCGAAGGCGGATGCAGAATCTTGTGCGCCCACTTCTCCGCCGCCGCGCCCAACTCGAACCGAGCCGGACCGCCGGCGAATTCAAGCGTCAATATGCCGGCCGAGGCAGACACCGCCGTCACATCTTTCAGCAGAATCTTCAACCGCTCTTCACCGCGGAAGAGGACGTGGCCGGTTTCGAGGTAAGCCTTGCCCGCCAGGCTGCGGCGCTGGTACCGCATGCGGCATTCGATTTCCTGTCCCATATCAGGCCTCGATCGTGACGGCTTCGCCGAACTTCGTCCCCAGGTCGCGCAGGTACCCTTCGATGGTCGACGTGTACCCGAAGAAGAACCGTGCCATAAACCGGAAGATCACGTTGTAGATCTCGCCATCTTCGCGGACCCGCAGATCGGAGCCGCCCGCGACTGGTGCGATTTCGAACGTCCACGTGCCGCCGAAGGGCAGCGTACGGTCGGCGATCCGCACCACGCGGCGCACGGGCGGCGAGTCCTCAACGAGTTCATACACGATCTTCTGGCCGTGGCTGTCCTGCTCCCACCATTTGCCGCCGGCGAGCTGGCCGAAGCCCTTCACCTCGGAGCGCCAGCCGGGCGGCCCCGCGATGGCCTGGTACAAAGCTTCGGGCGGCTGCTTGAACCGCGCCTTGCGCGTGGCGTGGTGGTCCCGCGGAGTCATCGCTCCCACGGCAGCGGCCAGCGCGATCAGGAATGCCAGTATCCCCAGAATGAGAAGCACCCACTTCATACCGCACCTCCTCTCACAATGCGATTCAAATCCCCGGCGGCGATCATATCCGTCGCCGCCTCCGCCAATAATTCCAAGCCTCGCAGCGCCTGGCGCCGCTTGCGCTCATCCAGCCGGTCGAGCACTGCCGCGACGAGATCCGGCTCCAGCACTTTCTGCTGCCGCTGGATGCGCACCCCCGCCGGTGTGAGCCGCAAATCGACGCGCCGCCCGTCTTCCTGGCTGCGCTCGCGCCGCATGTAACCGCCGCGCTCCAGCCGGTCCACGGTGAGCGACATAGTAGACGCCGTCACCCCCATGTGTTTTGCCAGATGCAGCAGCGAAGTGGGCTCGACCGCGTCCAGATGGTCGAGCACGCTCGCCTGGTGCGCGCTGAGCAATTGCTTTGTCTGCTCGTCGCGCACGTGCCGCCGGTGGCAGGCGAAGAAGATCTGTGGATAACAGTGCAGCACGGTCTCGACATCTGCTCGCGGCATGTGAGAGAGTATACGGTTAGTTAATTTGATTTGTCAAATGAAAGGATATTCAACGCGTAATAACCGGCCTTCCCAGTACAATAGATGCGTCGTTTATGGCATCCCCGGAATCGCAGCTCTCGGCCACCACCAGGCGCTTGAATCAACAACTGCCGGCGCTCGAGTGCTCGCTCGACAACATTCACGACGCGGTGATTACGTTCGATAGCGACTGGCGCTATACGTACCTGAACGCCAAGGCGGCGGAGATCTTCGGCAAACCCGCCGAGACCCTGCTGGGGATGAGCTTGTGGACGGTGGTCCCCGCAGAAGCCGGGAATATCTTCTACACCGAGTTCCATCGGGTGGTCGCGGAGCGCCAGCACCGGCATTTCGAGGAACGCTGCGACACATTCGATCGATGGATAGAGGTGGATGCCTACCCCGCGGGCGATGGCCTGGTGGCGATCGTTCGCGACATCACCGATCAAAAGCGCGCCGCCGGGGAGTTGCAAAGCAAGTTCGGACAACTGCGGCTGCTGTTCGAGTTGGCGGGCGCAGTCAGCCGCGCCCAGAGACCGGATGAGATCTATCGTGCTGCGGTCGAGGGTCTGGTGCGCGCGGTGGGCGCCGACCGGGCCAGCGTCCTGATCTACGACCCGGACGATGTGATCCGGTTCAAGGCATGGATCGGCCTGTCTGACAAGTACCGGGCAGCCGTGGAAGGGCACTGTCCCTGGCGGAGCGGCGTTACCGATGCGCAGCCCATTTCAGTCGCCGACGTGACGCAAAACGACTGGCTCTCCGCTCTGCATCCCGTGTTTGCGGCCGAAGGAATCCGGTCGGTTGCTTTCATTCCACTGCTGGGGAGCGGCGGACTCATCGGGAAATTCATGCTCTACTACGACGCCCCGCATGAATTTCAGACCGACGAGCTAGAGGTCGCGCAAACCATCGCCACGCATGTTGCGTTTGCGGCGGAGCGGCAGCACGCCGAGATCGCGCTGCGCGAAAGCGAAGAGCGATTCCGCAACATGGCCGACACGGCGCCGATCATGATTTGCGCTTCCGGCCCGGACAAGCAAGCCACGTTCTTCAACAAGGTCTGGCTGACGTTTACCGGCCGCACCATGCAACAGGAAGTGGGGCACGGTTGGATGGAGGGTGTGCATCCGGATGATCGCGACGCCTGCTTCGCCAGCTACTCCTCGTCATTTGATTCCCGCCAGAAATGCAGCGTGGAGTATCGGTTGCGCCGGGCGGACGGAGAATACCGGTGGGTGCTGTGCAGCGGAGCACCCCGTTTTGGGCCGGATGGCGTTTTCGCCGGCTACATCGCCTCCTGCATCGACCTCACCGATCTCAAACGCGCGCAGGAGGAGGCGCTGGCCAGACAGAAGCTGGAAAGCCTCGGAGTTTTGACCAGCGGTATTGCCCACGACTTTAACAACCTGCTGGGCAGCATCCTGGCGGATGCGGAACTCGCCGAGGCGGACCTGGCGGCGGGTTTGCTGCCGGATGAAGAGATCCAGAGAATCAAGGCTGTCACCATCCGCGCCGCCGAGATCGTGCGCGAGTTGATGATCTACTCGGGACAGGACAAGGCGAGTCTCCAGCCGGTGGATGTATCGCGGCTCGTCGAAGAGATGCTCGAACTGCTCAAGGTCTCGATCTCGAAGCACGCGGTTTTGAAGACCGATCTTCGCAAGCACCTTCCCCCGGTGCGGGGCAACGCCGCGCAAATCCGGCAGGTCGTGATGAACCTGATCATCAACGCCTCGGAAGCGATCGGCGAGAAGGGCGGGACCATCGCCGTCGCCACGTCGCACGTAACCGCAGCCGGCGCGCCCAACCTGCCGCAGGGAGATTACCTGCAGTTGGAGGTGACGGATAACGGTTGCGGCATCACAGAAGAGGCGCAAGCCAAGATCTTCGATCCGTTCTTCACCACCAAATTCGCCGGCCGCGGCCTGGGGCTGGCAGTGGTCCAGGGCATTGTGCGCGCCCACGCCGGCGCGATTCAGCTTGCGAGCTCGCCCGGCCAGTCGACCACGTTCAAGATTCTCCTGCCCTGTGCCGGGCATTCGGCGGAAGCGGAACGCGGCGCCATCCACCTGTCGCCGGATGAGCAAATGCCCGCCGCCTCGGCGACCGTGCTGCTGGTGGAAGACGAAGAGCTGCTCCGCCGTTCGGTCTCAAAGATGCTTCGGTACAAGGGTTTTTCCGTAATCGAAGCGGGCGACGGAAGTGTGGCGATCGATCTCTTCTACAGTCATAAGCACACCATCGATGTCATTCTGCTCGACATGACGATACCGGGGACGTCGAGCCGCGAAGTCATCGCGGCAGTGCAGCGCATCCGGCCCGACGCCAAGCTGATTCTCACCAGCGCCTACAGCTCGGAAACGGTGACGCGCTCTCTGGATGGGCCGCAGATCCGCGGTTTCATCCGCAAGCCATTTCAACTGGACGATCTGGTGCGGCTGCTGCGCGATACGCTGGCCGCTCCGGCCAACGCCTGAACTCTACTCCTCGTCGTGCTCGGCGGCTAAGCGCGTCACCACCGACAGATCTTCGAGAGTCGTGACATCGCCCGTCACCGAGTTCGAGGTCACGATTTCGCGCAACAACCGCCGCATGATTTTGCCGCTGCGAGTCTTGGGCAGGGAGTCGGTGAAGCGGATCTGCTCCGGCTTGGCGAAGCTGCCGATCTCATGCGCCACCCATTTGCGCAGATCCTCGGCCACCTCGGGGTGGTCCCAATCGCCCTTCTTCAACGTGACGAAACAGGCCACGGACTGGCCGGTGATCTCGTGCGGCTTGCCGACCACCGCGGCTTCGGCGACCGCGGGATGCCGCACCAGCGCGGATTCGATCTCCATGGTGCTCAAGCGGTGGCCGCTGACATTCATCACGTCGTCCACGCGGCCGAGGATCCAGAAGTAGCCGTCTTCATCGCGCCGCGCCGCGTCTCCCGCCAGGTACACGCCTTCGATCCGCTCCCAATATTGCTGCTTGTAGCGCTCGGGCTCGCGCCACAACGTGCGAGCCATGCTGGGCCAGGGGCGGCGGATAATGAGGAACCCCTCGCGGTTCGCCTCCACCGGCTTGCCGTGCAGATCCACTACATCGGCAATCACGCCGGGCATCGGCAGCGTTCCCGAACCGGGCTTCAACGGCACAGCGCCCGGCATGGGCGCGATCATGATGGCGCCGGTCTCGGTCTGCCACCACGTATCCACGATCGGGCAGCGCTCCTTGCCGATCGTCTTGTGATACCACTCCCACGCGGCCGGGTTGATCGGTTCGCCGACCGAACCGAGCAGCCGCAGGCTCGACATGTCGTGCGCGTTGGGCCACTGGTCGCCCTGCCGGATGAAGGCGCGGATGGCCGTCGGCGACGTGTAGAAGATGTTCACGCGGTACTTCTCGATGAGGCGCCAGAAGCGATCGGGCTGCGGAAAATCGGGCGCGCCTTCGTACATCATGGTGGTGGCGCCCGCCGAGAGCGGCCCGTACACGATGTAGCTGTGACCGGTCACCCAGCCGATATCGGCCGTGCACCAGTAGGTGTCGTCGTCGCGCAGATCGAACACCCACTGCATCGTCATGTGCACTTGCAGCAGGTAGCCGGCGGTAGTGTGCACGATCCCCTTGGGCTTGCCGGTGGTGCCCGAGGTGTAGAGCACGTAGAGCGGATGCTCGCTGTCGAGCGGCTCGGCAGGACAGACTTCACTCACTCCGGCTTCGAGTTCGTGCCACCAGGAATCCCGGCCCTCCTGCATGTGGACAGCGCCGCCGGTGCGCCGGTGCACGATCACATCGCGCACGGTGGGGCATTGGGCGACGGCTTCATCCACTGCGTCCTTCAGCCGCACCTCCTTGCCGCGCCGCCACGCGCCATCCGCCGCGATCACCACCTGCGCTTCCAGATCCTGAATGCGCGCCTTCAATGCCTCCGCCGAGAATCCGCCGAAAACTACGCTGTGCGTGATGCCGAGGCGCGCGCACGCCAGCAGCGCCACGGGCAGCTCCGGCACCATTCCCATATAGATGATGGCGCGGTCGCCCCCCTTGAGGCCGCGGCCCTTCAGCACATTGGCGAAGCGGCAGACCATGCGATGCAGCTCCTGGTAGGAGATCATGCGCTGATCGCCGGGCTCGCCCTCCCACAGGATGGCGACTTTGTTTTTGCGATGCGTGGCGAGATGCCGGTCGAGACAGTTATACGAAACGTTGGTCTTGCCGCCGGCGAACCATTTCGCAAACGGCGGGTTCCACTCGAAAACGTGGTTCCACTTCTCGAACCAGAACAGCTCCTTCGCGGCCAACTCTCCCCAAAACTCCTCAGCGTTTTCGGCAGCCCGCTGGTACAGCTCGCGATAACCCTCCATTCCTTTCACATGCGCGCGGCTGACAAACTCCGGAGGTGGAGGATAGACGTTGGAACTGGCCATGCCGAAATCTTAGCAGAACGAGATTACGGCCCGGCCCAGCAATTCGCCGCGGCGCATGGCATCGAGAAGGGTGGGCGTCTCGGCCAGCGCGTGTGTCTGAACATGCGCGCGAATGGTTCCGGCACTGGCCAGGGAGAAGACTTCTTCGAGATCGCGCGGCGTGCCCAGATAACTGCCGCGGATGGTGATGCCCTTGAGCACGGTGTCCACCAGCGGCAACTCGTACTGGTTCACCGAGAGGCCCACCAGCACCAGCGTGCCGTTGCGGCGCAGCGCGCGGAAGGCCTGCTGGATGGCCGCGGGCGATGCGGTCAGGACGAGGGCGGCGTCCACTCCGCCCCATTCTTTCTGCAGCGCGCGGCCGGCATTTTCGCCCGACGCGGTGAACTCGGCGCCTGCGGCGCGTGCCATTTCGAGCTTCTCTTCGGAGAGGTCGACCGCGGCCGCGCGGAGTCCGAGCACGCGGGCAATCTGCAGCGCCAGGTGGCCGAGGCCGCCCATGCCGAACAGCGCGACGCTTTGTCCGGGCGCGAGCGCAGCTTCGCGAAGGGCGCCATACGCCGTCCAGCCCGCGCAGCAGAGCGGGGCGGCCTGCGCCGCATCGAGTTCCGCGGGCACGCGGACCACGGCACGCGCCGGCGCCATCGCGTGTCCGGCCAGCACGCCTTGCAGCGTGTAGCCGAAATTCGTCTGCTTGGGACAGAAGCGCTCGCGTCCCGACGTGCACCATTCGCAATTCCCGCAGGTGGTCCCGAGAAAAGTAATGCCGGCCCGGTCGCCGACGACCCAGCCGGTTACGTCCGGTCCCACGGCCTCGACGCGCGCGATGCCCTCGTGTCCGAGCGTGACGGGCGCGAGCGGAAGTTTCTCGAGGCCGGCGACGAAAAGGTCGGAGTGACAGATGCCGCAGGCTTCCATGCGAAGCAGCAGTTCGCCGGGCCCGGGATCGCCCATGTGGATCGATTCGATGGAGACGTTGCCGCGGGCGTGCGGCAGGATGGCGGCGTTAGTGCGGAGCGAGCGCATCATTGCAGGAAATAGTTGAATTCCTTTTCCCTGCCGATGCTGGTGTTGTCGCCGTGCCCCGGAATCACCACCGTCTCCTCCGGCAGCTTGAGCAGCTTGTCGTGAATCGATTGCAAAATCTGCCTGCCATCGCCCCCGGGCAGGTCCGTCCGCCCGATGCTGTCGCGGAAAAGGGTGTCGCCCGCCACCAGCTTCTTCTCGGATGGAATCCACAAACTGATGCTGCCCTGCGTGTGGCCCGGGGTGTGGAGCACCAGGAACTCGGTAGCGCCGATCGCGAGGCGATCGCCATCCTTCGCAGCCGTATCGATCTCGACCGCATCGGGTGTCGGCACCCCGAGCCAAGCTGCTTGCAGGTCCATCATCTTTTGCAACTCGGCGTCGTTTTCGTTCATGTACACCGGTGCGCCCGTGGCCTGCTTCAGCTTGGCGGCGCCGCCGATGTGGTCGATGTGGGCGTGCGTAATCACGATCGCCTTCACCGTGAGGCCGTGACGCGCGACCACCTCCAACACGCGCTCGATGTCGTCGCCCGGGTCCACCACGATCGCCTCGCGCGTCTGCTCGTCGCCGAATACGGAGCAGTTGCACGCGAGCATTCCCACTGTGAGAATCTCGTGGATCATAAGCCGATTGTATACTCAGCATATGGCCGAAGCACTCAGTGTGATCATGCGGTGGCTGCACATCACGTCCATGGCGACGTTGATCGGCGGCATGCTCTACGGGCGGCTGGTGGCGGCCCCGGCCAGCGAATCGCTGGCATCGGACGCGCGCGAAGCGCTGGGCGAGCACTCGGCGACGGCGCAACGTCCGATGGTCTATGGCGCCATCGCGGGCCTGCTGGTCTCGGGCGTGTACAACATCCTGACGCATCCCGGACATTCTCCGCGCTACCACATGCTGCTCGGCATCAAGCTGCTGCTGGCCCTGCACGTGTTCGCGGTCGCCATGCTCATCGTGCGGCCGCACAACCTGCGCCGCAATCGCATGATGACGGGCGTCGTCATTTCGGGTCTGGCGATCGTTATGATCTCGGCCGTGTTGCGGGCCATCTTCTAAACTGGAAATATGAGCGAGGGTTACGATACACTGCGCCGTAGCGCAGCCTGGATGGATCTGTCGACGCGCGGCCGCATCCTGGCGCGCGGCCGCGACCGGGCGCGCCTGCTGCACAACATCACCAGCAACGAAGTGAAAAAGTTGACCGCGGGCAGCGGCTGCTACGCTTTCGTGCTGAGTCCGCAAGGCCGCATCCAGGCCGATCTCTACCTGTTGTGCTTCGCGGATCGTTTTCTAATGGACACCGAGCCCGACACGCGAGAGAAGCTGTTGGCGCATATCAAGAAGTACATTATTGCGGATCAGGTGGAACTCGAAGACGTGAGCGCGAAGACAGCCGAGGTGGCGCTCGAGGGTCCGGCCGCCGCCGCGATTCTGGCGTCCCTCGGCGCGCCGGTGCCGGGCGCGGACTACGAACATGTCGCGTGGGGTGACGCGACCATCGCCGCCATCAGCCTGACCGGCCAGCCCGGATTCCGCATCTACTGCGCCGACACCGGCGAGATGGCGGCGAAGCTCGAGGCCGCCGGCGCCAGGCCCGCCACGGCGGACGATGCCCGCCTCGTGCGCATCGAAAACGGCAAGCCGCGATATGGGGAAGACATCCGCGAGACCTCGCTGCCGCAAGAGACGCAGCAGTTGCACGCCGTGAGCTTCACCAAGGGCTGCTATCTGGGTCAGGAAATTGTCGAGCGCATCCGCGCCCAGGGCCACGTGAACAAAAAACTGGTACGAGTGGAAGTGGACGCGCCGGAGCCTCTCGGTGCCGGGACGAAGCTCACCGCCGAAGGTGTGGATGCGGGCGAGATTACGTCGTCGGTGTTTTCGCCCGAGTCGCGGAAGGTGGTCGGGATGGCATACGTACGCACGCCCTTCGCCGACAGCGGTAAAGAACTCACCGCAGGAGAATACTCGGCTCGGGTGCGATAGGGCGCCACGACTATTTCTGCGCGGAATCTCTGAGCCGTTCCAGAATTTCTTCCGGCACCCGCAGATTCCCTTGGTAGCCCGTGCCCAGCTTGACGCCGGGTTTCACGTCGCCGTGAAAGTCCGAGCCTCCCGTCACCAGCAGACCATAGCGTTCGGCCAGCCCAAGGTAGAGCGCCGTATCCTCCACGCTGTGGTCGCTGTGGTAGGCTTCGATCGCATTGAGACCGGCATCGCGTAACTCCGGCATCAGCGACGGCACGTCACCGCGCACGCGCACGGGATGCGCCAGGGACGCGACGCCTCCGGCCTGCCGGATCTTCTCGACGCCTTCCGCGAACTGCGGCTCCTGGCGGTACACGTAAGCCGGCGCCGCCTCATCCAGGTAATCGTCGAAGGCTTTGCGGATATTGGAAACGTATCCCTTGTCGACCATGATCTGTGCGAAGTGCGGCCGGCCGGTCATGCCGCGGCCGCGCGCTTCCGCCTCTTCCACGGTGATGTCGAAACCCATCTCGCGCAGGCGGGCGGCCAGGCGCACATTGCGTTCGCGCCGCGAGGCCTGCTGATCGAGCACCCAATTGCGAAACTCCGGCTGGCCGCCATCGTTCAGAAAGTAACCCAGCAGGTGCACCGAGTGGTTGTGGAGTTTAGTGGAAAGCTCGATCCCGCAGATTAACTCGACGCCGGCCTTCGCGGCGCACGGCACCGCCTGGTCGTAGCCCTTGAAGGTGTCGTGGTCGGTGACGCCGAGGACGGTCACGCCCGCGCGCGCCGCCTCTTCCACGAGCTGCGCGGGCGAACAAGTGCCGTCAGATTCGTTGGTGTGCGAGTGCAGATCGATCAAAGGAAACCAAACCCAAGTTTTCCAGTGTAGCCCAGATTCTCTCCAGGCTTTCCTCGGGTGATTCTTGGGCGGAGTCCACCGTGACCTCGGGTGCGAGCGGCGGCTCGTAGGGATCGGAGATGCCGGTGAATTGCGCGATCTCGCCAGCCAGCGCGCGCTTGTACAGCCCCTTCACGTCGCGCGCCGCCAGCACCTCCACGGGACACTGCACGTACACTTCGACGAAGCTGCCGATGCGCGCCCGCACCTCCTCGCGCACTTCGCGATACGGTGAAATCGCGGCCGCAATAGCGATCACGCCGTGGCGAGAAAGCAACTCGCAGACAAAGCCGATGCGGCGGATATTTTCGTCCCGGTCTTCTTTGCTGAAGCCCAGGCCCTTCGACAGGTGCGTGCGGACCACGTCGCCATCCAGCACTTCCACCTTGGCGCCGAGAGCGCGCAGCCGCTGCTCGAGCAGCCGCGAAATCGTGCTCTTCCCCGCGCCCGACATGCCCGTGAACCACACCGTGAAGCCCTTATGCATGGATGTGGATCCCGCACTCCTTCTTCCCTTCCTGCTCCCACCACCAGCGCCCCGCACGCCCCTCTTCGTCCGGACCGGCGGCGCGCGTACACGGCGCGCAGCCGATGCTGGTGTATCCGCGCGCGTAGAGCGGATGCACCGGCACGTTGTGCTCGACGATGTACTGCTCGACTTCGGCCGCGGTCCAATCCACCAGGGGGCAAAGCTTGACGCGCCCATCGACGCACTCGGCCTTGGGTGTGGACGAACGGCTTTCCGACTGTTCCCGCCGCAGCCCGGTGGCCCAAGCTTCGCAGCTTCGCAGATGGCGTGCGAGCGGCCGCACTTTGCGCAGTTCGCAGCAAAGTTGCCGCGCCTCCAGGCTCTCGTAGAACAGGTTGGGCCCGCGCTCCGAGACCATCCGCTCCACTTCCTCGCGATCGGGCATCACGATCTCCACCGCCAGGTGATACCGCGTCCGCACGGTCTCGATCATGCGGTGCGTCTCCTCCGGCAATCGCCCGGTATCGAGCGTGAACACGCGGACCCCGGGCGCGAGCGTCGCCGCCATGTCGAGAATCACCATGCCTTCTTTTTGGAAACTGGTGGCAATGGCGAATTTCTCCCCGTATGTACGGATCGCCCAACCCAACAATTCCGAGGCAGTGAAACTTCCCAGTTGGGATAGATCTACCAATCTCTATCAAGATTATGGTGTATGCGTGGTAGTTGTCAATTCTGGCTCGTTCGCGATCACCAATTCCGTTTAGTACGATAGACGCGGAGGGTTAGCCAAGTGCCTCGCAACGCCGGGTTGCTTCTATTCTTGATTCTCACCAGTCCGATTTTAGGGCAGACTGAACTGCAAGGAAAAAAGGCCGTCTCCATCAAATCGGAGAAGTTCCCCTGGTCGTTGGGCGCAGCGGTGGCACACGGAAAGACCAACGTCGTTTCCCTACTCTTGAAAATGGGCGTGGACGTGAACGAAGTCAGTCCGGAGGGCAACAGGCCTCTCGATCTTTCGTGTCTCAAAGGCGATGCGCCTATGACTCGATTGCTCCTGGAAAACGGCGCCGATCCGAAGCTTCGCAACACGGCAGGTTCTACACCTCTCCATGATGCGGCCCTAAGCGGAAACAAGGAAACGATCGAGTTGCTGGTAGCGCGGGGAGCCGGCGTGAACGCGGCCGACAGCGAGAGCGGGTCGACTCCGTTGCACAAAGCCGCATCGTTCGGCCGCCTCGATGCAGTCAAGATGCTTGTCCAGCATGGCGCTGATGTGTCCCCAAAAACGAACAAGGGCCTGACCGCGCTTCAATTGGCGATCGACAACGATCACAAGGATGTCGCTGCCTTCCTGCGCACGGTGACATCCGCAAAGTAGTTCGCCCTACTTATCCTGACGATCGCGCGAGGCCGAGCCCTCCTTGGGAGGGCCATACTTCACCACGGATTGCCCGGTGTATTCGCGGCAGTTGTCGAGACCGATCATGTTGAGGCTGTGGTTGCCCAGGTCGTCGGTGGCTGCCAGCTCGGAATTGCGCGGCAGCAGAAAGTCGTTGTTGCCGATGCGCATTTTCTTGTAGTGCAGGGACTCTTCGATCAGGCGCACGCCGATGTGGGGCGGGATGCGATTCACCTTGAAGTCCACGCGGACTACATCCAGCGTTTCGGTGTCCACCCACACGCTGCCCTGATACCCCGCCATGCCTTGCGCGGACCGGTGCCTGACCAGGAAGCGGCTCTTTTCCTGCGGCACGCGCAGGTCGAAGCGGTACGTCTGGTGCCCGTCCTTCTTGGCGGTTCCCACGTATTTGAACTCGGCCACATCGCCGGAAAAGATGACATCGATATGCGACCCGAACGCGCCGTTGCCGATGGTGCCGCCGGACACGACCTTGTCGACGGACTGCTCGGCGAATGCCTCTCCCGGCCGCGAGAAGATTTCCTGCTGGCCCACGTAGGCCACTTCGAGCTCCACGGTGTCCAGGTGCTGCCAGTTGCTGCCGGATCGAACCAGGCGGTCGACCACCTCGCGGCAAGTGTAGTTAGGTAACTGCGCCAGGTGCTCCGTAGCATGGCTGCGAACCCGTTGCAGCAATGCCTCGGGATCTTCCACAGTCGGCTTGTCTGCCGCGAACGCGGTGGCCATCGAGAAACAGACTGCCAACGTGCCGGTGAGAAAGAATCGCCCCATAGACCCCAATCCCCTTACGCTGTTTTGAGATTCGCCGGGGATTGGACGCGGCGCAAAACTAGGGGCTCACGGGCGGCACGGCATGAAATAAGTCGGGCGCAATTAGCGGCGAATCCAAACGATCATGAGCGGAACCAGTTCGGCGATAGCAGCAGTCCTACTCGTATCGAGTGCAGCGGCGCAGGCGAACCTGAGCCAGTTTGCGCCTTTGAGCGTGTCCCGAGTGTCCACGTTCGGTGAGAATCCGATCGAGCATGGAGTGCACTCCGGACTCCTCAAGTTGCCCTACTTCGGGGTCTTCGATCACCTGGCATACACGGTCGAGGGCGACACGGTTATCCTGTTCGGCCAAGTGATGAATCCCAACCTGATCGCGGATGCGGCCGACGTGGCCTGGACCGTCCCGGGAGTAAACCGCGTCGTCAACCGAATCCGCTTTCTGCCGGACTCTCCGGTCGACAACCGCATTCGCCTGGCGATTTTCAGCGCCATCTATAGCCATCCATCTTTACGTCACTATGGATTCCTGGCCGGCGGCGGGGCGATCCATATTGTAGTGGAGGGGGGCGCAGTGTCGCTCGAAGGCGAGGTGTCCTCGAACGAGGTCGTGCGCCTGGCCTGCGAGCGTGCGTCGACTGTTCCCGGCGTGGCGAAGATCGCCAGCCACCTGACCATCGGCCGCTAATTCGGGGACAGGCTACACAACCTCGAAATTCGCCGCAGAGTCTCGAACTAGCGCGAGTGCCCTCTGGCGAATTTCGAGGTTGTGTAGCCTGTCCCCGTAATTAATTTACCGTCTGCGGTACGCGAACTCGTCGCGTTCTTCGCGCAGCGCTTCCAGATCCAGCTCCTCGGCCATCGAAAGATCCAACACGCGAACGCGCTGCCCCTCGCGTAGCTCCTGCAGCCGGACTTCGCGGCAGTTGTAGAAACGCACGGCGTCGCGGTAACTGTTCACGGTGGCCGAGATCTGCGTGAAGGTCACCTCTTCGGCCGGTCCCACGCCGTACTCATGCTGCAGCCGCGCGGGAATATCCAGCAGTTGCAGGCGCGCGCCCGGCGGGATGCACACCGCCGGCACAGCTTCGGCCCTGGGAGGATCGAAAAACTCTTTCACCGCGCACCAGAAAGTGCGGGGCGCCTGCACCGGCGGGTGGGCGGCGCGTTCGAGATCCGTGGATGATGCCAGGCCGAGAGACCCGGTCGGGAACCGGTGCGTTACCAGTTCTTCGCCTTCCTGAGCCAGCCGGTTGGGTACGACCATGAGAGAGTAGTCACACATGGGGAAAGCCCCTCCTAATTTGAGTTTCGGTTTGGCACCCGAAAATGACAAGGCGGGAAAGAGGGCTCCGGTAGGTTTCCGAACAGTCGCCGGGTGCGCTCGCGCACAGTTTGCTGCGCGCGTTGTTAAGATGTCAGGAGTGGACCCCGAAGTTACCGCGGAAACCGAGGCGCCGCCGACACCCGAGTTGAACGCGGCGTGGCGCCGCGTGCTGCTGGCGCGCCACCCCAAGAGGCCGCAATCGCTCGACTACATCGAGAGGCTGTTCCAGGATTTCCAGGAGATCCACGGCGACCGCACGTTCGGCGACGATGCCGCGATCGTGGCTGGATTCGCCACCTTCGACGGCCGCCCGGTGGTGATCGTGAGCGAGCAGAAGGGCCGCGATACCAAGCAGAAGCTCTTCCGCAACTTCGGCATGCCCAAACCGGAGGGCTACCGGAAGGCTCTGCGCGTCATGCAGATGGCCGCCAAGTTCAACCGCCCGGTGATCACTTTCCTCGATACCCAGGGGGCGTATCCCGGGATCGATGCGGAGGAGCGCGGCCAGGCCGAGGCTATCGCCCGCAACCTGCGCGAGATGTCGCGCCTCCCCGTCCCCATCGTGGTGGTGTGCATCGGTGAGGGCGGCAGCGGAGGAGCGCTGGCTCTGGGCGTGGGCAACACCGTCCTGATGCTGGAGAATTCCGTTTACAGCGTGATCTCGCCCGAAAGCTGCGCCACCATCATCTATCGCGACCGCGGCAAAGCCGAGCAGGCCGCCGCATCCCTGCGCCTGACCGCCGAAGATCTGCTGTCCTTCGGCCTCATCGACGGCATCGTACCCGAGCCCCCCGGCGGCGCGCAGGAGGATTGGGACGCCGCGGCGGAGAGTCTCCACTCGCACTTGACGCAGCGTCTGAATCAACTGGGCGCGATGAATGGCGAAGAACTCGTGAAGCACCGCTACGCCAAATTTCGCAAGATGGGGAACTTCTTCGCGTGAAGAAAACGGTGGTGCTGGCGGTGGCGTTCTGCGCCGCAGTCTTGGGCTTCCTGATCTACAACACCTTTCATCAAGAGCGCGTCCACTGCCGCGTGTGCATCACTTATGACGGCCGCCAGGATTGCCGCACAGCGTCCGCCGCCACCCGCGAACGCGCCCTCGAAGCCGCCATTACGAACGCCTGCGGAGTGCTCTCGAGCGGAGTAGTGGAATCGAACAAGTGCCAGACTACGCGCCCGGATTCGATCCAGTGGCTACCTTGAAGAGAGGGGACACTCTTCTCGGCCCTAGCCCAATTTTTTCTTTGGCTTGCCGCTAATCCCCATCCTCCCCGGCCGTCTCGTTCTTAAGATCCCTCAGGGTGTAAAATACATGTGAACTCCCATCATTGTTTTTGCGTCTAAGCAGGTGATCGGAAAAACGGAGAGTTTTGTCGTGAAGACCAAGTGGAAAGTCATCATTGGATTAGTCGCTGTATTGATCGCGGTGGTCGGTGTTTATGCCAGCACGGTCTACAGCAAACGGGGCGTGATCACGGTTCAGACGGGAACCGTCGCCCGCCAGGATCTCACCAGCCTGGTGACGGCGTCGGGCGAAATTAAACCTAAGGAATACACTAACATCGGCGCCAATGCCATGGGCCAGCTCACGGAGATCCTGGTCAAGGAAGGCGACCGTGTCCGGAAGGGACAGTTGCTGGCGCGTATCGAGGACGTCCAACCGGAAGCCGACGTCGTCGCCCAAAAGGCCGGCATAGCCTCAGCCGAGGCTGATTCCAATGCCGCCGAAGCGTCCGTGAAGGCATCCGACGAGAACCTGCGGACCATGCAGGCCATCATCGACCGCAACAAGGCGGACCTCGACCGAATGAAGGCCGACTACGACCGCGCGGAGTCGCTGTTTAAAGACCAATTGATGGCTAGGCAGGACTTCGATCTGCGCAAGGCCACATACGAAGCCCAGTTGGCTGCGATCAACGAATCGCGCACACGGCTCATGCAGGCCCAGGCGCAGCGCGAGCAGATGGCGGCCCAGTTGGCCTCGGCCCAGAAGCGCGTCGCGCAGATGCATGCCGGGTTGACGCGGGTAAACGACCTCCTGTCCAAGCGCAGCTCCGTCTCCCCCATCGACGGCGTGGTGACCAACTTGCCGGTGCGGCTGGGCGAAGTGGTGGTGCCGGGCGTGCAGAACTCGAGCGCCAGCAACATCATGACGATCGCGGACATGTCCCTGATCACCGCCGAAGTCAAGGTGGATGAGACCGATATCGTCAACGTGAAGCTCGGTCAAACGGCCGAAATCACGATCGACGCCGTCCCCAACAAGACTTTCAAGGGCCACGTGACCGAGATCGGCAACACGGCCATCCTGCGATCCACCGGCCAAGCGGCGTCGCAAAGCGCCATTTCCAGCCAGGAAGCGAAAGATTTTAAAGTAGTTATCGTGTTGGATAACCCTCCCGACGAGGTACGCCCCGGACTTTCTTGCACGGCGAAGATAACCACAGCCACCCGTCAGAACGTCCTAACTATACCGATTCAGGCTCTGACCGTCCGGCAGAAGGGCGACCTGGAAAAGAAGCCCGAGGCTGGAAAGAATACCCAGGCGGCGGCCAAGTTGGATCCGGCCGCGGAAAAGGCGCGGAAGGAAGAGTTGCAGGGCGTATTTGTGGTGGCAGGCGGGAAAGCCGAATTCCGCCAGGTGACCACCGGCATTACCGGCGCCACGGATATCGAAGTGGTGGGCGGGCTGAAGGAAAGCGACCAGATCATCACGGGCACGTATCAGGTGATTCGGACCATCGCCAACGAAGCGCTGGTGAAGGTAGACAATAAGGCTCCGGGAACGCAGCAGAAGACCTAAGAAACGAGAACCAGTCCCATGGCAGCGGTGGCAGAAAAAGAACTCATTCAGCGGGGCGAGCAGCTCAAGCGAGACGGCATCGTCATCCGCACGTACGATCTCTGGAAGACCTATATCATGGGCGACCAGGAGATCAACGCGGTATCGGGCGTGGACATCGAGATCAAGCGCGGCGAATACGTCGCCATCATGGGACCGTCGGGCTCGGGCAAGTCCACCCTCATGAATCTGATCGGTTGCCTGGACACGCCGACCAGGGGCCAGTACTTCATCAACGGGAACCTGGTCAGCGAAATGACGGACGATGAGCTGGCGCGGATCCGGAATAAGGAAATCGGCTTCGTGTTCCAGACGTTCAACCTGCTGCCGCGCGCCACGTCGCTGCACAATGTCGAACTGCCGCTGATTTATTCGGGGATGCCTTCCGAGCAGCGCCTGCAGCGGGCCAAGCTGGCCATGAAGCAGGTGGATCTCGAGCAGCGCATGCATCACAAGCCGAACGAGCTCTCGGGCGGTCAGCGCCAGCGCGTGGCCGTGGCGCGAGCGCTGGTGAACAACCCGTCGATCCTGCTGGCCGACGAGCCCACCGGGAACCTCGACACCGCCACCGGCAACGAAATCATGGCCCTGTTCGAGCGCCTGTACCAGGCGGGGAACACGATCATCCTGGTGACCCACGAGCACGACATTGCCTTGCACGCGCATCGGATCATCTCGGTCCGTGACGGCAAGGTGGAAAAAGACGAGAGAATCAAGTAGGGTTTGAGGCAGGCACGGGCGTGCCTGCCCGGTTTACTGAACCTTCCCCATCAGCACGATGAAGAGCGCCTTGTCCGGCCCTTCCAGGCTGGTCCTGCCCACTACTACCTTTTGCCCTTCCTTCACATCGATATTCTGGTCGATCCCGCTGTTGGCGTACTCCGGCTTGCCGCCCAGTGAAATCGGGATCCGCAGGCCGGCGTGCATACCCTCGATGCGAATCGTGCCGTCTTCCGCCACCGAACTGGACTGGATACGGAAGTTCGAGGTGGCGGGAAAGGGTCCGGTGCTCAGAATACCGCTGGTGTCCGCGCTCGATGCCGTCCGGGTGCGCAGCGTGAGCACATCCAGCAGCCGGTAGTTCTTGAACGCGAACACGTTCTTGAGCTGCGTGACAACCGGTTGCAGGTCGGTTGGAATGGCGTTTCCCTTGGGATTTTCGGCATCGGTGCCGGTCACGAAGTAGATCGTGAGCTCCACGTTTTTCGTGGGCACGTCGAGTTGTTTGATGGCGGCTTCGGTCGCCGTCACCTGGTCCTTGGTGCCGTTCAGCCCGATGATCTTCATCTGCCGCTCCACCGTCACTTCCGCGCCGAAAACCCTGATGAGAGTGTAGACCGCGTTCGGGTCCGCGTACTTCAATTGAATCAGTTTCACCACGCGCTCCGGTGGCTGTGCCGCAACCGGCAGGGCTAGCAGGGACAGCGCCAACAATAGTCGCTTCATCGTCATTCTCCTTTTCTCTTGTCTGCAATCCAGTAAATGATAATGTCGGGGTCGTTAGTCTGTAGCTTCATCACGATGCTCTCGGTGGCCTCGGACTCCGCCTTCGGACGGGCCGGCCTTCGATGGCGCACGCGCGCCACCTGCACGGTCATTGGTTTGGGGGCCGCCGGCGCCACCATCTCGGGCGGCTTCGGTGCGGGCGGCGGCGCCACCGCGATCCGCGCCGGCGACTGTGCCGTCCGCCGCGGCCACACCGCGAACATCACCAGCAGAATAGCGGCGACGGCCGCCAGTCCCCACGCCCATCTCCGCCGGCGCCCACCTTCCAACTCCGCCAGCACGCGCGCCCGCACCGCCGTGTAATGCGCCGCCGCGATCGGCTCCTGATGCACTTCCTTCACCAGCGCCAGCGTCTCCTTGAGACCGCTCGAGAACACCTGGCATCCGATGCACTCGCCCAGGTGCCGCTCCACTTCCGCCGATTCCGCGGGCGTCAGGTCGCCGCCCAGGTACAACGCGATCCGTTCTTCCCAGTTGCTGCAATTCATGATCGCCTCCGGAAGTAGCGCTCCACGAAATCCTTCATCTTCACCCGCGCTTTCGAGATGTGGGACCGCACCGTGGCCTCGGTCGATCCCAGCGCGCGCGCCACTTCTTCCGTCGAGAGCCCTTCCATATCGCGCAGCACCAGCGCCGCCCGTTCTTTTTCCGACAGCATCCGCAGGCTCATCCGCACCACGCGCCGCCGCTCGGCATCGACCGCCGCCGCCTGCGGATCGGCGGTCGTGGAGGGGACATCCGCGGCCGCCTCCTCGGGCGCCGAGGCCGGTTTCCGCCGCCGCAGGTCGTGGCACACGTTGGTCGTCACCCGATATAGCCATCCCGACAAACTGCGTTCCGCCTCAACGCGGCCGAGGTTCCGGTACAGCTTGAGAAAAACATCCTGGGACGCGTCCTGCGCATCCTCGAGGTTGCCCAAGAGGCGCAGCGCCGTTACCAGCACCAGCCGCTCGTATTGCCGCATGAGCAATTCGAACGCCGCCAGATCGCCCGATTTGGCGGCTTCGAGGGTGGAATGTTCGTCCGCGCCGTCCATCGATCCCACCGTCGCCAGTAGTGCCAGGGCTCTCATTCCTCTCTGCAAGATACAACTGCCGGAAGCGGGAAAGCGTGTAGGCTAATATTGCTCATAACTGCTACCCTGACTTTTCAACGAACATGCCCGACAAGCTTGCCATCCCTCCCGAGGAATTCCGCTCGATGGGCGCCGCCGCCGTGGAATGGGTCGCGAAATACTACGAGGGACTCACCAGCCGGCCGGTGGTAGTGCCCACCACTTCGGCAGCCCTACGCGAATTCCTGGACGAGCCGCTTCCCGAAGCCGGCACCGATTTCCCGACGCTCCTGGCGGAGTTCGACCAACTCATCTCGGGATTCGCTCGCCACAACGGCCACCCCCGATTCTTCGGCTACGTGTCTTCCCCCGGCACGCCGATCGCGGCCATCGGCAGCATGCTCGCCGCCGCTCTGAATATCAACGCTACGTGCTGGCGCTCGTCGCCGTCGGCGACCGAGGTGGAACACGTCACCATCCGCTGGCTCAAAGAAATGCTGGGCTACCCGGCGGACGCCGCCGGCCTGCTGGTGAGCGGCGGCTCGATGGCGAACTTTGCTGCATTGGCCGCAGCGCGCAGCGCGAAGTCGCCGGCCAACGTCGTACGCGACGGCGTCTCGGGGCAGCGCATGTGCGCGTACGTTTCCGAGGAGGGCCACTTCTCGGTGGCCAAAGCGGCGGGCATGCTGGGGATCGGTGAAGCCAACGTGCGCTCCGTCCGTACCGATGACCGTCTTCGCATCGACCTCACAGATCTCGAGCGTCTGGTCGAAGCCGACCGCGCGGCCGGCCACCTCCCGTTCTGTGTTGTTGCCAACGCCGGCACCACGGCCACGGGCGCGTTCGACCCTCTCGGCGCCCTCGCGGATTTCGCTCACCACCGTAATCTCTGGCTGCACGTGGATGCCGCGTACGGTGGTTTCGCCGCGCTCGCCCCGTCGGCGCGGCATTTCTTCGACCGCATCGCCGAAGCCGATTCAGTGGCGCTCGATCCGCACAAATGGCTCTTCCTGCCGGTGGGCTGCGGCTGCGTGCTTTACCGGGATGCCGCCGCCGCTCGCGCCGCCTTCAGCCATGGCGCCGAGTACACGCGCCCCATCGGTCTCGAACGCGACGAGGCTTTCGCGTTCTGGGATTATGGTCCGGAGCTCTCACGCCCGTTCCGCGCGCTCGACCTGTGGCTGCTCATCCGCTACGTGGGAGCCGCGCGCTTGGGCGAGGCCATCGAGCAGAACATCCAGTGCGCCAAGTTTCTCGAGGCCTTGGTAAACGCCAGCGCCGATTTCGAAATGCTGGCTCCCGTGGAGCTTTCGATCTTCTGCTTCCGCTACACGCCGCCGGGGTACACGGGCGACCTCAACGCGCTCAACGAGCGCATCGTGGCGGAGTTGCAGCGAGGCGGATCGAGCTACCTGTCGAACGCCGGTATCCGCGGCCAGTTCGCCCTCCGCGGCTGCGTGCTCAACTACCGCACCACGGAACGCGATATGGAAATACTGCTGCACGACGTGCGCCAGGTGGCGCGCACACTCAACGTATGAGGCGTAGGATGGAACAAGGGTATGACTATCGAGAAGCGGTTAGACAAGCTCAAGGAACGGCACGACGTTCTGGCCAAGGCCGTCGAGCGGATCGCGAGCGAGCAGCGGGAAATGCGCCGCGACTACGACGAGCGCTTCGTCGCGAATGAGGAGCGCCTGAAGCAGATCATGGAAACCATGAATCGCCTGGCGCCGATCGCGGAGATCCACGAGCAGCGCCTGGATGACCTGGAAGAAGAGTAGGCTCGTCTACACGTCCAAGTTCTTCACATCGAGAGCGTTTTCTTCGATGAATTTCCGCCGGCTCTCCACGTCCTCGCCCATGAGCGTGGAGAAAATCGATTCGCTCTCCACCAGGTCCTCGAGGCGCACTTGCAGCAGCACGCGCTTTTCGGGATTCATGGTGGTCTCGGCAAGCTGGTCGGCGTTCATTTCGCCCAGCCCCTTGTAGCGCATGATCGAGGCGTCCTTCTTGCCTTCGCTTTTCACGTAGTTGAGCAGCTCGACCCAGTTGGGCTGCGCGTCGCGGTGCTCGTTCTTCACCACCACAAACGGCGGGTCGTTGAAGCGCGCGATCACCCGGGACAGCGTGCGGAAGCGCCGGTATTCCGGCTGTGCCGCCAGCGGCAGGCCCACCGTCCGCTCGGCGCCGGTCTGGTCGCGGAAGACCACGAAGTAGGCCGAGTGCTCTTCATCGAGCCGCATCTCCGGATTGAGTCCGAGCTTCTCGAGCGCTTCGAACACCGGCTTCAAATTGGCCTCCACCTGGAATTCGACCTTGTGGTCCAGGTGCAACTCGACATTGGCCAGCACGTCCACCACGCGGCTGTCGCGCAGCCGGCGCTCCACCTTGTGGAACATCTGCTCGTACTCGTCGAGGTTCAGCAGGAAGGTGCGCAGTTCGCCGCTTTCGAGCACCGCCTTGGGGCCCTTGCCGTTGCCCGTGGGGTGGATCTCGAGCGTCAGATTCTCCGTCGCCCGGCGCATGATCTCCTTGGTGAATTCCTTCTCATCCTTGATGTACTTCTCGCTCTTGCCCTTCTTGATGCGGTAGAGCGGCGGCTGCGCGATGTACACGTTGCCCTTCTGGATCAGCTCGTTCATGTGCCGGAAAAAGAAGGTCAGCAGCAGCGTGCGGATGTGGGAGCCGTCCACGTCCGCGTCCGTCATGATGATGATCTTGCCGTAGCGCAGCTTGGCGGCGTCGAAATCTTCCTTGCCGATGCCCGTCCCCATCGCCGTGATCATGGCGCGGATTTCTTCGTGGCTCAGCATCTTGTCGTAGCGAGCCTTCTCGACGTTGAGGATCTTGCCCTTCAGCGGCAGGATCGCCTGGAAGCGCCGGTCGCGCCCCTGCTTGGCGGTGCCGCCGGCCGACTCGCCCTCCACCAGGAACAGTTCGCATCGCGCCGGATCGCGCTCCTGGCAGTCCGCCAGCTTGTGCGGCATTCCGCCCGATTCGAGCGCGCCCTTGCGCCTTGTCAGATCGCGAGCCTTGCGGGCTGCTTCCCGGGCGCGCGACGCCTCGATCGCCTTGCCGACGATCTTCTTCCCCACCGCCGAGTTCTTATCGAAATATTCGCCCAGCTTTTCGTTGACGAACTGCGTCACCACGCCGCTGATGTCGCTGTTCAGCTTGCCCTTCGTCTGGCCTTCGAACTGCGGCTGCGGCACCTTCACGCTGATGACCGCCGTGAGACCTTCGCGGACGTCATCCCCCGTGAGATTCTCCTTCACGTCCTTGAAGAGGCCCGCCTGCTGGCCGAATGCGTTGATGGTGCGGGTGAGCGCCGAATAGAATCCTCGCAAATGCGTGCCGCCATCCACGGTGTGGATGTTGTTGGCGAAAGTGAGGATGTTCTCCGAGTAACCGTCGTTATATTGCAGCGCCACTTCCATGCCGAGATTGCCGCCCGGCAGTTCGCGTTCCGCTTCAAAATAAATTGGCTTCTCGTGCAGCACTTGTTTGCCGCGGTTCAGATGCTTGATGAACTCGGCGATGCCGCCGCTGAAGAGGAACTCGGTCTTCTTCTCCGGATCCACGCGCTCGTCGTTCAGCGTGATCTTGAGGCCTTTGTTCAAAAACGCCAACTGCCGCAGCCGCTGCGCCAGCGTGTCGTAATTGAACTCCGTCATCTGCATGATCGTGATGTCGGGTTTGAACGTGACGCGCGTTCCCGTCTTGCCGCGCAGAGCTTTCCCCGTTTTGGCGAGCGGAGCCTTGGGAGCCCCGCAGGCATATTCCTGCTGCCACGTTGCGCCGTCGCGCCAGATCTCGAGCTCGAGGCGCTCGGAAAGCGCGTTGACGCAGCTCACGCCGACCCCGTGCAATCCGCCCGAGACTTTGTAGCTCTTGGAATCGAACTTGCCGCCGGCGTGCAGCTTGGTCATCACCACCTGTGCCGCCGACACTCCCTCTTCCTCGTGGATGTCCACCGGTATTCCGCGGCCATTGTCGATCACCGTCACGGAATTGTCGTCGTGGATGATGACGTTGACTTCCGTGCAGTGTCCCGCCAGTGCCTCGTCGACGGAATTGTCGACGACCTCGTACACCAGGTGATGCAGGCCCATCTCGCCCGTCGAGCCGATATACATGGCCGGGCGCAGCCTTACCGCTTCGAGGCCTTCCAGAACCTTGATACTAGTGGAATCGTAAACATTTCCGCCGTTGGAACCGGGATTCACTTCGTTTGGCATATTTCCTTGCTGGATGGGGCAGGCTTACAGCCAGCCCGGTAGTTCAAATTCTCATGGGCATGACCACATAGCGATATTGATCCACTATGCCATCGCCCGCGGGCCGCATTTCGCCGGCGCTCTTCTGGTCCTTCAACTGGAACGCCACATGATCTTGTGGAATGGCGCGCAGAAAATCGAGCAGATACTGGGCATTGAATCCAATCTCGAGGTCCGGACCCTGATACTCGCTCGGGACACTTTCCTCGCTCTCTCCCATCTCGACTGAAGAAGAAAAGATGCGCACTTCACCATTCGTAAATTGGACGCGGATAGCCCGCGAACGTTCGTCGGCAAACTGGGCTACACGCTCGATCGCAGAGCGGATTTCATCTCGCTGCAGCGTGGCGACCAGCGTGTGATCCTTGGGCAGCACTCTCTCGTAGTCGGGGAAGTTGCCTGTCAATTTCCGCGTGATCAACAGCCGGTGAGCCACCTGGAAGAACAGGTGATTGTCGTCCCCCGCGAAGATGGCCTTGGTGTCTCCGCCGGCTTCGTCCGACAGTTTGACCAGTTCGGCCATCGCCTTCTTCGGAACCAGCGCGCGGAACTGCTGACTGACGTTTCCACTCTCGGCCGGCGTAGCTTGGACAAACGCCAGACGGTGGCCATCGGTTGCGACCATCGTGAGACCGTCGGGCTGCATCAGGAGCAAAGCGCCATTCAGCGTGAACCGCGATTCCTCCATCGAGATGGCGAAAGACGTCCGGGCGATCATCGACGTCAGCGTCTTGACCGGGATCTCCGCGATCGATGCCGGCATCTGCGGCAGTTCCGGAAAACTCTCGCGCGACATCCCCGCCAAGCGCGTCCGAGAGCGGCCGCTGGTGATGTTCGCCCAGTGGTTCTCAAGGAACTTCATGTTGATGTCGCCCTCGGGCAGGAGGCGCACATAGTCAAGCAGCTTGCGAGCCGGCAGCGTACCTGCGCCTTCTTTTTTGACGCGCGCCGGGCAGGAGCAGCGAATTCCCAACTCCAGGTCCGTCGCCGTAAGCGTGATCCGGTCCCCTGCAGCTTCCAACAACACATTCGACAGGATCGGGATCGTGGTCTTCTTCTCCACGACGCCTTGCGACAGACTCAGCTCTCTTACCAGATCAGACTTGCTGACCGTGAACTCCATAGAGCCAGGACTCCTATTCTTAGTAGCCTGTATAAATATGCACTATAGATAACCGTATTCATAGGGCTTGTGCATATTGTGGAAGGCTACCTAAATTATACTAAACTCAGCTACTTTTGGCTATAGCCAGTTGAGGATTAGGGGAGGGTGAAATGTGCACGAACCCGCGGTGTAATGGTATTTACACATTTTCCCTAAGGCCTGTTTAGACTCCCCTGTGGAAAAATTTAGCAAGTTCATTGTAATGAGTCCATTAGATTGTGGAGTAGCCTGTTCAATTCAGGATCATTGTGACGCGATTGCTCGATCTTGTTTATGGAATGAATCACGGTCGTATGATGCTTCCCGCCGAACGCCCGTCCGATCTCCGGTAGCGACGCATCGGTCAGTTCCTTGACCAAGTACATGGCTACCTGACGGGGGTAGACCACCTTTTTGGTGTTGCTCTTTTCCTTGATCTGCGAGGTCTTGATGGCGAACCGTTCCGCAACCGCCTTTTGAATCGAGTCGATGGTCACCTTGCGGTCCTGCACATGCACCAGATGCTTCAACACCTGCTGCGCCATGTGGAGGTGGATCGGCGTCCCGGTGAGCGAGGAGTAGGCGATCAGCTTCACCAGCGCGCCTTCCAGTTCACGCACGTTCGACTTGGTCTTCGATGCCATGAACGTGCGCACATCGTCCGGCAGCTTCACGCCTTCCGCCTCGGACTTCTTGTCCAGGATCGCCATCTTCGTCTCGAGGTCGGGCGGCTGGATGTCGGCCATCAATCCCCATTCGAACCGCGACCGCAGCCGCTCGAGCAATCCGGGAATATCTTTGGGCGGCGAGTCGCTCGAGATCACGATCTGCTTCTGGTGATCGTGGAGCTCGTTGAAGGTGTGGAAGAACTCCTCCTGCGTCCGCTCCTTGTTGCCGAGCAGTTGGATGTCGTCCACCAGCAGCACGTCCGCCTCGCGATACCGCTGGTGGAATTGATCCATGCGGTCGGTGCGGATGCAGGTGATCATCTCGTTCATGAACTTCTCGCTCGAGGTGTAGATCACCCGCATGGAGCCGAACTTGTCGATCAAGTGGCGCCCGATGGCGTGCATCAGGTGCGTCTTCCCCATCCCCACGCCGCCGTAGAGGAACAGCGGATTGTAAGCGCGCGAGGGAGTAGTCGCGACGGACCGCGCCGCGGCGTGCGCGAATTGGTTGCAGGCGCCGACCACAAAGGAATCGAACGTGAACTTCGGGTTCAGCGCGCTGGCGGCGGCATCGGGTTCCACATTCTCTACAGCGTGAATGGCCTGGTTTTGAGTGCCACGGACCGGCTGCGCCTCATAACTGACCTGCCCCACCGCCAGACCGAGATCCCGGATACCAGTATGTACCAGGTTCGAATACTCGGTTTCGAGCCAGGCGCGGGTCTCATGGTCAGGCACCGAGACCACCAGGGTGCCGCCTTCCATGCCGGCGAAAGTCGTGCCCTTCAGCCAGTTATCGTAACTTTCCTGGCTCACCTTTTGTTGCAGATAATCGCGGATCTGATCCCAATAGTTCATCGTCTATACACACGAAGAGCACATGATATCCACAGCCTTTTCCACAGCCAGCGTGGGGTCGATTGGAGAGCCTTGTGCGGTCGAACTTCAGGTTGCCCGACCGTCCTTTAGGGGCAATCGAGACTGTAGTCTAACACAGAGAAAACGGTTTCCCGCAAGATTATAACTACCTTGTTTTCAGTGTCATATCTGGAACGTTTGACACCGCTATTGTTCTGAAGGACAATAGTGTTTTCCATCGGGCGGGAGTAACTCAGTTGGTAGAGTGCGACCTTGCCAAGGTCGATGTCGCCGGTTCGAATCCGGTCTCCCGCTCCACGTTTTAGCCCTCCAAAACCGCCATGACGAAGCGCCTCCTTCCCGTCTTCAGCGCCGCGTTCCTGAGTGCGGCTCTTGCCTACTCCCAGGATTACAAACTCGAGAAGATTTCGACCGCCCCGCCCGATTTGCCGGCGGCCTACGCTTCGCTGATCGACACCCAGGGATACCGCATGGTGGGACCCAAAGGTCCCTGGTGTGAAGTCTGGTTCCGCAAGTCGATCCCGACCGGCGACAAATCGGTGGATCCCGCGATCACGCTGCCCATCGCGCCCGGCACCCTGCTGGGAGTCCTCCGCTTTCCCGGCCCCGGTTCCGACCGTCGCGGCCAGACCCTCAAGCCCGGTCTCTACACGATGCGCTACAACAATTACCCCGTGGATGGCGCCCACCAAGGCGTCGCTCCGCAGCGCGACTTCGCCCTTTTGACGCCGGTTGCGAACGACGCCAATCCCCAGGCCATGCCTGCTTTCGAGGCCCTGGTCACGCAGAGCAAGAGCTCGGGCACCGGGCACCCGGCGGTGTTTTCTCTCGAGCCGCCGTCCGGTTCGGACTTTCCAGCCGTGACCAAGGAAGGCGACAACGACTGGGTCTTGAGCGTGAAGGTCGGGAGCCTGCCGATCTCCATCATCCTGGTAGGCAAAGCCGAAGGCTAGAGACCTAATTACGCTTCGCTCGTCTAACCCCCGGGAAAGAATCCGCCGGACGTGAAAGAATCCGGGGATGTTCCGGGCGACCTACGCGACACCCGCAACCGTCGCGACAGTAGGGGCGTCCCCGCATTCTTTCTTTTTGAGGGGGACACGAAATGCTCCGGCAGAATCTCCGCTACGGCCTGCGCATGCTGGCCCGAAATCCCAGCTTCTCGGCCGCAGCCATCCTTTGCCTGGCGCTCGGCATCGGCGCCACCACCGCGATCTTCAGCGTGGTGAACGCGGTGCTGTTGCGGCCGCTGCCTTACGCGCAGTCCAACCGTCTCGTCCGCGTCTTCACCGAATTTCCCAACTTCCCCAACGGCGGCCTCCGCCATTTCTGGGTCTCCCCGCCCGAGTACATTGACCTCAAGCGCGACACCTCGGCGTTCGAAGCCCTCGAAGGTTGGGCCAACTTCGGCGCCAACCTGGCGGGTTCGAGCGAACCAGTGCGTGCCACCGTTTCGTATGTCACCGGCGGCATGCTGCCCATGCTGGGCACCGCTCCCCTCGTCGGCCGCCTGTTGAATCCCGACGACGACGGCGCCAACGCACCGCGCACCGCCGTTCTCTCGTTCAGTCTCTGGCAGCGCGCCTATGGCGGCGACCGCAGCGTCATCGGCCGCGACATCCGTCTCAACGGCAATCCCTGCACCGTGGTCGGTGTGATGGCTCCCGGATTCGCTTTTCCTCCGGGTGAGATCGACGCGCCCGAGCTATGGGTGCCGCTGCAGATCGACCCCGTCAGGCCGGGCGGCCGCGGCAGTCACTTTCTCAACGTCCTGGGACGGCTTCGCCCCAACAGTTCCCTTTCGAAGGCGCAGGACGAAATGACGCGCTACGCCCGCCACCAAAGCGAAACCATGGCGCGCACCGCCCACCCGCTCAGCCCCGACCGGCACCCCGTGGTCCTGGCCGGCTTTCAGGACGAAGTGGTGAAGGGTGTGCGGCCCGCGATGCTCGTCCTGCTCGGCGCTGTGGCATTCGTGCTCTTGATCGCGTGCGTCAACGTGGCCAACCTGCTGCTGGCCCGCTCCGAAGCGCGCCGCCGCGAGATCGCCGTCCGTGCCGCCATCGGCGCATCGCTCCGCAAACTGCTCGGGCAGTTCGTCACCGAAGGCATTCTGCTCTCGCTCGCCGGCGCCGCGTTCGGGATGCTGCTGGCGTTCGGCGGACTGCGCCTGCTGGTGGCGACCAATGCCGGCAGCATCCCGCGCGTCGAAGAGGTGGGCATCGATTGGCGCGTCCTGCTGTTCGCGCTGCTGGTGTCGATTGCCACGGGGATTGCGTTCGGGCTCGCGCCCATCATCCACATGCGCCCCTCCACCCTGCACGACACGCTGAAAGCCGCGGCCGGACGCACCACCGCGTCCACCGCCGCCAACCAGTTCCGGTCCGTGCTGGTGGCGAGCGAGCTGGCCCTGGCGCTGGTGCTGCTGATCGGCGCCGGCCTGATGGTCAAGGCCTTCTGGAAGCTGCAGGAAGTGAATTCCGGAATCGATCCGCGGCACGTGCTCTCGCTGCGGCTGGCCCTGCCGCAGGTCGCATACCCGAGAGAGACCGACTCGAAGAGTCTCTACCGGTCGCTGCAGGCCAACGTGAGCGCGCTGCCCGGAGTGGTCTCCGCCGCCATCGCCTCCGGCCTCGCTCCGGAGCGGCAGATCAATGCCAACGACACCGTGATCGAAGGCCTCGTCCCCTCCCCCAACGGCAACGGCCCGATGAACAATATCGACTATTGGAATTTCGTCGGTCCCAAGTATTTCGAAACGGCGAGCGCCCGTCTGATTGAAGGCCGCTTCCTGACCGAGAACGACGGTGCCGGCGCGCCCGCCGCGGTGGTGGTGAATCAGACGATGGCGAAGATCTACTGGCCGCGCGAAAGCGCTCTCGGCCATCGCGTGCGGACGGAACAGAACGGCGAGTGGCGGACGGTAGTCGGCGTGATCGCGGATATCAAGAACGCCGGCCTCAGCAAACCGACCGGCACCGAGCTGTTCATCCCGTTTGCACAGGGCGTCAATCCGCCGCGAACCTGCTGGCTGCTGGTGCGCGCCGCGGGCGACCCCATGGGGATGGCCAACGCCGTGCGCGCCCAAGTCCGCTCGCTCGACCGCACGCTGCCCATCTCGAATCTGCGCTCGATGGAAGATGTGATGTCGGCGTCGCGCTCGCGGCCGCGTTTCCTGACGCTGCTCCTGACGCTGTTCTCTTCGCTCTCGCTGGTGCTGGCTGCGTTGGGCATCTACGGCGTGATCTCCTACTCGGTGGCGCAGCGGACGAACGAGATCGGCATCCGCATGGCGTTAGGAGCGCAATCGGGAGACGTGCTGCGCCTGGTAGGCGCCGCCGGCCTGCGCCTGGCTGTCGCGGGAATCGTGGCCGGATCTCTCGGCGCATTCGCGCTCACGCGGTTTCTAAGCGGCTTGCTATTCGGTGTGAGCTCGGTCGACGGTGCCACGTTTGCGGCCATGGCGGCGACGCTGGCCGCCGTGACGATGCTGGCGTGCTACATCCCCGCGCGGCGTGCGGCGAAAGTCGAACCGTTGGTGGCGCTGCGGTACGAGTAGGGCGCGCCGTTACTTCCGCGCTCTGCGTCGCCCAAGCGCAATCAGTCCAGCCAGGCCGGCGCCCAGCAGCACGATCGTCGTGGGCTCCGGTGCTGCGGCCTGATCGGCTGCCACCCGCAGATCGAGCTCGTTCCCGTTGAACAATGCATCGCCGCCCAACGCGAGGAACTGGACCGTCAGCAGCGGATTCGGCACGATGCTCCCGAAGAGGCCGATCTGAAATACGTCGCCGAGATGAGGGGGAGACTACCGTTTACCCGTAGTCAGGAGATCACCTACAAGCCGGCAATCCCGATTTCCGCTAGAAACACCACCGCCGCGACCAGCGCGCCCATGATCGCATCCGCCGCGTAGTGATACCTGCCGATGAATGTCCCGAATGCGATCCCGATGGCGATCGCCCCGAACAGCACCCCGGCGCCCACCGGCGCCAACGCGATCAGCACCAGCGCCGCCGCCGTCGAAGCCGCCACATGCGCGCTGGGAAACGTATTGGCGTGGATGCTGGCATTCCGCAGGATCCAGAGATTGAAATCCCGCACCGGGTTGGGCGGCAGCGGAATCAGCCACGGCTCCGCCAGCATCCGCGGCGGCTGCGTCTGGATGAACGGCAGCATGCCGTAGGAGATGTAGGTGGAAATCAGGACCACTGTCCAGAAATGATCCGCATGCCGCGCCAGGCGTAACACGTAAAGAGCGCCGAGGCTCATGGGGATCATGGGGTAACACAAGAGGTACGCCAGCTCGAAGTATCCGGCGACCCAGCCGCCTGCCCGATGCCGCGCGAGCCAGCGCAAGAGCGGTGCGGCGATCCGTTCATCCAGGCGGAGCAAGCGCGCCTGAATTCAGTCATCGACGCGCGTGAAGAATTCCCCCGCCTGCCGGTAGACCAGCAGGACAAGAGCCGCCGGCAGCCAGTCCCGTACTACCGATGCCGCGAGCGGCGGGACGAGCCGCGGCACGATCCAGGCTCCGGCCAGAGTCGCGCCGAGACCCGCCGCTCCGAGCGCAGTCACCCTCGCCCGGCGGTTGCCCGGCAGCACGCGCATCCAGGCCAGCACTATGAAGTACGAAAAGACGAGGAGTTGGATCCACTCGGCCGCGCGCATGTTCTCAGCGGTCTGACGTTTGGCCGCTGGGCAGGTAGTACAACCGGATCGATTTTCCCACCCGCTCGACCGGCGGAAAACGCTCCAGCCAGGAAAATGCGTCCGGCTGTCCAGGGGTTCCCAGCTTGAGAAGGAAGATGCTGACCGCCACCCAGCCGGTGGGCCGCTCGCCGCCGGTAAGCGGATGCCACGGCGGGAGGCCCATGCGGTCGAGATCGGCCGAGCCGTAGTATGCGATCGCCAGCGAATCGACGTGCCGCCGCGCGCAGGCTTGGGAGAGACGCGTCAGGTCCTGGCCCCAATCGAGGTCCGAGTCCAGGCCGAAACGGCCCTCCGAGCCGTCCGCAAATTCATTGAAGTATGTGAGGTAGTCGGGGTGCGCTCGCGCCGAGGCTACGCCGTACCAGAGCAGGAGCAACGCGCAGAGCGCCGCCGAAACCCGTGAGGCGCGATATAGCCCGGCCGCTCCCGCCCCTGCGATGGCGGCCAGCATCGCGTAGATCGGAAGCACGTGCCGGATGCCGATGTTGGAGTGGCTCAACAGTCCAGCCGCGAGAATTCCCGCGATGGGCCAGACCGGCGTCCACGCGCGCCATCGAAGATCCGGCTTGCGCTGCCGGATCGCAAAGGCGAATCCTGCCGCGGCCAGCAGCAGAAACGCGGAGGGCGTCTTCGCCGCTAACGCCACTGCGTAGTAATACCACCAGCCGCTGCGGCTCCGCTTCCCCAGGAAGGAGTTGAGATGGCCTTCGTCCTGGTCATGCATCCACAGCGCGATCGCGCCACGAAAGAACGAACCGGCGGGCAGCGGCGTCTCGATCAGGGGCCGCACCATCGCACGCGCCGGCGAACTGCTCACCGGCATCTGGTCGAGCAGCGGATGGCTCTCACCGCCACGCAGGCTGATGGGTACCGCAACGAACCGGTATCCGGCTGCGATCACAAACGCCGTCGCGAGACCTGCCAGCGCCAGTCCCCGCAGCCGATGGCGGAATGGCGCGACTCTCAAGAAGCCGAGCAGAATGGGGAGGCCGCAGACCGGCAGAAACGCCAGCGCCGTCAGCTTCGAAATCAGTGCCAGCCCCGCCGTTGTGCCGAGCCACAGAGAACGCCGCGGCGAAGGATCCTCGACCCACAGGCTGAAGCTGAAGAGGGCTGCCGGCAGGGTCGCCGTCAATACGATGTCGGTCATCGCCATGCCCGCATGCCCGAGCACCGGCGGCAGAAAACTGAAGAGCGCGAGGGCCATCAACCCGGCGGCAGGCCCGATGGCCCATCGAGTCCAGCGCCACACCACGATGCACGCAAAAAGAAAGAACGGCAGAACACCGAGTCTTGCCAGCGCCAGGTTCGTCCGGTATTGCCCGTGCCACCCGAGCAGCGCGTTTCCGTCCTCGAGCTGATTGACGGCGGCGGTGCTCCTGGCCCCTCGCCAGTAGAGTGCAAGCGCCGTGGCGACGCGTCCCAGCGGCGGATGTTTCGGATCGCGCAAATAGGTGCCTCGATCCAGCCACTCCATACCGCAGGAAACGGAGGACGGCTCGTCCCACGTCTGGCTGAAGACGGGATAAGTGGAGACTACCCGCAGTGCCGCGATGAGGTTGAGGGCCACGGCCGCGATCCACTCGAGGCGCAGACGCAGGGCATCTCCGTCACTTGCTGGCATATGTGGGACCTCATTATCGCGCATTCGGGGAGTGGGGAATGGCGGATCAGGCTTCCACTTGTCGTCCTCTTGCCGCCACGATTACCATCTAAGCGTGGATCGCCTTTCACCTGAGCGGAGAAGCGCTCTGATGTCCAATGTGCGGGGCAAGGATACGCAACCCGAACGGCTCTTAAGAACGAGTTTGCACGCCGCTGGTTACCGCTACCGGCTGCATGTGGCAGGACTTCCAGGCTCGCCGGATCTTGTTTTTCCGTCCCGCAAGAAAGTGATATTCGTACACGGGTGCTTCTGGCACTGGCATCAACGGTGCAATCAGGGTCAGGCGCCGAAAAGCAACTTGAAGTATTGGATGCCGAAACTGGAACAGAACAAGCGCCGCGATTGCCGGAACGTGCGAAAGCTAAGACGCGCGGGGTGGAGCGTCCTCATCGTGTGGGCTTGCAGTCTACGCAGCGAAGCCAAGCGGCAGCGCGCGCTTCGTCGCGTATTCAATTTCCTGGATTGAGTCGAACAGCGTTGCGGATTAGCGGCTACCGTACCGTCGAAGATCTTCATCGCCAATTTCGTCCGACGGCACGAGGCGGTAATGCTTTTCGTCCACGACCTTGACTTGCTCGCCTTCGAGCGTCAATTCGAACAGAGCGATCGTGTCGTCTCTCATGAACTGCGCGGACACCGGGCGGCAGGTAAGCCGCGGGAACTTCTCGAGACAGCAGGCAACGTCCTGACGGGTCTGGGTTCCTCCGAGCCGATCCGTGCCGCCTTTGGCTTGGACGGGAATAACGAACTGTTCCCCGTTTCGATTCACTCCCACATAGACCTCGTCGATTTCTATTTGTCCGATGCCCTGCACGGTTGTCCGAAGGTGATTCTGCAGCGAGTAGCTCGCGATTCCGAGGAAGATATCGATCGGGCGGTTGTACCGCACCTTTGCGAGGACCGCCTGCTCATCCGTCATGGCGTATGCCGCGATGATCTCGGGCGTCGCGTCCGGAATCTTGATGGCGAGTATGCCGGTTCGCGGAAGTATGGCGCTTGGTGTCCCCAGGCGAAACCGATAACGCCCTCTGCCCGCCAAGTCGATGCACCACTCCATACCCGCCGGAGCCGTGGATAGAACTTCCCGAGGCAGAGGTACCCGAAATCGGAATGAATAGATGGCATCGCCCAGATTCTTGGGAAGCGCGATCCCCAGTGACTTCGCCGTCTTTGCGAACTCTTCACGCGAGAATTCGAATTCGGTCTTGCCGCGGAGGTAATGACGCCTGAAGATCGCTCCGACGATCGCGGAGTATCGATTTCCGCGGGTACCGGAGGATTTCCGCTCAGCCATCGATGCGGGCTCCGGTGGCCGGTCGCGTGCGAGCCGGAATCACATTTGCGGGCACGCCGTAGCGAGCGGCTGCCTGGGACATATCGAGCGTCAGCAACTGTGGGTCCCCGACATTGACCGCGCCGTCCGGCTTGCGCGGGGAGACTCCCATCGCCTTTCGGATTTCCGCGGCAACTGCCCGGGCGAGCAGAGGCGGAACCGAATTCCCGATTTGCCGGAAGCCGTGCCACTTCGTTACGTGAAGGCGAAACCAGTCTGGATACGAATGCAGACGTGCGGCTTCCCGTACGGTGATGCACCGTGGGGAATAGGGATGAATCGGCCGTGGCGAAGTGAACGCACCATGATCGCTGGCCGTGCCTGCTCGAATCGTATTGCAGATCCCCAACGGGTCGAGTTTTAGGAAATGGCTCACCGGTTCCGTGTCCCCCTGCGCAGTTGCGGCGAAACGTTTTTTCGAAAGACCGGTATGGACGGTCCGCATGCTCGAAGTCAGCAGGCTGGGGTCGAATAGCCGTGACGCTGCGAAGTTACAAGGATCGTTGCGGTCGTCCCGGAAGAGCCCTGCATAAGCGGTAGGCGGCTCGAACTGGGCGTGCACCCAATCTCTTTCGAGCAGCTCTTCGTAGTCGTCAGCTTCCGGCAGATCGCGCAAAGCATCCCAGACGGTCGGCGTCGGTAGAAGAAAGAGGTTGTCAGTCTTCCGCGTACCGCTGCGCTGCGGCTGGTGAGTCGGCGCCGGATATGCCGGTAGCGGCATACCTTTTCTCGCACCCAATAGGAACAACCGCTGCCGGTCTTGGGGCACGCCGTAGTGCGCCGCATTCAGTACTTGATAGTCTTCTAGAACGCGGTATCCGTTTTCTTTGAACGTTGCAATGATCTCTTCCAGGAATCGACGATGTTCGCCAATCGTTAGACCACGGACATTCTCGAATACGAAGTGCTTTGCGCGCAGACCGGCAACCAGCCTGACGAAGTGGTGCACGAGGGAATTGCGAGGATCGTCCAGCGCACGTTTTCCCATCATGCTGAAGCCCTGGCAGGGAGCGCCGCCGAATACGAGATCGACCTCGGCCGTGCCTATGCGCGAGTTCCGCCGGATGTAGCCGGCATCAATATCGGCAACACTGCGGCATATGGCCGCACACTCCGGGAAATTGAATTCGTGAGTCGAGCAATGAACCGGATCGTACTCCACGGCCGCGGCGATATCGAAGCCCGCCTGCTCGAACCCCAGACTCATGCCGCCAGCTCCGGCGAACAGGTCCACCGCCTTCGGTTTCGAATTCGTCAATGTTCTCGGCATGTTAATCGGCGGATACGCATCTCAGCACTAGATTTTAGGGTGAAAAAATAGCGAAATCAACGTTGGGACCGCGTCCCTACCCCGACACTCGCTCGATGCATTCCGCTCCGCAGATCGCCTCGACCGCACGCCGGAATTCCCGGTCCCGCCGCACCTTCGCCGGCACATCCAGCAGCACGGAGAAATCGCGTGGCGCCTCCAGCCGTAGCCGCACTGCCGTCTCACCCGGCTTCTTGCGGAAGACTTCCTCGAGCGCTTGCGCCTTGTCCGCCGTCCCGTTCTTCCCCAGCCACACGCGGATCGAAATCACCTCCGGCAAGTCCACGCGCGCGTTGTCGAGCGACACTACGTCCTGCACCGAGAGTTTCGGCGGCGCGTTGTCCTCCGGCAGCACCAGCGCGCGCACCAGCACCGCCTGGTCTTCCACTATCTGGTCGGCCAGGCGCTCATAGCTGGTTGCGAAGACCATCGACTCCACGGCGCCGTTCCGGTCCTCGATCGTCATCGCCACCCAAGGCTTGCCTTCCTTATTGCGCTTCCGCGTGATCCCGGTCAGCACCCCGCACAGCTTCACTTCGGTGTTCTTCGTCAGGCCCTCCAACGCCGCCGTATCGTGCGACGCCAGCTCCGAAATCTTGGCGGCGTACCGGTCGAGCGGATGGCCCGTCACCCAGAATCCCAGCAGCTCTTTTTCGAACCCCAGCTTTTCCTTGTCGGTCCAGTCCGGTACGTTGGGCAGCGGCATCGAGTGCGGTTCTTCCGACGCGATGACTTCGCCGAACAGCCCCACCTGGCCGCTCTCGCGATCGCGCCACGCGCGCTGCCCCGCCTCCATCGCGCCTTCCAGCGCGGCGAACCGCTGCGACCGCGTCCCTTCCTGCGAGTCCATCGCGCCCGCTTTGATCAGGCTCTCGATCATCCGCCGGTTCACCGCGCCCATGTCCACCTTCTCGCAGAACTGGTGCAGCGAACGGAATCGCCCCACTTCCTCGCGCGCCTTGCGGATCGCTTCCACCGCCGATTGCCCCAGGTTCTTGATTGCGCCCAGTCCGAAACGGATCGCCTCCCCGTCGGGCGTGAAGCTCCAGTCGCTCGCATCCACGTCGGGCGGCAGAATCTTGATGCCCATCTCGCGGCATTCGTTGATGTACTTCACCACCTTCGCCGTGTTCCCGGTTTCCGACGTCAGCAGCGCCGCCAGAAAATCGATCGGATAATGCGCCTTCAGATACGCCGTCACGAACGCCAGGTACGCGTAGGCCGCCGAGTGCGATTTGTTGAAACCGTACCCCGCGAACTGCTCCATCAGGTCGAAAATCTTCTCGATCTTTTTCTGCGGCAGCCCGCGCGTCACCGCCCCTTGGACGAAGCGCTCCCGCTGCTGCGCCATATCCTCGGCGTTCTTCTTGCCCATGGCGCGGCGCAGCAGATCGGCGTCGCCCAGCGAGTACCCCGCCAGGCGGTTCGAGATCTGCATCACCTGCTCCTGGTAGACGATCACGCCGTAGGTCTCTTCCAGCAGCTCTTTCAATTCCGGCAAATCGTACTGCACCGCGCGCCGGCCCCACTTGCGCTCGATGAAGTCGTCGATCATTCCGCCCTGGATCGGCCCCGGCCGGTAGAGCGCGTTCAGCGCCGTCAGGTCCTCGATGCGGCTCGGCTGGTAGCGCCGCAGAATGTCGCGCATGCCGCTCGATTCGAACTGGAATACGCCGCTGGTGAAACCCTTGCAGAAAATGTCGTACGTCTCTTTGTCGTCGAGCGGGAGGTCCTCCTCCACCAGCGTCACGCCGTGCCGCTTCTGGATCAAACGCAGCGCGTCCTGGATGAGCGTGAGCGTGGTCAGTCCCAGAAAGTCCATCTTCAGGAGCGCCAGTTTGTCCAGGCCGTTCATGTCGAACTGCGTCACGATTTCGTCGCGGTTCGTCTTGTACAGCGGCACTAACTCCCTCAGCGGTTGGGGCGAAATTACCACGCCCGCCGCGTGCACCGAGCAGTTGCGCGAAAGCCCTTCCAGGCGCAGCGCCACCTTCAGCACGTCGTCGATACGCGGGTCCTTTTTCGCGGCTTCGCCGAATCCCGGCTCCTGGTCCATCGCCTCCTGCAGCGAAATATTCAACACGCCCGGTACCAGCTTGGTCAGGCGCTCCACGTCGGCGAACGGTACCTCGAGCGCGCGCCCTACATCTTTAATGGCGGCGCGCGCACCCAGCGTGTTGAATGTGATGATCTGCGCCACCTGCTCGCGGCCGTACTTCTGGGTGACGTATTGAATCACCTCGCCGCGCCGGTTCATGCAGAAATCGACGTCGATATCGGGCATGCTCACGCGCTCCGGATTGAGGAAGCGCTCGAACAGCAGCCCGTACTGCAACGGGTCGATATCGGTGATCTGCATGGCGTACCCGACCAGGCTGCCGGCCGCCGACCCGCGCCCCGGCCCCACCGGAATCCCGTTGTCCTTCGCGTACCGGATGAAGTCCCAGACAATCAGGAAGTAGCCCGAGAACTTCATCGTCTGAATCATCTGGATCTCGCGGTCGAGCCGCTCCGCGTACTCAGCCACGTCGTGCTTCAGCATCCCCTTCGCCCGCATCGCCTCCAGGCGCGGACGCCGCTTCTCGAAGCCCATCCGCGCCACGTATTCGAAATACGTATCGGTGGAGTGTTCCGGCGGCACGTCGAATTTCGGGAACGGCTCCTTGACCTTCTCCAGATGCACATTGCAGCGCTGCGCAATCTCCCACGTGCGGTCGACCGCGTCCTCCAGCTCCCCGAACAGCAGCATCATTTCGTCGCGCGACTTCAAATAAAAGTCGGGCGTATTCCAGCGCATGCGGTTCGGGTCGCTGAAGCTTTTCCCGGTCTGGATGCACATCAGGATTTCGTGCGCCCGCGCGTCATCCCGCCGGAGGTAGTGGGAATCGTTGGTCGCCACCAGCGGCAATCCGGTCTCCTGCGACATCCGGTTCAGCTCGGGCGTGAGCCGCTTGTCCTGCTCCAGATGATGGTCCTGCACCTCCAGGAAGAAATTGTTGCGGCCGAAGATGTCGGAATACTGGTGCGCCAGCCGCCGCGCGTCTTCGTACTTGTCCGCCAGAATGGTCTCCGCGATATGGCCGCGCAGACAGGCCGACAATCCGATGAGCCCCTTCGAGTGCTGCGCCAGCAGGTCGAGATCGATACGCGGCTTGTAATAAAACCCGTCGAGATACCCGGTCGAGACCAACCGGATCAGGTTGCGGTATCCCTCCTGCGATTCGCACAGCAACACCAGGTGGTTATAGCGGTCGGTATCGGAACGCGTCTTGTGGCCCTGCTGCGAGACGTAGACTTCGCACCCGATCACCGGATGCACCCCCGCCGCCCGGGCTGCGTTGTAAAACTTCACCGCGCCAAACAGATTGCCGTGATCGGTCATCGCCACGGCCGGCATCTTCTGCTCGACCGTGAGTTTCATCAACTGGTCGATATCGCAAGCGCCATCCAGCAGCGAGTAATCGGTATGGCAGTGCAGGTGGACAAAAGCCATGGTCGGTATCTGCTCCTCGGTTCGGTCCGGACACACTCCGGCCTTTTCGGGGGAGACGTTAAGGATATCTCTATTGTAGCGCCGCTAGTTGATTTTGGACGCCGGGGTCCAAACGTCGGCGTCTGGAGGGATCGCGAATGTCTGTGGCATGACTCCGACAATGGTGTAGCTTTGGCCGTCCAGGGTCAGCGGACTACCCAGCCAGCGCGGATCCCCGCCGAGCCGCAGTTTCCAAAAAGGATAGCTGAGAATGACTTCCTGCTGTCTGTTGGTCAGGTATTCCTCCGCCAGGAAAAGACGGCCGAGAAGGGGCCGGGTGTTCGCCGCTTCGAAGAATTCAGGAGTGACGGAAACGTCGTGAATGGTTTGCGGGGGTCCTTCCGGCTTGAACTGCATATTGTCCACACGATACGACGTGGCGGGCACTCCGGTGTCCCCGGATTGATTGCACGCCGCCATCGCGAGGCAACAGAGCACCGCAACGACGCCTGTCATGTCCAGCGCGATCTTTTGAGAACCGGATGCCGCGAGTCTTCCCACAGAGCCCACCGTCCTAAAGGGTACCGCAGTCAGGTTAGTCGCATCGCGCCCCGCCCGGCGAAGCCGCCGGTTGACAGAGCCCCGCCGCTAGTGCTAAAAATCTAGCATGTACGTGCTAAATTTCTAGCACCAGGAGATTCCATGCCAAACGAATTCGACGTTGGCGATTCCCACTTGGAGCGTCTGCTGGCTCCCCCCCAACTTGACGAGCCCTGGTACCGTTCCCTAGCCCAGAGCCTTCGCGAGCTCATCCGCCCGCCGGTGCTGCCGCCGGTCGAAGTTACATCCACCCCGGTCGCGGTGAAGGAGATCTGGGGTCTCTACGGACGTCAGAGAAAGTCGTTCGCTTTGTCCGTGGCTCTCCAGTCCGGAGCCGTCGTGCTGCTCTTCACCGTCTTATCGAATCACACCGTACGGAACCAGGTGAAGGAGGTCGTAACGCTCGTCCTGCCGCTCGATCTGGCGGCTTCTGCGAGTCCCGTCAAGCCCCTTCCGAAAGGTGGCGGCGGCGGTGGAGGAGGCGACCGGTCTCCGTTACCCGCGAGCCGTGGGCGTCTGCCCAAACCGGCACTGCGCCAGTTCGTTCCGCCCGCCGCGGTTGTCCCGAACCTTGCTCCGAAGCTGTCGATGGAGCCTTCGATTCTGGCGCCGCCCGACGTCATCCTACCGAGCGTCAACATGGCGAATTTCGGCGACCCCCTGGCGGCTATCGGCCCACCGTCGAATGGCGCGGGCTCGGGTAGCGGGATCGGCTCCGGCAAAGGCGGCGGTGTGGGTTCAGGAACCGGCGGCGGCGTGGGACCAGGGGAAGGCGGAGGAATCGGCGGCGGTGTCTACGCACCCGGCAGCGGGGGCGTGACCGCTCCGATCGCCATCTACCGCCCCGATCCGGATTTTTCGGATGAGGCGCGCAAGGCCCGTCTCCAGGGCACCGTGGTGCTCGACATCATTGTGGATGAAACCGGCAAGGCCCGTAATATCCGGGTGCGCCAGTCCCTCGGTCTCGGCCTGGACGAGCAGGCCATCAAGACGTTGCAACTCTGGCGGTTCAAGCCTGGCACCAAAGGCGGACGGCCGGTCGCCGTGTGGGCGACGGTCCACGTCGGCTTTCATTTGCTGTAGCGTTCTGATTCCGGCAACGCACGCCGCCCGGCACGCGTCCCTTTCCCGTGCGCTCCCTGCTGCTCTACGCTGTGGCTGCCCTTTGTCGCGCGCAGACTCAGGCCGATATCAAGGTCGACGTGCCGCTGGTCTCCGTGTCGTGTTCGGTCACCGACCGCAACGGAGCGCCCCTTCAGAATCTCAAGCGGGAAGATTTCGCACTACTCGACAACGGGCAGCCGCGCGACATTCAATATTTCTGGCAGGAGACCGATCTCCCCCTCACCATCGGTCTCATCGTGGATGTCAGCGGCAGCCAGACGGGGTGCATCAAGCGCCACCGGGACACGCTCACGCGTTTTCTGGCGCAGGTGCTCGGTGCGCGAGACCGCGCCTTCATCGTGACGGTCGGCCGGGACGTGAAGCTCCTGACGGATCTCACCGGTTCCGTGGATGATCTGCGCGAGGGCGTTGAACGTATCGAAGGCCGCCAGCGGAATGGTAAACAATTGGGCGAGCCGTGCTGTGGCCACGAGGCGCCGAAGAGACGCCGCGGGCGCATCATCCCGGGCTGCGGCGGCACCGCGTTGTGGAACGGCGTCTATGCCGCCGCGCGCCTCAAGATGAAACCGCTCACCGGGCGCAAGGCGCTGATCGTCCTGACCGACGGCATGGACACGGGCAGTTTTCACAGCCTCACCGATGCTATCGAGGCGGCGCAGGGCGCGGACACGCTGGTCTACACCATCCGCTGTGTCAGCCCCATGATCTTTCTGTCCCCCGCTGTAGCGATTCAGACCGCCCTCAGCCGCGGGCTGAATCACCTGGCGGAGGAGACGGGCGGGCGCGCGTTTCCCACCGAGCGCGATCCCGGAGTCGTCTTCGGCCACATCGAGGCGGAGTTGCGCAACCTTTATGTGCTGGGCTTCACACCGCCTGAGGAAGCGCGCAATGGCGAGGTGCGAAAGCTACAAGTGAAATCGACACGTGCGGGTATGAATGTGAGGTCCCGAAAAAGTTACGCGGCGCGGCCCGCAAGCCCATGATAGGTGGTAGGGACGGGCAGATTCGAACTGCCGACCTGTCGCTTAGGAGGCGACCGCTCTATCCATCTGAGCTACGTCCCCGCTATCTTGATTCTAAACTACTTCAGTTCTCAGATGTACCGCGAGATGCTGCGCGACGCGCTCGAAGACGCTCCCGACATCGCGGAAATCGAATACCTATGGCAACAGGCCTAGCGCCAAGCCAAGGCTCACCGCGGCACCGAAGAGCGCTAGCAACCTTGATGGGAGCTGATAAGGGTCGTCGGTTTACCCGAGGCAGTCTAACCCCGCTAGAACAGGTGAGTACGATTACGCGTGTGTCACCTCCCCGCGAAAACCAGAGAAACACGGGGGGCCTCGGTGCAGAATCGCGAACATTTTTTGTACGTTATGTACCGGCGGTAGACCGTAAGGATGAGAGCAGGCTGAAGGATTGGGAGATCTACGCGATCTTGATTCGGACGCTTAGCGCGGACGAAGCCGGACCTTTCTTCTCGAGCCTCACAGCGATCCCTTCGGTCGTATCTTCGCAAGGGAGCGCTCCCTCGAATATGAAGGCGATCTGTTGCGGAGTAGAACTCACGGCGACGAATTGCAGTTCACCATAATTAATCGGGATGCCCGCTTTCAGGACTCTCAGGAGCATTTGCCCGGAGAGGTCCCGCTGCTGTTTCGAACCGTTTTCAGGATGATCTAGGAGGCCAAAGAGGTTGGTAATCGTCGCAGGGCTGACGCTCAGGGTAGCAGCTAACTCTTTGTTAGATAAGGCCTTGCCTGTGGGATTTCCTCCTGTTCGGTACCGAAGCAGTCCTTCTGCAACGGCTCTAATAAGAGCCGCGTCCTCCGACGTAGGAGAGGCTGGTTTTGGCACAGCAGATTCATTATAGTGAATTTTCCACCTTGATGCAGAGGGTTAAATTCAGTATAATGAATTGCGACCTTGGAGCTTGAGTTCGCATCGTGAGGGTGAAATATGAGGCCCACAGACCTGCAGGTTGGCGAACATAATCTCAGAGCCGCCGTGTCCGGCAGCTTCCATCGGCACATGGAATTAATCACCGCGGCTGTTGGAGAGTTGGCTTCGCGTTCAATACGAGTACTTTCCCCGGCTGATCCCCGTGTTGTAGCGGCACAAGGTGAGTTCCTATTCGTAGCAAGTGATCGGGTCAGATCAGTGCGGCTCGTTCAGGACCGACACTTGGAATCGATCCGCGGGGCCGATTTCCTTTGGTTGGTATGCCCCGATGGATACGTGGGTCAATCAGCGTCCATGGAGATAGGCTTCGCCGCTGCTGCCGGCGTACCGATTTACTCTACGCGCGCACCCAGTGATTTGACGCTCCGCGAGTATATAATCCTTGTTCCCACGCTTACAGAGGCGATAGGTAAAATCCAAGTAAGTTCTCGATCCAGGCGTCGCAAAGGCATCCTTATCGATCCTCATGCATTAGTGGAGGAAGCCCACGGAATGCTTGAGCGAATCAAGACCATTCTAACGTGCAGATCGGGCTTGGCCGAACCGGCATCCCGCGTTTACCGCGACCTGGCGGACCTCCAGGAAAAACTAGCACTGCCTACCGGCGTGCAGTGACGGTATAGAAACAATCAGAGCAGCTACTCTGTAAATGCTGAGTTTCGAAGAACTGACGGAAGCGCGGCGTTTTCTTCAAAGCTTTTGCCTGCTGCACGTTCCCAGTCTGGCCAGCCTGCAATCGGGAGTCAGCTTTAAACTTCTTCCCTCAGAAGAAGAGAACTTAGAGGATGGAGCGCTGCACCACCCAACGGCAACCGCCACTTGCCTGAGTTCTTTGTTTGACTGCCCTCCCCGGTATCGTACGAACGAATTCGGGCGTGCGGAAGCAGTGAGCGCCGGTTTTTCGGCGGCGGCATTTCGCCGCGACAAGTGGATATCAGAAGGCTCTGCGGGAGTGTATTGTAGATGTCGCGCTCTCCCGGCGGTTATCACTTTTTCCGCTACTTTCGATGCCAGCATCGAAGCGCACCTGAAGGAGATTCTGGGGCAGCTTGATAAGGTGCCGAACCGATTTGCGATCGGTGAGGCGGGCACGGCATTGCCAGAAGACGAGTGGTACCCTCCCAACGCATTCCATACCTACTGGACTTTGGAGCTCTTGGATCGGATAAAGCGCAAGGAGCAGAAGGAGTATAAAGAGCTTCTTAATTCCAAGACTCTTGATCTAAACCGTAAGCGCGATGGAATGGTGCTGTGGGCAAGACAACAGCTTGGCACGCAGTTGGGGCTCCATTCGGCATCCCCGCAGTCATCGGTGCTGGATTCAGATCAGCTTGCTTGGTCGCTCGCGATTTTCGTGAGTTTCGATAAGACGCTAACAATGAATTTGGAGAATCGAGATTTCCTGAAACAAGCCCTCAAGTGCCTGTTTTCAACGCAGGCCGACGGCACCTGGCGGCATTACAAGCCGCTATTCCATTACAAAAACGCAGGTAACGCATACTGTTACGTATTCGAGACGTTCGCGGTCCTCCTCCAGTGTGCTCTCCAGGAGAAGGCTGAAGCCGAGATGGTTCGTGAGCTTCTCAAACCCTACTGCAATAATCTGATGGACCTCTGGCGATATGCCGACTCTACGAAAATGCTCCTCTCGCCCGCTACAGGCGGCAAAGAAATTGGCTGGTGCTCTGGTCATCGAACAAATGTCACGGAGCCGGAGAGCTGGGCGACGGCGAGTGTTTTTTCTTACGCGCAGTCGCTCCGCAGACTGGTCGGAATATGGTGTCGCGAGGAGGCCCTCGCTTATCGCAAAGCTCCGAGGACCCGTAGGAGCCGCATCGAGGCCGAGAAGGAAATAGTTGCGCGAGGCAAGACGTGGGGAGTGGACAGAACCCCGGTGTCCGATCGGCTTTGGACGATGTTTATAAACCCCGTCAAGAAGCGGGGGGTTACTAATCAGCTAGAACCCGATAGCCAGCCGATCGAAGAGAAGCAAGCGAGGTCCGCAATCCTCTTTGGGCCGCCGGGGACTAGCAAGACTTCCTTGGTCCGTTCGCTCGCGGATGTCATCGAATGGGACTACGTAGAAATACACGCGAGCCATTTTGTCGCGGAAGGTCTAGCAGAGGTTCAAAAAACGGCAGACAAGATTTTTAAGCAGCTCTCGGAGCTTGACAACGCTGTTGTGCTGTTTGACGAAATCGATGAACTCGTCCGCGAGCGTGACATGGAAAAAGATGCTTTCGGTAGATTTCTTACCACCAGTATGTTGCCGAAGCTGGCCGAACTATGGGAGGCCCGAAACATCCTGTATTTCGTAGCAACTAACCACATCAACTACTTCGACAGTGCCATTATCCGTAGTCATCGATTTGACGCCCTGATACTCGTGACTCCTCCCTCATTCGAAGCTAAGATTGAAGAGCTCAAGAACCTGCTCTTGAAGTCGTACCAACTTACGGTTGCCTTTGATGTCACTCAAGACCAGGTCCAGGGCGCGCTGGAGGAGGTTACGAAGGGCCCCTCTACGTCGATGTCGGGCGCAGCACGAGCTAGTGGAGGATCACAGGAAGAAGCTCTCGATCGCTACCGAGAAGAGAGGCTTGATCCGACGCTTGCTTTGGCTAAGTTCGCGTTGCTGCGATGGGACGAGCTCAAGGAGCTCGCCTTTAGGCTAGCCCAACTAATAGGCGCGCAGTCTTCAAACGGAGATATCATTTCGGCCGAAATCTTGCGCGAAGCTCTGAACGGCGTCGCCGATTTGGAGTGGCGAAAAAACAAGAGCTACCTTGATTTTGTTAGAGACATTGGGTCGGAGCGGCGAGATTTTCAGATGTTGAACGTCTGGCAAGTGAAAAGCATGCCGGAAGTGCCAGTACCTGGAGTAGTTACCGCGAATGGCTCCAAGTGGCTGGTCCAAACTGCCGATTCACTAAGAGATGTCAAAGTACCGGGATTTGACCTCCGATCTCTACCATCGGGAGGCGTCGAAATCCAAGTGGCGACGCCCGGATGACTGAGACAATTCAGGCGCTTCAAACCGCTGCATCTATGGAATCGACTCCTGAGCTGGTTCTATCGGCGCGCGACTCCGTGTTAGCGCGTGTAATCGCAGTTCAATCGGCCCGGTGGCCTGCACATCCGACCGAAGACCCAATCTGGGGGCTCATTCGAATGATCATGGCTCAACAGATTTCTACGCGCGCGGCCTGTCGGCTCGCTGAACGTGTGATCTCCGCCTACCCGACGATCACAACTCCGTCGCCCGCTGCGCTGCCAGATTGGAAGGACCTGCGCGCGCTCGGCCTCCCCGAGCGTCGAGCGCAATGCTGCATCGCTGTTCTGCAGAGATCGGAGGAGATTCGCGCCAACGTGCGGCATGGGCAACCATGGGAAGATGCTCTCGCCGGTATCAAGGGTATTGGACCGTGGACAGTCGGAGTGTTTCGGGTTATGGTTCTTCGTGAGCTCGATGTGCTGCCCTTGGGCGATGTAGGGCTCGAACGAGCCATCACGAACATCTACGGGACCGGCCATTGTGTGGAGCACCTCGGTGAGACATGGCGACCGTTCCGATCCGTCGCGTGCTGGTATCTCTGGAGGACTCTCGGGAACGAGCAGCTCGGGTAAGGCTATATGCCAAGCCGCTTTTATCTCTCAACTAGGAAGGATCGCAGCGCGCAAGCTGCACTGCTTCTGGAAGCTCTCAAGGCCAACGGTTGGGAACGCACTCTTGATTGGGCTGACGAAAACGATAGAGGCCCTGACGGATATGCGGATACGGCGTTGGCAGAGATCGCAGCCGTGCGAGAGGCTGACGTACTCGTAGTTGCTGCTGCCCGGCGGCTTCGGTACGCACGTCGAGATCGGGGCCGCCCTTGCGCTAATACTACTGTGTTAGAAATAACAAAACTGATGTAGAATGTTTTTATGGGACATTGTTTCGCACCAGGCCCACAGGAAAAGCGCTTTGCGGCATACACGGATGGCTTGGCGAAAGCCGCGGGGCACGCTGATCGTGGC
>JBGPHT010000034.1:0-56113 GCA_041484525.1 Bryobacteraceae bacterium | reverse complement strand
TGCCAGCAATCTTCGCGATCGCTCGTCCAAGACTGTCTTTAGAGCCTCGAAGCGCGCGGTGATTGAAGAGACGTCGGCCACTGCGATCAGTATACGCCAAAACATTTCATAGTGGATATGTTATTTCTAGACAGATCCTAACCGGGAAGTCCTTTCGTTCACAATTGCTGCGCTACCGATCGGCTTGTCTCCTGTCAGGGTATGTGGACTCCCTTGAGCTTGGCGTTCCGAATCAGGCCGGATGCTTCGTTCGCTGTTACCTCGACCTCATCGCCGGAGAAGCGCAGGCTGAGATTGTAGTGGTTAATGTTGGCGATGAAGTTAAGGTCAAGCTGGATTCGCTCTCCGATGTCCATTTCCCCATCGCGCCGCCGAGCAGATGGAGCGGACCATTGGGCCCGAGCGCATACCGGCCGTCCAGGCCCACAGGGAAAGTGAGCTCCTCGCCGAGATAGTTCACGGTGACGCTGGCCCGGGTGGCGCTGGGGAACTTGAGTGAGAGACTATCCAGGCGCGAGGCATTGATCGGGAAGCGGTACACGGCTTCGGAAACCGAGGCTGCCAGAGCGGGTAACGGACCAATCGCTTCGACTGGCAGCGGCTTTGACGCGGCGGCGGCTTTTTCCTGCAGTTGCCGGAAGGCGGTGGGTGCGGCGGGCAGGGCGGCATCGCTCTTCACCGCCTGATGAATCAGCGGGGCGAGCTGGCCAGCATTGCCACCAGCGGCGATCACCACGATCATGTCGAGATCGGGCCAGACGACGAGGCTTTGACCGCCGCGTCCACTGGCCCCGAACTGGCGTCCGTTCGGGCCGTTTGAGGCACCCCATTCATAGCCGAGGCCGCCGGGGCCGGTGCGATCGGCCGGGTGCGGAGCGGTAGACAGGGCAACCCAATCGGCGGGCACGATCTGCTTCCCGTTCCACTCGCCTCGGTGCAGGTAGAGATAGCCGATCTTGGCGACGTCGCCAGGATACAGATGGCTGTCGCCCCATCCGTGGCTTCGGCCCTGCGGATCGGGGGGCCATAGGACATCGCGAATGCCGAGAGGCTCGAACAAATTCTTTCTCGCGAACTCAAGCTCCGTCTGGCGGGCCGCGGCGGCGAGGGCCGAACCCAACAAGTGGTATCCCGGGCTGCAGTACGCCGCATGAGCGCCGGGCGCATATTTCATAGGCAGGGAGAGCGCGAACCGCACCCAGTTGGGGGATCGCTTCATCTGCTCCAGTTCCTGTTCGCCTGGGAGGTATCCGCAATCCAGGCCGGATTCCATGCGCAGCAGGTGCCGGATGGTGATCAGGCGCTTCTGCTCATCCGGATTGGCGGGCTGTTCGTTCGGGAAGAATGGCAGCAGCGGACGGTCGAGTTCGAGGATGCCCCGGCCCACGGCAATGCCGGTGAGAGTGGACGTGATGGTCTTGGTGATGGAGGCAAGGTCGTGCGGAACCGCGGGGTCGTACGGATAGAACGACGCGTTCAGAACGGCGTAACCGTGGCGGATGACCAGCAGGCTGTGGACACCGAGATGCTTTTCGGTGACTTGATCCAGCACGGCGGCCAGGGCTTGCGAGTCGATACCTTGGGACTCAGGTTGCGCGGTACGCCATTGCCGATCGGGCCAATAGGAACCGCTCTGGGCATAGAGGGCGGCGGCCAAAACGAGTGCTATGAAGACACATCGCATCAGTGGCTCCGGAGATGTCGCGTCCAGCGTATCAAATGTGGCGCGCGGTCCGGATTGGGCGCGCAGCCAACCGCGCTGGCCGATCTGGCTCGTTTATGTTGCCTGCAGATTCCACAGACTTCGGGTTCCGCCAATTCTCAAGCGCGATCAGCCAGCTATGGTTGAGTGCCTCGTCAACCTCCCGCTACGCGAGTCCCGCGGCCATCCACACCGGCGCGAAACCGGCAGTGCATGCCTCTTGGTTGGGGAAGTAGCATGGTAGAGATCCGATCGCGAGGTAAGTTCTATGAGCGCCACCCAGAACGAAAAGGCAGCCCGCTTCCGCGCGCTTCACGACGGCCCTGGCGCCTTCGTAATTCCGAATCCGTGGGATGTCGGCTCCGCCCGCATTCTCGCCGGGCTTGGCTTCCAGGCATTGGCCACATCGAGCGCTGCCTCCGCCTCTGCCCTGGGCCGGAGAGATGGAGGGCTCACGCGAGATGAGGCGCTGGCGCACGCGCGCTTGCTTGTCGATGCGACGGATTTGCCCGTCTCCGCGGACCTCGAGAAGGGTTTTGGTGACGCGCCCAAAGTCGTGGCGGAGACGATCCGGCTTGCGGCCGAGGCGGGACTCGTTGGCTGCACCATCGAGGATGCGACTGGCAACCAGGACGCTCCTCTGTACAATCTTCGATTGGCTGTCGAACGGATTGCTGCAGCCGCGGAGGCGGCACGTGCACTCCGGTTTCCCTTTATTCTGACTGCGCGATCGCACAATCTCCTCTACGCCGCTCCAAACCTGGACGACACCATTAGCCGCCTTCAAGCCTTCGAAAAAGCTGGAGCCGATGTGCTCTTCGCCCCCGGCCTGCCTGACCTTGCCGCCGTGCGCGCTGTCTGTGCGGCGGTGTCGAAGCCTGTCAACTTCATGGCCGGAATTAGAGGAAAGTCATTTTCCGTGGGCGAACTCGCCGCGGCCGGAGTCCGGCGCATCAGCATCGCGACCTCGCTCTATCGCGCCGCAATGACCGGCTTTCTCGACGCTGCATACCAAGTGAGAGACGCAGGCCAGTTCGGTTTCCTCGACCGGTGCGTGACAACGCCGGAGCTGAACAAACTCATGCGGATTTGACCGCCCTGTGGATGCCTGGCCGCGCGGTCCGCCCGGGGACGTGCAGTCACCGGTTCCGGTTGGATGGCCGGCCACTCGTACACAGCTTGCATGCCGCTCTGCCGTTGCGCCTGAGCTTCTGAAAGGCGCGCATTACTTCGTTACGCTCACTCCCGGATCGTTCCTGACAATCTTCCCGCCCTTCATCACGAACTTCACTCGTTGCAGTTCCGTGATGTCGGCCACGGGATCGCCCGAAACTGCGATCAGATCGGCGTACTTACCCCTGTCGATGGATCCGATCTGCTCCTGCCACCCCAACACCTTTGCGTTGATCGTGGTTCCCGACTGAATCGCCCTCGCCGGAGTCAGGCCCGCGCGCTTCACGAGCGCTTCAAACTCGAGACCCTGCGCCCCGTGCGGAAAGGTCGATCCATCCACTCCGCTGCCCATCATCACCTGAATCCCGTTCGTTGCCGCCGCCACTCTGGCGGCCTTCTCGAATATCGGAATGATCCGGAACTTACCGCCGGTATTCTTCGCGTCCACGTCGTCCATGTACGGCTCCATGTACCGTACCAGCGTCGGATCGTAATAAAGGCCCACATTCCCGCCGCGAAATCGCTGGGCGATTAGCCGCGAGATCGATGAGGCTGTCGCACCGCAAGCCAAGATGATGACCGACGAGAGCAACCTGTACCTTAACCTACAGAAGCGCGGTTTCGAGCACAAGATAGTCATACGCTCCGACAGAGAATGGGTGCGCGGCGAATGTCACACGCAGAGCATCGATGGTTTTTGGTCATTGCTAAAACGTGGCCTGATAGGGAGCTTTCATCAGGTTTCGATAAAGCATTTGCACCGCTATATTTCAGAGTTTGAGTTCCGATTCAACAACCGCTTCGATGAGGAAATCTTTGCGGCTGTAGTTGTGAACCTCGTGAGCAAAGGTGCGCTTCGCCACAAGGCGCTTACTGCTGCTTCGGAGCCTTCACAACAGCCCTTGGACTCTTCGGACGAACCCTCTTCGACGGTATGTCCTTCTTGGGGAGCGGCTGGGTGTTCAGCAGCTTCACCAGCAGTGCGTCAAACTCTGCTTTCGGAACCTTGACGTTCTTCACCATGCCGCCTCCGATTCTACCAACTTCCGGTCGGTTACGACCGAATCCCGCCTCATTGTGCGACAAGACTGGATTTTAACCAAAACGGGGGGATAATGAGTCCGATCTGGTTGAACTGAGACACCACACCCCATGATATGGGGGTGGTGCTAAAGAATTCTGGCTGGGTATTGCGGTGTGGATTCGACATCATCATCGTATCCCCAAACAGCCGGAGTTGTCGCCGCGCCTGGGGTACCGACGGTATGAACGTCTCTATCAGGTGGACCCGGTCCTTTGCCATCGGATCACGGCCAGACACCGCGCTTGCAAGCGCACGCATTGGTGGAAACAGCCAGGCGCGAAAAGGATCTGCGAGATCAATACCATTCGGTCAGCGCTCGAACAATCCTTAGTGCAAGATCCACCGGTGTCGGTCCGACGCATTGCGATGCAGCTTGGCTATGCCAACGGAGGTCTCATACAGCGGAAGTTCCCTGATCTTTGTCACGCGATTGCGCAGAAGTTGGAGGACTGCAGAAAACGTCGATTTGGCACACTGCGGCAAGCTGTGGAGGCTGCAAGATTTGAAGATCCGCCGCCGACGCTCCACGATCTAAGTCGGCGTCTTGGCCTCCAGAACTCATCGACGTTGCGTTCATGGTTTCGCGACGAGACGGACCGGCTGCTCGTAGCACGGGCATTTCGTGCGCAAGAGGAAACAACAAAGCTTCGAGCAACACTACTCTCCATTCTCCGGGGAGAATCAGCTCCATCGCTCAGTTGCGTTGCCCGTCAGCTCAACTTATCGGTTTCGAATTTGGCAGAGAAGTGTCCGGACCTCTGTCGTACAATACGGTCGCGGTACCTGCGGCGCCAGAAACAGAGGACGCACGAGCGAGAGCAATTGCTGAACGAAGAGGTCTGCCGCATTGCGAAGCGGCTCCACGCGAAGGGGCAGAATCCAACGGAACCCAGTATTATGAGTTCACTGAGCAAGGGCTCCCTCAAACAATGGGGAGCCGTGCGGCGGGCTGTCAAGAGGGCCAGACGAATCTTAGGATTGGCTTGAGGAGTACGGCGGCCTAAGCAGGCTTTACATAATATCTAAAGAACGGTAGCTTCCCGGGATTGGATATACGCGGCACGAGGCGGCACCGGGGCTCGTGGCGGGGCAAGATGCCGCTCGAGCGCGGCAACTTTCGGAATTACGGGGCCGAGCCTTGGAGAACGATGCTATCCAGCCACGTAATTCCCGCCTGATCGCCAAAATAGAAAGTCAGACGGCCGTTCTGATCGGTGGCCGTCGCTTGGAAATAAATAACGTAGCGCTGCCAGTCCCCGCCTATCGCGACCGCTGTCGAAAGACCGTAATTCTGGAAAGGAGGACCAGCCGATCCGGTAGAAATGCGCATCGTCCGCGCAGTGTCGGCTTTGGCCCAGAACTGCAACGTGTAAACTTGGCTCTGTTGCAGCGCCAGTCCCGTTTGCCAAAACTGAACTGCGCAATCCAGACAGGGCGAGTTTGCGCTCGTGTGAGCCGCCGCGGTGGTCACCGCAACCTGAACTGAATAGCTACCTTCAACCGTCATAGACGTGGTTCGTTGTATCGTGGCTGCGGCACCGGTGGTCCCATCGATAGCGGACAGCCAACTTCCCGTGAGCGGCAACTCGAAGTCGCCGTTCTGGATCAGATTCGGATGCGGCGCGCTCACCGCCAAGACGAGTGACGAGTTGGTTTGTCCGCCGCCCGCCGAGATGCGGATCGGCTGCGGTCCCGCAGCAAGATCCAGCGGAAGCGCAATGCGAACGAGGTAGAGCCCCGGCGACGTGAGGCCTGCAAAGAGAACCTGCGCCTGATCGCCGCCGACTGTCGCGGAAACATTGGCGCTCACCGGATACGCCCCGGCAAAAACGCGATTCGTGATGAAGTTGGCCGGTTCGGCTGTAGCACCCAAGCCGCCCATGTAGAGATCGAGAATGTCCCCCGGATGCGCGGCCCGCAATACGCGCGGATCTACCGCGCTGTTTCCCACCAGGAAACCGGTCCCCTGCAAAGCGGCCGTCACAAAGAACGCGCTGCCGGTGGCGTTGGGAAGCGCATAGATGGAGGGCAGCGTGGCCGTGGCAACGATTGGAAAGGAGCTGCTGCTCACCCCGTTCGACTGAACCACCACGGAAACGGCCCCCGGCTGCACCGATGACGGCACGAGGGCATTGATCTGGGTGGCGCTGACATAGTAGAGCGCGGCCGGAGTGCCGTTAAATGTGACAGCCACCCCGCCGAGCATGGTGGGCAGCTGTTGTGCCCCATTTAGATTCCACGTCTGGGGCTGTGCGCCCGCCAACGCCGTCCCGGTGATGGTCACCCAGGCGCCAGGCGCGACTCCCGCGGTGTAGTCCCAGGAATCCACAATCGCCTGAATGGTGGGGAGTACGGCAGCCTGCGTGATAGTGATGGGCTGGCCCGCGACCTCAATCGTGGTGCTGCGCGCCGCGCCGCTGTTAGCCGTGAACGCAACGGAGATCACGGCGGTTCCGGTAGCGCTCGCCGCGGGTTTGACGAACGAATCGGTAGCCAGAACCTGATATGAGCATCCACCCTGGGTCACCACAAGAATCGGCAGGCTGCTGCCGCCGGCGGCGGCCGACGTCGCTGACGGGCTGATCTCGTAAGTGCATCCGTTGAGGGCCGGAAGATTGTCGGCGCTATCGAGGAATAGGGTGCCGAAGTACTTCACGCTGCCCGCGGTGAGCGTCAAATAAGCGCCGCCCAGGGCCGCTGCGACGGGAAGTTGGACATCCACAGCATGGCTCGACGTGGTCTGGATTTTCAGTGCCGCGGTGTTGCCATCGGCATCCTGAATAGTCACGGCGGGATTCGACCCGGCGCCCAGGTTGTATGCATTGAGCCGGATCATGCTGGCGGGAGCGTAGGCTGTGAGTTCCCTGTACTGAGTGTCCGTAACCCACATGCGGCCGGAACTCTGGTCGATGGTATTGTTGCTCGTTGCCACGTTGGACGAGAGCTCGACGGCCACTGGCTGGTTGAGATCGACGATGAATCGCTGGTCGGCCCGGCTCGGCACGGGGTTGCTGTTGGGGTGGAGGAGGTAATTCCCGCTGACCGACGCTATGGTCGTGTTGCCGATAAAAACTGCGGACCGCGAGGCATCCGCGATGAAATTGCCGGCCACCGTCAGGTTCTGGTGCAGGCCTCCGGCCATGGGCGAACCGTTCGATTGGTACGCCAGCGATTCGACGGCGGCCAACTCCAGGTTGCTGTAGCCGTCGAGCACCGTAGGCGAACCATCGATCACATTGTTTTGCACTGTCAGGTTAGCAACTGGAGGCACCTGCCAATCGCCGGTGTTCATGCTGTGGACGATATGGATTCCGGTCATCGCCGGGCGCCGTATGTAATTGCCGGTCACCGTGGTGTTCATCAGGCCCCAAAGGCTCATGCCGCGCGCGAAGCCCTGCTCCTGAACGGTATTCCGTTCCAGCCGGAGACCGCCCGCCCTCCAGTTCGCGTCGGTCGAGTAGATGTAGCTGGCGATGAGGTTGCTTGGAAGATCGCGGTCGAAGTTGAGGGTGGTTTGAGGAATCCCTCCGACGGAGACGGTAGGGGATTGCGATGTCACCGTAGCGTTGCCGAGCAGCGCTCCATCCGAAGGCCGTTCGAAGACCACGTTCGATCCGTTGGGCAACGGCCGGAACTGGGCGAGCGCCGTCGCGTAGGATCCCTGAACCTGAAGAGCGCGGGTGCCCGGAGAACTCTGCACCGAAGCGAATACCCAGGTGTGGGGCGAGATCGCGTCGTCTAGAGTCCGGATGGCGCGGCACAGCCGCACCGTGTTGTCCGGCCCCGGCTGAGTCATGGTGATTCCGTCGGCGATGGTGCTGATCAAACGGTCGGTGCCCGGCTTGGGCATCACATAGACCCGCTCCACGAGGGATGAAGATGAGGGACCTTGCAGGTTGAATCCCACCAATCCGGAGTAGACTCGAATATTGCGAAACGTACAGCCGGTACACCCGGCCACGATGACATTGCCTCCCACGCGGACGGTGAGCACCGCCACATCGCCCGGCCGAATCTGGCCGATGATTGCGCTGCTGGTGAAGAAATCGGGCGCGATCATTATCTGATCGTCGGCAAACGGCTGCTGCACCGGCATGCGAGTATAACTGGCCCACGGCTTTCCATTGCGGAAAACGAAGACATCGGTCTCGGCGTGGGTCGCAAACACCAACGCGGGATTGTTCAGGAAGACATTTAAAGCGCTGGGCTTTTGCCAACCCGGTTGCACGGAGAACTGAATCTGCCGCTGCGCGGCATTGACGGCAGTGACCAGGAGCTGTGTGTAGAGAAGCTGCAGGTGGTCCGCCGTGAAGTTTTCCAGGATCACGTTCGAGCAGTTGTTCAGGATGATTCCGTAATTTTCGGGACCGAAATAAAGGTCGGAGCCCTGAAAATCGATGGTCAGGTTGCTGATCTGGTTCAAAGAGACGGCTACGAACGGCTGCTGCTCGCTCAGGAAATAATACGCGCCCGAATCGGCTATTACGCTTCCAACACCGGCTCGCTGCGCGTACTGCACCGCCTTGAGGAACAGCGGGCCTGCATCCAGGGCGGGCTGGTTCGGGACCATGTTCGACGAAGCGATCCCAAGGCGGACCAAATCTTGCGACATGTTCAGGGCCGTCTGCGCGAATGCCGAGGGCCAGATTCCAATTAGCACCGCGACCCACACAATGATCGTTCGCATCCACATCTCCGGGCCAGTTCTGAGCTTTCAAGTGTTCACTGAATTGTACCCCTTACAGCTATCAGTTTGGTCACGGAAGGCGGGCCTCCGAGTGCCGGTCGACCGGCGCAGCTCTGACCTGTCGCACACAAATTCTGCGTGATGCGAGGTTGCAAAGATGGCTATTCAGCAGATCTGGCACCGAATCCGCATCGTCGCTCAAATCGACGCGACCCGTCCGGGGCCGGCAGGTCTGCCTCCAAAACTTCCGGGCCCAGCGAGGATTCACGAGAATTCGAGCGTCGCCCTGGGCCCTCCCACGTCTGCCGCCCACCTGCCGTGAATCGGAGTATACTTCTCACTTCAGAGCCCCAATGCGTTTGCTTGCCATTACGCTGTTTTGCTGGGTATTAGCGTCGGCTTTCGCCCAACCACTCGTTACGAGCGCCACCGTTTCCATCCGATCTGCCCGAGAAGTGTCGGCCTCCTTCTTCGGGATTGCGGACGAGGGTCAAGGGCGGGTCGGCCTGAGGCTTGACCAGTATCGGCAGGTATTGGACGGACCTCTAGTTGGACGTCAGGGCACTCCGGGCCTCAGCAGCTCACCTTCGAAGTTCTTGCAGGCATATAGGCAACTCGTGACGATGAAGGGCCGCCCCGATCTTAAGGGAAAAGATGTCTGCAATGCCCCTGATAAGGCAAGTAACCTCAACCCTTAACCCCATCGGCCCGTGTATGGAAGGTCAACTCCCACCATGGGCCGGTGGGCTCGTTATCCAGTACAGGTCACACACGCCGCAATCCAGCCACTGATAGACCTGCGCTCATTGCTACCGAAAGAGTCCTGAAGCCCTCCGGTTGTTGTCCATGAAATCTGACAGTCGGCTCAGTATATGCATGCCCCGGACCGCCCTCGCAAGATTCGAAGGTCTCAACTTCAGCGGCCCGTAATGCTATCACCGCCCTTTCAATACCGGCATCTAGAGGAGAACCAAAAACGTCTTCCATTAGAGTCGATCCTATATTTTTAGCCCGTGAATTGCAACCTCTCACTTGGTTATGAACCTCTTCGTTCGGTTCCATTTGTGGTGCCTGGATATCCTCTGAGTCAAGTACATAATCACCCAGCGCGGGCCGTCCGCCGGCCATCAGCAGCGAGATCTTCTTCAGAAATGCTCGGCGACCGGAGTTCCTCATTCCACGACTTGCTGCACGCCTCGCCGAGGCAACAATTTGCCGGGATCCGCTTTCACGTCGATGATAAACCCAACGAAGCTGACGGCCATTTCGTCGGTAGTCTGCGGCCCATATTTCACTTCAATGTTCGGGTTCGGATTGTAGGGGTTGTTTTCCGAGTTATCGAAGTGGGCCGTAGTCTCCAGGCGAGTGCCTTTGGGCAACATCACGGGTTTGGCGAATTCATATCCGATCTGCCAGTTAAAATCGAACTTTCCCTTCAGTAAAATCTCCGACTCGCCCGACGGATAGTAGGCGCGAAGTTCGTAGTCCTTCGCGCGGAGATGCATGTGAGGCTGCACCCACGCCAGCTTCGCCTCTCCCTGGAGCGTGGTCTCCGCCTTCACTTCGTAATTCGCTGCATGGGGCGGAATGACGAATCGTGTATTGTTGATGCCGGTCGTAGTGATATAACGCTGCTTCGGCGGTTCGCTGGCGAAGACAATGCCGACCTTCGACAAGTCCGTCTCCGGCTTGCCGGTGGTCGTGTAGTGGAGCTCAAAAACAATATCCGATCCGGCGGCGATGAACTTGGCTGCGCCGCCCAAAGTAAACTCCTGAGCGTTTACTCCGGGGTTGTACTTCGCCAGAATCTCCTGGATGGGACGCGTCTCGGCGTCTCCCTCGCGCGCCGTGCCCGGAACCGCGGCAAACTGCGCTCGCGTCGGTCTGTACATCTCGCCTTCCGGAGCGTCCTTCAACCAGGCCGATCCGGGAGGCCTCACCCACGCTTTCATGTGGTGCACCACCTTCGGATTACCCGGACGAACCTCCGCCGCCGCAACCCAGACATCGCGCGGGAAACTAACCTTGACCAGAAGATTCGTTTGATCGAGAACACCCGTCGCGGGGATGGAAACTTCATGCGGGAACCCGACCACCATGTCGGGCTTGCCGATGCTCCAGCCCTCGGCGAACTGGACAGGGGCGGGTTTGTCCTTCGCATCGCCCTCGGGGGCGCCCTCGTTGGCCCAGGATACGAGAGTGTCGATCTCCTCTTTAGAAAGCCTGCGGTCGTTGTTCAGGCGCTGATAGCCTGGATCCGCGAACCAGGGCGGCATTTTTCTGGTAAGTACCGCTTCCTTGATCGCCTTCGCCCAAGGGCGCGTTTGCTGATAAGTCAGGAACGATATGGGCGCGATTTCGCCGGTTCGATGGCACTCCTGACATTGCTTCTGCAGGATCGGCAGCACATGTTTGTTGAAGGTGACTGCAGGTGGCGTGTCCGCGGCCGCGAGCAGGCCCACCGCAAACGAAGCGGCTACAAGGAATCGTGCCATGGATGCCCTCTCTGAAAGCGCGTTCAGCGCCTCCCTCCATACTACGTCACTGGCCCCCGCGGCGGCCGCCAGCAGTACCGGCATCCACCAGATCGACCTCTTTATTGCGTGCGTCGCGTGCCACGCCGACCACCATGAACTCGAGCGGCTGGGTCCCGGTATTCTCGAACGAGTGCATCTCGCCGAGCTGGACGGGAACCGCATCCCCCGCGTGGATCGACGCCACTTCGCTCTGGTTGCGGTCCAACATCGTGACGTTGCCGTCCCCGGCCATCACGTAGTAGAACTCGGCCACACCCCTGTGCATGTGCGATCCGATCGACGCCCCCGGCGGCAGCATGACGTGATCCACGTAGGCCCACGGCCCCGCAAACACACTCGGCGCCAGCGCGCGGCGATATTGGGCCGTCCCTTTTCCGCCGTTCATGCCCGGAATGCCGCGCAGCAGGCTGCGATCCAGTCCCATCGTCATGAAGACCGGAATTTTATCCAGCGCTACATCCACCCGGCCGTCCATTAAGTCGAAGGCGTCATATTCACCCTTGATCGCCGAGACGTTGATGTTCATCCACTGTATGGGCTTGTCGGTCGGGTTATAAATAGCATGCGAGTGCCCCATCCGGCAGGGAGCGCCCGCCGGCCCCTTCAGCGACGACGTCCGGCCGTCGATGGTGAATTGCGCTTCACCGTCGAAGATGACGAACATCTCCTCGCAGTTGTTGTGGAAGTGATGGCCGATCCCGCTCTTCGGCTCGATGATGCCCCGATGCAGGAAATACAGGTTGGTGTCGAGGCTGTGCTGGTCGAACAGCGCCATGTAATCGAGTTGCCCCGGCCCGTGGTGGACGGCGGACGAAGGCCGGTAACGGGCGGGGTCGGTGTGTATGATGCGTTGGGCCAATGGCTCGCGCGCCATCAGCGGGACGATTGCCAGACACGTCAGCAACGCTGCTTTCATGGTTACTCCTTTACGAGGCCACATCGAACAACAACACCGTGTAGTTCTTGTCGGCGAGTGTGTTCTCGATCGGGGGCCACACCTTCTGGTGAGTATCCGAAGCGATCCACTTCTGCCGCAACTCCTCGCTTTGGTAGTTCAGCACGAATCGGTAATTCAGCCCGGCGGGAGCTTTGCCCATCAAGGCGGAGCGGAGCTTGATCATCTTTACGTCGACGAACCCCGGAAACTTGGCGGCCGCCGGCTTGAAGACGGTTTCGAAATGGTGAAGCATTTGCTTCTCCTTGGCAGGATCCACCGAAAGGTCGCAGTGGAGCTGAATGGGATGCGGTGTTTCGGCGGATCGCGCGGCGGCCACGAGGCTGCCGGCGACGATGGTTTTCAGATAGGTTCTGCGATTCATGATGTCGATCTCCTCAATCATTGGTACAAAGCCTTCTGTCCGGCTACGGCCAGCTTGATCCGGTACAAGCCCGTGCGCGCCGTCATATAAAGCGACTTGCCGTCGTCGCCCAAGCCGCAATTCGCGGGGATCTCCGGCGGCTTGATCGTCCCCAGATGCTTCCCCTCCGGAGAAAAGACCCATACCCCGCCGGGGCCGGTGCCATAAACGTTGCCCTGCGCATCGACCTTCATCCCGTCCGGTCCGCCGTCTTCCTTCTCCGCGTCCACATCGGCGAAGACGCGCCCGTTCTTCAATGTGCCGTCGTCCGCCACGTCATAGCGCATCCATAGCTTCTTGTTCTCTGTGTTGGCCACGTACAACGTCTTATAGTCCGGCGAAAAAGCGATACCGTTGGGACGGGTCAAATCCTTCACCAGGAGTTGCAGCTTGCCGCCGGCCAGACGATACACACCGTTGAACGGCAATTCCTTGGCAGGATCGCCGTCGGCTTTCGGCAACCCGTAAGGCGGGTCGGTGAAATACAGCGATCCATCCGAATGGAAGACCAGGTCGTTGGGGCTGTTCAGGCGCTTGCCCTGGTAGCGATCCACCAGGGTGCTGACCTGCATATCTTTCGAGATGCGCGCGATGCGGCGATTGCCGTGCTGGCAGAGCAGCACCGCGCCGTCTTTGCCGGCCGCCATGCCGTTGGGGCCGATGTAGCCGCCCGCCGGCAGACTGTTCCCGTCGTAGCCGCCCGGGCGAAGAATCTCGGTGACCCTGCCGTCGACCGGCCACTGGCGGACCACGTTCCCGACGACGTCACTGAACCAGACCGCGCCCGATGGCCGCCACAGGGGTCCTTCGATGAAGGTGAAACCGCCGGCGATTTTTTCGATGCGCGCACCGGCGGGAACGATGGCGTCCAGGGCGGGATCGAGGCGCACGATGCTCCCGACCGGCGGAGTCTCTGCGACGCTGCTCGTCGCCGGCGTGGTGGATGCCGCGCACGAGACCATAAGGACGGCAGCGGCCAGCATTGCCCACAACCCCCGATTCTCTGAACGATCATGATGGTTCATGTCAGGTTCCTCCTAATCTCTAGTAATAGGGCGCCGGACCTCGTTGGCACAGTCCGGGTCCGGCGGCCATGCACGAGAGTGCCGCGCCGGCCAGAAGCGACCGCAGGTTCGAAAGCTTCCGCATGGACTGACAATATATCAGTCTCGATTGCACGGCGAAAGCGTTTACTTATGTCAGCGGCGCGGGCCCGGTCGAATCGCGCACCACCAGCTCCGCATCGAAGACGATCTCGCGTCCCACGACTGTCTCTTTGTGGGAGATCAGGGAGTCGCAAATGATTTGCCCGATCCCGTCGCGGGGGATGTGCACGGTTGTCAGCTCCGGATAACAGAACTGGGCCAGCGTGACGTTGTCGAACCCGGTCACCGAGACATCTTCGGGTACGCGGAGCCCCGAATCCCGAAGCTCCCGGAGAGCGCCCACGGCCATAATATCGTTGACGCAGACAATCGCCGTTGGACGCGGCGTCGAAGCCAGCAACAGGCGCGTGGCGCGTCGGCCGCCGTCGAGAGTATCGGTATCGGCGGCCGTGTTCACCTGGAGAGAGGCATAACGTCCAACCGCGTCGAGCACGACCTTCATCCGCTCGTTGATGGGTCCGAGCGACGCGTGATGGCCAACGAACCCCAGCCGCCGGTGGCCCAAACCGTAGAGATAGTCAATTACTCTTCCCATGCCGCGGCGGTAGTTCACCCGGATGTTCGTAATGTTGTTCCGGGGCGTGCCCACGTCGTAGAACACGACCGGGATGCTGTTGCGATTCAGCTCGTCAATCAGGTTGGGGTCCATTTCGGACACAATGGCCGCGAGTCCGGCGACGCGCCGGCCTATCATCAGGCGAACACTGGCGACCAGTTGTTCAGACCGGTAATCGGTGTTCGCCATAATTACTTCGTAGCCGGCGCTGCGGGCGCCAGATTCGACCGTCTTATAAATATCAAGAAAGAACGGATTCTCAATATTCGAGACAATGACGCCGATGCTGCGGCTCTTGACTCCGGCCAGGCTGCGCGCGTGCAGATTGGGATGGTAGTTGAGCTCCTCGATCGCCTTCATGACGCGCGTCCGCGTCGAGCTCTTGACATGGCCGGCGTTGTTCAGCACGCGCGAGACGGTGGCAGTGGACACCGCAGCGCGTCTGGCTACCTGCTCCAGATTCATAACGTTCTTTCATTGTACTTGTAATTACGGCGGAAGGAAATATCGGCAAACACTAGGTTTAGTCAGTACGAAAGCGCTTGCAAAGAGAGCCTCGATTGGCTTGCAGAGGTGGAAAATGCCTGCAAGCGCTTGCCCCTGAGGGCTCGTGTGCCGTACCATAGCCATCGCACTCAGTTTGTGGAAGATTTTCCAGAACGCGTTTACAGGCCGCCGCCGCAAGAGGGAAACTGAAATCTCGATGATCGATCTCACAAAACTGGAAGTGTGGTTCGTTACTGGAAGCCAGCATCTATATGGCGACGAGGCGATCCGCAAGGTAAGCGAGCATTCCCGCGAGATTGCGGGCGAGCTGGGCCGGAGCCCGGGCATCCCCGTGGACGTCGTCCTGAAACCGGTGCTCACGACGCCCGAAGCTATCAGCGAACTCTGTGCCGAAGCGAATGCGTCCAAGGAATGCGTCGGACTGATCACGTGGATGCATACCTTCTCGCCGGCGAAGATGTGGCTGGCCGGCCTGCGCCGTCTCACCAAGCCGATCGCTCATCTGCATACGCAATACAACCGCGATCTGCCATGGAGCTCCATCGACATGGAGTTCATGAATCTCAATCAGTCGGCTCACGGTGACCGCGAATTCGGCTTTCTTGCCGCCCGGCTCGGACTGAATCGCAAGGTGATCGTCGGTCACTGGCGGGACGAGGACGTGCATGCGCGGCTGGCGACGTGGACGCGCGCTGCCGCCGGATGGGACGACTCACAGCACCTGAAGATCGCCCGCTTCGGCGACAATATGCGCGCCGTGGCAGTGACGGAAGGCGACAAGCTTGAGGCGCAAGCGCGGTTGGGATACTCCGTGAATGGTTTTGGCGTCGGAGATCTCGCCTGCCGTGTGAACCAGGTATCGGACTCCGAAGTCGACCGCCTGATCGAGGAGTACGATGACCGATATGACGTCGCCGGCCCGCTGCGGCCGGACGGGGAGCGGCGGCGGTCGTTGCGCGATGCCGCGCGTCTCGAGTTGGGTCTGCGCGCCTTCCTGACCAACGGCAATTTCCACGCGTTCACCGACACTTTCGAAGACCTGCACGGGCTCGGACAACTTCCGGGAATTGCGGTGCAGAGGCTGATGGCCGACGGGTACGGGTTCGGCGCGGAAGGGGATTGGAAGACCGCGGCTCTGGTGAGAACCATGAAGGTCATGAGCCATGGGCTTCCCGGCGGCACGTCGTTCATGGAGGACTACACGTACGATCTCGGGAGTCGTGCGAAGGTGCTCGGCGCGCACATGCTGGAGGTTTGCCCGTCGATCGCGGGAGAAACGCCTTCGCTTGAGATCCATCCTCTATCCATCGGGGGAAAGGCCGACCCGGTCCGACTGGTGTTTACGGCGCCGCGGGGTGCGGCGGTGAATGCTTCGGTTGTCCAGATGGGGAATCGCTTCCGCATGATCGTGAATGAGGTCGACGTGGTGGAACCGGATGAGCCGCTGCCCCGGCTTCCGGTCGCGAGGGCGGTCTGGGAGCCTCGTCCCAATCTGGGAATTGCAGCCGCCGCTTGGATCTACGCGGGCGGCGCGCATCACACGGGATTCAGCCAGGCCCTCACCACCGAGCACTTGCAGGACTTCGCCGATATGGCGGATATGGAATTCCTCTGTATCGACGCCGGCACTCAGTTGCGGCAATTCCGCAATGAGCTCCGGTGGAATGAGGCCGCGTATCTCTTGAGGAACGGGCGCTGAGGGCGAGCGCTCGCTCCGGCGCTGCCACCGGGATCGCAGAACGAACGGTCCCCAAGCAAAAACGCGTCGGAATTCACCAAACCTCCCGGGACCGCTTACATGCTCTCTTTCCGTCGCGGTACGTTGCCGGTGCGTCCCTGTCAACGCAAATCGATTTAGGGGTATGGTATCGATACCGATGGCGCGTACGCGCTAGCGGCACCATATGCGTCTTGCAAGACTCCGCAACCGGTTACCGGATGTGAAAACCTCCTCAAACTGGCCAAAACTCCTTGACAACCCAGGGCATCTCCCATATTCTCTTGTAAACGCTCACAGTTCCTCGCGGCCGAATACTTGCCTCGACGGAAAAGAGGGGGAGCCATGACGCTTCGTAGAGTTGCTGCATTCGCCTGCTTGGCGCCATTCCTTGGCGCAGGCTTAATGGCGCAAACGGTTACCGGTTCGCTGGTCGGTATCGTCGTAGATCCGAGCGGTTCGGTGATTCCGGATGTGAAAATCCAACTGACCAACCAGGGGACTTCCGCCACAAGCACGGCGACAGCCGACAGTTCGGGAGTTTTCCGATTACCTAACCTCCTTCCGGCCACCTACAGTGTGTCGGTCCAGGCCAAAGGCTTTAAGACACGTGTCATCAAGGATGTCAGTGTGGGCCTAAGCGAGAACCGTGATTTGGGGCGCGTGACCCTCGATATCGGCAACATCACCGAGCAGGTGACGGTGACGGCCGAGAGTACACCGATCCAGACCTCCACTGCCGAAAGGTCCTCCGTGATTGACGGCAACCAGCTCAACAGCGAGGCCATCAGAGGCCGCGAAATGATGAGCTTCATGCGCATGCTTCCGGGTGTGGTGGATACCACGGTAGGGCGCGATGCGACTGGCGGATCCGTTTTGGGGGGTCTTACCTTCAACGGCAGTACTGGGATCACGGGCTTCATGGTGGACGGGGTCAGCGACATCGACACGGGCTGCAGCAATTGCTTCACACACTTCGAGCCGAACATCGACTCCATCGCCGAAGTGAAAGTTTTGACTTCGAACTACCAGGCTGAGTTCGGGCGCAATGCCGGGGGCTCCGTCCAGGTGGTGACCAAGAGCGGTACCCAGGAATTTCACGGTTCCGGCTGGTGGACCCACCGGCATGAGGCGTTCAACGCTAACGATTTCTTCAACAATATTACCGGCCTGCCCCGGAGCCGCTACCGGTTCAACATTGCCGGTTGGAGCCTCGGCGGGCCAGTATTCATTCCGAAGCATTTCAATGTTGGCAAGACCAAAATCTTCTTCTTCGCCTCGCAGGAGTACACGCGGCAACTGGCGAACTTCGCCAATCAGTTCCGGAGCATGCCGACGCAGTTGGAGCGCAACGGCGACTTCTCGCACAGCGTCACAGGCGCCAACGTGCTCATCCCGGTTCTCGATCCGTTGAATCTAAACGCTGCGGGCGCCGCGACCCCATTTCCGAGCAACTTGATTCCTCAAAATCGGATCAGCGGTTGGGGACAGGCAATGCTCAATTTCTTCCCGCTTCCGAATACCAACTTCGCCCAGGGAACCGCTCAATATTTGCAGGATAATTTCCAGGCTGCGGGCAGCGCCGCGCATCCCCGGCGCAACGATATCGTCCGCCTCGACCTGAACCTGACTTCCAAGCTGACCGGGTACATGCGCTGGGGTCACGATGCCGACGACTGGATTGAACTCTTCCAGAGCACGCAGTTCCTGAAGGGACCCACCGGCGACCTCACCCAGGACCACCCGGCCCCCGGTCATGGCATGCTCGGTTCACTCACCTATGTGGCGACTCCAACCCTGATCAACCAGTTCACCTGGAGTAAGACCCTCAATCACTGGTCCTGGTTTGAAGTGGATCCCGCCGCGGTAAACCGCGACGTATTGAAGGGCGCCTCCGGTACTCCGCAATCGGGACAGGCGCTTCCCAGCTTGTTCCCCCTCCACACGGTTGGCCCTGGTGTCGGCGGCAACCAACTGACGTTCGGCCCGGCCCACGCCTCGAATGGCTACTCCAATTACATGCCGAACCTGACTTTCGGAGGCCCGACGCCGAACGCTCCGGCCTATTCGAATGGCAACCCGGAGTACTCCAACAACAACATCGTCGACACCGTCACGGACAACCTCAGCAAGGTTTGGGGCTCCCACAGTATTAAGACCGGCGCCTACATCGAGTTCAACCGGAAAGTCCAGCCATGCGGCTCCGCGGGATGCAATGGCTACACCGGTAATTACAGCTTTTCTCCGGATACCAACAATCCCCTCAACACCGGTCTTGGATTTGCGAATGCTTTGTTGGGCTACTACAGTAGCTATACCGAGTGGACGGCAAAGATTGTCGTGAATGACACGTTCTGGAACGCTGAGTTTTATCTCCAGGACAACTGGCGCGTCACCAAGAGACTGACGCTTGACTATGGCGTCCGCTTCTACCATCAGACTCCGGAGGTGGATAAGCAGGCTGGGAACGAGTTCGCCTATTTCGACCCCTCCAAGTACGACCGGTCGAAAGCACCCAGGTATTACGTCCCGGCCATCGTGGGTGGAAAGCGCGTGGCTCAGGATCCGGCTACCGGTGCAACCGGCCCGGTCTCTTATATCGGACTGTTCGTTCCGAATAGCGGCGACCCTGCCAATGGATTTGTCATAGCGGGCAAGAACGGCATCCCGTGGAACACGTACAGCACTACACCGCTTGCCTTTGCTCCGCGCTTTGGCTTCGCGCTGGACCTATTCGGCAATGGGAAGACCGCCATCCGCGGCGGTTTTGGCGTGTTCTTCGACCGCCTCGACGGCAATCAGGTGTATAACATGGCCTTCAACCCTCCCATCGTATATGCGCCTACCGCAAGCTATGGCCAACTTACAGCCTTGGCCAGCACGGGCGGACTCCTGGGACCGCAAACCATTTCGCAGTGGACCGGCTACACCAGGCTGCCTCAGGTTCGCAGCGCGAGCTTCGGCGTGCAGCAGAATGTTGGTTTCGGCACCGTGTTGGACGTTTCTTACCAAGGCACTTTCGGTATGAACCGAAATGTCGCCATCAACCGCAACGCGATTCCGATCGGCGCCGACTTCTTACCCCAGAACATCGATCCGACGGTCAGCGGCAACAGGGCGGTAGTGCCTGCATTAGAGCGCACTATCTATCCCACTCTCGGCACCTTGAACCAGACCATATTCAACGGACTATCGAACTACAACGGGCTGCAGGCGACGCTGCGCAAGCGGTTCTCGCGCGGCTTGCTCTTCGGTGTGGCCTACACCTGGTCGCGCGCCATGGCGCTGCTGGCCTTCGACCCGCTGGTGGCGAACAACTACTCAAGGAACTACGGGCCGCAGGGTGCTGACCGCCGCCAGACGCTCGGTGTCAACTACTCCTACGATTTCCCGAAGCCGGGGCGGGCACTGCACAACAAACTGCTCACCGTCGTCGCCGACGGCTGGCAAATCTCGGGTATCACGACAGCTAATACCGGCGCCCCGCTCGGCTTTAGTTTCGGCACCACCAACGCCCTGAATATCACCGGTTCCACCAATGAGGGTGCCCGTTTTGATATCGTTGGCGACCCGTATGCGAGTGTTACGAAGAATTCGGCTCTGCCCAATGGCGGGCTGGCGTTCAACCCCGCGGCATTCGCGGAGCCGGCGGTCGGGACCATCGGGAATGCTGGTGGTGGCGCTGGTATCATTCGCGGTCCGGGCTTTATCAACTTCGACGCCTCGCTCTCCCGGTCGATTCCGATCGGCAGTGACCGGCGCCAACTCAAACTACGGCTGGAAGCCTTCAACGCTTTCAACCACACGGAATTCAGCGGCGTCAACACCAGTTTCACCTACGATGCCAACGGCAAGAATACGGTCTCATCGACCGGCCAGTACACCGGTGACCGAGGCCCCCGTATTCTGTCGCTGGAATTGCGCTTCCAGTTCTGACGGGAAGGAAAACTGAAACATCGGGGCAGGCGGTCCTATTTGGACCCGCCTGCCCTTTGTCATTTTGCAAAGGGAGCCATGCGGACCGCTCACCTCACCACGGTCTTTCTATTGTCCGCCGCAACTCTATATCCATCTCAGAAGCAGCCCGCGGACACAGTTCCCGACGGCCCGCAATTGATCCATCAAGGACGACTGGAAGAAGCGCTCCAGGTGTATTTGCGGGCCGCGGAGGCCTCTCCGAAATCCGCTGCGGCCAGCAATGGCGCGGGAGTCGTGCTGGACCTGATGGGCCGCTATGTGGAGGCCCGGAAGTACTTTGCCCAGGCCATCAAAGAGGCGGGCACACCGTTCGATAAGGCGCTGGCCCAACGCGCCATGGCGATCTCCTATGGCTTTGCCGCCGACTGCCGCGGAGCGGAGAAATACGATCGCGCCGCCTATGAGTTCTTCCAGACTTCGTCCGATTTCTACGACGCCGGCGAAGTGGCCAACGAGTTGGGGCGCTTGTGCCTGGATTCCGGAGATATCGACACAGCATACAACTGGTATCGAAAAGGTCACGACGCCGGGCTACAGGAGGAGCACATCAGCCCCGCGCATGTCGACCTTTGGAACTATCGCTGGGCGCATGCGCGTGCCCGCATCGCGGCCCGCCGTGGCAAGCCCGGCGACGCCGCCAAGTACGTCGCCGCCGCCAAGGACATTCTCGACAAGGGAACCAACCCTGACCAGCAAATCTATTTTCCATACCTTGCCGGGTACGTAGCCTTCTACGGGGGCAACTATTCGGGCGCCTTGGCCGATCTGCGAAATGCCAGTCAGACCGATCCCTTCATCCAGTGCCTCATCGCGCGATGCTACGAGAAACTCGGCGACACCACCAACGCCCTAATCTATTACCGCCAGGCGGCGGCCGCCACCGCGCACAGCGTCCCGGCGGCGCTGGCCCGCCCCTTCGCGTCGCGCAAGCTGCAGGCGACCGAGGCGTCGCCCCATTGAGCTGGCTAAACTAAGTGTGATGGGCGCTTCCATCCCGCATCGCTCCGTTTGGTTGGTGGGCGTGTTCGTGTGCGCGCTCTCGGGAGTGCGTGCCGACCAGGGTACGGCAGTCCGAGACGCGGCGGCGGCGCTCGAACGCGGAGATTTCGCGGCGGCCGAACGAACACTCCGAGCCGAAGCGGTGGCCCATCCCGATGACGCCTGGACCCTGAGCCTGCTCGGTTACAGCCTCGACAATCAGAAGCGGGGGCAGGAAGCCGAGGAGTTCCACCGTCGCGCGGTGGCCTTATCTCCGCGTTCCGCCGAGATCCTGAATAACTACGGAACGCATCTCTGGATCCTGGAACAGTACGGCAAGGCCGAAACGGTCTTCACCGACGCATTGGCCGCGGCCCCGACTTACTTCAACGTCCTTTACAACCTCGGCGTGATGGCGACTTATGCCGGCCATTACGACCGGGCGCGCGAAGTGTTGCAAAGCGCCCTCGAGCAGCAGCCGAAGAATGTCGACGTGCTCTATCGACTGGCGACCGCCGAGGAATTGTCGAAGCGCTGGGAACAGGCGGCGACGCGATTGGCGCAGGCGGCTCAGCTCGACCCGAAGCGCGCCGACGTCCAGAAGTTGTTAGCATTTACCGCGGCCGAAATGGGAGCCCTGGCCGACGCCGCCGCGGCCTGGGACCGTTATCTGGCGCTCCAGCCGAATGACGATGCCGCCCGCCGGGAGAGGGGCTATACGGCGGTCAAGATGGGAAAACTGGAGCAGGGCATCGCCGATATCGAGTGGTTCCTCGCGCGGCATCCCGACGACAAGGCCGGCCATTTCGAACTGGGACAGGCCGAGCGCAGTCTGGACGTAGCCAAGGCGCTACAGCATTTCGATCGAGCCCTGGCGCTCGACCCCAATTTCGGAGCCGCCCGCGTGGCTCGCGGCGGTCTGTGTTATCAGAACGGAAATTTCGAAGCCGCCCTCAAGGATCTGGAGGCCGCCTCCGCTCTCGATCCCGACGACGCCGCAACCTTGGACCGCCTCGGGCAGACGTACCAGGCGCTGGACCGTACAGCGGACGCCGTCCGCGTCTTGCGCAGAGCCGCCGAGCGGGCTCCCGACGACTCCAAAATTCTGCTTCACTTCAGCCGCGCTCTGGCGGATTCCGGTCAAACGGAAGAGTCCAAGGTCGTGATGGACCAGTTTCGCCAACTGGGACCGGAGAAGAAGGTGGTGGTCCCGGAAGGACTGGTGAGTTACCTCAGCCTCACGCCCGAGCAGAGGCGCAGCGACTACAGGGCTCGAGTAGAGAAGGTGGTCCGCGAGCACTCCGGCGATGCCGCCGCCCAAGTGGACTATCTCAAGTTGCTGCTGGAAGAGCGGGATGCCAAGTCTGTGACGGCGGTTGCCAGGCACATCGCCGCGCTGAAGCCGGCCTCGAACGTACTGGCCGACGCGGGGCGCGCTCTACTCGACGCGAATCAGTTCGCGCTGGCGAGGGACCTGTTTCAGCAGGCTGTTGCGAGCGGACCCACAAGCCCCGCTGTTCAACTCGACGCTGCAGTGGCGACCTTCCAAGCCGGGCCTCCCGCCGTTACTGCGAAAGCCGGGCTCGAACTGCTGGACCGCATCCCCGAATCCCAACGCGGCGGCGACTACGAACTGGCACACGCTCAGATGCTGGAGGCATCCGGGAAGCCGCAGGAAGCCGCGGCGGCTCTCGACCGGGCCGTCAATTCGTCTCCTGAACGGCCTGACTTGTGCATGCGGGCCGCCGCTTTTCTGGTGTCGAAGGGGCGCGCGGCGGAGGCGCTTCGATTGATCGACAACACAGCGGGGCGGCTGCCGGACAATCGCGAGATTCTTCTGATGAAAGCCACCACGCTCGAATTCGCCAAGCGAACCGAAGATGCCGACGGCCTCCTCGAGCGGATCGAGCGCCGATGGCCGGAGTGGTCCGCGGCCTGGGCCGCCCACGGAATCATTCTCGCGGCGCACCAGCATTATCCGCAAGCGGTGCCAGTACTCGAGGCCGCGGTCGCACTCGGAGCGCGCAATCCGGAGACGTATTTCTTCCTGGCGAGGGCGTACGAGGCGGTTGGCCGCAGGCTAGAGGCGCAGTCAGCGCGCGAACGGGTCCAAACGTCGGAGAAGAGCGATAGGGAATCCTTCTACTTGAATCATGTCTTCGAGGGCAGTCTTCTGTTCCAGAAAAAGGAGCGCGTGTGGTGATTGCGCGCAAATACGCCATCGAGGCGGCTCGTGTTGCCGTGGCGCCCAGGTGGCACAAGCCCGCAGCCCGGCGCGCGAGCGCTCTTGAGTTGAGATCGGAACAGAATGGACAGATTTGGGGGAGAGGCAGTCTGAATGTGACTGAAAAAAAGTGCTGGCCAGGGACGGAATGCCACGGCACTACATGCGACTCCGCCTGCTACTGACCGGCCTTCAGCTCGATCCACGGCGGGAGTTGGCGGCCTGATGATGAGTGCAAACAGGGCCACTGTGAAGGCGGCATCTCCGAACGGTTACGACGAGATTCAGTCTCAACGCTGTATTCTCCTCGCGCGAGATCCTACCCAATAACTCGGCCGTGCCCTGTCGAAGGAAACAGCGGCCTGGCCGCCGCGAGCCACGCTCGGGAATCACGCGCCTACGGACCGATTTTCCGTTCGGGCTCGCTCCGCGGCTCTTGTTGGTTCAAAATGCGACGCTGTAAGTGAGGTGTAAGTAAGGCATCGTAGCTGTCGCCGCCGTAGTGAAGTTCTATCGCCCAGCGTTGCAACCACTTGCGTTCGCCGGAGGGCCGTGGACCCGATTGTGTCGGCTATCATCGAGTCAGGTACAAGCACTTGCCGCGGCGGGGGTCCTCAGGTGCAGAACAAGTGAAACTACCAAACGAACCCAGCCGAATGGACCACAAGTGGAGGATACGCGCATCGCCGGTACCAAATGGCACTCGCAAGCACCGTAGGCTCAACGCAGAATCAACAGGTTGCGCCGGCAAGCTAGAATAGTTGAAATGCCCCGGACAATCCCGCGCGTGGTGTGGGCGGCCGTGCCGATGGCATACTTCCTGTACCTCTACGGCCTCAGCAGCGTCGGCCTGGTGGGTCCGGACGAGCCGCGATACGCCGCCATTGCGCGCGAGATGGCGCGATCCGGCGACTGGATCACACCGCGCTTGTGGGGCGAAGCCTGGTTCGAGAAACCGGCATTACTCTACTGGATGGGCGGACTCGGGTTTCGTCTCGGGCTCGGCCCGGAACTGGCGCCGCGGCTCCCAGTGGCGCTTCTCAGTATCGCCTTCCTGATTTTCTACTGGTGGATTCTCGACCGTGAATTCGGCTGCCGGGCAGCGTGGATATCGACCTTGATTCTCGGAACTTCGGGCGCCTGGATCGGGTTCAGCCAGGCCGCCGTTACAGACCTGCCGCTGACGGCGACGTTTTCGGCAGCCATGCTGCTGGCGCTGCCGTGGATCGGCAAGGGCGACGCGTGTCCGCTACCGGCGGCGGGAGCGATGCTCGGATTCGCGGCCCTCGCCAAGGGACTGTTGCCGCTCGGCCTGGGAGTTCCACTGGTGATGGGTCTGCGCTCACGTCCGCCATGGGGACGCATCGCCCTGGCCGGCGCGGCATTTCTGGCGGTAGCGATGCCCTGGTACCTGATGTGCTACCTGCGCAACGGACGCCCATTCCCCAATGAGCTTTTCTGGAAGCATCATGTAGAGCGCTACTTTTCGGGCGCACTGATGCACGGACAGCCTTGGTGGTTCTATCTGGAGTGGCTGCCGGTCATGCTGCTGCCATGGTCGCCTCTGCTGTTGCTGGTGCGCGCGTCGGCCCTCCGCGACCGGCGCCGCCTGTTCCTGTTGGCATGGGTGCTGTTCGATCTGCTCCTGCTTTCGACGGGGGTCAACAAACTGCCCGGATACGTGCTCCCCCTGTTTCCGGCGGTGGCCGCGTTGCTCGGTCTCGCGCTCGACGAGGCCGCCAACGCCCGCCCGTGGCTCGCCGGCTGCGCACTGCTGCTGGCAGTATTTCCCATCGCGGTGCAGGTGCTGCCGGCGGCACTGGTAAGCGGCATCTCGCGCGCGCCGCTCCCGGCATTCCACTGGACCTGGATGGCCCCGGTGCTACTGGCCGCACTGGCCTGGTGGCTGGAGAGCAGCGGCCGCCGGCTGGCCGCGGTTTTCGCAGTAGCGCTGGGTGCGACCGCCGGAGTGGCCTACGTGAAGACGGCCGCCGCGCCGGAGCTGGACCACATCGCTTCAGCGCGCGCGCTCGCCAACGAAATCGCGCCGCACGCGGGCGAGGTGTGCGTGGACAGCATCAGCCGCACCCTTCGGTACAGCCTCTATTACTACGCCGGAGGGCCGCTGCCGGAGTGCTCCGATCAGCCGAAACCGATGCGAATCGTGCAGCCGCCCGGCGTGCCGGCAGAAGTCATTATGCCGCCTACCGCCGGGACGGTACCGCGTTAGGGTGCCGGGGCGGTTGACCCGCCCGTACCCGGCAGTGTACTCTCACTCTTCCGGGACTAATAGATGATCCTTCCACAGACTTATGCTGCCGCGGTATTTATCCTCGTTCTGGCTTTGCTTTGCCAGGGATCGTGGGCCAACACATTCAAGCTCACGCGCAAATACCGGTTCGAACTTTTCTACTTCGATTTTGCGTTCGGCCTGATCGCCGCCGCCGTGATCTCCGCGTACACCCTGGGCAGCATGGGGTTCGACGGATTCTCGCTGATGGACGACCTGTTGAACGCCGGCAAGCGGCAATGGCTGTTCGGCTTCGGCGCGGGAATCGTTTTTAATTTCGCCAACATGCTGCTGCTGGGTTCGGTCTCCGTGGCCGGAATGACGGTGGCGTTCCCCGTGGGATTGGGGATGGCGATGATCATCTCCTCGAGCTTGCGGTACGTCGCCAAGCCCGAGGGCAGCGCCGTGATGCTGTTCTCCGGATGCGTGCTGGTGCTGGCCGCAATTCTGGCGGATGCTCTGGGGAACCGGCAGCTCATGGTCATCCGGCACGAGGAACTGGCGCGGGCGGGGAAGACCAAAAGCACGCGGCGTCCCAGTTCGGCCAAGGGAGTCATTCTGGCGCTGGCGGCCGGAGTCCTCATCGGAAGCTGCTCGCAACTCCTGGACAAGGGGCGGGAGGGCGACCTGGGAATGGGGCCTTATTCGCTGGGTTTAATGTTCGGCGCCGGTGCGATCTTTTCCACGTTCCTGCTCAGCATGTTCTTCATGAACCTGCCGGTGGAAGGCGAGGCGGTCGACGTCACGGATTACTTCAAGGCGAAACTCGGACAACACCTGCTGGGGTTGATCGGCGGTTTCTTGTGGATGGCCGGCGCCGTCGCCAGCTTCGTGGCTGTGACGCCGCATCCGGTGGCGGCGGCGGAACCGTCGATCACCGCCCTGTTCCTCAACGGAGTGCCGCTACTGGCCGCGCTCTGGGGCGTCGTCGTATGGAAAGAACTGCGGGGAGCGGACCCGCGGGCCCGCTCCTTCATGCTCCTCATGCTGGTGCTACTGGCATGCGGCGTGGTCTTGATCTCGATGTCCGCCGCGCCGGCGGAGAAGGTGTTGTAAGGCTCCGTCCGCCGGTTACGCCGGGACGGCAACGCCCATCTTGACGTGCCACGGAGTCGCCGACTTGATGGCGTCGTTCACGGCGTTGATGTTCTTCACGCCCTCACGCTGCAGCCATTCTTCCAGGGCTTTCGGGCCCTGCTTGGCGTAAACCGGAATGCCTTCCTTCCAGGTAGCGCGTCCGCAGAGCACACCCGAGTAATCCGTGCCGGCTTCCGACGCCATCTTGAGCGATTCCGTGAATTGCGCGTTGCTCACGCCGGCGCTCAGGTAGATGAACGGCTTGGCGGCGATCGCCGCGGCTTCGCGGAAATGCTTCAGGGCCTCGTCGCGGCTGTAGGCCTTCTGTCCCTTGTAGACGCTGGAGCCTTCCACGTACTCGGCGTTGATCGGCACTTCGACCTTGAGTATGTCCACGCGGTACTGAGGCTTGGAAAATTCTTCCATGCTTTTCTTGACGATCTCCGGCTTCGCCTTGGCAAAGTCGAAACCCTTCTCGTCGCCGCCCTTCGGATCGTAGCCGACGAACTCGAGGAAGAACGGAATCTCGTAGGTCTCGCACTCGGCGCCGATACGCTCGATAAAAGCGTGCTTGATGTCGTTGACCGGCGCCTCGTCGAAGGGCGTGTAGTAGATCAGGATCTTGACCGCGTCGGCGCCCCAGTCCACGATGCGCTTGACTGAGACGTGCGGCAGCAGGTCAGGCAGGCGGCCCGGGCGCGTGTTGTCGTAGCCGCTTAGCTCATAGGCCAGCAGGAGCCCGGCGTTCTTGCTCCGCGCCTTGCCGGCTTCGAGACCGAATTCCGGGTCGAGCAGGATGGCGCTGGCGTGTGGTGTCAGTACCTTGCTCACCACCACCTTGAATTCGCTCATCATCTCGAAGGTGATCTCTTTTACATCCACGCCGCGGGCCACCGCCAGCGACTTCTGGAGGCTGCCGCGCTGGTCCATGGCCGCGGCGGCGATAATGCCGCGCTCATTGGAAAGCGCGTTCATGCGCTTGAGTTTGCCGTCGGAAATTTTCATATCTGCAAACATTATAATCGCATCGGCTTGCCGTAGCCCGTCATTTCGAGATACCCCACCCCGCGCGCCGAGCCGCCGTATGCCACCGCACCCTCCCAATACGTGGGACCGCCGTTCCCATCTTCGGAGATCAGTTCCTGTGCAGCCATGGCGGCCGTGCACTCGAGCGTGACCTTCAACGAAGGGATCGTGATCCGCCATTTCACGGGATAGCGGGCGCTGGTCTTCGGGCTGGTCCAGTATTCAAGCGGATCGAGTGTGAATTCCGACCGCTTCAGGTGTACGGCTCGACCGTCCGGTGCGATGTAGGTGCCGGATGAAAAAGGGTCGATGCTGCCATCCGTGTGACGAAGTTGGAACAGCATGAACTCGGTGTCGTTATCCAGTTGGATGCTGAACCAGTCCCAGCCCTGCTGGTTGGATTCGAGCTGGTGCGTGAACCACTCGTGGTCCATCCAGGCGGTGCCGCGAACGGCGTCGCTATTGAGTGTGCCCTCCACCGCCAGGCGCGGGAACGAAACGTAGTACGAAGCCTTTCCTGCACCGGCGGCCTTTTGGCTGACGCCATTCTCTCCCTGGATGATGGGCGGCTTGCGCGGTTCGAGCCGTAGCGTGAAGCGGACGTCGTCAGCCACGGCGGAGAGGGTCTGGACGCCGGTCGTGTTATCCCATTTGGATTCCCAGTTGCCGTTCCAGATGCGCGACTGATCGAAGTTGGCGCCCGCGATGCCGGGCCCGGCCCGGTTGAGGCGCCTGTAATAGCGGAAGCGGCCACCGTCGATATCGGTCAGCGCGAGATGCGCGAGATAGAGGTCGTCGACGCGCCACGCCGAGGGGTTATCGGATGGGCCGCGCCGCTGCGCCTGGCGGAAGAAGACCAGTTCGAAGCCGTAGCGATGGCCGCCGGCGGCGGTCAGGTTGCCGGTGTAATACCACCACTCGGTGCGGAACTCGGGGTGATCGAAATGGTCGCGCGGGAACTGGTAGCGGTAGCCGGGGACAGCCAGGCGGAAATCGGCGTGGGCGGCGAAAGCCAGGAGTAGCAGGAGCGAGCGCACTCACCCTCAGGCTCGCACAGTTTTGCCGCGGCATCGCTTATGCTTGGGTTTATGAAGCGCACCATGGCGTTGCTTCCCCTCCTTGCCCTGACCGCATTTACGCAGGAGAATCCCGACGAAATCCGCCAGCAGGCGCTGGCATTGGTGGCGGCGGGGAAGTATGCCGAGGCCGAGCCGCTGCTGGCGCGCGCGCTGGAAATGCGGGAAAAGCAGCAGGGCGCGGACGATCCGCTGCTGGCGCCGGTGATCAGCGAACTGGCCATGGTGAATCGCGCCGAGGGGCGCAACGCCGATGCCGAAAAGCTCTACCTGCGGGCGCTCGCAATTCGCCAGAAGGCTGGCGGGCCGGACGCCGTGGAGCTGATTCCCGACCTCAAGCTGCTGGCTGGCGTCTACAATTCGATGGGCCGCATTCCCGACGCCGAGCGCCAGTATCTGCAAGTCATCGCCAATCGCTTCAAAGCCAAGGGCGCCGACGATCCGGATCTGGCCAACGACTGCGTGGACCTGGCGATGTTTTACGTCTCGAAAAAGCGCTACGCCGTCGCCGAGCCGAACCTGCGGCGCGCCGCGCAGATCATCGAGAGGAGGTTTGGACCGGTGGATCGGGGCCTCGCGCCGATACTCGATTCGCTCGCCACGGTGTTCATCGAGCAGCAGAACTTCGTCCCCGCGGAGGCGCCCCTGCGCCGCGTAGTCGCGATTCAGGAGAGCGTGTATGGGCCCAACCACGTCAGCGTCGCCACCGCGCTCGACCGCCTGGGCATGCTGTTCTACCTGCAGAAGCGCTATGCCGAAGCCGAGCCGCTCTACAAGCGGTCGATGGGAATCTGGGAGGCGGCGATGGGGCCGGACAATCCGGAGCTTGCCACTACTCTCGAGAACCTGGCCGTTGTCTACGCGGCGCAGGACAAGTTCGCCGAGGCCGAGCCTCTCTACCGCCGATCGCTGGCGCTGCGCGAGAGCATGGCGCTGGGGAGCATGAACAATCTGGCGCTGGTGCTCGAAGGCGAGAGCGATCATGCAGCCGCCGAGAGCCAGTACAAGCTGGCCGTGCGCGTGGCCGAGACGATGCCTGATCGGACGGCGCTGAAGAAGACGCTCGAAAATTACGCCGCTCTGCTGCGCAGGATGAAGCGCGAGCCGGAGGCGCGGCGGTTGCAGCAGCGGATGCAGGTGCTGAAGTGACGGCTTACTGAATGCCGAACTTCACCGCGACCGTGAAGCTGTACTGCGTGCCGGTTCCACCGGTGGAATAGTTAGCTGCGCTGAGCACCGCGGAGTACGCGAAGAACGGCGAGCCGTTGGATCCGGAGCCGTAATACGACTCGGTCACGCCTTGGATGGCGCCCAGCTTGAGGCTGGCTGCTTCCGCCAATCCCGCGGCTTTGACCTTCGCATCGAGTATCATTTGCGGCAGCAGATTACGCCGCGTCGTATCCACCAGGGCCTGGCTGGCGCTCAACGTGGCGCTGTATTGCAGGTCTTTGAGAGCGGCCGGCAGTTTGGCCCGGATCGCATCGAGTTTCTTCGCGAGATCTTTCTGGTTAGCCGATGGCACCGTGAAGGAGACCAAATAGTAGACGATGGTTTCGGGCGGAGTGGGGCTGGGCGGGTAGGTGTTAATCTGGCCCTGGCCGACGGAGACCGTCAGAATCGTGAGGGCGGGAGCACCGGCGTCACGGAGAGGCTGTAGCGCCTGATCCTGGGTGGCATCGAGGCCCGTCGCCACAGCCACGGTGAAGAGGGCTTCGTCGCCTGGAAGAGAGATGCTGCGGGTGATGGAAGTGGTGATGCCGTCCTGGGCTTGACCGAAGGCGGCGGCAGCAAGAAGTAGAAACAGGCCGAATGATTTCATGAATTTTCCTTTTGTGCTTTTCATTGGAGGTTGAATCCTACTGCAATTGTGAAGGTTGACTGTGTTCCGGAAGCAGAGAGGGCGAGGCCCGCCGTGAAGTCGCCCACTCGCGCCGCGGTTGGTATGGGCACGACATTGAGATCGGTCACCGATTGGATCTGCCCCAATTTGACGCTGGCGGCCGCCGCCAACGCCTGCGCCCGCTCCCTTGCGTCCCGGATCAACTGTGGCAGCAGGTTTGCCCGCGCCGCCTGGACCGCGGAATCACTGGCGCCGAGGGTCGCGTTATAACTGAAGTCAACGAAAGCTGGCGGGCGCTTGAGGCGGATCTGGTCGAGCTTCTGCGCCATCGGCCGCATCGCCTCCGCGGGAGTCGTGAAGGAAACGGCGTAATTGGAAGTCCCGTTCGAGTAGACGATGACCGGGTTCGCTGCCCCGGCGTTCCGAAATACCTCCAGCACCTGGTCCTGCGAAGCATCCGATGCCGCCGCTACATTAGCCGAAAACACGGCTTGATCGGGAACGAGGTTAACCGTCCGGCTCGGAGCAACCGCGATTCCGTCGGGCACCTGCGCCAGCACGGCGGAACTCCACAGCAGGATCACACTCGAGCATTTCATACGCATCCCATTTTCGCACGCAACGGTGCACGACCCGGCACGGCCGGCGGTGTCGTAGCATTGGCCCATGATGAACAATCGCGATCTCGCTGTTCCGGATGAGGTGTTGTTAGATGCAAACTCCGTCGAAGTTCTCCGTGCCTGGGTGGCGAATGGCAGACTCGTTTGCGCTCTCCGGCCGGCCACGTGGAAAGATCCCGCGGCATGGGGTGTGGTTCTCGCCGACACTGCGCGGCACGTCGCGAATGCTATCCGGGATGAGATTGGCGGCGAGCCATCGGCTGTGCTCGCGACAATCAGCGAGATGTTCAATCGTGAAATAAACGCATGAATGCCTCTGCTATGATGAAAATTCCCCAACATGATTGTTGCGGCCAATTCTGTCCGGTTCGACTCCCTCTCCCTCGATAGCGGCGCGACACTCTCGCCGGTCGAGGTGGCTTACGAGACCTACGGCCGTCTCAATGCCGCCAAGTCGAACGCCATCCTGGTGCTGCATGCCTTTTCGGGCGACGCGCACGCCGCGGGCATCAGCGAGACCGACAAGCCGGGTTGGTGGGATAACATGATCGGCCCCGGCAAGGCTTTCGACACCGGCAAGTATTTCGTGATTTGCAGCAACGTGCTGGGCGGCTGCCGCGGCACCACGGGGCCGTCGTCGATCAATCCGGCAACGGGTTGCCCCTACGCCATGTCGTTCCCGGTGATCACCATCGGCGATATGGTGCGGCTGCAAAAAATGCTGATCGATTGGTTCGGCATCCCGCGCCTCCTCACCGTGACGGGCGGCTCGATGGGCGGCATGCAGGCGCTCGAGTGGGCGGTCTCCTACCCGGACCGCGTGGTCTCCGCCATCCCCATCGCCAGCACCGCGCGGCACAGCGCGCAGCAGATCGCGTTCAACGAAGTGGGTCGCCAGGCGATCATGGCCGACCCCAACTGGAGCGGCGGCAATTACTACGACAAGCAGCCGCCGGCGCGGGGACTGGCAGTGGCGCGCATGGTCGGGCACATCACTTATATGAGCGACGAATCGATGCGCGAAAAATTCGGCCGCCGGCTGCGCGACAAGGAGGCGTTCGGCTTCGATTTCGACGTGGACTTCGAAGTCGAGAGCTATCTGCGCTACCGTGGCAGCCAGTTCGTCAACCGCTTCGATGCCAACTCGTACCTCTACATCACGAAGGCGATGGACTACTTCGATCTGACGGCCGGCCAGCGCTCGCTCGGCGAAGCGCTCGCCCCGGCGCGTGCCCGCTTCCTCGCCATCAGCTTCAGCTCCGACTGGCTTTACCCCAGCTACCAGTCGCAGGAATTGGTCCGTGCGCTGCGAGCGCGCAACTCCGACGTGGCCTACGTCGAGCTGCAGTCCAACTATGGCCATGACTCCTTCCTGGTGGCGGTGGACGAGCAGGCCGACCTGGTGCGCGGCTTTCTCGGCTCCATCTTCGAGAAGCTCTCATGACGGCCCAGTCCGGCAAGCCGCAGCCGTTTGTCCGCGAACTACTGGGCCGGAGCGATTACGCCATCATCGGGGAAATCGTCGAGCCTCGCACCAAGGTGCTCGATCTCGGATGCGGCGAAGGCGAGCTGCTCGAGTGGCTGGCGGCTAATAAAGAAGTGGACGCGCGTGGCGTCGAGATCTCGAGCGCCAAGGTGCAGCGGGCCATCGCACGCGGCGTTTCCGTCTTTCAGGGCGATGTGGATGAGGGCCTGGCCGACTATCCGGACCGGGCGTTCGACTACGTGATCCTCAGCCAGACCATGCAGGAAACGCGCCATCCGCGCCGCGTGCTGCACGAGATGCTGCGTGTGGGGCGGCAGGCGATCGTCGCCTTCCCGAATTTCGGTCACTGGCGCGTGCGGCTCTCCATGCTCTTCAGCGGACGCGCGCCGCGCACCTCGCTATTCCCATACGAGTGGTACGATTCGCCCAACATCCATTTCCTGACCGTGCACGATTTCGAGGAGCTGGCCGCGCTCGAAGGCCTGGCGGTGGAGCGGCGGTACTTTCTGGCGGGCCACAGCAAGGTCACGGCGATGCCAAACCTGTTCGCCGAAGTCGCGGTTTTTCTCGTGTCGCGCCGGTAGTGTAGAATCGTGCGGATGAATCTGGGCAGCATGCTAGGCGCAGCCGCCGCGCGAAATCCGCAGAAGCCGGCCGTTATCTGCGGAGAAGAACAACTCACTTATGCGGAGCTGGACCGCGCCACCACGGCACTCGCGGGCTGGTTCCTGGACCAGGGACTCAAGCCTGGCGACCGCGTCGCCATCCACTGGCAGAACTCGTTCGAACTTGTCAAGGTGCTGTTCGCATCCTGGAAGGCGGGGCTGATCGTGGTCCCCATCAACGTGCGCTTCAAGGCGCCTGAGATCGCATATATACTCGAACACTCGGGCGCCGCACTCTGCTTCAGCCAGCCCCACTTGGCCCACATGGCTCAGGGATGTCCGATGCACTCGGCGCTGCCGGAGACGGGGTCCGCGAGCATGCCGGTGCTGGCCGAGCCCGACCCCGATCGTCCCGCCGCCATTCAGTACACCTCGGGCACCACATCGCGGCCCAAGGGTGTTACGCACACTCATCGGACGCTTTGCGAGTCGGCTCGGCTGATGGGGCTGATGGGGGTGGACGGCAGCCACACCATCCTCGTCATGACCTCGATCATGCACGCCTCGGGGCTTATCTGCGATCTGCTGCCCGCGGTCCTGGGCGGCGCGACCGCCGTTCTGGTGCCGGCGTTCGACCCGGCGCTGGTCCTCGATCTGATCGAGCGGCGTCGCGCGACGTACACCGTCGGCATGCCCATCATGCTGCAATTCATGGTCGAAGAGCAGGCGAGGAAGCCGCGAGATATCAGCTCGCTAAGGTTCATTCTCGGCGGCGGCGATTCGGTCTCGACGGCCCTGCAGGAGCGCTTCCAGTCGCTGTTCGGCCTGCCGCTGCGGGAGGGCTACGGGATGACCGAGACGCTTCCGGTCATCTTTAATGTGCGCTCGATCCGCGCGGGATCGATCGGCCATGCGGTTGACGGTGTGGAAGTGCGGATCGTCGGGCTTGATGGCGCGGACGTACGGGAGGGCGAGATCGGGGAGATCATCGTGCGCAGCCCGGCGAGCTTCATCGGCTACTGGAAGAATCCGCAGGCGACAGCGGACACGCTCATCGACGGATGGCTGTACACGGGCGATCTGGCGCGCCGCGATGCCGAAGGCTACTTCTGGTTCGAGGGCCGCAAGAAGCAGATTATCATTCGCGGCGGCTCGAATATTTCGCCGCAGGAGGTGGAGGGCGCGCTCTACGAGCATCCGGCGGTGCTCGAGGCCGGAGTGATCGGCTGGCCCGATCCGGTGTACGGCGAGATCGTGGTGGCCTTCGTCGCTCTGCGGGAAGGGATGCACGCGCCGGCGGAGGAGCTGCGGGAGTTCGCGCGCGAACGTCTGTCGGACTACAAGGTTCCGGAGCGCGTGATGTTTCTGCCGGAGCTGCCGAAGGGCATCACGGGCAAAGTGCAGCGCCGGGCCTTGAAGGATATGGCGGCGTCGGCCTGACTACTGTTCTCCACCACGTATCTCTGGTTGACAATATTTAACCATTCAGTTAATATTTCACCATGCAGCGAATCATTCCTTACCTCGCCTATGCCGATGCTCCGGCGGCCCTCACTTTCCTCTGCGACGCCTTCGGCTTCGCAGAAAAGTTCCGCATGCCCATGGACGATGGCCGTATCGGCCATGCCGAAATCACCTACCTCGACAACACGCTCTTCCTGGCTTCGGTGTGGAAGGAGGTAGGAGTCGCCAGCCCCCGAGACCTGGCTGGCGTGTCCTGCCAGATCTATTGCATCGTGGACGATGTGGACGCACATTTCCGGCGCGCGCGCGATGCCGGCGCCACCGTGATCGACGAGCCCGCCGACCAGCCGTACGGCGAGCGCACCTACCGCGCCATCGACCTCGAAGGCCATCGGTGGATCTTTGGTGCCCCGATCGCGAAGGACGGAAATGGCAACCAGTCTTGATGACACTCTGGCGGCGCTGGCCGATCCCACGCGCCGCCGTGTGGTGGACCTCTTGCGCGTCCGGCCACGTCCCGCAGGCGAGCTCGCGGCAAGTTTCCGCATGAGCGCTCCCGCCATGAGCCGCCACCTGCGGGTGCTGCGCGTCAAGGGCCTCATCGAGGAGGAACGCGCCAGCCGCGAGGATGCGCGCCTGCGTGTCTATCGTCTGCGGCGTCAGCCGTTCGTACAGTTGCACAATTGGGCCGCTGAGGTGGAGGCGTTCTGGAGCGATCAACTGGAAGGCTTCCGCGAATATGCGGAGGGTACCGCGAAAGGAAGGCGCCAGTGAGCGACGATTGCGTCACTGTCAGCACCGTAGTGGCGGTGGACGCCGTCACCGCATTCGCCATCTTCACGCAAGAAACCGGCGCCTGGTGGAGGCCCAGAGTGAAGATGTTCCGCGACGATAGGCAAGGCACGCTGCGATTCGACAACGGCCGCGTGCTCGAAGTCTATAGCGACGGGGAGCCGTTCGAAGTGGGGCGGGTGCTGGCGTGGGAGCCCCCGCGGCGCTTGTTATTCGAGTGGCGGCAGAGCGACTTCGCACCCGGGGAGCGGACGGAAGTGGAGGTCCGCTTCGAAGCCGCGCCGCGTGGCACCAGCGTAACGATCGAGCATCGCGGTTGGGACGCCCTGTCGGCCGTCCATCCTGCGCGCCATGGGTATACGGGGAACGCTTTCACCAGCATGATCGGGCTGCGCTGGGGAGATCTGTTGACCGCGTTCCGAACGGCTGCATCAGGCCTCCAGTAGACCCACGCGCGCCAGCCATTCGAGGATTGCCCGATCCTCCTTAGCGGGAGCGCGGCTGCCGTCGAGCAGCAGGACCAACCGCCGCGCCGCATCGTCGAGTTCGAGTGTGCCGTGGCAGGCGCTGGTCACGTAGCGCCCTCGGCTTGCCTCGTAGCGCACCAGGCGGCTGGCGCTCGGCCGCTCCGTCACCGTCTCTTCGCAGGGAAAATCGAAGACGTGCAGGTCGGCGAACCCGCCGGTCACCAGCGTGTACAGGATGTCGCGCAGCGCCGCGGCATCGCCGGCATAAGGCACTAATTCCTCGAAGGCTACCGGCAGTGGATAGCATTCTCCCATCGCCTGTGTCACGCGCTCCAACGCCTCGTCCTGTGCCGTCACGCGGACTCCTTCCAACTTACGGACGGGCGCGGAGAAGAAGAACTCGTCCATACGCTCGGGGCCGGGACTTCGGTCAAGGACCACCTCTGCACGACACAGCAGCGTTTGCCGGAAGCGGCGCGCAGTCAGAAAATCGCGGTACTGTTCACGCTCGATCACGTCATCGCCGACGGAGTCGAGTCGGCGTAGCGGGTCGAACATCGCCTGCAAATCTGCGTCGCCCAGGTATTGCAGACCGTGCTTCCGCGCGTGCGCGGCGAAATCACGAAAGTAGACGGAGTCGGCGATCCCCGCCAGATCGTCGTGATACAAGCTGTCCGGCGGTTTCGCGAGGAGGTTCCGGATCTCGTCCTGGTACATGGCCGCCCACGGCGCAGAGACTGCCCGCGCCTCATCCAGCCACTGAAGAAACTTGCGCGCCTCCTCTACTCGCTCGGCCGGCTCGTGGATGCCGCGCGTGTGGTAGAGCATCATGTCGCGGAACATCTGCCTCACGTATCGCCCGGGCAAAGTGTTGTAGCTGATGAAGGCGACGCCTTGAGGCGCAAGACACGCGGCCGCGATTGCGAGCAGGCGGTCACGCACCGGCGCCGGCACCCAGGAGTACACGCCGTGCGCGATCACGTAATCGAACTCCCCGATATCGCCGAGATCCATCAGGTCCGCCGCTTCGAGCCGCAGGTTGCCCAGCCCCAGATCGGCCGCCATTTCCTGTCCCGCCGCGATGGGCTCAGCCGCCAGGTCGATGCCGGTGAAGCCGCTTCCCGGCAAGTGATAAGCCATGGGGATGAGGTTGGCGCCGTCGCCGCAGCCTAGCTCGATCAACCGGCAGTCCACGACCGGAGCCGGCGTCATGCCAAACAGCGTTGCCACCGCGGCCAGCCGGTCGGGATGCGTGGATGCCGACGGCAGCGTCGAGTATCGGACCTTGTTGTACTCGTTATCGGACACGATCACTTCGCGGGAAAAACCAGATTCGTCGGCTTCACGCCCCGCTGCTTGCACCAGTCGAAGTAGAGGCGCGCATAGCTCGTCGTAATGTAGTCGGCCTCCCGGAACCCCATCCTGCGCGCGGTTGCATCGACCCATCGCGGCGGTCCTTCCAGCTCCAGGAAAACTCCGATCGGCGTGACATCAACAGTGGCCATTCCACTGCCACGCTGCTTGTACTCGGTGCGGTACTTTTCGTAGCGGAAAGCAGGTTTGAGCCCGAGCATCTCGAGAATCGCCCCCATGGCGCGGGCGCCTGAAATCTCCGTTTCCAGTTCCTGCCGGCTCTTGTGCCTCGATCTATCGGGCGGACCCTTGTAAGTAAGGGTGGCTAACTTACCCGCCTGGCGAATCCGCACCAGCCGGCCGGAGCGGCTAATGCTTCGATCGGGCGTGTCAAAGACGGTGTTGTGCTCGAAAACTTTGCGGCGCGAGACATGAAACCCGGCTGCCCGCAGCAAGCGCCGACCCGCCGCGGCATCGGCCACAGCCAGCTTGATTTCGTTTTCGCGCGCGCCATGTGCCATGGGCGGGCTACTGATTTCGATCGCCGTGATGATGATCGAGGAAGTCCTGGTCGATGGCCTTGCGGCCGCGAAAGCCCTCCTCCACGCCATGCCAGAACCGGATTCCTTCTTCGCCTAGTTTCCAGCACAGATACACTTCAACACCGCGGAAGACCGTAGGGAAATCGATGAGACCGATATCCAGATCCTTGAGGAAGCATCCCACTTCCTGCACCTCGTCGATGGCGGCGCGCAGGCGCTCGGCGACGCCTTCGCGGCGCTGCTTCGCGGCCAGGTATTCCTCGCGGTCCACGATCATGCCGCCCATCAGCATGACGCGCTCGTTGAACGCCTGGAACCCGCGCTCGGTTTCCTGATATTCGGATTTCAGCGCGATGGCATCGCGCAGCAGGCGCTCCACGCGCGGGATCAGGCTCTCGGCCTCTGTGAGCGTGAAGCGCTTCTGCATGCGGAGCCGGGAGGCTACACGCCCGTGATCTGGATCGACATCGAGCGGCTGCGAGGACCGTCGAATTCCGCCAGGATGATGCTCTGCCACGTGCCCAGGAGCACGGTGGAATTGCGAACCTGCAGGCTGAGGCTCTGCCCCATGATCATGCCGCGCAGATGCGAATCGGCATTCTTACGCTCGCAATCGGAATAGGCCGGATCATTGTGCCGCCAGTAATGATCGGGTGTCACGACTTCGTCCAGGAAGGTGCGCACATCGTGCAACAGCGCATCCTGCCACTCGTTGATAAACACTGAGGTGGTGGTGTGCAGGGATTGCAAATGTACGATGCCGTCGTGGATGCCGCTCTTACGAACAACCTCGTTGATGCGATCCGTGATGTTGATGAGTTGCATACGGTCGCTGGTGATCCAGTCGACGATGCGGTTGAAAATGCGTAATCCGGCTGCATTCGCCGGGGCCCCGTTTACCGGCGTGCCATTCACCGGCGCCACTTCCACATCCGCGATTTTGCCGTTGGTTGAACTCATGTACAGTCCTTACCCTTTCCCTCAGATGCTCGACCGGATCGAGGCGTCACATAAATCTCGAAGTAACCGATTTGAAACGATTATACCAACGGCTCGCGATTCCGCCTGCCGCGCTCCCGCCCAAAATTTACGCGTAATGTGTAGTTACATATTCGTTCAGAATGTCGATGAACTCGGCCACGATGCGGTCGCCCTTGAGCGTCTTCAGCAGCCTGCCATCCACGTAAACCGGTGCCTTGGGCTCCTCGAAAGTTCCCGGCAGCGAAATCCCGAGATTCGAGTGCTTCGATTCCCCCGGCCCGTTCACCACGCAACCCATCACCGCCACCTTCATGGTCTCCACGCCCGGATGCCCCGATTTCCACTTCGGCATCTGGTCGCGCAGATACGTCTGGATCTGGTCCGCCATGTCCTGGAAGAAGGTGCTCGTGGTCCGCCCGCATCCGGGGCACGCCGTCACTTGCGGAGTGAAGCTGCGGATGCCGAGCGATTGCAGAATCTGCTGCGAGACGATCACCTCTTCGGTGCGGTCGCCGTTGGGCAGCGGCGTGAGCGAGGCGCGGATGGTATCGCCGATGCCCTCTTGCAGCAGCGGCGCCAGCGCGGCCGTGGTCGCGACCACTCCCTTGTTGCCCATGCCGGCTTCGGTCAGGCCCAGGTGGAGCGGATAATCGCATACGGCGGCCAACGCCCGGTATACGTCGATCAGGTCCTGCACGCCGCTCACCTTGGCGCTCAGAATAATTTTGTCGTGGCCCAGCCCGTAACTCTCGGCGGCCGTGGCCGACTCGATCGCACTCACCACGATGGCGTCCAGCGTCACTTCGCGCGCGTCTTTCGGCTCTGCCCGCAGATTGTTCTCGTCCATCATGCGGGTCAGGAGCGCCGAATCGAGCGACCCCCAATTCACGCCGATCCGCACCGGCTTGTCGTTCTCGATCGCCACCTCGATCATGGTGCGGAAGTTGTCGTCCGTCTTGCGTCCGATGTTCACGTTGCCGGGGTTGATCCGGTACTTGGCAAGTGCGCGCGCGCAATCCGGATACTTCTTCAGAAGGATGTGACCGTTGTAGTGAAAGTCGCCGATGATGGGCACGCGCACGCCGAATTGCCCGCAGGTCTCGACTATCTTTGGTACAGCGGCGGCGGCGCGTTCCGTGTCTACTGTGACCCGCACCAGCTCCGATCCGGCGCGCGCCAGCGCCATCACCTGGTTTACCGTGGAGGCCACGTCGGCGGTATCAGTATTGGTCATGGACTGCACGGCGATGGGATGCGGCCCTCCGACCTTCACACCGCCTACATCTGCCACGACCGCCTGCCGGCGGGGTTTCACAGCCATTCATTCCTCCAGTGGAAACTTCAATTTTAGCATTCCATGTTCTTGACGCCGGGTGTAGAGTAGACCAGAAGGAGGCTACCCATGAGGCAGGTCCGCGCGTGGTTGCTTCTGTGCTTCGCCCTGCTGGCCGGAATCGCGCTATTCGTTTCGCGCTCCGATGCCAACCCCGAGACCGTGAAGATGATCGCCCCCGGCGTATGGTTTCGCGAGGGCGACATGGACTTGGGGCACTGCAATAACATCATCATCGAGATGAAGGACTACCTCATCGTGGTGGACGCGAATTTTCCCAGCGGTGCGCGCGCCGCGATGCTGGATGCGAAACGTATTTCGTCCAAGCCCGTGAAGTACGTGTTCGACACGCACCATCACGGCGATCACTTATATGGCAATCCGATTTGGACGCAGGCCGGCTCGACCACGCTCGCATTCAAAGGGGTGGCGGAGGAGTTGAAGCGCCTGGAGCCGGCGCGCTGGCAGGCAGCCGCCAAGGGCCGGAAGGACGTAGCCGAGCTGAATCGCGAGGGGCCCGAACCACCCAAGCAGGACATCAACGAGGAAATGTTCGTGCTCAACGACGGCTCGCGCAAAGTGGAATTCCGCCACTTCGGGTGGGCGCACACGCGCGGCGACGGCTTCGTCTACATCCCGAAGGAGCAGGTGCTTTGCACCGGCGATGCGGTGGTGAACGGACCCTACAACGCCACCATGGATGCCAATATCGGCAACTGGCCGGTGGTGCTGGCGGCGGCCGCGAAGCTCAAAGTGAAATCGGTTCTGCCCGGCCATGGGGTCCCGGGCGGCCGCGAGCTGATCGTTGGCCAGGCGCAGTTTTTCACAGAGCTGCACAAGGCCGTGAAATCGGGCGTGGACGCAGGGAAGAAGGCGGATGAATTGCAATCGTCAGTCAAGCTTCCCGCGACTGTTTCCAACTGGGTGACCGAAGGCTCGCTGAAGCGTCAGATTCTGGACGCTTACAACGAGATCACGAAGAAACCGTAATTACGACGCGACTTCTTCCAGTTTCTCTTTGACCGGAACCGGAACAACTCCTGGCCGGTTGGCGGCCTTCGTCAATTCCCGCAGCCAATGGAAGGCAGGCGCCTCCAGCATGTCGTGGGTCGACCGCCAGCGCCAGTTCCCGGCGACACGGCCGGGCACATGCATGCGAGCATCCGCTCCCAGGTTGAGTAGATCCTGTAGCGGAGCGATCGCCAGCGCCGCAACCGAAGCCCACGCCACCTTCATCAAGGCCGGTGCCACTTCGCTGCTCTCGCCTGCCGGGCGCTTCAAGTGGCGCCACAGATTTTGGCGTTCATAGTTCGGCAACTCTTCATACCAGCCGCGGGTAGTGGGGTGATTATGGCCGCCGGTATACACCACGGTATCGGGAACATGGTTCTGCGGGAGGTACGGGTTATCGGAATGTCCGTCGAAGGCGAACTGCAGTACGCGAGTCCCGGGAATTTGAATCTGGTCGAGAAGTTTGTACACATCGGCCGTGATCATGCCCAGGTCTTCGGCGATGAATGGCAGTGCGCCCAATTCCCGTTCGACTGCGCTGAAGAATTCGACGCCCGGCCCCGGTACCCAATGGCCGCACTGAGCCGTCGGCGCGCCGGCGGGCACATGCCAGGCCGCCGCGAACGCGCGGAAGTGATCCAGCCGGATCACGTCGACGTGCGCCAACAGCGCGCGCAAGCGGTCGATGCACCAGCGATAGCCCGTAGCACGAAGCACCTCCCAGTTATAGACTGGGTTGCCCCAGCGCTGTCCCTGGGAACTGGCGTTATCCGGGGGACCGCCGGCGACGAATCGCGGACGGCGCTGCTCGTCGAGAAGAAACAGCTCGGGGTTGGCCCAGACATCGCTCGAATCCGGCGCCACGAAGAAGGGTGCGTCGCCGATCAGTCGCAGACCCTTGGCGTGCGCGTGTTCCTTCAGTCGCGCCGCCTGGCGGAACAAGAGGAACTGGCCGAAACAAATCTGGTTGATCTCGCCCGCCAGCTCATGCCGCGCCTGGTCGATCGCGGCCGGTGTGCGCTCGACCAACTCCGCCGGCCACTCCAGGTAGCAGGCGCCCTTGTGCCTGTCTTTCAGAGCGCGGAATAGCGCGAAGTCATCCAGCCAATGTGCCTGCTCCTCGCAGAACTGCTCGTAAGGGTGCTGCAGATCGGGACGCGCGCCGCCGCTGAAATTCAGCCACGCTTTTTCGAGCAAAGCGTGTTTGAACGGGATGACAGCCTCGTAGTCGATGGTGGCCGCCGGGAGTGAGTGGCCGTCCACTTCGCCCGGCCGCAGCAGTCCGTCTTCCACCAGCACCTGCGGGCTGATCAGCAGTCCGTTGCCGGCGAACGACGACATCGATTGATACGGCGAGTTGGCATAGCCTGTGGGACCGAGCGGCAGCGCCTGCCACCAGCTCTGGCCGGCCTCCTGGAGACGGTCGACCCAGTCGAACGCAGCCGGCCCCAGATCGCCGATACCGTAGGCCGAAGGCAGCGACGCCACGTGCAGCAGCAGGCCGGAGGCGCGATATTCCGGTGGAAACGGCCGAAGGCTCTCAAGTTGATTATCGTCGCTCATGACGGTCCCTCCGGCATGCTCAGTGCGTTGTTCACGATCTCCTGCGCTTCGCTCACGATGGCGTCCAGGTGACCCTGGTCCTTGAAACTCTCCGCGTAGATCTTGTACATGTCCTCGGTGCCGGAGGGCCGGGCTGCGAACCAACCGTTAGCCGCCACCACTTTCAAACCGCCGATGCGCGCATCGTTGCCGGGCGCCCGCGTCAGCTTGGCCACGATCGGCTCGCCGGCCAGTCGCGACTCCCGGACGGATTCAGGCGACAGTTTTTGCAGCTTAGCTTTCTGCGCGGACGTTGCCGGCTTATCGATGCGGGTGTAGTATGACTTGCCGAACTCCTCCGTTAATTCGCGGTAGTGCTCGCTCGGATCTTTGCCGGTGCGGGCCGTAATCTCGGCCGCCAGCAGGTCCATGATGAGGCCGTCCTTGTCGGTTGTCCACGCGGTCCCATCGAATCGCAGGAAGCTTGCGCCGGCGCTCTCCTCGCCGCCGAAACAGTAGTTGCCGTCGAACAGGTGAGGCGTGAACCACTTGAATCCGACCGGCACTTCGCTCAGCTTGCGGTCGAGTTTCTTGACCACTTTGTCGATCATGCTGCTGCTGACCACCGTCTTACCGACGGCCGCATCCTTCCGCCAATTGGGGCGGTTCGCGAGCAGGTAGCGGATGGCCACCGCCAGATAGTGATTCGGGTTCATCAGCCCGGCGGATGGCGTCACGATGCCGTGCCGATCCGAGTCCGGGTCGTTTCCGAAGGCCAGCCGATACTTGTCCTTGAGGCCGACGAGCCGCGCCATCGCGTATGGGCTCGAGCAGTCCATGCGAATCTCGCCGTCGTGATCCACCGTCATGAACGAGAAGGTCGGGTCGATCGTCGGATTCACTACCGTGATGTCCAATCCGTAAACGGAATTGATCGGTTCCCAGTAGGGCCGGGCGGCGCCGCCCAAGGGATCCACCGCCAGTTTCAGGCGCGCGCCGCGGATCGCGTCCATGTCGACGACGTTGCGGAGATCCTGGACATAGGGCAGCACAAAATCCACCTGGTGCGTGGTCAGCGCGCCCATGGCAGTCGAGAACGCCATACGTTTTACGCCGGCGTTGCCGCTCCGCAGCAGTTCGTTGGCGCGGTCCTCGATCCACTTCGTCACGTCCGTGTCGGCAGGTCCGCCGTTCGACGGGTTGTACTTGAAGCCGCCGTCCTCGGGCGGATTATGCGAGGGCGTGATGACGATGCCGTCCGCCAGGTGCATCTTGCGCGTACGGTTGAAAACGAGGATGGCGCGCGAGATCACCGGTGTGGGAGTGACGCCGTTGTTTCGCTGGATGACGGTCTCTACTTTATTGGCCGCCAGCACCTCGAGCGCCGTGCGCTGCGCCGGAAAGGACAGCGCGTGCGTGTCCTTGCCCATGTAGAGCGGGCCGTCCGTGCCCTGGCTGCGCCGATAGTCGCAGATGGCCTGGGTGATGGCCACGATGTGGGCTTCGGTGAATGTGCCGCGCAGCGGCGAGCCGCGGTGGCCGCTGGTTCCAAAGCTCACCATCTGCTTGGGATCATCCGGATCGGGCCGGCGCTCGAAGTACTCGCGTTCGAGCCGGGCCACGTCCACCAGCATCTCCTTGGGAGCGGGCCGGCCTGCGAGGGGTGATATGGTTATGCGTTCTTCTACGGCACTGGGCATGATTCTACCTTCCAAATGTCAGATGCGTATTCGGCGATGGTGCGGTCGCTGGAGAATTTCCCGGAGGCTGCGACGTTCAGGATGGCCTTGTGTGCCCATGCGTCCGGGTCGGTATACAACTGGCCCAGCCGCTCGTGTGCATGGATGTAGGACGTCAGATCGGCCAGGTGCATGTAGTAGTCGCCGCGCGCGAAGAGCATTTCGCGCAACGGCTCGAAGACGCCCGGCTCGTTGCGGCTGAAGTGATCGGAGAAGATCAGGTCCAACGCTGCGCGCGTCTCCGGCTCGTTGGCATAGTGCCATTGCGGCCGGTACCAGCCGCGGCTGCCGGCCACCTGTTCCGCCGTAAGGCCGAACAGAAAGAGATTTTCCTCGCCCGCTTCCTCGGCCATCTCGATCGTGGCGCCGTCGCGCGTGCCCACCGTCAGCGCCCCGTTCATCATGAACTTCATGTTGCTGGTGCCGCTGGCCTCGTACCCGGCAGTCGAGATCTGGTTGGAAACATCGCTCGCCGGAATCAGGCGCTCCGCCAGTGAAACGCGGTATTCGGGCAGGAAGACAACGTTCAGCTTGCCGTGCGCCACCGGGTCGCCGTCGATGGTGCCGGCCAGGTTATTGATGAATTTGATAATGAGCTTGGCCAGCCGGTACGCTGGCGCCGCCTTGCCGGAAAAGAAGAAGGTCCGCGGCGGCATCTCGAGGTTCGGATTCTCGCGCAGCCGGTTGTAAATCACCACGATGCGCAGCGCGTTCAGCAGTTGCCGCTTGTATTCGTGAATGCGTTTGATGTGGCAATCGAAAATGGTGTCCGGGTCCACCGTCTTACCGGACGACCATTGGAGCCAATCGGCAAACTGCCACTTGGCCTCGCGCTTGGCCTTGCGAAACGCGTCGCGCATCGCCTGGTCATCGGCCAGCCGTTGGAGACGCCGCAGCCGGTTGAGGTCGGTGATCCAACCGTCGCCAATGGCTTCGGTGATGGTGCGGGAGAGCGATGGATTCGCCAACAGCAGCCAGCGCCGAGGCGTGACGCCGTTGGTCTTATTGCTGAAGCGCTCGGGGAAGATTTCCGCCAGGTCCTTCACCGTTTTGGTGCGCAGCAACTCGGAGTGAATGGCCGCGACGCCGTTAGTGCTATGCGAACCGACGATCGCCAGGTTTGCCATGCGGATCTTACGCTCGGCGCCTTCCTCGACGAGGCTCACGCGTTGGACGCGTCCTTCATCGCCGGGAAATCGCCGCCGGACCTCGTCGAGTAGGTGGCGATTGATCTCGTAGATGATCTCGAGCTGGCGCGGCGACATCAACTCGAACCAGACCAGCGGCCACTTCTCGAGCGCTTCGGGCAGCAGCGTGTGGTTGGTATACGCCAGGGCCCTTACCGTGATGTCCCAGGCCTCGTCCCAGCCCAGGTGCGCGTCGTCGAGCAATATGCGCATCAACTCCGGGACGGCCATTGAAGGGTGGGTGTCGTTGAGCTGCATCGCCACTTTCTCGGGGAACGCCCTCCAATCGGGATTGCACTGCGAGAAGCGGCGCACCAGATCGGCCAGCGAGCACGCCACCAGAAAATATTCCTGCACGAAGCGCAGCGCCTGCCCGCGGCTTGTCGAGTCGTCCGGATAGAGCACTCGCGTCAGAGATTCCGCAGCCAGGCTCTCGGCCAGTGCGGCTACGAACTCGCCGCTGCTGAATTTCTGAAAATCGAAGTAGTCTGGTGCAGCCGCAGCCCACAGCCGCAGCGTGTTGATCGTCTTCCCGCCATAGCCCACCATCGGGCGATCGAACGGGAGTCCAATCAGGCTGGAGGGCATGTCGGGGAGCGCGCGCAGGACTCCGCTCTGTATTTGGAAGGAGCAGTTCAGCTTGATTTCTACCTTTTGGTGCGGACGAGCGATCTCCCATGGATCGTTACGGCGGAGCCAATTGTCCGGCTGCTCGCGCTGCCAGCCGTTCTCGATCGTCTGCTTGAACATGCCGTACTCGTAGCGCAGCCCGTAACCCATGGCCGGGAGCTGCATGGTAGCCATCGAGTCCATGAAGCACGCCGCCAGGCGTCCGAGTCCACCATTTCCCAAACCAGCGTCCGGCTCCTGCTCGAGCAGGTCGACCCAATTGAGGTGGTTCTGATGGACAGCCTGCTTCGCCAGCGGCTCCATCAGCAGGTTAGTGACATTGTTGGCCAGCCCGCGCCCGATGAGAAACTCCATCGAGAGGTAGTAAATGCGCTTCGGGTTCGCGCGCTGGTACGCGCTCTCGGTAAGCATCCACCGCTCTGAGAGGGCGTCGCGGACGGAGTGTGCGAAGGCTTCGAACCGCTGGCGCGAATCGGCCATCGAGGGATGAATGATGTTGTCGAAGACCAGATGCCGATCGTACAGGTCGAGGAAAGTCGCAAGACTTGGGGCTCCTGTCCGGGCTGGCGGTTCCACGCTCTTTGTACCCATTCGAATGTCCTCTACCTGCGACTAAACCTCGGTTCAACATGCCGGCGAAGCAATCGGCCGGTCGGCGGGCATCGTTGGGGTTGATGACACCGGCGCGATGTGGGACTGTTTTTTTGCCCGTGAGGTGGGATAAAAACTGCGGCAGACGGGGCGTTCACCGCATCCGGATGGGTTGGGCAGCACAGCCAGCGAAATGCACCAGGACGGGTGACTTGGCGTGAACTTTGTACTTCTCTTCCTGCTTTTGGCCGGCAGCATGTTCGCGGCAATCCTCCTCATGATGGAGATCGGGCGCCGCACCGGAATCCGGCGAAGAAAGATTGATCCCGACGGGGCGACGGAGGGGACCGGCGCCGTCGAAGGTGCGGTCTTCGGCCTGATGGGACTGCTGATCGCGTTCACTTTCTCGGGAGCCGCGGTGCGATTCGACGAGCGCCGGCGCTTGATTGTCCAGGAGGCCAACGCCATCGGCACGGCGTACCTGCGGCTGAGCGTGCTCCCACCTGCTGCGCAACCGGTTCTGCGGGAAAAATTCCGGCAGTATGTCGACGCCCGGCTGGCGGTCTATCGGAGACTGCCGGACATTGACGCCGCGAAATCCGAGCTGAGAGGAGCGGCCGCGCTGCAACAGGAAATCTGGGTCCAGGCGGCCGCCGCCTGCCAGCAGGCGAGTTCGCCTGCCGTGATGACGGTGGTGTTATCGGCGCTCAACGAGATGATCGATATCACCACGACACGGACGGTAGCGCTCGAGACGCACCCCCCGGCGGTCGTTCCCGTAATGCTAACGGTGCTGGTGTTGGCGTGTTCCCTGCTGGCCGGCTATGGCATGGCGGGGAGCAGGACGCGCAACTGGCTTCACATACTCGGCTTCGCGACGATGTTGACGTTCACAATATACGTCATCATCGATCTCGAGTATCCACGCGCGGGGATCATCCGCATCGACTATGTCGACCGGGTTCTGATGGACCTGCGCGCAAATATGAAGTAGATTGCGCCGAATAACATTCCGGCGCCGGCAAAACCCAGAGTGGGAGGTTCCGGAGCAGTCAACTCCGCGTCGATGGCGGCGGACGCGTTCAGCACCAGGAAGTCGCCGCTCTCGCGCTGCACGCGAATCCGGAAGACGCCGCCGCCAATCTCCGTCGTCAGTAGCGCAAGCGTACTCGGAACGAACGATCCCGTCAAAGTGAACGGCGAAAAGCTGGTTGTTCCGTTCAGCCCCCCGAAGCCCCCGAGAGCGAGGTCGCCTCCGGCTCGAACGTACGACATCGAACCGGCCTCGCTCTCGACATCGTCGTCGTCGAAGAAACTCACACTTACTGAAAAGGAGTTAATGGAAGCGATCGATGCTGCGTCGGGTATCGAGAAACTGAGAAACACGGCCTCATTGCTCGAATCCAGGAAGAGCGGTAGATCCACGTTGACCGGCCCGGTGAGTGCCGCCCGGAGGAAATCCACCTGGATCGGCGCCGCATGAGCCGGCACCGCTGCGCAGCAAACGACGATGGCGAGCGCCACCGGCAAACGTACGAGCATTGGATTCTCCCTTGTCTTACGACAGGTGCCACCGGCCGGACATAGCGGCAAGTGCGTGCGGGCCGGGCGTACTCTCAGATCGATCTGCCGTCTGGAATTCATACTTCCCGATCGCAATGGCTGTGCCGGTGGCATCGCTGCGAACCACCCGGCCGCTGATCCTGAGTTGCATGGGACAATCGCCGTCCATCAGGAGCGGCCAGGCCAGGATTACATCGATCATCTTGCCGACAAGGAGTACTGAGCCGCTCCGAAACATCAGGCCACCACTGCTGATGTTGCAGACCTCCCCCTTGCCGCACTCGCCGGACGTCATCCTGTAATTCAGCTTCAACGCGACTGGGAATCGACGGTCCGCCCGCCGGCCCCTCTCATGATCTCTAGGAGCCTGCTCTCTTTGTGTCTTGATCATGTGCATGTCCGTCCCTGAAGGGAGATAGGAGGAGCGATGCCAGCTATGCATGCCGGATTCATAAAATTTCGAGGCGCGGATCGGCGGGAAGGCGCCTCCATGATGAAACTGCCGGCGGTTGGTGTCATCCTGATTCCAGAGTCTGCGGCGTTGTGGGCACAGCCGCGCCGGCTGAATCCGGAGCTCAAGTACACTGTTTCGCCGTCGGAGAGCCAGGCGGAATTCTACGTCCACTCTACGCTCGCCGATGTCAACGGTGTCTTCTCGTCTTATCAGGCGGAGTTCAAGGTACTAACTTCTCGATTTGAGGACATCTCCTTCACGATTGACGTCGGGGCAGCAAGCGTCCGCACCGGGAATGGCGCCAAGGACAAGATGGTCAAGGGAGAGCGCTTTTTCTGCGTGGAGAGCCATCCCTCGATTACGTTCGCTTCGAAGCGCATCGTTCCCGATCCGGGCAACCCTATGAAGTTCGCGATGGGAGAGGACTTTATCATACGCAGCTTACGATCCAGCCCGAGGGCAACCAACGTGGACGCGTATATGCGGACCTGTCCTCTGACCGTCGGGAGTTCGGCATGACATACAACATGCCCTTTAGCCGGATCTCCGATTCCGTCCGCGTACGCTTCGACCTGGACGTGCAGGGAACCGGCGGGCGAGCGGATCAGGCATTGATAAGGCAATAGAGACCTGCCGCTTACCTGGTTTCACCCCAAAAAGAAGGCCCCCGCTCCAGAACTCCGCATCGCCTGTATCACAAGCACCAAGATGCGCGCCACCAACTTATCCGGACAAGTCACCACTGTATTCATGATCTTCTGCCTGATGGCGGGTTCACCTAGGATTGCATTCAGCCAGAGCGGTCCGGCAAGTGAAGTGCCCCCGGGCGGCGACCCATGGCCTCGCAAAGTGGCGGCGCAAGGCGCAACCATCCAGATCTATCAGCCGCAGTTCGACCACTGGGCGGGTAACACACTCGATGCCTATTCCGCCGTTGCGATCAGAACGCCCGGGTCAAGCGACACAGCCTATGGCGTAATCTGGTTTAATGCCCGCACGGAAGTCGGCCAAGGATGGCAGTCAGCTTCAAACGGGCTGGACCGCATGCGTGATTCGCAGGCCGCCCGCGGCCTCGGCGATCAGCGATGGGGCAACTTCCATTCCGGCGGATGGGGCGGCGGATTCGGCGGCGGTGGATGGGCCGACCGAGGCCGCTGGGTGGTGGCGGATTTGGTGGTTTCGATCGCGGAGGGTCCGGTGGATTTCGCGGCGGCGGCTTTCGGCGTTGACCAACCAGTACCAGCGAAACGGTAATCATTCAGCGAGTCCGAACTTTTTAGCACTAAGACAAATCCTAATGATTCTGTAGTTTCTGAATTGTGCTGGAGTTGGATCAGCGCTATAGTACTTTTGACATCTGGTACTTCTGGTACTCTCGACCGCGTTTGTTGTCGCCCACCAGGCAGTAGCAGACCTGCGAAGGACTTCGCGTGCGGTCAGTCGAAGATAGGTCGTGGTTTGCGGCACCAAAGAAGGTGCGTCGACCTTGGTTGCTGAAGCGACGCAGCGTCCGGGTGAAACCAGCATGACGGACAACGGCACGGTTCTGATAGTAGATGACGATTCCGAGTCGGTGAAGCTGCTGACCGGCATGCTGTCGGCGGAAGGCTACGAGGTACGTTCAGCCGCTACCGGAACACGGGCGTTGGCGTGCGTGCGCTTCCAGCGGCCGGCATTGATATTGCTCGCCACGCGAACAGCGGTCATCGATGGTTTCGAAATCTGCCGCCGGCTTAAGCGGCGTGAAAGAAGCCGGCAGATCCCAGTTTTATTTCTTACTACGAGGGGAGAGATCGAGGACCAGATCGAAGGTCTGCGGACGGGCGCGGCCGACTTCATCTGCAAGCCGTTCCGGCAAGAGGAAGCGATCGCCCGTATTCGGACCCAAATGGAATTGGGCCGATTGCGCGCCGCGAGTTATCAGTCCGAGATCGAGTATGCCGCCCGCGCCGTGGTGGTGGACGCGCGACGCGAAAGCGACGGATGGATCCGTCTGGCCATGCAGGCCGGGCGGATGTACGCCTTCGAGTGGAACCCCGCCACCGATGAGATACAGCGCTCACAATCCAGCGCCGAGATCCTCGGCATTGTCAGCGGCGCAACCCGGGACACCTCACAAAACTGGTTCCAACTGATTCATCCTGAGGACCGCGAGCGCTTCCAGCAGATCCTTTCGTTCCTCAGCCCGGCGTATGACACGTTCGACACGCAATACCGGGTGATCCGTCCCGACGGACGGACGATCCATCTCCGCGAGAGCGCCAGGGGATTCTTTGACGACAACGGCCGCCTGACGCGGCTCATCGGCATCGTGGCGGATGTTACCGAGCAAACGCAGGCGGAAAAAGCATTCGAGCGGAGCGAGGCAGGGTTGATGGAGCTCATCCGCAAAGTCCCGATCGCCATTGCCTTCGCCGGTGAGCAGGGACGCATCGAATACGTGAATGACCGGTTTGTGGAGAACTTTGGTTACGATCTCGACGAGATCGCCGATATCGACGCGTGGTGGGAGCGCGCCTATCCCGATGAGCGCTACCGGCGGGAAGTGATCGAGTCCTGGGACAATTCCGTGGAGACAGCGAATCGCGAGGGGAAGGACATTGAACCCCGCGAGTATCGTGTGACTTGCAAAGACGGAACCATCCGCACCGCCGAAATCTTCGGCGCCACCGTCGGCGATCGAAGACTGATTCTCTTTAACGACGTCACCGAACGCAAGCGAGCCGAAGCCGCATTGCGCGAGAGTCAGGAACGCTTCCGCGACCTGGCCAATGGCGCGCCCGCCGGCATCTACACTTCCGACGCGGAAAATCGACTGACTTTCTGCAATCAATATGCTTTGACATTAGTTGGCCGGGGCATCGAAGAACTCATGGGAAGTCAATGGAAGGAGCTGGTGCATCCCGAGGACCTGGATCGCTTCTCGGCGACCTATGCGGCGGCCGTAGAGACCCACCGCGGCCGGCAGTTCGAGTACCGGCTGCGCCGCGCCGACGGCCAATACCGGTGGGTGTTGAGCACGGGGACGCCGCGGTATACGGCGGACGGCGTTCTTACCGGCTCCATCGGCATTCTTACCGATATCACCGACGTCAAGCGCAACCAGGAGCGGATGCTCGCCAGTCAAAAACTGGAGAGCCTGGGCGTGCTCGCCAGCGGCGTCGCCCATGACTTCAATAACCTTTTGGGATGCATCCTGGCGGACGCCGACCTCGCCATCATGGAGCTCGACGCCGATTCGCCGGCGCGCGAAGGGCTGGAAAGAATCGAGACGGTAGCCATTCGCGCCTCGGAAATCGTCCGTCAGATGATGGCCTATGCCGGACAGGAGAAGAAGGATTTCGAGAGCATCGACATCGCCCGGCTGGTCCACGAGATGCTCGATCTTTTGCGCGTATCCATTCCCAAGAATGGCACCCTTCGGGTCGATCTTCCTGGCGATCTGCCGGCCGTGCAGGCCAACTCCGCCCAGATCCGGCAGGTGGTGATGAACCTGATCCTGAACGCGGCGGAGGCGCTGGGAGAACAGGGTGGCATCATCAACATCAGCGCGCGGCGCGTTAGCGTAAGCCACCTTCGTGCCGCCAAGAATGCGGCCGCGCTGCCCGAAGGGGAATACGTCCGCCTGTCTGTCTCCGACACCGGCAGCGGCATGACCGAAGAAACACGCACTAGAATCTTCGACCCGTTCTTCACCACCAAGTTCGCCGGCCGCGGTCTTGGATTGGCAGCCGTGCAGGGAATCGTGAGGAGCCACGGCGGTTCCATCGAGGTCAGGAGCACGCCCGGCAGGGGAACGACGTTTCAGATTCTGCTGCCGTGCGCCAGTGACGCGACGGTGCTCGACCACGCGATCGGCGCCGTCTCCAGCGAGCGATACCGCCCCGGCACAGGCTCCATCCTGGTGGTAGAGGATGAAGACACGCTCCGCCTCTCGGTTTCCGAGATGCTACGGAAAAGAGGATTCTCCGTCCTCGAAGCCGGCAATGGAAACCTGGCCGTCGATCTGATTCGCGCGCAAAAAGAGGATATCGCCGTGGTTCTTTTGGATCTGACCGTACCCGGGAAGTCCAGCCAGGAGGTCTTCGAGGAACTGCGGCGCACGCGACCCGACGTGAAGGTGATTCTCACCAGCGCCCATGGGCGGGACCGTGTCGACTCGTTGCTGCGCGGGCTGCAGAACGAGAGCTTCATCCGCAAACCATATCACCTGGGTGAGTTGGTGAGCGTGGTCCGCGACGCGCTGGCGCCCGCAGGAACGGCCGGTTCAAAGCAACGTTAGTCCGGCGGTGCGAAATAGCCGCGGCGCCAGAAGAGGTTCAGTGGAAGGCGCCGGATCGACTCGAGCAATTCCACCCGCACCTTCCGGTACTTGCCATCCTTCTGCTCGTTCTTGGATGAATAACCGAGCACGTACTGGTTGCGGAATTCCTGGCTGAGCCGCTCGATCGTCTCCGGCAAATCCTCCAGTTTGTGCGCCCAGAAGGCTCTCCCGCCGGTGTCCGCCGCCAGTTTTTCGAGAAAACGAGGCCGCTCGAAGAGTCCGATCGCGTAAACACGGACGTCGGATTCCCGCACCAGATTCCTGACTTCCGATTCGCTATAACGGCTGTTATTGTCGCCGCCGTCGGTCAGGACAAACAACGCTCTCCGGGTGTTCTTGGCCCTTTTCATCTGCTGCACGCCGAGGCAGATCGCGTCCTGCAGCGCCGTCCAGCCCAGCGGCTGAATGGAAGATAGTGAATTGAGAATCCCATCCGGATCGCGTGTGAAGCCGGTCACCAACTCCGGCTTGTCGCTAAACCGCACCAGGAAGAATTCGTCTCCCGGCATCCTGGTCAGGAGAAACTGCTCGATCGCCGCCACCGACCGGTCCATGCGCTTCTTCATGCTGCTGCTGGCGTCGAAGATAAAGCCCACGGAGACAGGTCCTTCCTCCCGGAAGAAACTCACGATCTTCTGTTCGACGTCATCTTCGAACACCCGGAACGATTCCGAGGCCAGATTCATCACGGGCCGGTCCGTGGCATCCGTCACCGAGACGGGCACCAGGATCATGGTGAAATCGAGCCGCATGCTGGGACGCGGGGGCGCGCTCCGGCTGCGCAGTTGATTCCGGGGTGTGATGGAGACTTGCGGTTGCTGCGGCGGCGGGACCGGGTCGGCCGCGAAGGCAGAGGCCGCGAGGCACAAGGTCAGGGCGGTTTCTGCAAAGATGCGGAGTGCGAGTCGAAGCGGCATCAACCACCTTTTGTGCTGATTATCTCGTGCTGATTATCGGATACCCAGTATAGGACGCCTCACGATTTCGATCTAGGGGCATGGGGTGAAACCAGGGGAAACTATTGAGCCAGGGTAATTTCCGCCTCATCGATTCTGACGTGGGGGCGGAATTATCTATGGAACAGGCCGAGCTGGACCAATTCAAAGAAATTCTCGAGGGTCTTCTGGAAGGCACGGAGCAGCCTCTTCGAAGGCGCGAGGAGATCGCGGTCGAAAACGCTCCCGACACGCTCGACCGCGTTCAACGTGCCGCCGAGCGCGAATTGGCGATCCGCCAGATCGAGTCCGGCTTCGCCCGTCTGCAGAACGTGAAGTTCGCGCTGGAACGAATCGAGGAGGGCGCCTATGGCACCTGCCTGCAGTGCGACAAGGAGATCGGCAGCAAGCGTCTGCAGGCCGTGCCGTGGGCGTCGTATTGCGTGAAGTGCCAGGAGATTGCCGACCGGGAGAAGGCCGGGCCCGCCGAAGAACTCATACCGGCGCTGCACATGCGCGATGTGGCGTAGCGCGCCGTATCCCGAGAATTTAATACATCTGCGGAGCCAGTTTTGATTTAAGCCGGTTTCGGGCAGTGCGGAGAAGCTCGTAGTCGGGTTCGATTCATTCGCAGGCGCAATCATGTCAAACGGTTGCCGCCACGCTGGAACGATCTTGCCTTCCCGCCAGACGGAGTTCGACACGACGAAATCGAGCAATCGGCGTTTTTCGGCGGCTTGCTGCTTTTCGAACAGCCTGTGCATGTTTCGCGTATCGATCTGAACGACGGGCGTGCGTTTTGCCAATCCGAACACCTGGCCGCAGAAATTTCGCGAGCCTACAGATAACGGCCCAGGAAGCGGATTTTGGACATTTTTTTAGGCGGAGAATGGCAAGGCGTTCGAAAGAGCACGGTTGCAGCGTTTTGCAACTGTTTGCGACAAATTGCGACAGTTTTGGCGCGTCACGGCAACCTGCGACAAGTTGCAACGTTCTGCGACAACCTGACAGCCCGGACTGACGCGAAGGGGCAACAAAGACCGGGTATTGGAACATAAAGGGATTGTCGAACGCGCTGGTGTTTTTTCACGCGCAACGAGTGCGCGGTCACTAGTTTCCGCCGTGGGACGAAACACCCTGAGTGTTCGACTAATGTTCGACGCTGGAATCCTGGTGAAGAAGAACACCGTTTTGTGGTGTCGCGATGTCTGGAGGGCTCGCGGGACCTCTGCGATCGGCGCCAGCAGCGTTCTTCGGGGCGGTATCCGCCGAAAATCGCAGATGTGTTACCCACTGACCGAACAAAGATCGGACGCGCAGCGAACAGAGACCGAACAATGGAGCATCAGCGCAGATCGCGCGAACCCTAAGCCGACAGGCTTAGCAGCCTGTGGTAAAGGTGGGTTTTTCTGAGCGAAGACCTTCGAAAAACGCGCACGAGGGGAGATGACTAAGTAACGTCACCACTCGTCAAAAGGTTACCGCTCGCTGCCGTCGTGCGATGTTAATTCCGAGGCC
>JBGPHT010000033.1:0-56634 GCA_041484525.1 Bryobacteraceae bacterium | reverse complement strand
GCTCTGTGTCGGGCGCATGCTAGATGGAACGATGTTCTCCTCGGTCTGCGCCCTTCCCTCCCCAACCTCCGCCGAAGGTTGCCCTTCCTTGTTCGGCTGGTTCATCGGTAGTACGGCACAGTCCGACTGCTCCTGAGCGTTCACGTCCGCCGTTTGGTTTATGGCCTTCGCGGACCGGTCTTGCCCTGTTGGCCAAGACGTACAGGATCTCTCTCGGTTCTCGTGCATGTTGTTTCTCAGCGTGCGCGGGTTCTTATTCTTTAAATTAGACTACGCAGGACCGAACCAGCCACTCGCGTTTAACGTGCTTGTCGTGTTGCCTTCCTCCTCTCGGAATGGAGTCGGCATCCTGTTCCAACCGCTTTTCGAAGCTCAATAGCCCGGCCCACCGATACCTCTGTCTACGCTTCAAGCCACACCTCGCGATGTGGCCTGCAAGACTCGAGGCCAGGATGGATTCGCTACTCTCCTTTCCTGTAGGGCTCTTTCATCCCCTACAAACATGCCGGTTTATCCCGACGCTCTCCGAGTCGCCAACGATCCTCAAATCGGCACTTGAATATTGGGACTACACGAACTACGCTTACTGGGCAGGACATCCTGCTTGGATGGGTGCGGACATGAATTGCACCATGGTGTAACGGAGGGAGAAAAATGGCTATCAAATGGGGTCAGTGGGAGTCATTAGGCAGGCCGCAGGAAGCAGAGGCCGGCAGGCCTTTCGTCCAGTCCAATCAGGATGGCAGGCTCGAAGTGTTTGCCATCGGGCGCGGAGAAGTGTTCAATATATCCCAAGTCGCGCCAAACGGCCGCTGGAATGATACCTGGCGCAGCAAGGGTGCACCGTCATCAACGGTTCGCGTCAAATCGCACGTTGTGGGCAGGAATGCCGATGGGCGGCAGGAGATCTTTGCCCTAGGTGACGACAGTGCGCTTTGGCAAAAATGGCAGGTAGCGCCCAATGATGGCTGGAACGAATGGAAAACGCTGGGCACCCCGGCCAAGGGCAATGCCTTGACTGGGCAGTTCACCGTCGGGCGAAATCAAGACGGCAGACAGGAGATCTTCGCCATCGGAAGTGACGGAAACGTGTGGCAGATCTGGCAGACGGCGCCGAACGGCGGCTGGAGCAATTGGGGAAGTTTGGGGAAACCGCCGGCGGGCGTTCCGATCGCTTGAGTGTGGGCAGAAACCGAGACGGTCGCCAGGAACTATTTGTAATGGGTAGCGATGACGCTCTTTGGCACATATGGCAGGTAGCGCCAAATCTTGGATGGAACACCTGGGAGAGTCTCCGGAAACCCAAAGATCCCGACCTTCCTGAACCCAAGGACCGCGATATTTCCGAACCACTCGTGCGCGCGAATGCAGACGGGCACCTTGAGGTATTCGCGCCCGGCAACGGCGCGTTCTGCAATCGCTGGCAGGAGGCGCCTAACAGTAACGTCTGGCGGCATGAGGGTTGGAACGCCAAGCCACGGCCGCGACCTACAGTTGGCCTTACCTGGATCGAGGCAGCGCTCAACTTCGAGAATCGGCTCGAGGTCCTGGGTTTCGGTGATGATGGCGCCCTGTGGCATGCCTGGCAGGTTGATGTAGCGCCAAATTGGAGCGAGTGGAACAGTCTGGCGACGCCACCTGTTAAGATCCGTGAAGCAGACCACCTGACCGTCGGGACACACCAGGATGGCAGGCTGGACGCTTTTGTCGTGGGACAGGACGGCGCGGTTTGGCACATTGCGCAGACGCGGTGATTTATGGTCGCTAGCAACAGAATCGGGCGCCGGAGATTCCTGGCCACCCTTTCCGTTGCGCCGTTCGTCGCGACGGCAGCCGCGCCGCGGCCCATCCGTCTGGGTGGACCGATCTTTCTGAAGTCGGAAGACCCGAAGGAACAGGCGAAGGAGCATCGTCGCCTGGGCTACAGCGCGGCCTATTGCCCGCAGGTTGGCATAGGGGAGAGCGACCGCATTCGCGCCATCCGCGACGCCTTCGCCGCTGAAGACGTGGTGATCTCCGAAGTGGGCGCCTGGAAGAACATGCTTGACCCGGATGGATTGAAGCGCGCGGAAAACCAGAAGTATGTAGCCGAGCGGCTGGCCCTCGCTGAAGCTGTGGGCGCGCGCTGCTGCGTGGACATCGCCGGGTCGTACAACCCGAAGGTCTGGTATGGGCCGGATGCCAGGAACTTGTCGCGCGAGTTCTTCGACGCGACCGTGGAGAACTGCCGCAAGACGATCGACTCGGTGAAGCCGGCGCGCACGAAGTTCACCATCGAGATGATGGGCTGGAGTCTGCCGGATGGACCGGACGCGTATCTGAAACTGATTTCCGCAGTGGACCGGAAGGCGTTCGCGGTGCACCTGGATGTGTGCAACACGATCAACAGCCCGCAGCGTTTCTACCGCAACGCCGACGTGATCAAGAAGTGCTTCGCGAAACTCGGGAAGTGGATTGTCTCCTGCCACGCGAAGGACCTCGAGTGGGTCACGGAACTGAACGTGCACTTCCTGGAAGTCATTCCCGGGCGCGGCGCCATCGACTACCGGACTTATCTCACCGAACTGGCGCAGTGCCCGGTGGAAGCACCGCTCATGCTGGAGCATCTCAAAACGGCGGAAGAGTACGAGGAGGGGAAGCAGTATATTCTGCGGACGGGACATGCCGCCGGAGTGCGTTTCGTCTAGCGGACCTACCGGCCGGGGACTACATCGATCTGGAGCTTGGGATCAGCCGCGGGGACGTAGGTGACAGGCAGGCCGAGCTCGCGGCGTACGATATTCGATCCCTGAGCGATGGCGCTCGCCTTGTAGAATGCGATCTCGCGGTTGCATCCCTGGCGGCCGAAGCCGCAGTCGCTCGAAACGACCAACCGCTCGGCCGGAATGTAGCGCAGCGCCTTGCGGATTTCGGCGGCCACCTCTTCCGGCCGATCCGCTTGCAACGCACGATGGCTGACTGCGCCGATGCAGATTTTCTTCTTGAGATCGTGTTTAAAGGGTTCGAACAGTTCGAGGTCCCTCTGGTTACGATCTTTCATCTCTAACGTCCACACGTCTCCGCGGCACCGCTCCAAATAGATTTCGATGGAGTTGGCGTAGCTCGTGTCCTCCATCACGCGCTGCATGTTGGGGTTGCCCCAGCAGGTGTGGATCCACAATTCCACATCGTCGAGCCCCTGGACCTCGCGGTTGAACGCATCGATCATGAACTTCACCTGCTCGTGATCCTTGCCGTAGGTGTTGGCCATGAAGTGGAACGTGGGTTCCTCGATCTGGATGCAGCGGCACCCGGCATCGCGCAGTGCCAGCAGCTCGCGATTCATCGCCTCCGCCATGTCCCAAATCACCTGTCGCTTGTCCGTGTACTTAGGCGTGTGGATGTCGAGGAAGAGCGCCATCACCTGGGAGCAGCAGGTGCCGAACTTGACCGGTTTGCGCGTCTTCGCTTGGGCCAGGCGCCAGATTTTCGGATAGTCGAGCGGCCGATGTTCGATCTTATCGACCACGTGCGGCCAGCGCCAGCCGGTATAGATCTCATTGAGCAGCGTGCCCGGCGGATAGTGGAGCCACGGCGCGGTCGTCTCTTCCGGTTGCAGATGGTCGCCGTCGAAGCCGGCCCATCGTTGCAGCGGGTAGTGGTGCCAGGCTCGGCCGGCCATGTCCTCATCGACATGCAAATCGCCATGCGTGAGGATGTCGAGCCCGGCGCGCTCCTGATCGCCGATCGTCACCGCCATGGCATCCTGAAACTTCTCGCGAAAGCGGACGTCGAGCATGCAGGTGTCGAGCGGGCGGCCCCACATGCTGACATCGAACCAGCGCGGGCGGGGAAAAGAACCGGTGACGGTGCTGGGGAGAATCAGATCGGCGGTGGCGGTGAACATGCGTTTCCTCCAAGAGGCAATTGTACTGCCGGGCCGGATTAAGACTCATCTTTGGATGAGCGCGCCAGTATCATACCAATATGCGAGTTTTTGTTATTTCCAGCGCCTTGCTGGTCTTCGGCCTCAACCTGCCTGCGCAGGATGCCGATCCGGGGCGAGTTGTTTTTGAGAACCGCTGCGCCAGATGCCACGGCGCGGACGGAGAGGGCGCGGAAATGGGACCGCCCATCGCACGCCGCCTGGCTGCACTCGCCAACCCGCAGTTGGCTACGCTGATTCGCACCGGTGTGCCTGCCAGCGGCATGCCTCCCAACCCGATGCAGGATGCGGATATGGCGCTCCTGACGCGCTATTTGCGGTCGCTCCAGGCGCGCGCCGCCAGCAAGGCTGTGGTCCGCAAGAAGGTTCAGATGACCGACGGCAAGACGCTGGAAGGAGTCGTCCTGAACGAGGGGTTCTACGATCTGCAACTGCAAACGGAAGATCTCCGCATCCATCTGCTGCGCGTCGCGGGCGATCGCTATCGCGAGGTGACTTCGCAAAACGACTGGCCCGGTTACAACGGCGACCCTGGCGGCAACCGGTATACGAAGCTATCCCAAATCACTCCGGCCAATGTGACGCGGCTCACACCTAAATGGGTGTTCAATCTTCCCAACGCTTCACACCTGCAGGTGACGCCGGTCGTCATCGACGGGATCATGTACGTGGCGGGTCCCAATGAGTGCTATGCCCTCGACGCGGGCACGGGCCGCGAGATCTGGCACTACCAGGTGGACATACCGTCAGCGGGGGGAAGAGGAGGAGGCGGTGGCGGGACCAATCGCGGCGTAGCCGTCGCCGGCAATCGCGTCTTCACGGTAGCGAAACGAACCCATTTGCTGGCGATCAATCGGTCCACGGGAGGGTTGGCCTGGGACATCGAAGTGGCGGACGCGCGGGACAATTACTCCGCCTCCTCAGCGCCACTGACCGTGGGCAATCTGGTCATCTCCGGCGTCGCCGGCGGGGAGCATGGCGCCCGCGGGTTCCTGGCCGCCTACGATCAGGAAACCGGAAAGGAGGTCTGGCGTTTCTGGACCGTTCCCAAGGCCGGAGAGCCGGGATCGGAGAGTTGGAAGGGCAAAGGGATCAACCATCCGGGCGCGCCCACCTGGTTCACCGGGACATACGATGCTCAGACGGATACCGTCTATTGGCCGACCGGGAATCCCAGCGCCGAGTATAACGGCGACGACCGCGGCGGCGATAACCTTTATGCCGACTGCATCCTCGCGCTGGATGCGAAGACGGGAAAGCTCAAGTGGTATTATCAGTTCACTCCGCACGACCTCTGGGATTGGGATGCCACCGAGACACCGATGTTGGTGGACGCGGAGTGGGAGGGCCGGCCCCGGAAACTGCTCCTGCACGGCAACCGCAATGGCTTCTTCTACGTGTTCGATCGGACCGATGGAAAGTTGCTCCTCGCCAAGCCCTTCGTAAGAAATCTGACCTGGGCGAAGGGAATCGGGGCGGACGGCCGTCCCATCCTGAACCCGAATCAGGAACCGACCGCGACGGGAACCAAGGTGTGTCCGTCGCAGGACGGAGCCACCAACTGGTTCTCACCCTCGTACAATCCCGCGACGGGTTTGTTCTACATGCAAACTTTCGAGAAATGCAGTGTCTACACGAAGCGGGACCCCGGCCAGTGGCAATCCGGCAGACAGTACCTGGGCGGATCGCAGCAAACCGCGTCCGATGGGAATCCGGAACGCATTCTCAAGGCCATCAACATCCGAACCGGCCAGATCGCCTGGGAGCTGCCGCAGAAGGGTCCGGCGACTTCCTGGGGAGGCACGATCGCCACGTCGACCGGCCTGGTCATTTTCGGTGAAGAAGGGGGTGCGCTGATGGCGGCGGACGCCGTCACGGGAAAGGTGTTGTGGAGTTTCCAGACCAACGAGAGCTGGAAGGCGTCGCCAATGACCTACACGTTTGATGGCAATCAATATATTGCGGTCGCGGCCGGGTCCCATATTCTTTCCTTTGGAATTCTGGAATAAATGGGCGAAACCACGCCGGGTTAGGCACCGTCACGTCGACGTGACAGCCTGCCAGATATTAGCGCGGCTATCGGGACCACGATTGCAATAAGCAGCCATGACGCCGGGGGAACAACAAGGAATACGAAAGCGGTCTTCGCCCTGGGGGGCCCCAATGCAACATCTCCGTAGATGGCTAAAGAGCCCAGCGTGAGCACCAGCATCACACTGTGGAGTGTTGCTCGGGTAAGAACCGACCAACGCTTCGAAACTACGTTGGCCAATACGAGGGCCATGAATGGGGAGAGCACCCAGAGCGCGAACATTATTAGCAGGATTCGGGAATTGTTACGATGACCTGCACGCAGCATCAAACCGGCCGAGCCCACGGCCCCAGCCAGCACCGCGATCTGGGCCGCTCCGCGTAGGAGTCCAAGGAACCCACCTTCAGGCCTTCCGCGGCTCTCTTTAGAGGTCATCTCACCGCCCGTTGCTCGGGAATCCAACATCCACGTTCACTTTACTCGAACCAACCACACTTCGGAGACCTGCACAAAGCGGCCGTTGCCGGCTTCTTCCGGATTTGCCTGCCACTCGAGTATCAGGCTACCCCCGGCGGTTGCCTCCGCCGGAATCTCGAATTCCACCGGCCTCACGTCAAGATCTTTCTTCCGCATAGGGTGAATTTCGAACTTGCCGTTGGCCATCAGGCGAGTGGCGCGCGGTGTGCCGTCGCCGGCCTGATTGAAGCGCACTTTGTAGCGGGCAGGAAACGCGCCACGGCCTGTTCCTTCGCGAACCGAAACCCGTCCGCACGGTATGGAAGAACGCGGGATCCCGGATATAGCTCTCCCATTGCGGCACGTTCCACGCGTCGTACGAGTTGGTCTTGGGGCGGTAGCCGCCGGGCACGAACACGGCGTCAATTCTGGGAAGGCGGCGAAAGACTTCACCCCATTCCTGCAGCGCGGCCTCAACCGTCGCGGGATTCGAACATGCAACTGGCCCTTCGGTTCGAGTTCCGATCGGACAGGGGCGGGGCCACGGCTCCGCCCCTCGCAGGCACCGGCACTTACACAACTTGCGCGGCGATGTCTCGCAGCTCAATTGGCGCATCTGAACGCTTGTTCCGTTCGAACGCGGGCCCAATCGCCAGCGCCTCCTCATGGTCTTCAAACCACGCCAGAAAGGTGGCCTGGCTCGCTCCCGACAGGCGCTGTTGGTTGAGCCAGGTGTAATAGGCGCCCATATCGGCATCCACCAGTGAGCCCTGGGGGTCGAGTTCGGGCCTGCGTTGCGCTTCGCTGAGAAGTTCGTTCATCGGGTTCTCGCGCTGCCGGGGCGTAAAGCGGGCGAACAGCGTCAGGGGCTGGGCGCGCCGCAGTGTCTCGCGCGCCGCCCATTGCACGAAAGTAGTCGCGAAGACCTGCGTCCCCGATCCTTCGGTCAACAGACTAAGCTGAAACCGGTTGAGCACGCCGTCGCCGCCCGAATTCACGCCGACGTCTTCAAGCCGCGTCTGCGCCAGCCGGGTTCGAAAAGCTTCCGGGTCGAACACGCTGGCTTCGTAAGACTTCTGCATGAGGCGCTGCAACGCAGCGCGGACAGGTGAGAGTCCAACGTAAGAAACACGGGTCACGCCGTTAGGGATCGACGCCGCGGAGGCGCCGCCATCAATGTACCAATGGCCGTAGGGCAGCGGGTGCGCGGCAGCTCGTTTCACCACTGTAGAAGCCAGCGTGTTCAGGCCATCGGCATGTCTCACCTGCGTGAAATACATCCCTTCGGGACGGAGTTTTCGGAACAATCGGTACTGACTGTTCCCGACGCCCTGCCCGATCGCGACGATTCCCAACCGATGAGTTGGCAACGGGTTTTCCGGCAATGCAGCGCTGGATTTCCCCACGTAATCGACGGCCGCGGCGCGGAATACATCGATCTGATGGGTCGTCCAGAGGTGCGCCGTCAACTGTTCGGTGAAGGTGGCCGGCGAGTTCACCCAATCCGTTTTGCTGAGAGCCTCCGACAGGCGGAGTTCGGAGAAAGCCGCCATGGCCTTCGCCAATTGTTCCGGCGAGAGATCCGTAAGATACGCGAACTGCCGTTCGATGTCTCTGCGCTCGGCCGGAAACTTCCAGTCGTAAACAATGAGTTCCCGCAGCAGCAACGGAACGAAACCGAGGGGAAGCCGCCGCAACAACGCGATGTGCTTCAACGCAAGGCCCTTCGCCTCGGTTGGATAGCCGCCAAAACTCTCCGGAACTAGCTGGTTTGGAAGCATCGCTACGCGACCTCCGCAAGCGGCTTGCCCTGCGAATAGCGCGCCTCGAATCCGAGCAGCGATCCCAGCGTCGGAACCAAATCAGTCGAATCAACCGGCCGGTCAACCACAACGTTCTGGCGGATACCCGGCCCCAGAACCATCATCCACGTGGTGCGCGACGTCTGGTCGCCGGTACGATGATGCTGGAACCCGTTGCCGCCGGAATCGATGTCGGAATCGCGGCCGAAATCCGGCAGGATGAACATCGTGGTCTGGTTCGCGTATTCGGGGTCCTTCTGAATGGTCCGCCACAGTTCGGCGCAGAGGCGATCACAGCGCCGGATGCCGTCGATATAAAGCGAGAAGGTGCCGGAGTGCGCCACGTCGATGTCATGCAGGGTGACCCAGAGCAGGCTCGGCGAGAGTTGCCGCATGAGATGTTTGGCGATGTACACGGACATCTCGTCGGGGCTTGCGAGGCTGCGCGCGTGCGTGGCGAAATCGTCGACCGAGAGCTTGAGCACTCCGGCCATCTGGTTCAGTTCGATCTGGTGGCCCGTGAGCGTGGGCGCGTAGAGCGGCGTCTCGTAGTTGTCACGGAGAAGGTGCTGGTAACGCTCGCCATCGGCACCGGCGGATAGCGCCGCAGACAGTAGACGCTTCGGAAGGATGACTCCCGCGCCCAGCCCCGGCCCGAATGACTTGTGCGCGCTCTCGCCGATGCGCGCGAACCCATTGCTTGGCGCGACCACCCAACAGTCGGTCGCGGGGCGCTTGAGGTCCTTACGGAAGTATTCGAAAACCGTGGGGTTGCCGGGCGACACCGCTGCGAAATTGTTGAACGTTTCGTAGGCGCCAGTCACGATGCTGGCAGTCGCAACGTAGTGGCCGAGAATGCCCCGATTGATCGCTTGCGTGAAAAACGTGGCCTGCGGGATCAATTCGTTCAGGAGGTTGGGGATGTTCTCCTGCCCATCCGGCATGAACGTTTCGTCGTCGCGAGCCCCTCCGCCAAACGTGACGACAACGGCTTTCTTTCCACGGGGCGCAGCCATTCCGCGCAACGAAGAAGCGCCGAATTGCGCTGTTGCTACCCCTGCGCCCGTCACCAGGCGCAGAAAGTTACGGCGTCCGAGCGAAATGGCATGAGCAACCTCACGAGGGCTGCCGTGATGTAAGTCTCGAAGCCCCACAAGTTCCCTCATCATACATTATAATCGTCAATATATTAGGGAATTCAGTTGCTTCATGCCCTGCTCCTGCTGCTCGCCGTGTCCGCCACGTTCGAAGAATCCTTTCGGACTGGCCTTCTCGCGCTGCAGCGCAACGACCTTACCGCAGCCGAGACCAACCTCGAAGCCGCGGCCAAGCTTGCACCGGGTAACGGGCGCGTCTGGGTAGCGCTTTCTCAGACCTATTGGAAGCTGAAAGCGAACGGCAAGGCGGACGCCGCGGCGGCCAAGGCGGAAGCCCTGGCTCCTCGCGATCCCCTGGTGCTGAGCAGCCTGGCTATTTACTACGCCGAGTCCGGGCGAGTGTTGAAATCCGCCGAAGCGCAGGCCCGATATTCGGCGCTGGTCCCGCAGGATGCTTCCGCCCGCGAACACGCTGAATCACTGTATTTCGAGGCCGCGCAGCCGCTGCTTCAGCAGGGAAAATTCGCCGAAGCGATCGCGATACTCGGCGCGGGCACGAAATACCTGAAGAACAGCGCGCAACTGGAACTCGCACTGGGTGTCGCTTACTATGGTTTGCGTCGCTTTGACGATGCCGCAGGGGCGTTCCTCCGTACGATCGCGATCGCGCCCGGCACCGCTCAGCCTTACGTTTTCCTCGGAAAGTTTCTGGATCAGATTCCCGCCCGGCTACCCGAAGTCACGAAGAAGTTCGTCGAATACGAGACGGCCAATCCCTCGAGTTCCGCCGGATACGTTCTGCACGCAAAAGCGCTGAATGCGCAATCGATCGAGCCCGAAACCGCACGGAGACTACTGGAAAAGGGCCTGGCTATGAACGAGCGCGATGCTTCGGCGCACTTCGAACTGGGCACTGTGTTCGACCGCACGCGGCACTATTCAGATGCGGCCCGCGAGTTTGAAAGAGCGGCTGAGCTTGCGCCAAACGATCCGGCAACCCACTACCGCCTTTCCCGCGTCTACGATCGTCTGGGCAAACCTGAGGCGGCCCAGGCCGAACGGGAACGCCACGCGAAGCTGGAGAAGGCACAGCAGGACGCCGTCAGATAGCAGCAGTCAACGAACGGCTTCATCCGAAACGGCAGGTGAACTCCGCGACGCGAATCGGAACAACCGCACCGCCCGGCGGACAAACGCACAGGACATCGGGCCCCCATCACACCGGCGTGCGGAGCGCGCCATCGGTGCGATGGCACGCCTGGCGGCACGCACTACTGGTAGCGAAGCGCGTCCAGGGGGTCCAGGCGGCTGGCGCGGCGGGCCGGGATGAGGCAGGCGGCCAGGGAGACCAGTCCGAAGAGTGCGGCGACCAGCGCGATGGTGAGCGGATCGCGGCCGTCTACCTCATACAGCAGGCTGCTCAGGACACGGCCGAATGCCACGGCAGCGGCGGCAGCGGCCAGCAGTCCGACGACCACCGGCGCCATGCCCTGCCAAAGGATCAGGCCGTACAGATTGCCGGCCCGCGCGCCCAGCGCGGCGCGGATTCCCAGCTCCGAGGTGCGCCGCGCGACTGAATAAGATACTACGGCGTAGATTCCGAAGCTGGCAATCAACAGGGCCATTAGGGCAAATCCGCCGGCCAGCAGCATCTGGAAGCGGCGCGTGCCTACGCTCGCATCGAGCACCTCCGACATGGTGCGCATGGCCGGCGCCGGGACATCCGGATCGGCCGCGTGGATCGCCGCGCGGAGGGCGCCGGCAATGGATTGAGGGGCGCCGGCGGCGCGCGCGACCAACACAGTCCGGTACGGCATCCAGTCCCAATAGCCGCGATACATCATCGCCACCGGCGCCTGGTCCGCCTCGGCCCGAACGTCGCCAGCTACGCCGATCGCTTCGAACCATTCGTTGTTCCCACGCGTGAACCGGCGTCCCACCGGGTCCTGCCCGGGCCACAGGGACGATGCCAGGCGGCTGGAAATCACGGCCCGCTGGTGGCCGCGGTCGTTCTCGCTGAGAGGCCGGCCCGCGCGCAATGGAATGCCCATGGTACGGAAGAAGTCGGGACTGACAAACCGGACATTCACCGAAAACTCGGGACTGGAGCCGCCATTGGTGGAAACGCCGTCGATCCACGTTTCGCCCTGTAGGGGCAGGGCGGAAGAGATGGCCGCCGTCTGCACGCCCGGCTGCGTGGACAGTGCGGCGAACAGCCTCCGATAGAAGCCGTCCCGCGCCGCATCCGGCTGATACCGGTCGCCCGACAAGCCGATGTCCACCGCCAGAACCGTGGGCGCGAGGAATCCCTTGTCGGCGCGGATGAGCCGCACGAAGCTGTTTAACAGCATTCCCGCGAGGATCAGGAGGGCGGCGCTCAGGCCTACTTCGGACGCGACCAGGACGCTCCGCAGCCGCATCGCGCCGGATGAGGCGGTCGCGCCGCGGGTGGCGGAACGCAGCGTGTCCTGTGGATCGGCGCGACTCGCCAGCCAGGCCGGAAGAAACCCAAACAGGAGGGCGGTAACGGCAACCAGCATGGCGGCGAACCCCATTACACGGCTATCCAGCGCCACCTCGTCGAGCCGAGGAATGCCGGCGGGAGCGTATGCCTTCAGCAAGCCGATTCCAGCGGCGGCGATGCCCGCCGCCAGCAGGCCTCCGCCAAAGGCCAGCAGCAGAGATTCCGCCAATCCGTGAAAGATCAGCGCACCCCGCGTGGCGCCCAGCGCCGCCCGCACGGCGAAGTCCCGGCTGTGGCGCTCGCGGCGCGCCAGCAGAAGGTTGGCCAGGTTGACGCAGACAATCAGCAGCAGCGCTGCAATGGCGCCCATCAGCACCAGCAGCCCGCGCCGGGACTTGCCGGCCACGGTCTCGAGCAGGGGAATCGCCAGAGCCCGCAGGTGGATCTTCTCCCCCGCCATGGCTTCCATGCCTGCCTGCACGGCCTCGAGTTGGGCCACCGCCTGTTCTCGCGAAGCGCCGGACCTCAGCCGGGCGATCGTGGCGTAGTTGTGAGTGCCGAGCAACTGCTGCAGCTCGCCCTTGGCAAAGACCTTCGGCACGAAGACTTCGGCGTGCGGCGCGACCGCCTGGCCGGTGGCAAACGCGTTGGGGTCCGGGAAGCGGAAATCGGGCGCGAGAATTCCGACTACGGTCCGGACACGGCCATTCAGCGAAATGGTGCGGCCTGGCAGCGACGGGTCGGCATGGAACCGGCGGCGCCACAGACCGTCAGTCAGAATGGCGACAGTGTCCTTACCCTCCTGTTCCTCGTCATCGCGAAAATCGCGGCCCTGCACCGGCCGGACCCCCAGGACACGGAAGAGGTTTGCCGACACGATCGCCGCATCCAGACGCTCGGGCTCTCCCCACCCGGTCAGGTTCAGCGTCCCCGGCTGGAACACGGACATACTCTCCAGCGAAGGGCACGATTTGCGCCACTCGACGAAGTGGCGGGCGTTGACCGGCAACGAAGGATACAGGTGGGCGATCCTGGGAATGACCTCGCGAATACTCACCAGGCGGTCCGGCTGCGCGTACGGAAGGGGCTTGAGCAGGACGCCGTTCACCAGCGAGAAGACGACGCTAGTGGCGCCGAGGCCCAATCCGAGCATGAGAATCGCCGACACGGCGAATCCGGGTTCCCGGAGCAGAGACCGCACTGCGTGGCTGAGATCGCTGGTGAGCTTCATGTGAACTCCAATTCGAATTGGACGCGACACTTCCCAAGATGTTAGGCCTCCTTGGGTTATGAGAGGAGATGCCACAACCAGCGCAAAAAGCAGTCTACCAAGGAACAGTGTTCACAGATTTCCCGGACGAGGCAAGAAAAAGCGGTCCGCCGAAGCGGACCGCTCTGCTCAAAGTGACTCTTTACCTGTTTAGAACGACAGCCGAAGCGCGAACTGCAAGCGGCGCTCCGTACCCGTCTGGGTGCTCGTAATCTTGCCGAAGTTACCGTTGCCACCCAGCGCCTTCGAGTCGGTCACATTCAGGCCGGGTAGGCTGAAGAGCGGAGTGTTGGCGATATTGAACGCTTCACTGCGGAACTGGAGCTTCCAGCGTTCAGTGACGTTGAAATCCTTGAACAATGAGAAGTCGAGTGTCCTGGTGGGCGGACCTGTGAGAGCCTGGAGGCCCAGGTTGCCGCCCGTCAGAGGCGCGGCAACTTTGTAAGCGTTGATGTCGAACCACTGGTTCGGCGTGCGTCCAGCGGAAGGCGCCTGGTCTGCACCGAATCCGGAGACCACATCCGGCTCGCATCTGCCCCAAACACCTTGACAACTGCCGTTCAAGCCGTAAGCCACACCAGTGCGAAGCGTCAGAAGACCATTGGCGTGCCAGCTACCCACCAGGATGTCAGCGGCGCGATTCATATTGCCGCCCAACCGCTTGCCCTTACCGAATGGCAGGTCGTAATTGAACGCGCTAGTGAAACTGTGCCGGATGTCCCACGAAGCGCTGGCATATCCGGAACCCCAGTTTGTAGGATCGGGGAAGCCGATATTGCTCGATCCGCTGAGCGGTGTTCCGGCGTTCGCCAATGCATGGCTCCAGGTGTATGCCGTCAGGAACTGCAAGCCTTTCGAGAAGCGCTTCTCGAGCTTTGCCGAACCTGCCGCATAGTTGCCGAAGCCGTTGGAAACGGTCATCTGAAGGCCCGTGCCAACCGACTGGCACGTTGGCGGCGGACACCCCGCGTTGATATACCGTTGGGTATCCTGGGTGAACGCACCGTTCGTCGTACCGAAGTTCGCGAAGGTATCGGTGTTTCCGAGGATCACTTGATGCGCCTGGTGATTCCCCTCATAGCCGATTTCGAGAGCCACACCACCGGGCAACTCCCGCTGCACGATCAAGTTCCATTTGTGCACCAGCGGGTTACGGAAGTCAGGTTGGACGCCGCGGAACTGGATGTTGGCATTCAGCGTAAACGGGCTCGCCGGGAAACCACCTGTCAGCGCGCCGGGCATGAAATTGCAACCCGTGCAGGCAACATCCGACACACCTATGTATTTGGATATCCCCTGCGTCCGATTCATCTGGACCGTCTCGTTGAAAGGTATGCCTTCACCCCGGTTCGGATTGCCGCCCTGGTTTTCCTCGCCACCGTAGAAAATCCCATAGCCGGCGCGGATCACCGTCTTGCTGGTTAATTGCAGGGCAAGTCCGAGACGCGGACCGAAATCAAATTTGTCCCAGGGGATCAGGTAGTTGGATACTTCTCCGCGAGACACTTTGACGTTGGGGAACGCAGCCGCGAAATTCGGCGGCAGCGCTAAATCCTGCTGCTTGCCTTTGGGGATATAGAGAGTCATGGTCTGCATGTCGAAGTTCGCCTGTCTCCCGAATCTCTCCCCGATCGGCGACCAAAGTTCGTAGCGCATCCCGATGTTGACAGTCAGTTTCCTCGAGACCTTCCAGTCGTCCTGAACATAGCCGGCCCAAGCGACCTTCTGGGACGAAATGAAGTTTGTCGTCGAAATCGAAGCGTTATCCACCTGCCCCAGCAGTGCGGAAGCGACGGAGTCACCCGTAACTGCGTCGACATTTGGCCCAAGCGACGACGACCTCCCCGAGGGGAAGGCAGTTTGGTTGGCGCTATAGTTGACGATCCCGTGAGGAGCGGGCACCTGGAAGAATGGAAACTTCACCTGCCGGAACTCCGCGCCCATTTTAATGGCGTGAGACCCCTTGCTGATGGCGACGTTCTGGACAAAGTCCCAAACGTTGTTGTATTCGAGAGTGGGTCCCCATTGCGCGCCGCCGAATCCCGTATATCCGCCGGGATTGATGTTCGGAAGGCCGCCATTGGCTGTATAGGCAGTGGTCGGATTATACCCGCCGATACCAAACTGCTTGAACAAATCCGTGTCTGGGTTGGCGCCAACGCGCGACGTTACGAGGCGAGTGAAGCTCACGCGGGTTTCGGCGACGATGGTCGGTTTCCAGACGCGAGTGTAGCTGATCTGTCCGTTGCGGTTGAGGTCGAGTTCGCCGGTGCCGTTGAATCCGCTGCTGTCGAGAGCTCCCGGGAACGGCGCAACGCTGCTCTTATTGGTGTTCCCCCAACTCATGGAACCGAACAGGCTGTCGCTGTCGCTGAGCCGATAGTCGACACGAAGATCACCCTGGTCCGTTTGTTGTGAGCCGGCCGTGTTGTAGAAGTAATCGCCTGTCGGCTGGCTGCCGGTAATGATGGTCTGGTTCGGGTTCGGAAATAGTTGCAGGAGCTTATTGAAGGCTGGATCAAATAGGTTTGCCGGGATCTTATTGCCCGGAAACACGTTCCGCGAGATTGGCGCGGTGGCGGGCCCGACCGTCGACCCGGGATCGTAGATAGCGCCCTTGATGAAGCCGATCGGGTTTCCATTGGCGTCCGTGCCGGTGGCGGCGGCGCCGAGGATGCTCGAAAAATCCCCCGCCTTCATCGCCGCAGTGGGAACCGTGGCATTGCTATTCGTGAAGCCGAGCCCCTGGATGCCGCCGGATGAGGCGATGCGGGTCCCTTGGTAGTCGCCGAAGATGAATAACTTATTCTTGACGATAGGGCCGCCCGCAGTTCCGCCGAATTGATTCTGGATGTATGGCCCGCGCGGTTTGTTCGCCTGGTTGTTGGTCCAACTGTTGGCGTTCAGTTGCCGGTTCTGCAGTATTTCGAAAAGGCTGCCGTGCAATCCGTTGGAGCCCGACTTGAGATTTACGTTGATGACCGCACCGGCCGCGCGGCCATACTCGGCGTTAAAGCCGTTCGTCTGGACGCTCATCTCGCTGATGGCTTCCACCGAGGGCCCTACCGCGTAAGAGGTCTGGTTCAGGAAGTCGATCGTGTTGACATTGTTATCGACACCGTTCAGCAGGAAATTGTTCTGACCGTTTCCGCGCACGCCGCCGGCGGAGAAACCGCCGTTGGCCGCATCGCGAGCGCCGGGCTCAGCCGGAAGTACACCCGGAGAAAGGCGGGCCAGATAGGCGAAATTGCGCTGCCCGCCAAGCGGAACATCGGTCAGCGTTTTGGTGTTCATCGCCGCTCCAACCTGAGTGCTTTCGGTCTGGAGCAAGGGTGCCCCTGCGGTGACTTCCACCGTCTGCCCCACGTCGCCTACGGTCAGCGTAAAATTAACGCCCGTTCGCTCACCGGCCTTCAGAATGATATCCTTCTGCTCGGATGTCCTGAATCCGGGTGCGCTAACGGTGACGGAGTAGGTGGATGGTTTCAATGCCGGACGCACAAAATCTCCGCTGCTGCCGGTCAATAGTGCGTACACCTGTCCGGTTCCGGTCTCGGCGATCGTTACCTTCGCGTTGGCGATAATACCGCCTGACGGATCGGAAACGGTTCCTACGAGAGTTGCAAGATCGCGTTGCGCATACGCTGCGCACGCAAGAACGAAAGTAAGCAGGGCAATTCGTAGCCCTGAAAAGTCGCGGTGCATTCAGACCCCCCCAAGACGCGTGGCTAAGGTAGACTCCGGGGGATGCTATCACCGTCGGCGAGCGGAGTCAACCCCCAAAAGGTGGACCGTTAAGGTGACCCCTGGGACGCCGAAGTCCCGGAAGCTCAAGGGCGTACGCTCGACTGCCTTAATTCCGGGTCATGATTCACTCAGGAATTCCCTAATGGGTTGATGTTATGTTCAAGGTAAACGCCGGGTAGCAAGAAGCACAGGGAGCGTGGGCATTTGATACGGATTCGGTCACCTTGGAAGCTGGTCCTGGCAGGATGCCTCGCCCTATTGATATATGCCTCTCTGCCCAGGCCGGTCCAGGCCAATCCGGACGACAGAAACGCCGAATACGTCGACGCCCGAGTGTGCGCCGCGTGTCATCGGAAACTCGCTGATGACTACCGCCAGACCGGCATGGGCCGATCTTTTTTTCGCCCGACTCCCGAGAACACCCTGGAAGACTACACGGGGCACAACGAATTCTTTCACGCGTTGTCCGATACTCACTACTCAATGGTTCGGCGCGATGGCGAATTCTATCAGCGGCGCTGGCAGACCGGTTTTGCGGGACGGGAAACGAACGTCGAAGAGATGAGGGTGGACTACGTCCTGGGCTCGGGCAACCACGCGCGGTCCTATCTGCATCGTACGTCCGCCGGAACCCTCATCGAGCTCCCGTTGGGCTGGTATCCGGACCCGAACCAGCAACGCAACCCTTCCAAACCGGCAGCGTCAGCGGGTTCTTGGGCCATGTCGCCAGGCTCCGATTCCGATCTCCCGCGGACCCGCCGCTTCATCGCGTACAAGTGCATGTTTTGCCACAACGGAATTCCGCGTATACCTGCGGGTCACGTAGCGACGGGTAGCGACCCTGTCTTCCTCGGCGACCTGCCTGCGGGGATCGACTGCCAACGATGTCACGGACCGGGCGGCAAGCACGTTCGCACCGCCGGGACCGCCGGCTCCAAGGCGGCAGACACTCGCGGCAGCATCGTGAATCCCGCCCGCCTCAGTTCCAAACGCCAGATGGAGGTGTGTATGCAGTGCCATCTCGAGACCACGAGCGGGCGGATTCCGGCTGTCATACAGAGATTCAACCGAGGTCCTTTTTCCTTCGTCCCCGGAGAGCCGATCGAGGACTTCGCACTGTTCTTCGATCATGCACCCGGTACAGGACACGACGACAAGTTCGAGGCGGTGAGTTCCGTATACAGGCTACGTCAGTCCAGGTGTTTTGCCGGGAGCGAAGGCAGGCTGACGTGTCAAACCTGTCACAATCCGCATCGGGCACCGCGCGGCCAGGAAGCAACGAACCACTATTCAGCCATCTGCCGGCAGTGCCATGCCACAGAGCAGGGCTCAATCGGAGCGCTCGATTCCCTGATCTCATCCGGCAAGCACCCGGCCGCGACCGATTGCATTACGTGCCACATGCCCAAGCGGCGCGCGGAGGATACCCCGCACATGATCATGACCGACCATCTGATCCAGCGCCGGCCTCCAGGAAACCTGCTTGCCGAATTGCCCGAACGCTCAGCCGAGGATTACCACGGAGAAGTCGTGCCATACTATCCGTCCCCGATTCCTAAAACGGACGAGAACGCGCTCTACCGCGCCGTGGCGCAAGTGGGGCTCGGAAATAATGTAGAGGCTGGCCTACCGGAGTTGGCGCGCGAAATCGAAAGACAGAAACCGCGCGAGGCCGAGTTCTATATCGTGCTCGGGGATGCCTGGCAGGGCACTGGGGAACAGCGGGAAGCCGTCGCGGCATACGATCAAGCGGTTCGGCTGAGTCCGCGTTCGTTGAGGGGGTTGCGAGGACTGGCGAGCGCACTGCAGGCTTCCGGGGAATCCTCGCGAGCCACGGAAATATTGAAGAGAGCCATTCAGATTGCGCCCTCCGACCCGGAAACCTGGTACCGGTATGGAACACTGGATTCGAGTTCAGGGCGCATGACCGAGGCGATCGACAAGATTCAAAAAGCGATCGGACTCGATCCGAGTTTGCCGGAGAAGTCCAGAAAGCTCGCCGAAATTCTATTGAAAACCGGGCAGCGGGATCGAGCCCAGCTTGCGTTGCGTGACGCACTTCGCATCGATCCCTACGATGAGGATGCGTGGGATCTGGCCGGCAGGATTCTAGCCGAAAAGGGCGAAACAGCCGAAGCTATGTACAATTTCGAAAGGGCGATTCGCCTGCGTCCCGGCTCTGCACCGCATCTTTACGATTATGCGCTGGCGCTCGCCCGCGCCAATCGATTCGACGAAGCTCAGCAGCGTGCCGAGGCTGCGGTACGCGCTGACGGTAATCTGGCGGAAGTCCACGAATTGCTGGGGGGACTTTTTGAGAGGAAACGGCAATTGCCCGAAGCTGCAGGAGAATATCGGCGAGCGCTCGAATTGCAGCCCGATTCAAGCCGGGCCCACTTACGATTGGGGAATGTGCTGGCCGCTCAGGGGAACGTAACTGATGCCACGATTCATCTGCGTCAAGCTGCCAAAGGGAGCGACGCGGCGATTGTCCAACAGGCGACTCGGGCGCTGCAGCAACTCGGAGCCCATTGAATGATGAAGTGGCTCGGGGCCGGTGCGTTTGCCTTTCTCTCCTTTCTTCTACTAGCGGACACCCCCGGCATCCGCTTCGTCGATATCGCCGCACAGTCGGGTCTGACGGTTCCCAACACCTTCGGCGGCAAGTACAAAAAGGATTTCATTCTCGAAAGCACCGGCACCGGGGCCGCGATCTTCGACTACAACGGAGACGGGGCCAACGACGTTTTCATCGCGAATGGAACTACGCTTGACCCCAACGCGCCGCCAACCCGCTCGCAACTCTACCGCAACGATGGCAAGGGTCACTTTACCGAAGTGGGCCAGCAGGCCGGGCTGACGCGTACCGGTTGGGCGCAAGCCGCGTGCGTTGGCGATTTCGACAACGACGGTCATCCGGATCTTTTCGTCACCTACTACGGCCACAACAGCCTCTACCGGAATTTGGGCAACGGACGATTCGCGGATATCACCGATCCCGCCCACCTCCCTGTCACCGGCACGCGCTGGGGGTCCGGCTGTGCGTTTATCGATTACGATGGCGATGGCTATCTGGATATTTTCGTCGCCAACTATGTCGACCTGGATCTGAATAAAACTCCGAAGCCCGGAAGCAGCCAGAACTGCGAGTGGAAGGGGATGGTGGTCGTATGCGGTCCGCTGGGACTGCCTACCGCCCACAATGCGCTCTATCGCAACAACCGCGACGGCACCTTTACGGATGTCTCGGAGAAAGCCGGAATCCTCGCGCCCGGCGGCCGGTATGCCCTCGGCGTAGTCGTCGCGGATTTCGATAACGACGGCTGGCCGGACATCTATGTCGCCTGCGACCAGACTCCCAGCCTTCTTTACCGCAACAAGCACGACGGCACCTTCGAAGAACGCGCGGACGCAGCGGGTGTCGCTTACAATGCCGATGGCCACCTTCAGGCCGGCATGGGAATTGCGGTCGCGGATTACGACGGCAACGGGCTTCTCGACATCGCGAAAACTAATTTCTCCGGCGACCGGCCATCGCTGTACAGGAATGAAGATGGCAAGTTCTTCGAAGACGTCTCGGAACAGTCCGGGCTGGGGCGGAATCAACTGCTGGGTTGGGGCATCGCGTTCCTGGACATCGACGAGGATGGATGGCCCGACCTGGTCATGGCCAACGGGCACGTGTATCCGGAAATCGACCGCTCGCCGATTGGCGAAACCTATCAGCAGAAGACCCTGCTCTATCGCAATCTCGGCAACGGCCGTTTTTCCGACGTGACCGCTTCAGCCGGTCCCGGCTTCACGCCCACGCGCCCTTCGCGGGGTTTGGCAACAGGAGACCTCGATGGCGACGGGCGTCCGGAAATCCTCATCGTCAATATGAACGAGCGGCCTACTCTGCTCAAAAACGTCGGCCCGAGACAGAACGCGATTGCGATCGCGCTGACCGGGACGCGGTCGAACCGCAGCGCCATCGGTGCTCGATGCACGGTCGAAGCCAACGGCCGTAAACAGATCGCCGACGTTTTAGGCGGCGGCAGCTATTACTCGCAGAGCGCATTCACTCTCTATTTCGGCATCGGTAAAGCCGATCGAGTCGATCGGATCGAGGTGCGCTGGCCAACCGGAGAGAAGCAGTCGTGGACAAACGTAGGGGTCAACCGGACCGTCCTCATCACCGAGGGCCGGGACAAGGTGGAACAGACGCCGTTCTCCGGAAGTATTGCGCGGTAATCTGCGTCCGTAGCTGGTAGTAGCGCCGCCGCTCTTGTAAAATGGCTGCCTGCGTACTTTTCGAGCCCGAATAGAGGTTGAGTCACATGCAATGCATACGTAACGTACAAATCCTGTTGGCGATCGCACTCGGCATATCGTTCACTGCCTGGGGCCAAGGCGGTAGAGCCGGGCGAGCCGCTGCCGCGCAGCAACAGCCCGGAGCGCCTGCTGGTGCGCCCGCGGGTGCTGCTGGCCGCGGGGGACGCGGCGGCGAAGGTGGAGGTACTGGAGCCAGCGAGTTTTACAACTACGATCCGACGGCGGGTTCAGGGTCGGCGATTTCCGAGGCCCAACCCACGGAAACCCACCAGAAGATCACGATAAACGGGGAAGCGCTCGCCTACACGGCGCGGGCCGGCTACATGCCCCTGCGCAACGCCACCACGGGACAATCGGAAGCCCATCTGTTTTATACCTGGTATGCCAAAGACGGCGTCACCGACGCCTCCGTACGCCCGATCATGTTTTTCCTGGGCGGCGCGCCTGGTGTAGCGGCCGCGTGGCAGGAGTTTGGCGGTCTTGGCCCGAAGCGGATGAAGTGGATGAATGACGGCTCTGCCGGATTGCCGCCCTACGGATGGGTCGACAATCCGCATACGCTGCTGGGCCGGGCGGATCTGGTTTTCGTGAATCCGGTGGGCACCGCATTCAGCCGGCCCGACCAGCCGGCCCGTGGCCCGAGCTTATGGAATACGACCGCCGACATCGCTTCACTTGGAGAGTTCGTGCGAAGTTTTGTCCATACATACAATCGCAGGAACTCACCGCTCATTCTGGCGGGCGAGGATTTTGGCACCGGCCGGGTCGCGGGCCTGGCCGCCTATCTCGACGAACACAAGATCCCGGTTCACGGCGTGGTGCTGCTATCGATGACGATCGGCGCCGACGCTCTCGCCGGCGATGCGCAATACATCACGCTGCTGCCCAGCCTGATCATGGCCGCCTGGAACCACAAGAAGCTGTCGCCCGAATTGACGGCGATGAGCGCCGAGCAGATTTCGGGACAGGCGCGCCAGTTTGCATCGCGCGAGTATCTGCACGCGCTCTACAAAGGCGACCGCATGGCGCCCGAGGAACGCACCAAGGTAGTCGCGAATCTCTCACGGCTGACCGGGCTCTCGAAGGCATTCATCGTGAACAACAATTTGCGCATTACCCTGGACCGCTTTAACACCGAGCTGATGCGCGACGAGCACCGTGGACTGTCAAGCTCGGATGCGCGGGTGAGCGGTTTTGTACCGGGAGCGGGCGGTGGCGGACGCGGTGGGCGCGGCGCCTTTGGTCCTCCTCCGGCCCCGATCGACTTCAATCTGAGCAATCTCGCCGGCGGGTTCCAGACGGCATATGAGACCTACCTGCAGCGCGAGCTTACCTTCAACGCCAACAACGGAATCTTCTACCTGTCGAGCGGCGGCGTCGGCGCGTTCACATCCACCGGGAGCGACGACGCGAGCCTGGCCGGCGCTTTCGCCCGCAACCCCAATATGCGGCTCTTCGTGGCCGTGAACTACTTCGATCTGAGCGCGCCGTTCTATGCGGCCGAGTTTACGCTGGCGCACCTGAATGTGTCGCCGGAGGTCCGGGCCCACAACATCACCGTCAGTCATTTCGAAGCGGGCCAGATGACCTACGCCGACAACAAGGCGCTCGTCAAACTGCATGGCGACCTGGCCAGGTTCGTCAACGAAGCGACATCACCCACGCGCAATTAGGCGGCGCAACCAAGGAGCAACGCCATGAGAATTCACGGACGATTAAACCACAAGCTTTGCATCTTCCTCATCCTCATCGCTGCCATGGGGGCGGAGGCGTTCGGACAGGGCCGGGGCGGCGCCGCAGCCGCCACCAACGGTTTCTATCGCTTCAATTACAACCAGGAAGAGATGCAGCCGATCGCCTACCCGGCGCAACCGATCGCCACGCAGCATCAGATCACGCTGCACGGGGAGACCATCCCATACACCGCCAGCGTCGGATTCATGCCCATTCGCCATGCCACCAGTGGGGTGACCGAGGGGCATCTTTTTTACGTCTACTATGCCAAGAGCGGGGTCACCGACAAGTCCAAACGGCCAGTCTGGTTTCTGTTCAACGGCGGACCGGGCGCGGCCACCGTCTGGCTGCACATGGGCGCGTTCGGCCCCAAGATGGTGAAGATGAATTCGAACGGCCTGGCAACGCCGCCGCCGTACACCTACGTCGACAATCCCAACTGCCTGCTGGATACCGGCGATCTGGTTTTCATCGACGCTATGGGCACGGGCTTCAGCCGCCCGGACCGTCCCGGTTATGGCCCCAACTTCGGCGGCGTCGAGAACGATCTGGCCGCCTTCGGCGAGTTCATCCGCAGTTTCCTGAACCAATACAATCTCTGGGGTTCGCCGCTGTTTGTGGGCGGCGAGAGCTACGGCACCACGCGCGCGGCGGGGCTGGCCGGCTACCTGACCGACCGCGACATTCCGATTAACGGCGTGATGCTGCTGTCGGCGGTGATCGACTCCAACGCCAGCGCGGGCGAACAGCGCCAGCTCAGCACACTTCCGACCGAAATCATGACCGCGCATTTTCACAAGAAGCTGGCGCCGGATCTGCAAAAGCTCACGGTTGAGCAGATCGCTAAACAGGCGCGCGAATTCGCTTCGGGCGAATACCTCGAATATCTGTTCGACGGCGCGCGCGCGACGCAAGCCCAGCGCGACAAGGTTCTGGGCAACATGGCGCGATACACGGGACTCTCCAAGAACTTCATCGATGGACTCGACCTGCGTGTCCCGTTGGGGCCGTTCAGCACCGAGCTGCTGCGCGATCGGCACCTGATGACGTCGCGCCTGGATTCGCGCTTTGCCGGCTACCAACTGGATGGGGGCGCCAACAATACCAGTTTCGATTACAGCAATTCCAACATCGAGAACTGTTTCCTCACCGCCTTCGAGGCCTACATCCGCAATGACCTGAACTACAAGAACGACAACCTCTATTACGTCTCGGGGAACGCGCCGCCGTGGTCCGGCGAATACAACACGGTAGTCAACCTGGAGAACGCTTTCGCCAAGAATCCGCACATGCATCTATTTGTGGGATTCGGCTATTACGATTTCGCCTGCCCCTTCTACCCTATGGAGTGGACCATCGCCCACTTGAAGGCGTCGGACGAAATCAAGAAGAACAATATTTCGCTGGGCTACTACGAGTCGGGCCACATGGTCTACATCGACCAGCCGTCGGCGGTGAAGTACCACGCCGATCTGGTGAAGTTCGTGCAGGCGTCATTACCAAAATGACGCCGCGCGCTACGCCAGTGCCAGATTCAGATTTTCGATGGCCTCGTCGATCTCCGCCATGTTCTTGTAGCCGACCGTCACGGAATCGACGCCCGCATTATTGAACGCGAAGCGCATCGCCGCCTTCCGGTCCTCACGGGTCGTGAAGGCGCCTTCGCCCACCAGTTTCATGCTGATCACGCCCATGCCTTCCGTGCGGACCTGCTTCATATGCGTGACCACCTCGTTCACGTTCCCCAAGCCGCCCGTGTTGTAATCCTCGGCGTCCATCTTGGTGCCGTTGTGGTTCATGCGGATCATGGCGATCTCGAGCCACTTGTTTCCCGGGAACCGGCGCAGAGCCGGCAACCCGTGCACCGACGCGCCGTGACCCACCACAGCCTTTTTCGACTTGGCTTCCAGAATCCCGTCCTGCCAGCGCACCGTGTCCGCCGGCCAAGTGCCCACGTGCTGGTAGTGCATCAGCATCACGTCGAAGTAATCGGTGTTTGCCAGCTTGCGCAGCTCATCGATCTTCGCCTGCGGATCTACCCCTTCGCGCGTCGTCACCTTGGACATCAGCCGGTACGAATCGCGCGGAATGCCCTTCAGCGCCACGCCCAGCATCTTGTGCATCTCGCCGTAAGTCTCGGAGGTTTCGAAGAAGCGAATGCCGCTGTCGTACGCGTGGCGCACCAGGCTGGTGAACTGGTCCTGCCCCAGTTCGCGCTGCGTGCGTCCGCTCATCGTGCCGGTGCCGAACGCGAGCCGCGTCACTTTGACGCCGGATTTCCCGAGCGTCACCCAATCCGTAGCTGTCCCGCGCGCCGCTCGCAAGGGCAGGCTTCCGGTACCCGCGAGCACTCCCGCGGCGAGTCCGGTCTTCAGGAAATTGCGTCTGGAGCATTGTGGCATTTGTCGTCCTCCGATCGGCCATATCCTATCACGAGTCAGGGACTGGACGCCGACGGCCGCCACGCGTGGTTAGGATTTGCGATGCTGATTCGGGTTGGCCTCGAATATCTGGCGAAGCTCGCACTCGCCATCGCCCACCACCTGGAGAAATTGCTTGACCAATTCGACAGCCTCCTCCTTCGATTTCGACTGCAGGAGGGCGAGGCCACCGACCACCTCTTTGGATTCGGTGAAAGGCCCGTCCGTCACAGTCAGGCTGCCGTTCGAGATGCGAACCCGCGCGCCGGTCGCCCTGGGCAGACAACCCTCGACTGCAAGCAGGAAGCCGGCTTTCATCCCCTCCTCGTTGAACTTGCCGATTTTGGCCATCTCTTCCGGTGACGGCATAACGCCTCTTTCCGCGCACTTATAGATGCTTAGGAATCGCATGATGATTTCTCCTTCTACCAACACGTCGAACCGGGCTTGGCGAAATCGACAGGCTTTAGAAAATATTTGTGTGGCCAGCGTCAGGCCGTTATTGCACGTAGATCGTCGGACCGTTGCTGTCCACGCCGCCGACCGTAATCACTACGGGATAGGGGCCGCCGCTGAGAGCCGGGACGAAAAGGTTGGCTTGCGCCAGTCCCACAAAACCGGGGGCGAGTCCCAGGAACTGGAACACCGCGTTCGCGCCGCCGATGCTGGCGGATTTCGGCAAAGTTGCCTGCGATAGAACCGTCGGCGCACCTCCGGTATCCACGGGATTATCCAGCGGGCCAATGCCGGTCAGGTATACCGTGATCACGCTGCCCGCCTTGGCCGGATTGCCAGGGCCGTTGATGCTGTTGTCCTGGTTTCTCGCCGCCGCCACATTGTTGCCGATGGAAAACACGTAGGGCGCGGCCGGTGCCACCTGGAACGTCGCGGAGGCGCTCGCGCCGCAGGGCGTCGAGACCACGGCGGTGGCGCTGCCGGGACCGGCTCCGTAGGGGACCTGCAGGTTGATCTGGCCGGCGCCGGCATAAACGATGGGGGCGGGCGTCCCGTTGATGGTGACGGAAGCGCCGCCGCCAAGCGTGGTGGGGAGCGGCAGTGTCGAGGCCTGCTGCGTCGAAAGCGCGAGGAAGCTGCCGTAGATCGTAATCAGCGAACCGGGCGCGACCGGCGCGTTCGAAGAAGTCGCCGCGTTGACCACGCCGCCGGCGGCGATGGCGGGCATCCCCAACACCCCGATACTGGCGATGAAACCGTCGCTCGACCCTCCGCCATAGGCGGTGCGCACGGCGCCCGTAGTGGCGGGGAAATTGTTGGACGCGGTGGTGCCCACGACCACCACGCCGGCCGCGCAGCTAGCCGCCAGCGCGTTGCCATAATCGCCGCCCGCGTCGGCCGATCCGGATCCGCCCAGGTAGCTCGAGAACAACAGCGTGGAACCGGACGCGCTGATACCGGCGACCAGCCCGTTGGTCTGGCCCTGGTTGGTCTGCTGGAACGCGTCGCTGACGGGAAAGTCGGTCGAGGTTGTGGCGCCCGTGATGTACGCGTTCCCTGCCCCATCGACGGCCACGGCGTAGGCGATTTCGTCTTTCGTGCCGCCTAAGTAGGTGGAATAGCCGAGCGTCGCGCCGTCGCCGCTCAACTTGGCTATGAAGATATCGGAGGCGCCGCCGAAAGCTTTTTGCAACGGATTCACCATCGGGAAATTGGTGGAAGAGGTCTGGCCGGCAATGTAAACCGCGCCCGAGGAATCGACGGCTATGCTGTCGGCGCCGTCTTTGTCGGTCCCGCCCAGGTAGGTCGAGTAGTTCAGCGTGAGCGAGGGCGAAAGCTTCGAGATGAAGGCATCGGTGGCGCCCGCGATGCGCGGCTGATAGGCCGCGAGGGTCACCGGGAAATCGGCGGAGCCGGTAGAACCGGTGACATAGAGGGTCCCGGAGCTATCCACGACGATGGCATAGATGAAGTCGTCGCCACTGCCGCCGAGGAAGGTGGACGCGAGGCCATTGCCGTTGGCGTCGAACTTGGTGACGAAGCCGTCGTAGCCTCCGCGGAGGCTGACTTGCTGCGAGCCGCGGCTGACGGGGAAATCGGGCGAGTTGGTGAGGCCCGCCATGTAAACGTTGTTCGAAGAATCGACCGCCACGCCGTAGGCATTGTCGTCGCCCGAGCCACCCCAGGAGAAAGCGAAGACGATCTTGCCCGTGGAATCGAGCTTGCTGATGAAGGTCGTCGGACTGAACGTGCCGAAGGCCGTCGGAGTATTGGTTTCGCCGACAACATAGGCGTTTCCGGCGATATCGACGGCGATGGCATGGCCGATATCGTCATAGGTGTCGCCCACGGTCATGGTGTATATAGTGGCAGTACCGCTCGCGTTCAGCTTGCTGATGAAGGCGTCCAGATAGCCGTTACTGGAAATCGTGGAGCCGGTCAGATAGATGTTTCCCGAGGCATCCACGGCAACCGCGTCGGCGGTATTGGTTCTGGTGGGGCCGAAATAGCTGGCCCAGGTGAGGACCGGATCGATGACGAGGGGCCGGGAGCGATCGTAGGCCGCCACTTCGAAGCCGGCAGTCCGGCCGCGCAGGACGTAGTGGCCGGACACTTCGCGCCGTACTCCGGCGATCTCCTGATAGAGGACCGGACGGTGCTGCCGCAGCGTACCGCCGGCCGTTTCGAGGACGAGATCGCCCTGGGCGTCGACATGGAGGGCGCGCGCCCCCTGATAGCGGATGCGAATGCGGCGGGGATCGGCGCCGGGGGCGAGGATGAAATCGTATTCCAGACGCTCCTGGTCGCCGTAATAGACGATGTCGATCCCCGGATAGATGCCGCGGTAGCGGACGCGGGCGTAAGTAGGAATGCCCGAAATGGCGTGGGAGGGGTCATCCAACCGGTAATAGTTGGCGACACCGGGCAGCGGCGCTTCTGCCTCGGGCCGGACGGCCGAGTGAGCCCCGGTGAGGACGGTGGTGACGGGGGAATGGCCGGCCGCAATATCCGCGCCGCCGGAGCGTAAGGATATCCGGAAACCCGGCCCGCGGGCGGTGAAGTCGGTACCGGGAGCCGCCTGGCCGCGGTTAGGCTCGAAAGCCACGGGAAGTCTACTGGCGCCGAATCCGGCGGCCGTCCACAGCAACAATACCGCAAGTCTATTCATATCTAAATATGGCTAAACACTTGATTCCAGTTTAAAGCTGCGGAAGTGCCGGAAAGTGGTGTGAAATCAACATTTGCAGCGGTTTAAATTACGTGTCAGGTAAATTCCTGATAAATAGGACTATCTTCCAGACATCTAGTACTCCCAAAATCGTTCGAGCGTTGACACTTTGCGGGAATGTCCCTTAAGATACATTCACTGGCCCAGTGTACGCGGGTCAACATGTTCGTCAGCAGTACTAGAATCGCCAAATTGGAGGAAAAGATTAAGGTGAAAAGACTTTTCATAGTCGGGGGAATGATCGCAGCAGCGTCGCTGTCTGCGTTTGGTATTACTTATCCGGTGCCACTGCCCACCAACATCGTGCCCTGCAACACGCCGCTGCTCACCGTTGGCATTCTGACCAGTCAAAATCTGGCGTGCCAGCAGGATGACAAAGTTTTCGGCAATTTCCAGTGGAATGGAACTTACGATCCGAACGGGATTGTCGTTAACGGCATTACTGACCCTGGCTATCCCGGCAACTCGTTTGTCGATCCGGGCATCACGTTCGCCGGTGTGTTTAGCGCGGCGCCGAACCTGAATGCGAACTTCGATATTTCGTACTTCGTTTGGGTCGTCGATCCCAACTACCTGATTGAGAACGCCAGCCTCTCGATCACCGGAGTGGCACTGAGCGGCACCGGGTTCATCAGCGGAAGTGAAGACTGGTGCGCGGGCGCAGTAGGCTTCGGCGCCGCATGTACAACGGCTGGCGGCCAGGCGGCACACTCCACGGTCAGTATCAGCGGTGCCCAGACCTCGTTCACGGACACCGTATTCTTCACGCCCAACGTGACCTTCGTGGCCGTTACCAAAGATATTTCGATCCACGGCGACACCAGTTGCGGCACGGGCTGCACGCCGTCGGACAACACCGAGTTTTCGCGCATCGATCAGCAGTACTCGCAGAATGGCAGCGCGGTTCCGGAACCGGTGAGCATGACGCTTCTGGGCTCAGGCCTGATCGCGTTCGGTTTCATCGGCCGGAAGCTCCGCAGGAAGTAACTGTAAGTCCCAGGTTTGAGAAGTTCCCACCGCCGGCGGGTTCAACCCTCCGGCGGTTTTGCTTTTGGCCTTCAGTCTCTCTGCAACAGCCTGCCCACGATTTCGGCGGCGGCGTCAGGCCGGTCCGCTTCCTCTTCCGCCACTACGAGTGAAGATTCCACGATTTCGCCGCCCGTCGAGGGTACGACGATGGCAGCTACACCAGCGGCTTGCGCGGTATCCACAGCCTGGCGAAGGTGGTCGGGCGTCTCGATGACGCACACGGCCCATCCCTGGATGAACAGCAGCCGCTCGATGGCGTAGGCCAGTTCCTGGCGGCCCGGCGGCAGAACCACCACGGCGGGACCGTGGCCGTGGCGCGAGGCGCGTTCGGCGGCGGAGACGCGGCCGCGGCCTTCGTCTGTCTGGGCGCGCGACCGGATCATACCGGCGGCGGCGGTCTCGTTGGTGATCGGGTCGATCAGAACGAAGCTGCCAGTGGCGCGATTCTGGCGGTACGGGTCGAAGAACAGCGGCCGCTGGGCTTCGATGATCACGCGGCCGATTTCATTCAGTTCGAGGCGCGCGGCGGGGCCTTCGGCGAGAGTGTTGACGTCCACCCGGGCGCGGATTTCGCGCACCCGCGCCTGCACCGTCTGGGTGGTGTGTTTCAGCAGGTACGGGCGGTGAGGAACGAGCGGCTTCTCATTCATCCACACCAGGGCGGCTTCGACGACGCGCGCGGAATCGGGTGTGCGGCCGGCGGGAACCAGCATGTCGCCGCGGCTAACGTCGACTTCGTCTTCCAGGCAGATCGTGACCGACATGGGCGCGAACGCTTCTTCGAGGTCACCCTCCCAGGTCACGATCGAGCGCACGCGGCTGGTACGGCCGGACGGCAGCACGGTGACGGCGTCCCCGCGGCGGATGGTGCCCGCGGCAATCTGGCCGGCGAATCCGCGGAAGTTGAGGTCGGGACGGATGACGTATTGCACGGGCAGGCGGAAGGGCTCATCGCCCGAGGCGCGCGTCAACGGCACCGTCTCCAGGTACTCGAGCAGACACGGACCGGAGTACCACGGAGTACGGCGGCTGGGCTCGACGACGTTGTCGCCATCGAGCGCGCTGATGGGGATGAACCGCGCATCTTCGACGCCAAGCTGCTGCACGAAGCCGGTGAACTCGTCGCGGATGCCGGCGAAGACGTCTTCGCGGAAATCCACCAGGTCCATCTTGTTGACGGCCACTACCAACTTGCGGATGCCGAGCAGCGTCGCAATATGGGCGTGCCGCCGCGACTGCGGCAGGACGCCGGCGCGCGCATCGATCAGGATAATGGCGAGATCGGCGGTGGAAGCGCCGGTGGCCATGTTGCGCGTGTACTGCTCGTGGCCGGGCGTATCGGCGATGATGAATTTGCGCCGCGCGGTGGAGAAGTAGCGGTAAGCGACGTCGATGGTGATGCCCTGCTCGCGCTCGGCGCGGAGGCCGTCGGTGAGGAGCGACAGGTCGAGGCCGCCGGCGATCTGGTTACGCGTCGCCTTGCGCGCGCTGGCGAGCTGGTCTTCGTAGACGCCCTTCGAATCGTAGAGCAGGCGGCCGATCAAGGTGGACTTGCCGTCGTCCACGCTGCCCGCGGTGGTGAAGCGGAGCAGCTCGGTTTCGGCGGTGGCCGCGACCCACTCGGGCGCGGGGAGATCGACATGCGCGGCGGCCATTAGAAGTAGCCCTCGCGCTTTTTGATCTCCATGGAGCCTTCCTGATCGTGGTCGATGACACGGTTCTCGCGCTCGGAGCGGCGGAACCGGAGCATCTCGTCGATGATCTTGGGGACGGTGTCGGCCTCCGAGCGGATGGCGCCGGTGCACGGCGTGCAGCCGAGCGAGCGCATGCGGCACATCACCATTTGCGGCTTCTCGCCGGGCAGCAGCGGGATGTCGTGCTCCACCGGAATCAGCGTCTCGCCGCGGACCACCATGGGACGCGGACGCGCGAAGTAGAGCGGCACGACGGGGATGTTCTCCATATGGATGTAGTGCCAGACGTCGAGCTCGGTCCAGTTGGAGAGCGGAAAAACGCGGATGCTCTCGCCGGGATTGATGCGGCTGTTAAACAGGTTCCACAACTCGGGACGCTGGTTCTTCGGGTCCCATTGGCCGAAGGCGTCGCGGAAACTGTAGACCCGCTCTTTGGCGCGCGACTTCTCCTCATCCCGGCGAGCGCCGCCGAACGCGGCATCGAAACCGCCCGCGGCCATGGCGTCGAGCAGGGCGCGGGTCTTGAGGAGGCCGCAGCATTTCGATGTGCCCAGGCGGAATGGATTGGCGCCATCCGCGATAGCCTCGCGATTGGTATGCACGATCAGGCGCGCGCCGATCTGCGCGCAAAAGCGGTCGCGGAACTCGACCATCTCGCCGAACTTGTACGTGGTATCGACATGCAGCAGCGGAAACGGGATGGGGCCGGGGTGGAACGCCTTCTGCGCCAGGCGCACCATGCAGGAGGAATCCTTGCCGATCGAGTACAGCATGACGGGGCGCTGGAACTCGGCGGCGACCTCACGCAGGATGTGGATGCTCTCGGCTTCGAGCGCGCGCAGGTGAGTCAGGGATCGTTCCGGCATTGGGGTAGTATGTTCCTTAGAGGGTGGCGCAGACAAGCCTCGATTCATTATAAGGCGTATATATGCTTAAGTCTATCGGGATACTGGTGATTGCCGTAGGTGCGCTCTACGCGCAGAGCGGCGCGATTTCCGCGGAGCGCATTCGCGAGCACACGAAGTTTCTGTCGAGCGATCTGCTGGAAGGGCGCGGCGTGGGACAGCGCGGCGGGGACCTGGCCACGGCGTACATCGCGACCCAACTGGCGCTGGCAGGGGCGAAGCCGGCGGGTGACGACGGCACGTATTTCCAAAAGGTGCCGCTGGTGGGAGTGGAAACGCAGCCGGACGCGCAACTCGGGTTCGCGGCGTGGGGCAAGGGTGTCGACCTGAAGTGGCTGGACGAGTTCGTCGGCGTGAGCCCCAACCAGCGTCCGCAGCAGCGCTTCGAAGGCGAGGTGGTGTTCGTGGGCCACGGCATCACGGCGCCGGAGTACCAGTGGGACGACTACAAGGGCGTGAACGTGACCGGCAAGATCCTGCTGCTGTTCACTAACGAGCCGCCGTCTGTGGACCCCAAATTCTTCGACGGCCGCGCGCTGACCTATTACGGCCGCTGGACGTACAAGTATGAGGAGGCGCTGCGGCGCGGGGCCAGGGGCGCGATCATCATCCACACCACGCCGACCGCGAGTTATGGCTGGGATGTGGTGCGGAATTCGTGGGGCCGCGAGGATCCGGAGGTCAAGCTGGGGCAGGGCGAGCGGGCGCTTTCGTTCCAGGGATGGGTGACGCGCGAGGCGGCGGAAAAGGTCGTGGGGCTTTCCGGGCACACGGTGGACGAGTTGCTGGCGGCGTCGGAGAGGCCGGATTTCAAGCCCATCGACCTGGGTCTCCAGTTACGCGGCAAGGTGATGTCGAAGCTGCGCGAGTTGAACACGCGCAACGTGGCGGCGGTGATTCCGGGAAGCGATCCGAAACTGAAGGATGAGTATGTGATCTACAGCGCCCACTGGGACCATCTGGGAATCGGCACGCCGGTGGATGGAGATGCGGTCTACAACGGCGCAGTGGATAACGCCACCGGTTGCGCGGTGCTGCTGGAGATGGCGCGCGCGTGGAGCGGGCTGGCGCAGAAGCCGAAACGGCCGGCGCTTTTCCTGGCGGTGACGGCCGAGGAGGGCGGGCTCAGGGGCTCGGAGTATTACGCGAAGCACCCGTTGTTTCCACCGGCGAAATCGGCGATCGATTTGAATTACGACGCGCTGTACCCGTGGGGACGAGCGCGCGACGTGGTGCTGACGGGCGCCGAGCGGACCAACGTGTGGCCCCTGGCGCAGCAGACGGCGCGGCGGCTCAATCTCGAAATCGCGCCCGATGCGCAGCCGGGAGCAGGCCACTACTTCCGCAGCGATCACTTCTCATTCGCGCATACCGGAATTCCGGCGTTCTCGGTGGGCCACGCCACGAAATTCGCCGGCAAGCCGGATGACTGGGGCGAGCAGGCGTACGCCGAATACAACAGCAAGCACTACCATCAACCGTCGGATGAGTTCCAGGCGGATTGGGATTTCACGGCGGTCGGGCAGGCGGCGGAGTTCGGATTTCTCCTGGGGATGGACATAGGGAATCTGGATAAGCTGCCGGACTGGCGGACGGGGGATCAGTTCCATCGGTAGGCTGGGGGCAGGGGCTGGGAGGGCAGTGTGCTGAGGGTCCGCAAGTTTTCTTACGGGTACGGCTTAATCCAACGAAGGCGAACTCTGGAAACCTCCCACAACCGGCCTTTCTGGTTCTCATCGACTGACGTACATACCCGCGTCGGGCGTTCTATGACCACTTGATGTGGACTGCCCCTTCCGAGGCCCCGAGTCGCTATAATTGGCTTATGGCCGTGAAAAAGGATGGCGCAAAGTTTGTCGAAGTAAAGGCATCTGTGGCTAAGCAAAGGGGCTGGCGCATATTCAGCTTCGTGCTGGACTCAGCGACATTCGACCGTATCGCCTTTGTGAGCCGTCGAGATGACGACAAGGACGCGGGATATCAACGCAATCTGTCGAAGCAGCGCGCGGCCGACATCGCGCGCTACATCGACAAAGAGAATGGCTGTATCCCTAATAGCATTCTCGTCAATCTAGAAGAAGGTGCCACTTATGATGAAAAAACTCAAACCCTGCGCATCCCCGATCAGCCCAGGGCTGCGTGGGTGATTGATGGACAGCATCGTATGTTCGGTTTGCGGCAAGCCAGGACTACTTACGATCTCGTCGTTACAGCTTTCCTCGGCATCGATGTTGCTGAGCAAGCAAAGCAATTCAAAACCATCAATTCCAAGCAGAAGGGCGTACCGACCTCACTTCTCTACGACCTGCTAGATCTGACAAAAGACGGGACGTATGTGCAACAGAGGGGGCACGAACTCGCAACCAGACTCAATGATGATCCCGAGTCACCATGGTATGGTCACGTCGACCTGACGGGGTCTGGCGATGGTTTGATAACGCAAACGCGAGTAGTTACTGCCGTAGAGAATCTAATCTCGGAGCGCGGTGCCCTGTTCCAGTACTCGGAGGAAGAACAGTATGGCATCCTAAAGAACTATTTCACTGCCATCAAGACAGCCTTCGGCAGCGACTGGGGAAACAAGAACAGCGTGCTCACAAAGGCCCTGGGGTTTTCAGCTTGGCTGATAGTGCTTCCCCAGGTTCTTACTGTTTGCCTGCAGCGCTTCCAGAACTTCACGGTCAAATCGGTCCTTGCCGTGCTAACACCGATCAAGACATACAACTTTTCTGCGGAGCACCACAAAGGCTGGGCTGGGCATCCCGGCGAGAATCGTCTTGCGGGTTCCCTGGCTGATGCTCTCAAGAGTAGCGAGCCGAAAGAAATTGCCAAAAAGAACGCTCTGCAATTGGTTTGAACGCTACTGTGACGTTCTCTGATTTGGAGGTAGCAGTGTCCCAATCCTCCCGAAAATACGGCTACATCAGGGACAACCTTCTCTCCGTCTGGACACCTGGGGCTGGGAAAACACAGCAAGCGTACTCCCGTGAACTCGCCGGTGCGATGCTCTGCGAAGCGGACAAGTTTTTCGATCGGGCACTTACCCTATATCTCTTGCGCAGTCACCTTCGCGAGTTGCAGGCATCTACCTGGGCTGGAGTCGCAACATATTACAGCAACTATTTCCTGGCTCTCAGTTTCATCCGACTTCATATGAAATCGGTCACCCATATGCCTAGCGGGACAGTATTCGAGGTGACACGCGTGGATGACCAAACACCATACTTCAAGATCCAGCAACGCAATGGGCGACAGAGACACGCGGAAGTCTGGCGGTCGTACTACGAGGCGGTGACGCAGATGGCGTGGCCAGATCGCACCACGGTGACGGATATAGCTCCCACGCTACACGGCCTTCGGTTCAGAGAACAGCTCTATCGCGAACGAATCAATTACCGCCCGGGAGAGGGCTTCGACGAGATTTACCTGACCCGGACGCGTTACCTCAAAGCGCTTAAAGCATCATTGATGGATGATGGAAGGGCGCCCCTGACATTATCTGACGCAGCCTACGCAGACCGAATGGCGATCCATCGGTTGAAGCACGTGGCTACCCTGCTCCACCGACTCAGCGGCTCACGAATTGACGTTGACGTGGAGGCTTCTTTGTGGCACCTGCGCAGCGACATGGTTACAAGGTACGCGCGAGATCAGGCTGACAAGCGTTTTGGAGGGTCATTGATTCGTGGTGCGGGATGATCGGCCGTCTGCTTGGATCCCACGCGCTCGGGATGGCGCCAGACGGTTCTCGCACGCGAACTCTGAATCCCGATAGCCGGCAAGTCTACGAACTTCAGTTTCAGAAACGATAGCCGTCGCGACTTATTGCGGCCTTCCCACAGGCGCTCCCGGGCGAGCGGGACGGGGAGGAGCCACGTAGTTCACGAGCTCATCGACTGGCTTCTTCCCGGCCCACGCGATGCCGCGGAGCAGTGTCCGCTGAATCTGGTAATCGGCGAAATTGGCGTAGGTATGGCCCTGCATCCACACGAACGCTCGAGCAGGCTGACCGCCGGAGAGTTGGTGTTCGTACGTCCAGATCTGCGGGACGACTTCGCCCTTGTGGTCGCCGGCACTGCGCGTCGGCGGAATCTCAGTGGTTGCCAGCACGCGGATAGCGGGATCTTTCGCCCACGTCATCTTGAAGAAAGCCTCATCAAAAATCGTGATATCGGACATGTCCTTCATGATGGGATTCGATTTGTCCACGACTGTGTAGTGGATGGGCGCGTCTAAGGTGAAGTTCACCTCACCATGCTTCTTCGCGCCACCCAGGAGCGTCGCAAGATAGGCCGGATCCGGACCGCATAGGGAGTCATGCAGATCGACCAGGCCGCCGCCACGCTTGATGAACGCCTCGATCGTGGCTTTTTCGCTGTCGCTCAGGTAGCCTGCGTCGCCTTTGTAGATCACGACGACGTCCGCACGTTCGAGGTCGCCACTGCCGGGAGAATGTAAAGCGCCGTTGACGACGGCCCCATGCTCTGTCAGTATCTTGCTCCAGTCCGCAAGAAACTGTGGATAGTCGTGCTGACCCGGTTGATGCGACTTCAGACCCGCCCAGATATATACACGCATGCCATTGGGGTTCTGGCCCTGCGGGAGAGGAGGGCCCTGAGGTCCTGTAGCGTTTGCCGGTTGCGCCCAGGCAGATCGGTGCGCCGCCCCTGCCAGAAATAGCAGAAACAAAGCGGCGAACAAAAGGTGCAGGATCCGCGCTCTGGGAAGTGTGTGATCTGTCCAGCCGGTCGTCGTGGAGAGCCCGGGCTTGGTTCCCGTCGTGGTGTAATTTCGTCTGCTTGTCACAAGTCATCACCTCGTCTTTGTGTTAATGGTGGCTATAGTCCTTGAATCGTCGATCTCCAAGTCTAACGCGTCAGCTCCTGCGAAAGCGCAGCGGCGATAAATCCGTAAGCGTCTCGTAAACCGCCGCCGGGGACGTTCCTGGACGGATGGTATGGGCGGATGCTTAAGCCTGGGATGGGGAAGTCGCCGGCTTCCAGGTGTGGGGAAGCAGTTCACTGAGCCGGGTAATAGAGTGTTCTGGGATGCGCGAGAGCACGTCGCGGAACCAGGCAAACGGCTCGACGCCGCACCGCTTGCAGGAAGCGATGAAGCTTCGCAGGACCGCCGCCGTCGCTACCGAAGAAGGTCCAGTTGCCGCGGCCCAGCGCGATATCGCGATTGGCCCGTTCCGTGGCGCCGTTGTCAATCTCCAACTCGCCGTCTTCCAGAAAGCGCGTCAGCGCCTCCCACTGGTTCAGCGCGTAGCGCACCGCGGCACCGGACGGACTCTTCGGCAGAACCTCCGGCTGCAGCTCCAGCAGATACCGGTGGAGCTTGCCGATCAGACGCGCCGATACGCGCTGGCGTAATGCTAATCTTTGCTCCGCCGACAGCGCCTTGGCGCGCTCCTCCACCGCATACAGGCGTGCGATCAGGTGCAGCGCTGGTCCCATATGTGGCTCGTCGGATTCCAACGCCTTGAACACATATCTCCGGGCGTGCATCCAACACCCGACTTCGGTCATCCCGCGTTCGGGCTTGAAAAATGCATCGTAGACGGAGTAGGCGTCCGCCTGAAGATACCCTTTGTATCCTTCCAGAAACTTCGCCGGGCCGGCACGCGATCGCGTGGGCGTGTAATCGTAGACGATCACCGGATGATAAGTATCTCCGACATACGGCCAGATCCGCCCGATCCTGGCAAACGGAAGTTTCCGGTCCAGCACCTTCACGCTGGTATCGTCGGTGCCGATCACCTTGGAACTCAACAGCTCCTTCTTCATCAATTGGTACAACGGATCGAGCAGTTCCGCGCATTGCGCCATCCACCCGCCCATGGTTTTGCGCGAGATGTCGATGCCATGGCGTTCGAACATCTTCTCCTGCCGGTGCAGCGGCTGGTGGTCGGCCCACTTCGCTACGATCACCTGCGCCAACAAGCTTGCTCCCGCCGTGCTCTTCTCGATCGGTTGCGGCGGCTTGGTGGCAGTCCTTACCGTGCAGTCGCAGGCGTACTTCAGACAAACGTCCTGAATCACCTTCATCGAGGCGGGGATGTATTCGTAGCGTTCGCTGGTCTCTTCCGCAATCAGCCGCAGGTCCTTGCCGCAACCGGTGCAGTGCTTCTCCGCCTCGGCCAGGTCGTGAACGATGCGTTCGCGCCTCAAATGCCGCGCCAGAGGTTGCCGCCCGCCGCGTTTCCGGGTTGACGTTTCGTTCGATTTCGGCCCGGCACCTACATCGCCGTCGAGGTCGTCATCGTCCTCGGCGGCAGCGGACTCGCCTTCCGCGCTCCGTGCTTGCCAAGCCGACTCGAACAGCGCCAATTGTTCTTTCGACAACTGCTCGCTCTTGCGGTTACGCTGCGCTTCCAGCAGCTCGCGTAACAGAGTTTGGTACTTATTCTGCTCAGCCAGGGAGCGATCCAGTTGTTCGGCCAGATCCACGACAATCTTCCGCAGCGTCTCTGCATCCCGCGGCAAGCTGTTCGGATCGATGGCCACCGTACATATAGATTACGCGGAAACCGGTCCGTCTCCAAGTAAAAAACAATAGTAAGTCGAAATGTTTTTAGATACTATCGCGCCGGTACCGCTTCCGCCGCTTCGCTGTGCTCAGATCGATGCCGCTCAGCAGCGCTCCTAACTCCTGCGCCGTGATCTCACGCCCGCGTTCTGTGCCGCCGTCGCCAAACGGAACTGCGTAAGTCCCCTCCTCCAGTCGCTTGCTCCAGACGGCGAAGCCGTCGCGGTCCCAGTACAAAATCTTGACCCGGTCTTTCCGCCGGCTCGTAAAAACAAACAGGTGCCCGGCAAAGGCGTCCAACTCCAGGTGCTCGCGAACCAGCGCCTGCAGGCTGTCAAAGCTCTTGCGCATGTCGCACGGCGCCAGGCAAAGATACACCCGCACGCTTGCCAGCAGGTGGATCATGCCCGCAACACGTCCAGCACGGCGCGCAAGGTCGCGGTGTCCACGCCAGTGCTAATGCGCAGCCGCTCGCCGGTCGCCAACACCAGTTCCAGTGCTGCCTCCGCCGTGTGCTCCTGCCGCCGCGCGCTCCTTTCCACCAAAGCGAACCGCACGAGCCCTTTTTCCTGGAGCCGTTTCCGCCAGGCGTAGAAGGAGTACTCCGTCAGCCCTTGTTCCTTGCAGAACTGCTTCACGGAGATTCCGCTGCGCTGTTGCGCCGCGATTCGTTCGGCCCACTCGTCTGCTTTTGGGTTGAGAGGCTTCGCCTCCATGACGCTGTCGCTCATGCCACCACAATGCACCGCCGGCCGGCACATTAGGAAGAGCGGTTCACGAGACGCTTACTTAAATCCTCCCTAGCGACCCAGCCGGCGTGCCCATCCGTCTCCCCGCACTGGAAGTCGGGAATGTACTGAAAATCTCCGATCGCGCGGGCTAAGTCCTTACCCGAGTCACTACGTGGGCTCCCGTCCCGGCAGGACTGAAACTATTACTTCGGCAGCCACACTAACCTTTGCGAGCCCGGCTCTATACCAGAACCGTCTCGCGAAAGGAGTTGTTATGCCCAATCGTTTTCCGATATACCGTCTGAGCTCTGATGCGGGGAGTGTGTCCCAACTGGCGAGCCATGGACGGCGCCTATTCAACATCACGGACGACTTTCAGTTGAACCAGCGAGGGAATAGTCGAGTACTTCGCAATGGGCAGCACGTGGTTGAAGTTGCGGGGGAGAGCGGCGGAACCTGGTCCGCCGACGAATCTCAACTCTGGAAGCCGGGACTGCGTCCGGAACTGCTCTCAGAAAAGGACGCGGCAGCAAAGGCCGAGAGGCTGGTTGCCGAGCAGCAGCTTCTGCCGAAGCTCAGCACGCCGTTCCGGTTCGGCAAGCCGGCCATCGGTGGGACGCACGTTTCGTCGAAGGACGTGAAGACCGAAAAGCGAGAGGATCGCCGGCTGGACGTTCAAGTTACCTATCCAATCTATGTCGGCGACATGCCGATCGTCGGCGGAGGTGGCGATTTCAAGCTCACGATGGGGCACCAGGGCAGCGTGATCGGCTACTCGGGTGTGTGGCGCGCGGCGGAGAATGCCTTCGACGCCAAGGCGATCTCGCGGAAGGAAGCGGACGAGCAGTTCCGCGCCCTGACGCAGAAGCTCAAGCTGGAATCGTTCGACGCCACGCTGGCGTACTACTCGGCTCCGGCTTTCCAGCGCCAGGAGTTCCTGTACCCGGTGTACGTGTACCGGGGTACGGCGATCTTCGGTAACCAGCGGGTGCCGCTGCGACAGATCATCCTTCCGGCGACAGATTTCGGTCCGCCGGCCTCTCCGCCCAAACCGCAGCCCCCGCGCAAGAAGCAGGCGGCGGAGTACGTTCGCCGCGCCCGAGGACAGAGAAACGGGGCCAGCAGAAACGGCCACGAGAAGCGAAGCTATGCGGTAGCAGCCGCGCCGGCGGTGAATCCGTTCGAAGCGGGGACCTCGTGGATCGGCATGAGCGGCGGGTTGGCCGGCAGCCAGTCCAACGCCCAGGGCTTCATCGATGAGTGGGCCAACGCGGGTTGGACCATCGACTTCAACTGGGGAGATGGCAACGCGTGGGAGTCGGATTGGACCAGCAACGACGACAATTATGTGGACAACGCCGATTTCGTGTTCTACACAGGCCATGCCAACATGAACGGCTGGGTGCTGGCGAAGACGGGCGGCGACGGTTTCCTGAACTTCAGCGAAACCGGTGCGAGCCCGGCGACACCCGGAGATCTGTGGGGCCAGAACGATCTGGAGTGGGCGGTGATCGCAGCCTGCGGGCCGTTGCAGGACAATCTCATTTCGCCTGGAGGCGGCGACGTGTTTCAGCGCTGGGACGGCGCTTTCGACGGCTTGCATATCCTGATGGGATACGGGGCCATCACCTACGACAACACGGATGAAGGCCGCAAGATCGCGCAATACGCGAAGGGCGGAAGCACGCTGATCGGCTCATGGTTCCGCACCGCGCAGGAGATTCAGCCCTTCACCAACGGGGCGGGCGCTCCGGATGGTCCGATCGTCTGGGTGGGCGCGATGTGGGTCGGCAAGAACGGCGCCGATCCGTCGAACGACCATGCGTGGGGCCACGGGTCGGTTTCAGCGGATCCGACGTCGCCTACATGGTATTCGGCCATGTGGACGACCTGCTGAAAACGGTTCGCATCCAGAGACTAGCGGGCAGGCCGAACGACCTGCCCGACTCCAGCGAACGGATTCCGGCTTTCCCGTGGAGCCGAGGTGCAGCCGATGGTAGGCTTGGTTGCAAGAGGACAATACTATGAAAAAGTTGGCGCTATTATTGTGCGCCGTTGCCCCGCTTGCAATTGGCCCGCTGTTCGCCGCCGAAGGGAGCATGACCGCAGACGAGCGCGCGTACTTGCTGGATCAACTCGAGACGTCCAAGAAGAACATGATCGCCAGCATTCAAGGCCTGTCCGCCGCGCAATGGACGTTCAAGCCGGCGCCCGCCGTCTGGTCGGTACAGGAATGCGCCGAACATATCATCTTGTCTGAGGACTACATCTTCGGCGGTTCCCAGCAGATCCTCAAGACACCGGCGGTGGCCCGCCCGGCTGGTTCCAATGCGGACGCGGACCACAAGATCGTCGCCGGCATACAGGATCGCAGCCGGAAAGCGACGGCGCCGGAGCCCCTGGTTCCCGGCGCGAAGTTTGCCACGCCGGACGACGCCGTTCGCGAATTCACGACGCGCCGGGATAAGACGATTGCTTACGTGAAAGCGACTAACGACGAGTTACGCGTGCACGTGGGGCCCGGGCCAGCCGGCCCGATGGACGCGTATCAAGCCTTGCTCCTGCTGGCGGCGCATTCTGCGCGGCACACCGCCCAGATTCGCGAAGTGGAGTCCAATGCGGGCTACCCCAGGAAAGCCGGACCAGGGCTGTAGACACAGAAACTCTGGCGGGTGCCGAACGCGCTGGTTTTCCTAGTGGCGCCCGCCAATCGTAACCGTGTCCGAGAGCGTGCGGGCGAAGTCGGCGCCGGCCGAAGTGATGAGGAACGCGCCCGGGTCGACCACGCTGTCGAATCCCGTAGGGTAACTCACTTGCAGACGGACGCTACTGCTACTGCCCGCGCACCCGATACGGGGAAGTAAAGGTCCACATATTGTTATTCCCCTCGGCCCGTGTGTAGTCTCCCGTCAGCGACGGAATCTCCATGTGAAACACCCTCACGTTCCCGTCCATCACATCCACGGTTCTCAGCGACGGACCGTCTGAGCGGAAGTGGAGCGCGATCCGCTGCAGCATCGCATTTGCGCCCGGTGTACGGATCGCGGCGCGAAACCACATCATCTCGTTCATCTTGCCGCGAAAGCGACGGCCGCTCCCGACGTCCTGCATCGACGCCAGCTTGGCGGGGGTCTCGGCAACGAATGCGGTTCCGGGTGTGTTCAGCCTCTGCCTCAAAGGTTGGGCCAGCACCGAGCCGGGATCGAGCAGGTGCGCGCCAATCACTACGACAGCCGCGACCGCAGCCGACCCGGTGGCCGCGTGGGCAGTCTGCCTGACCCGATTCAGTAAGAGAGCCGCCGTTCCCTCCCGCCTCACTGGTGATAGTCTACATAACGTGTCCACCCGCCAACATGCCGGCCCCGGACCCGCGCACCCGGACGAGATCCTCCACCCGGACGAGATCCTCCATATGATGCGTTCCTATTCGATTCTCTTTCTACTCGCGCTCGGCACGCTGCACGCGGCTGTTCCGTTCGATCGGTCGGCAGTGCGGCCCGGCCCGGTGACCGTCACTTCCACGCCGGATGCAGCCACGGTTCACTGGAGCGATGAATCCAACCGCCCGTGGATTGCCGAGTTCTCGCTCGATCCGAAGGCTCCTCTCATCACCGCCATCAAAGTTAATGGCACCGCTGTCGTCGAGGGTGCACGCCCGTTCTATCAGTGCACCATCGGCAAGCGCCGCGGAGGATGGGATCAGTTCTTCGATTTTCCGCCCAGCCATCCGGAGGGCACACGGTCGTTCCCAGGTGAATTCAACTTGAAGTCTGCGCGCGCCGCCACCATCGGGGATCGTATGGAGATCGCGTTCGAGGGGATGAACATGGGCATCTTTGAGGGCAGCATCCGATATGTGATCTTTCCGGGAAGCCGCCTCATCGAGCAGGTCGCGGTGATGACGACTAACGAACCCGACACCGCTTACTTCTACGATGCCGGGCTGCGCATGAGCGTGAACGCCGATCGCCGTGCCGGCGGCAACATGGAATCGCTGGTGTCCTATTACAGCACCGCCGGCGACCTGAAGTCCGAGCGCTCCGATGGACCGGAGCGGCGGCCGGTCAGCGTTCGCTACCGCACTCTCGCGACGCGAACCGGCGCGGGAAGCGTCGCGGTCTTCCCTTCTCCGCACCAGTATTTCTTTCCGCGCGATTTCACTACCAACATGGCGTACCTGTGGCATTCGTCGTGGAAGGGCACGGTCTCGCTGGGTATCCGGCAACTGCCGGACGACGCCACGGCGTATTACCCATGGTCCAACGCTCCTCCTGGAACCGCGCAGCGAATGAGCCTGTTCCTGATGCTTTCACCGGGCGATCCGCACGCGGTCCTGGATGACGTTCTCCGATTCACCCACGCGGATCGTTATCCAGCGCTCGATGGCTACATCACACTCGCGCCTCACTGGCACTACGCGTACACGGTGCAGGCGATGGAGAAAGGGCTCTCCTGGATTCCTCCTTTCAAGCCGGTGCTGGAAGCGATGGGCGTGAACGCTGCCATGATCATGGATTTTCACGGCGACGGTCACCCGGCCGACACTGGCGAGACCCGGCTCCGCGAGTTGGATGCCTACTATCGCGCCTGCCGCGCTCAATCGGGTCCCGGTTTCCTGCTGATTCCAGCCGAGGAGGCGAATGTCCATTTCGGCGGACACTGGGCGCTGGCATTCCCCAAACCCGTCTACTGGCACTTGAGCCGCACGCCTTCGCAGCCGTTCCACGAGAAGGACCCTAAATACGGCGACGTATACAACGTGGCCGATGCGAAGGAACTCCTGGACGTCGCCCGCGCCGAAGACGCGTTCGTCTATCAGACACATCCGCGGACCAAGGGATCGATGGGCTATCCGGATAAGATTCGCGACTCGGCGCATTTCCTGGACCCCCACTGGTTCGGCGCCGGATGGAAGGCATTACCGTCCGACCTCTCCTCGCCGCGGCTCGGCGAGCGAGCATTCAAACTCCTCGACGATATGAGCAATTGGGGCCAGCACAAACAACTGGCCGGCGAGGTGGACGTTTTCCAGATCGATAGCACCCACGAGCTCTACGCGCATATGAATATCAACTATGTGAGGCTGCCCGCCGTTCCCTCGTTCGATCGTTACGGGAGCGTGCTGGACGCACTGCGGAAGGGCGACTTCTTCGTGAGCACCGGCGAGGTGCTGCTGCCCGCCTTCAGCCTGACCGAGGGCGCCGGAGGAAAGATCGTGGTGAATGCGCGCATCCAGCACACGTTCCCGCTGGAGATGGCGGAGATTGTCTGGGGAGACGGCAGCCAGACTTACCGCAAGATCATTCCGCTCACGGAGACCCGTTCCTTCGGTGATTTTTCCTTCTCTGCGGAGGCCGAGGGCGGTAGCTGGAAGTGGGCTCGGTTCGCCGTGTGGGACATCGCGGCGGACGGAGCATTTGTGAATCCCGTATGGAGAGCCAAATGAGAATCAGACTGATCGCATCTTTCTTACTCGCGTCAGGTTTCGCCCTGGCGGCCGACCGCGATTTCAACGGCAGGTGGGACATCACTGCCATGACCAAACCTCGACCGCGCGCCTGGTGGCTGGAGTTGAACGGGGCCGGAACGTCGAGTGTCGCCGGGAAATTCGTGAGCGCCTATGCCGGCGACATGAACACGATCGACACCATCAGTGTGGATAACGGCGAGCTGCGCTTTACGCTGACTCCTCCCGCGCGGCAGGGGAAGGCGCCGGAATTGAAGCGGATCTATCGCGCCAGCATGGTGAATGGAAAGCTGGAGGGGACTTTCGAGACCGAAGGCCAGAAGGAATCGCCCTTGAAATGGACGGGAGTGCGTGCCCCTGCGATCGCAGAGAAGGACGACGGCACGTGGAAAGAGGGCAAGCCGATCGATCTCTTCAATGGAAAAGATCTCACCGGATGGAAGGGGCTTGTGCCTGGTGCAGAAGTGAAATGGAGCGCGCAGAATGGCATCCTGAAGAACGCGCCGCCCACCACGGACATCATTTCCGAGCGGAGTTTCTGGAATTTCAAGCTGCACATGGAATTCCGGATTGTCGAGCACTCGAACAGCGGCATCGGTCTGCGCGGCCGCTATGAGATCCAGATCCTGGACGACTTCGGCAAGCCGGCCGGTACGCACGGCGCCGCCGCACTTTACAGCCGGGTCGCGCCGTCGGTGAATGCGAGCAAGCCGGCGGGTGAGTGGCAGAGCTACGATATTCGGCTGGTCGGCAGGCAATTGACGGTGGTCCACAACGGGACCAAGGTCCTGGACAAGGTCGAGGTGGAAGGGCTCACGGCGATTGCCGAGAATGCCGACGAAGCAGAACCGGGGCCGTTCGTGATTCAGGGTGACCACAGCAATGTCGAGATCAAGAGCTTTGTGGTGACGCCTCTGGTGAAGTAGCGGCACGGGCGACGATTTCCTCGCCGCCCGATGCCGGACACAGTGACGTCATCGATTTCTGCGCCCAGCGCTTCAACATCGGCCTTACGGCTCAGGAAAGGCGCCACCCGGTCAATTTCCTGGGCGTTGTATAAGTATTCCATCGGGCAACGGCGGCCAGGGTCCGGGTACGACGCCATCAGTAGCAACGTCTACAATCAATCGATGGACCAGCACGCCGTCGCGGCTGTCAGTCTCACAGGCATTTGTCTGGATATACTCGGCGGCCTCTACCTGGCTTACGATTTGCTGGGTGGCCAACACACCGCCGCTCAAGTCTTGCCGGTAATTTGCGAAGACGTTCACCGGCTTCAAGAGCAGGCCGGCCTTGCGCTTGGCATTGGTCTCGAGCGCTGCGACGAGAGGAGCATTTTTCACGTAAGCCTCTGCCACCTGTTTTTGGTCAGCCGTTGATTCCCAGCCGTTAAGAAACCATACTTCCTCGGGCCCGGTGAGTGGCTCAATGGCCGGGTACGGGTGCGGGAATCCGAGTACCCCGCAGACGCGTGCGATATCCTGCTCGATTTCCCGATAGGCGGAATGGCTTCCAGGCTTCAGCGGGTCGCGATAAATCTGAAGGATTTGCGGCGGCCGCGACTGCGCAATGATTTGCATGGAGACCGCAATCACACATGCGAAGCGTCCCAGCATCAGCAATCCAGGATATCAATCCGCTGCGGATTCCGGCCGTATCGCCCAACCGGCAATTAACATCGGCAGTTTGCTATCCGGTCTCGACGGCGAATATACGCACTGACAAGTCTTGATTAGTGGGGTGAACCATGTCAGCATTTCGCGCCGTCATTTTCGCATTTCATAAATCCGTCAACCCGCGGCGATGCGCGGCGTATCCGTTCAGACTCACCCAGTAGTTATACAGGTCGAGTTGAGGCGGCCTTGTGGTTCTTCGCCTTACTCTACAGACTTCAGCCCCCTGAGATTCTCGGACGGCGCCAAGTCACCCTCGTCCTCATCGTAGAGCTTGAACCAAGGGAAACCACGCTCGGTATAAGCCTGTGCACTGATCGGCGTCATGGGCGGCCGCTGACCTGTCACCGCGTGGAACTGCTGGCTGTTCAGGATGTGTACGAAGGCGCGCCCCCAATTGTCCGGATCCCAGACATCAAGACCGTACGGGTCAGGGTAAATCTTCTGTTCGATGGTACCGCCGGGCGCGATCCCCATCGGAGTGGTCGCAGAGTACATTCGTGTTCGTGGATCCGGCGGGGGCGCCGTGTCGGGAAAACGTCCGGGTTTCGGTTCGTACACCCTGACTTCAATCCCGCCGATCTCCTCCGCGCCGGTTAGCTGGCCCTCTACTGTCTGACCGCTGCCGAGCGGCATGGCCGTAAACTGGCTGACACGGCCCTCTTGACTGTTGAGACCATCGAGCCAGAGCTGCTTGGGACAGACGACGTAGTTCTGCGGATTGTGGCACAGCACGCCGTCGAACGGCAGGCCGGAAATCGCGTCGATGCCTCCGACGCCGATCTTCACCGCGTTCGGCTTCCAGGCAGCGGCGGAGAAGGCTATCCACATCGCCTCGCGCTGGTACATGGACAGAAAAAAGTGTCCGGTTCCGCTCCAGGCCGGAGGCAAACGGTCGTGGAATTCCTCGACCGGGTACACGGGGTAGGGACCGAAGCCCGGCGGCAAAGGATAGGTCCGGCCGTCGTTCGGGATGCGCAAGGTGCGCTGGAATGCGACTGAGAAGCGCTCCCCGAAGTGGATACGGTTGTCTCGCAGCTCAAGTGCCAGCATCGACTTCGTCCTTCTGCTTGAGCTTCTCGATCGTCTTCTCCACGTTGCCTCGCGGCAGACGCAGAGTTTCCACCAGGGCCTGGATGGTGGCTTCCGTGAGTGCGGATTTGAGAAGCGCAGAGTCCTCCGCGGGAATGTTCTTGCGCTCCTCCGGCGTACGGGAGACCATCCTAAGCCGGCGTCCTATCTTCAACCCGTTGCCAGCTTTGGAGCTCTTGACGGCGCGATCGTGCAGGCGGTCCAACGCTCGCTGCACCTCACCTAACGAGGGCAGTGCATCGCTGACAGACGCAAACGAAGGATTGAATTTGGACGACACGATCGACTCGACGTTCGCGGCAGGCACATCGCCGCCAGCGGATGCGATCAGCCAGTCGTAGAATGCTTTGGCGTCGTGCTCGGGGCTGTCCAGATCGCCGAACTCGGGATCGGGGTAGCAGGCGATACCCACGACGATTGCCTGGTCGGTCTTGGCCATAGGGCCTCAACTAAGGATACTGTGAGCGAATAAACTCCTGGTCCACGGTGGACAGGCTCTGGTTCAGGCCAACCGAGAAGCCGTTCAGAGTCCACTGTGGGGGAATCGGATACATCATGATGGAGGACGGATCCAATGCTGAGAAATTCGTTTCGCTCGCGGCGAACGCTTCGAACATATTATGCTCGATATCGTCGATCGTCCAGTTATTCGGCGGTCCCGAGAGATCGCGGATGATGGCGTCGCGGTTCCACTTGATGTCACTCGCGGATGGACTCTGATGCTCATGGATCAAGCCGAGCGCGTGGCCGAACTCATGCAGCACGACACCGCGGACCTCGTCGTCGGTGGACTGGGGTGTCAACCACCCGAAATTCATGGTCGGCCTTGTGTTGCCGGTTAGTCGCTTGCAAGTGGTGCCGATGGAGGACCAGGAGCCCGGGTAGCGGAACGAGATACGGATCAGAGTGTCATTAGTGTCCTTGCGGAAGTCGAAGGCAAGATTGGCTAGCTTTGGTCCGGTCCATATGAGCGCGGCCTGCTTGACTCGTTCCTGCAAAGCTGCGTCGCCGTCGAGGAAGGAAACGCTGATCGCGTCTCCCGAGTTCCAGCGCGATCCTTTCACGAGCGCGGCTTTGTCCTTGCCATCTACGGTACGAGGCGCGACGGGCCAGGCAAAACACCAACCAGTGCGAACCGCCGGCGCGCCTGATTTCGCGGGTCCGGATACGGTCATCTGTTGCACCATACCCTCCAACGTCGAACGCGGAACGCCCAGTGAGCGCACTAAGTCGCCCATCTTACTCGGGTCAACACTTACCGTCGCCGAAGGTGGCGCGGGAGCGGCCAAGAAGTCCCGGCTCTTTGGAGTCTTTGCGCGCAGCATCCGCACCGCTTCGAACGGAGAGTCGGAGGCGGAGGACGATGACGAGGACGGGGCCGGAGCGGCGAAGGCGCGCATCTGCAGGGCGACCTTAAAGTCCTCTTTGGTTCCGGCGATATCGGCGGCGCCGGGGATTGCGTCCCTCATATCCCAAGCGAGCCACGGCTCGACGGCCCACTGATTGCGCGCGGAACGGTCGGCGAGGCAACCGGAAGGCACAAGGTCGTGTCGATCGGCAGTGGCGTTCACGACGAGGGCCCAGCTCCGGCGCAGCATCGGAGGCACCGTAAACACGTACTGACTCCCGATACCTGCCGCGAGGGCGAGCGCCTCGACATCGGGATGCTGGAAATTGAGCACGCCCCTCAGGTTGTTCACCACTATCTTCAAGAGGGCCAGGTCGGGAGACACGTCAAGGAGCAGAAGATGGCCGCCGAGAATCCCCAGCATGGGGTTATCGAATTTACCGTGCAGCATTTCGAGCGTCTCGCCCTTCAGCACCTTGCGTTCATTGGCAAGGGCCATGCGGGCGAGTTCGATCTGTCGCAAACTCCTATCGGCATTGCTGAAGCCGAGCCCGCGCGCCATCAAGACGGAGCCTCTGACGAGGTCGGCGCAACGCACGGCGCCATAGTCGGACATCAGCAGGAAGACCTGGGTCTGCCATCCGGGGGCCGCCACGATGGTGCGCTCGTAACGAGCGCCAGTCGGGAGCGTGAGCCGCAGGATGTAGACACCGGGGTTCACGGCGATCGTGCAGGCGCCCCATGGGTCGGGTACGCTGTTGTCGACCTTGCCCGTTGTCTCGAACGCCACCTTCTCCTGCTCGCTAGCGTCGCAAAGCGAGAGGCCCATCAGAGGACGCGTGGCAGGTGGCGGACCTGATGGAGTCTTGCCTCTCCATTCGCGGACAAAAACACAGATGCAACTGCCCTGACCGAGTTGGTAATGAATCTTGCGGCTTTCCGATTCCGCAGCGGCCACTTGGTATTCGTGTGTCTTTGCGGTATCGGCAAGCGGCGCGGCGGAGGAGAACTGGAACAGTGGAATCGTCACCTTCTGTCCCGGCTGAGTAAGTGTGACGTGCTGCTCCCATACCTGGTCGTTGACCTTTGCCTTCACCTTGTAAATGCCCGGACTGAGCGGCTTGGTGACCAATCGCCCGACACCGCGGTCCACCAAAAAGAAATCACCGGTCATTACGAAGATCTCGGCGGCGGCGTCGGCAGCCGTAATCTCCAGTGAGAATTGGCTCAAAGTCTCAGACGCCGCGATCGTGCTATTGGAAGGAGACATTTACCGCCTCCGCTCCGCCAACTTCGAAAGCCGGCGTTTGCAGTCCCGAGGCCTGAACCTGCGCGAGGTACGTACCAGGCTTGAGTTGCACCTGCCAAGTCGGCGGGATGGCAGGAGCAGCCATCACCGGCTGGAACTTGTCGCCCAGTATCCGGACCTGCTGTCCGACGACGGCGGCAGGCAGATTGATCGTGACTGGGTATTGCGGCACCGCAACGGTTGTGAAGACGATCGGGTTATTGGGATTCGCATCGTATTGGAGATCGGGTTCCTTAGGCACATCGGGATCGGCCAACTCCTCCGACGTGAGAAACGACTTCATGCGGTTGTAAAGGTAATTGCCGAGGGTTGCCGCGGTGACCTCGCCGGTGTTGGGGTCACACGCCTGGCCACCCAACCCGGCCAGAAGGGCCCAGGTAAAAATGCCGTGTACCTTGCCGTCGGGCATCGCGCGCTCGCGCGAAAGGCGAGACCACTTGGTCCCGAACCCGTAAAAGGTGCGAGTCTTGTCCAAGGCCGAGGGGCCGGTGATATCGATCCACGGCGGGACATTGGGTGGCGCTTGTGGATAGTTTTCGCGGCAGCAATCCATAAACAGGATCGCCTGGCTGAAGAAGTTGGACTGCAGGAACCAGTCCGCATACAGCTTGCCGAGGATGTGATAACCCGGCCGCAGCCTTGTCGCGTTAGCGGTCAACAGCGCCGAATCGTTCACACCCGGGGCGCAACCGTGCCCGGACAGATAAATGTAGAGGCGCCTGCCGACCTTCCGTCCATGTCCCGCCGCCTGGCTGGCGTCGGCCACGTCCTGAAGATCTTCAAACGCCTGTTGTACGCGCAGGGTTGTAGGCTCGGCGCGGTTAACCACAGCCGCGGGATCGAACTTCGACGATAGAATCAGCGCGATCTGTTCCTTGGGAACAGCACCTCCCTGCGGAGCAACCAGCCAGTCATAGAACAGTTGCGCGTCATTCTCAGGACCGTCGAGGTCCCCCAGACCGGGATAGAGCCGCACGCCGACTACTACGGCCCAATCATCGTTGGCCATCTTCGCCTCCTGATCGCCGCAGGATCGTGAGTCGATCTACAACGCTCAAGGATACTCGGCGTTAACAAACCATTTGTCGGTGTCGGATAGCGCGGAGTTCAGCCCGACGCTGAATCCATCCGTAGTCCACGACGCCGGGATCGGGTACATCATGATCGACGCAGGGTCCGTTGCAGTGAAGTTGGTCTCGTCGGCAGCGTAGGGCTCGAACATATTATGTTCGATGGTCGCGAGGTCCCAGTTGTTGGGAGGACCGGACAGGTCTCGCATCACAGCATCCCGGTTCCACTGGATTCCTTGCGCCGGGTTCTGGTGCTCGTGGATGAGCCCCAGCGCATGGCCGAATTCATGCAGCACAACGCGCTGAACCTCAGCGTCGGTAGACTCGGTTGTCAGCCATCCGAAGTTCATGGTTGGCTGCGTCGTGTCCGTTATCTGGCGGCAAGTAGTTCCGATCACCGACCACGAACCGGGGTTTTGAAACGAGATCCGAACCAGAGTATCGTTTGTATCCCCGCGGAAATCCAAACTAAGGTTTGCCAAACCTGGCACTGTCCAGCCACAGGCAGCATCCCGGACCCTGGTTTGAACTGCGGGATCGCCATCGAGGAAAGACACTGTGATCGTGTCCCCTGAATTCCACCGTGCAGCCGTCACTAACGCGGCACGATCCTTACCACCGGCACTCTTCTTCTTCGCATGCCATGCAAAGCACCACTTCCCGTCGGCTTTCTTGCTCAAGATCCTCCTCCTTTGGGGCCCCAAGGGCCATCGACCATAGAGTGACAGAACGCTTCGATTTGTTTCACAGGTCACGAAAAACGTTCGGGCCTGCACATTCTGTCACAGTCGAACTCTTCGTGTCACTGCCGAAATGCCGTGCCAGACAGCAGTAAGTATGTGATATTACGTTGTGCGTTTCGGGAGCAGTCAGGTAATTACTCTATCGTTGGACGCGGACCATGATACCTGCCTTCAATCCCTCTTCCCATTCCCCAGGTACTTCCGCGGCGTCGTCCCCAATTCCCGCCGGAACATCGCGATAAACGCGCTCGCGCTCCTGTACCCCGCCTCTAGCGCCGCCGCTGCCACCTTCTCGCCCGAAGCCAGCAGTTCCATCGACCGCAGCAGCCGCAGTTGCTGCCGCCACTTCCGAAAGGTCATTTTCGTTTCCCGCCGGAAAATACGCTCCACCGTTCTCTTACTGGCCCCGCAATCTTTGCAGAGCTTCTCCAGCGTCCGCGCATCTCCCGGATCCGCCGAGAGTGTCTGCACCACCCGGACCGCTCGCGCATCGCAAGGATGCGGCAACTGCAAAGGAATAGAGGGGACCGCCTCCAGTTGGTCGATAATGATCTCGATAAGCCGCCTCTCCGCCGGTGCCCTCCGGTTCAACCTCTTGAACTGGCACGCATGTAGGATCAGTTCTCGCAGCAGCGGAGATACATTCATCACGAGGCACTTCGCTGGCAGGCCGCGCGCCAGTTTCGGCAGAAAGTAGAGAGTCCTCATCGACACCCGCCCCGACATCGCGACCCGGTGCGGCGTTTTCGCTGGAATCCATACCGCGCGCATCGGCGGCACCACCCATACGCCCTGCCTCGTATGCACCGACATCACTCCCGTCGAAGCGTAGACCAGTTGGTGCTCCGGGTGGAAGTGCTCCGGGATCACGTGCCCATCCTCGAAGTCATACGACACGCTGGCGATCTGTCCCATCGCGCGACCGCGCGCATCCATCAGGATACTGCGACACTTTGGCGACATTTATTGTCACAATAGCGCGAGAGATTCAGGGCCGGCAAGTGATACTTCTGGGAGCATGCTCGCATCCGGCAAGATGGTTGGCTTCATTCTCACCAAGGACTACGAGGGGGCAAGGACCTTCTATGAAGGGAAACTCGGCTTCGAGTTCGTAAGTCTCGATCGGTTTGCGCTGGTCATGAAAGTGGGTGGCCACCACATTCGCATTTCGAAGGCCCCGAGCTTCACGCCGTTCCAGGGCACCGTTCTCGGCTGGGAGGTCCCGGACATCGAAGCAATCGTCGATTGGCTCACCCACCGGGGTGTCGCCCTTGAAAAATACCCTTTCGTCCAGGACAAGGAACGCGGCATCTGGACAACCCCCGACGGCAGCAAGGTAGCGTGGTTCAAAGACCCCGACGGTAACGTCCTCTCCGTCTCACAGCATTGAGTCCCTGCCGTACCCGGACTATGGTCAAGATGGCGCCGGCGCCGGCCTGATAATCCCTGGAAAAAGAAAACAGATGTCAGTCGTGCAGCACGACATTCAACAGTGAGCTGTGAACTTCCAGGTGCCCGTTGTAAGCGATGAACCCGAGCTTGCGGAACTTGTTCATGAAAAAGCTGACTCTCGATCGAGTGGTGCCGATGATCTCCGCCAGCGTCTCCTGACTGATCTTCGGAATCACCGTCTCGGGCTTGCCTTCCTTTCCGAAATTAGCCAGCAGGAGAAGGACCCGCGCCAGCCTCTTCTCACTCGAATTGAAGAGGTGCTCCACCAGGTCCTCCTCAATTCGAATGTTGCGGGAGAGCAGATAGTGCAGGAACATCTCGGAAAAGGCCGGCTCATCGTGGAGGACGCGGATCGTGTCCGTCTTATCGATCCGCACGATTGAGCACTCGGAGATTGTCGTGACGGTCGACATGCGCAGTGGTTGGCCTGCCAGGCAACCCTCTCCAAAGAAGTCCCCCACACCCAGGATCGCAATAACCGCCTCCTTGCCCTGATTGGAGACAACTGTGAGCTTGACCTTCCCCTTCTGGATATAGAAGATAGCCTCGGCAGTGTCGCCTTGCGCGAACACCTTCTGGTTCTTCGGGTGGGCCGTATGCGTTTTGCCTTTACCGGCCTTGGCCAGAAAGCTTTTGGGATTGAAAACCGGCTTGGCTCTCGGTGTCATGGACGATTTTTCTCAGTATAACGCCGCCTCCTCCTGGCTGGCCCGGCCGAAATCAGGTAAGCCTGGGGCAAGGTAATGCCCTTACCTCCAGCCTCGCCCGACGGCGCCCGAGCCCTCCAGAAGTGAGCAATACGGAACAGTCTTTGCGTCCGATTACACGTATGTTTGAGTCCGACCCGGTCTCGTAGCATTGTACAACTCCCATTCGTAGCCGTTGACCACCTCGGGGAGCTTGGTGGTTCCCATGAGCCAGACGGGTGCGGGCGGCGGCGTGGCGGCGATCCAGCCGTCGTGGTAGATGGCGCGCATGCCAAACATCTCGAAGTATTGCGTCCCGCGCCTGGATGGGGCCTTCGCGTTCGCCCTGTCGAACGTGTAAGCCATGCTCACGCCCTCGATGGGCTTCTGCGCGATGCCGTTGACCATCACCGGCGCCTGTATGCCGGTGGCTTCGAGGATGGTCGGCACGATGTCGATCATGTGGTGGAACTGAGTACGGACGCCGCCGGTATCTTTGATGTGGCCGGGCCACGAGATGACCATTCCCTGCCGCGTACCCCCGAAGTATGACGCCACCTGCTTGGTCCATTTGAACGGCGTGTCGAACGCCCAGGACCAGGCCACCGACATGTGCGGATAGGTTTCGGCAGAGCCCCACGCATCGTAAGACTTCATCTGGTCGGCGATGGGGATATCGAGAATGCCGTTGTAGGCGGTCATCTGGTTCGGCGTGCCGACCAGCGTACCCTCCGCGCTGGTGCCGTTGTCGCCGCTGATGTAGATGATCAGCGTGTTGTCGAGTTTGCCCATGTCCTCGACGGCCTGGATCACGCGGCCAATCTCATGGTCAGTGTAAGCCGCGTAGGCGCCAAACACTTCTGCCTGATGGGCAAAGAGCTTCTTGTTCTCGGCGGGGAGCGTATCCCACTTCGGCAGGCTATTCGGCCAGGGCGTGAGCTGGGTATTCGCCGGAATCACGCCGAGCCGCTTCTGATTCGCGAAAATCTGCTCGCGCAATTCGTTCCAGCCCATGTCGAACTTGCCCTTCATCTTGTCGATCCACTCCCTGGTGGGCTGGTGCGGCGAGTGGGTGCCGCCGGGAACGTAATAGATGAAGAATGGTTTGTCGGGCGCGGCCGCATTCAAATCGTTCATGTGTTGAATGGCATCGTCCGCCAGATCGGTGGTGAAGTTGTAGCCGGATTTCCCGACCCAGGGGAAGACTTGCGTCGTGTTGCGGAATAGGTAGCGCGTCCACTGGTCGGTCTCTCCCCCCATGAACCCATAGAAATACTCGAAACCCATCCCGACGGGCCACTGGTCAAAAGGTCCAGCCATGCTGTATTGATAGCTGGGAGTGTTATGGCTTTTGCCAAACCATGATGTGGCATAGCCGTTCTGTTTCAGGATTGTCCCGATGGTGGCATTGTCCACACCGATGACGGAGCCGTAGCCAGGGAAGCCAGTGGACATTTCCGAGACCACGCCGAAGCCCACGGAGTGATGGTTGCGGCCGGTGATCAGCGCCGCGCGTGTGGGCGAGCAGAGCGCGGTGGAGTGGAACTGTGTGTAGCGCAATCCCGCTTTCGCGATGCGGTCCATGGCCGGCGTCGGGATGACGCCCCCAAAAGTCCCGGATACGCCGTAGCCCTGGTCGTCGGTCATGATCGGCAGTACGTTGGGCGCGCCCTTAGGTAGCGTCACGGTCGGGGGCCACCAAGGCTGCGACTGAGTGGCGTTGAGGTTGATGACGCCGCCGAACTGTGGCGGCGGGGGCGGGAGATACCTCGTGTCCAGCGATTCGGTGGCGGACGGCGAGCCCGGGACAGATCGAGTCTGCTGCGCCTTCGCAGGAAAGACCCGCAGCAGAACGACCAGAGCTGCGCCGCTCAAGATCAGACTATACTTTGAAATTGGTTTCATGGCACTGACGCGACCTTACGCGATTCTCCCCATGACGATGATGCTTTCTCCGGCCAGGCGGTCTTACTTGTTGCCGAGTCAAAAAGTACATCCGGCAGCGCTGAGTCACGTCAACTGATACAAGGGCAACTCGTGTGGTGAAGGTTCTTACCTGTTCACAGTGGGAGTTGCTGTTTCCATGAAAACCAGGCGTCTGCTTATCGTGACTGCCCTGATCGAGGTAGGAGCGGGTCTGGCGTTGGTGCTGGCGCCCTTGGCGGCGGTAGCGCTGGTCTTCGGCACGCGGATCGAGACTCCGACGGAGATGGCTGTGGCCGCCCTTGCTGGTTCAGCTCTAGCCAAACATATTTGAAATTTTGATTCCACCGGTCGTCTAGCCGAAGATCGAGTTGTCAAGACTCGGAGGACCGACGACCGATGGAACTTTTCGCAAAGCTGTTTTCCAGCCTGCTGGTTTTTGTATACCACTGCTTCGACCGCATCGTCATCCACGGATATCTGAGCGGGCTGTCGCGCCCGGAACAAGTGGTCTACTTTTTCCGCGACGTGATCGG
>JBGPHT010000032.1:0-57423 GCA_041484525.1 Bryobacteraceae bacterium | reverse complement strand
CGGCCTCGGAATTAACATCGCACGACGGCAGCGAGCGGTAACCTTTTGACGAGTGGTGACGTTACTTAGTCATCTCCCCTCGTGCGCGTTTTTCGAAGGTCTTCGCTCAGAAAAACCCACCTTTACCACAGGCTGCTAGAGCCGGTAGACGATCGGTAGGCCGCGCCCACCAGGCGTAAAAGGTAGGCAGCAGGAAAATGCTCATAATCAGGTCCACGATCAATCCGCCAACGATCACAATGGCAAAGGGACGCTGCGAATCCGATCCGATGGCATGGGAGAGCGCTGCGGGAAGCAGGCCCAGGGTGGCCACCAACATGGTCATCATGATCGGTCTGAGTCTGCGTACGGCGCCTTCGATGGCGGCATTTTCAACGGAGAATCCACGCGCCCGCAATTGGTTGATGTACTCCACCATGATGACGCCGGTCTGAACCGAAGCGCCGAACAAAGCCAGGAAGCCAACGCCTGACGACACGCTGAAATGCGTGCCCGTGATGTACAGCGCCAGCAAACCGCCGACACGCGCGACTGCTACGTTGACCAAGTGCAGGCAAGCCCACTTGGCGGAGCCGAAGGCGCCGTAAATGATCAGGAAGATGAGAAAGACTGTCAGCGGCACGATAATCAGCAGGCGCGCTTCGGAGCGCTTCTGGCTCTCGTACTCGCCGGCCCATTCGAAACGGTAGAGGGGCGGTAGTTGCACCTGCTGGCTGATCTTGTGGATAGCTTCCTCCACCGTGCTGCCTAGGTCGCGGCCGCGCACGCTGTACTTGACGGCGACGTAGCGTGCGTTCGCTTCGCGATAGAGCGTCGAGGCGCCGTCCACCAACCGGATCGTACAAAGCTGCGCCAACGAGACGCGTTCTCCGGATGGCGAAAGCAGGCGGATGTTTTCGATCGCCTCCCTGGTATCGCGGTAGCGGGGAAGATATCGCGCCACCAGGGCGTAGCGCTGTTCGCCTTGCAGCACCTCGGTGACGGCATTGCCACCCACGGCGGTCTGGATGGCGTTCTGCGCATCCGCGACGTTAATCTGGAAACGGGCTGCGGCCTCGCGGTCCACTGCCAGGTTCAGATTGGGCTGGCCGGTGACACGAAGCATTCCCAGGTCGTCGATTCCGGGAATCGGCCGCATCACTCTGACAACCTCTGCGCCCTTCTCTTCCAGGATTTTCAGGTCGTCGCCATAAATCTTGACGGCGAGCTGTCCTTTAACGCCGGTTTCCGCTTCTTCCATCTCGTCCGCAATCGGCTGGGTGAAATGCCAGAGCACACCCGGGATTTGTTCCAGGTGCCGATTCATAGCAGCGATCAATGCGTCCTTGTCCTGCTGGAACACCGGTCGCCACTGTTCTTTGGGCTTGAGATCGACGAAGTACTCGGTATTGTCGAAGCCGGCGGTGTCGAGGCCGTCATCCGGCCGTCCGACACGTGAGATCACCTGCTTTACTTCCGGGAAGGAGGCGAGAACAATGCGCGCGCGATTCATCACCCGTGTGCCTTCGGCCGGCCCGATGCTGGGTGCGGCCGTGCCGAACGCCCAGATGGAGCCTTCGTCAAGGTGCGGTAGAAACTCCGAGCCGATCACTCCGCTGGATAACAAATAGAGACTACAACACACTGCACCTGCCGCCACGCCGGCCATCGCCCAACGATGATGCACCGTCCAGGTTACGGCACTCCGATACCCTCTGGTAATCCAGCCAAGCAACGGATTCTCCCAGTCGTGGATTTCCTTGCGGAACATTAAGCTTGCCAGGACCGGTATGACCAGCATCGAAAACACCATTGCACCCAGGAGGGCAAACGCTACCGTCCAGGCCATCGGCCGAAAAATCCGGCCTTCCACTCGCTGCAGCGTGAAGATAGGCAAATAGGCCGTAATGATGATCGTGATGGCGTAGAAGACAGGCCTTTGCACTTCGTGCACGGCGGCGCGAATTCTGTCGGGAATCGATTGCGTCACATTCTGCCGGCGGCTTAAATGACGAACGATGTTCTCGACCATCACCACCGCGCCATCCACTACCATGCCGAAATCGAGGGCGCCCAGGGACAGGAGATTGGCTGGAATCCTTCGAAGGTCGAGGAAGATCGATGCAAACAGCAGCGAGAACGGAATCGTCAGAGCGACGATCAGGGCACTGCGAGCATTTCCCAGGAACAGGAAAAGGATTATCGACACCAGGATAAAGCCTTCGCTCAGGTTTCGAAGCACTGTATGGGTTGTGTATTGGACCAGGTCGCTCCGGTCTAGAAAGGGCACGATCTTGACCCCCGGCGGTAGAACGTGGTCGTTGAGCTCGTTGACCTTCTTGTGAATGGCTTTCAGTGTGGGTTCTGCGTTCGCGCCTTTGCGCAGAAACACACTGCTCTCGACGACGTCGTCATCATCGATGATCTTGCCGTCTGACAGGTGAATCGCCTTGCCCACCCGGCCCAATCGGATCTTCGTGCCCTGCTCGACCGTCGCGACATCGCTGATACGCACCGGTGTTCCATTCTGGGTCTTGATGACGATCTTGCGGATGTCATCCACATTTCGCACCAGGCCGACCACGCGCACGTTGACTTGTTGAAGGCCGGCTTCCACAAAGCTGCCGCCCGCATTACTGTTATTGCTGGCTAACTGCTCTTCCACCTGACTCAGGCTGAGACCGTAAGACACGAGCTTATCGGGATCGATTCGTACCTGGTATTCCTTGGTGATGCCGCCTAAGCCGGCCACGTCGACGACGTTAGGTACCGAGAACAATTGCTTGTGGACTACCCAGTCATCCAGCGTCTTCAGCTCCATCAGGTCGTACTGCGGATTCGTGCTTCTCAGCGTGTAAAAATAGATTTCCCCGACGGGGCTGAAATCGGTCCCGATCTCCGGCTCAAGGCCGGACGGCAGTTCGGCCTGCGCCAGTCGCTCCGCCACCTTTTGCCGGTTCCAGTTGTTGTCCGACTCGTCGTCGAAAATCAATATCAGGTTGGAGAGCCCGAACATCGAGATAGAGCGCAGGTGGTCCAGGTGGGGGAGTCCGTTTACCACGATTTCGATGGGGATCGTCACCTGCTGCTCCACCTCTTCGGCGGCGCGTCCCGGCCACTGCGTGACGATCTGTACGTAATTGTTGGCGACGTCCGGATACGCTTCCACCGGCAGGTTGTGAAACGAGATCACGCCCCAGATCACCAGCAGGACAGCGGCCGCCAGGATCAGGAATCGGTTATTCAGGGCAAAATCGACGAGTGCGCGGATCATAAATGCGGTTACCGCTCCGTCGTGTTATCGAGGAGCAGCGCATTCGCAACCACACGGTCGCCGGGCCGGATGCCGGATACGATTTCCTGCCGGTCCGGAGGGACCATCGGCCCGCTCCGTACTTCCACGCGACGAAACGTATTACTGCCTTGCGGGATATAGACCCAATCCCGGTCGTGAAGGTGCAAAATGGCGGAGGCTGGGACTACGCCGCGGACCTCCTTCTGCTGGCCGTGGAACTTGGCCTGAACAAACATGCCGAGACGTATCAGCCCCGGATTCTCTACTTCGACACGAACCTTCGCAGTACGAATATTGGGATCGAGTATGTATCCGATATTGCTGACTCTCCCCTTGAGAACCATGTTCGGGTAGGCATTCAGACGAACGTCGGCGAGCTCACCGATTTGCACAAAGGCCAGATCGTTCTCGTACACGTCGCAGAGGATCCAGACGCGGGACAGGTCGGAGATAGTGAACGCGTTGGGCGAGCCCAGACCTTGCGTACCCGAGGCGGTGGTAACCTGCTGATCCGTGATCACACCCGAAGTAGGCGCAAGTACATCGATCACGGCTGTAGGATGATCCTTGTCGGCCCCGAGTACGTGAAGTCGTTCGATGGCGGTTTCCACGGCCACGTCGGCCTTCTCTTCGGTCTCCTGCGCCACCTCCAGATCCTTCTGGGCAATGGCGCCCTTTTCGTACAGAATCTTGGAACGTGCGAGCTGCGCGACCGCCAGCCTCTCATCGGCAACTGCTTGCCGGTAATCCGAGAATGCCTCGGCAACGTCGGTGCTTTGGACCCGCATCAGGAGCTGTCCCTGTTTGACGGTATCGCCCAAGCGCGCCCGGATCTCGATGATCCGGCCGGAGGCCATCGACACTACCGGCACGTTGCGCACAATATCGGCGGTGACTACGCCGGTGACATTCAACTCCGGAGCGGTGGCATGCGAAGTGGCGGTGGCCACTGGGAAGCGCTCCGGATGATCCACTTTCACGAGGCTGCCCCCCAGGTCGTGCTCGACCTCGGCCGGCGGCGGATCCTCGAGCCGGGGATTCTTCGCCGTCGCTTTTCGCTCACAACCCGCCGGGAGAACCATCAGCGCAACTGCCAGCCCGGCCTGCACGAAAATCATCGGCTTCATGGAATGACCTCACGTCCCACCGCAAAACTCAATTGGTTGGCGGCGTTCAGATAAGACCCCACCAGGTTCAGATAACTCAGTTGGATGTTACGGTAATCCTGCTGCGCTTGCAGGAAGTCGAGCAGCGAAGACGCGCCGCGCTGATAGGAAAACGAAATGGTCTCACGCACCCGCGCGGCCTGCTGCAGGTACCGCGCCTTGTAAGGCCGCAGCAGAGTCAGGTCACTCTGTAATGCGGCGTAAGCTGAATCGACATCGCTGAACACCTGCGCCCGAGTGGCCTCCACCAGGCGCTCGTTGCGCTTGATGGCGAGTTGAGTCCGCGCCTTCTCGCCCTGGTTCCGATCGAAAATGCGCAGCGGAATACTGACGCTGACGCCGAAAAAAACGCGAATTGGTGGATCCCGTCCCAAGTCCCAGCCAAAGATCGGATCGGTCGAGCCGTTGGCTACGGCCAGCCGGTAGTCGGTCTTCGCCTTGTCCACGGTTTCGAGCGCTGCCCGCAAATCCGCCCGATTGTCGAACGCCGTCTGCCGGAATTCCTCGAGCGGAGTCAGGACTTCGGCGAAGTCGAACGAGCCAGTCACATCCAGTTGGTCCACCGGGGTGCGGTCGTTGAGCAGCGCCCTGAGCTGGATCTTAGCCGTGCGCAGGTTTACCAATGCGGTCTGCACGTCAGTCTCGAACTGCACGCGCTGCAATTCCAACCGGTCGAGGTCAACCTGTGCGATATCGCCGGCCTTCAAACGATCGCGGCTGACTTCGAGGACGCGATCGTGGTAGTTGAGGTTGTCGCGCGTGACCGCCAGTACGGCCTTCTGCTGGAGCACCTGCACGAAAGCCGTGCGCAGATCGAAGAGCAGGCTCCGCTCCTGATCGGCCAGTTGCGAAACGGCGACGGCAGTATTCTTCTGGGCGCTCTCACGGCGCAAGTCGCGCTTGTGCCGCCGCTCAACTAAGTAGCTGCCGGATAGGAGCGGTAACTCGTCGGTAAGCGGCCGATAGGGATTTCCAGTGAAGGGATTGAGCTGATCTACCGATAGCGTGAGGTCAGGGTTGGGGCGCAGGAATGCGGTAATCTCATCGGCGCGGGATTCCTGGATGCCGATCTGCCCCGCGCGTAGCGTCGGATTAGCGGCTTGGAGTTCCCGCTTCGCTTCCTCCCAGGTCAGCGTCTTCTGCGCGAACGCCGCGCCGGCGATCCAGATCCCTATCGATAGACACCACGTCCGGCGATGACGCGGGCCACACGCACGGCGCACCGGGTTCGAAGACCGCACGAGATTGATGGATGCGATGAGCGACGGCTTTGGCGTAAAAAAACACGTTGGCCGTCAATTTGAAGCGGCCGTCGGGCGTCCTATGAATAAATTGAATCCGGGATCACGCCTGGCTTTTCGGTGACGGGAACCTTCGGCGGCTCTGGTTTTCGTGTAGCCATCTGGCGGCGAGTCCAGCGGTACAACTCGCAGCAGTCGGCCACGCCCATCAACAGGAAGGGCAGGGGATCGTCGAGGGCAAAGCACGCGGCCTCCTGAACACCGCGCAGAGACCTCACCCATTCCTTCACCGTCAGGGTACGATTTCGCAGCATGCGGAGTGACGTGAAGAGATCGAAGTCTTCCACAACCCACTTCCGCCCGACGGCGGCTCGGGCAGAAGGCACCGTCTGCCCGGTCATGTCCAGATAGAGCGCGCGCGCCACGTCCAACCCGTTGGTGCCGGCAAACAGACGGAAAGTGCAGCCAATCCGCGGGTTCACATCGAGAACTTTGAATTGTCCGTTGCGGCTATCGTAACGATATCCGATATCGAGGATGCCCTGATATCCGATGGCTTGCATGAATGCAATGGTCGTCTTCTCGACGGTCTCATTGGGTAGACAGACTCCCAGGCTGGTCACGCCGGTGTTCATCGGGAAACGCCGAATCTTCTTGCCGGTCACGCCCAATAAACATCGCGAATCCCGATCGAAATAGCCGTCGAACATCCAGTCTTCGCCGGGGATGAATTCCTGAATCAACAGGTTTGGTTTCTCGCTGTCTGCGGCTCGGGCGTACAGTTCCAGTAGTTCGCGGTGCGTCTCAATCAGGAATTTCGTCCCGCCGGTGCGGCGGCGCAAGCGCTCCGTGTCAGTTGCCTTGACCATGACCGGAAAGGCTGCCGCTTCCAGAAAACGCTCTATGTCCTCTTTCGACCGGGGAACCACCGATTGAGCCGTAGGCACCCCACAGCGGTGTGCGAGTTCTTTCATCCGGCCCTTGTCGCAGAGCGCGCGAACCAGATCGTCATCCTGGTACGGGAACCGGAACACTTCGCGCAGGACCGTGGCATGCTCAGTGACCCACATGGTCACCTGGTCCGTCGTAGGGATCAGAATCGGACGGCCGCCCAGCTTGTGTCCGATGGCAATTAGAGCGGCGACGGATTGATCCGGCGGACCGCTCTCGACATCCAGAGGAAAACGGCCGCGGCAGTAGCGGGAACTGAAAGCCGGCTCGAAGAAGGCGGTGTCCACGCTGTACACCGGTATGCCCAGACGGCCCAGGCTGCGCGAAATCCCCAGACCTCCGTGGTGTCCTGACCGGAGCATCACGACTGGCGTCGAATGGTCCATTACTTGATTCATGCCGCAGGACTCCGCAGCGACCGTTGCCGGCAACTCGCCCGCTCTGTCAAAATGGAATGAGGTGAAACCGCCGGCTCCTCTGCGATCATCTTCACCTCTCCGTTGCGGACCGTGAACACGGAGCGCAGATCGTCAATGTGGCCCAGAATAAAGTCGAGATCCCGGAGTTGGCCAGTCCGCCTCAGGAATTCGACGCTGTTGCTGCAGAGGCATGCCTCCGGCGGCGCCGTGCGCCAGCGGCTGACAATCGCCGCGGTTTGCGGATTCTCGGGCGTGTAACCTCTGCTCATCAATCCGGCGGCGATCCAGGCGCAACACATCTGGTCTTCTTCGCGAAACTCCCCCTTGCTTCCCGCGCCGATGATGGCTACGCGCGGGTGACGCTCGGCTAAGTAACCAGGCAGGACAGAGTGACTGCGAAAGCAGCTTAGGTAGATGGCCTCGCAGCCAGCGGCTTCATGAATCACTTTCGTGCCGGAGGAGGAAACCAGAACGAGAGGCCGGTGTGTATCGGTGCGGCTGACGAGTTGGGCCGGGCTATTGTCCATTTCGAAGTCAACCGGCATGTTGCCGCTGGATTCACCGGCGATGAGAGGGTTCTTGAAGGCCTGAGCGATCGTCAGAGCAGCCTCAATAGTCGGAGCCGGAAAGCACTGCCGGCCGGTCGCCGCGGCCGTGATCGCGGTGGTGGTTGCGCGAATGACATCCACGGCGACAATCGCCCACCCTGGCCGGTAACGGCACACGCTTTCCGGTAAGTAATCGATGACAACCGATTTCCGCATAGCTCCTCCTTAGCTGGTGCACGGCCAGCGATCACGATGCGCGGAGTACCGGTGCGGTAAGTACGCGCGGCCTTAAGTTCTCTTTGCAAAAGGCGTCCGAATGCAGACCGCGGCGGTAGATCTCGACGCGCAGCAACTCTTCCAGCCGTACGTTGCAGAGCCGCACCTGCGGTCCGAAGTGATCGAGAAGTGCGAACTGGCTGGGCTTAGTCGGCGCCTCGAACGTCACCATATCGAGACCGAATGCGTCGGCGAACCGGTCTGCCAGCGCGCTGCTGAAGTTGCCGGCCTCGTCGAAAAGACCGACGCCTTTGGCGCTCTCGCGAGCTTCCACAACCAGCTCGAGTGCGCCGGCGTCCAGCCAACGCTGCCCCTGCTTGATTAGTTGTTCCGCGGTCGCAGTGCTGAAGGCGCCGGTGTGCTTCTTGCCTAGCTCGAACTGCACTTCGAGTCCCCACCGCGCGGCCATCTTGAGCACTTCGTGCGCGCTCAAGGGCATGTCTGTGAACCCCTCGCCACACTCGATCCGCGTGAAGCCGATGTCGGCGCAGAGGTCCAGGTACGCCGGAAAACGGTCTTGCGCCACGGCGATTTCGAACGGGCCTCCTCCGGTGACCGTAGGCACGCGATACTTGGCTGCCGCGGCAACCTTGCGGCGCGTGGCTTCTTCGTTGGCCACCATCCAGCAGGCCATGGACACTTTCAGAATCGCCATCAGGTGCGAGCTCTGCTCCAGGTGGCTCTCGAGCGTGGCCGGATCGTAGCCTGGGTCGAACGGACTCGTCAGTGCGGGCAACTCCGGTACGCCGATTAGTTTCAGGTAGTCACGAGTGTGAATGTTCTCTCTGCGAAGCATTGGTTTTTTCCTCTCGGGTGGGTTTCAGAACGGACCTGCGTGGGTCGTCCGGGGCAGGCCTTTCGCGGCCCTGCTCCATTCGGGCCACCACCTCTCCCACGGTCAGGACTTCGATATCCCCGCGGTCGCGGGCTCGGAGCAGCCGCTCCAGGATGTCTTCGAACAGCGAAAAACCGTGGCGTGATTCGGCCAGGTTTTCGGGATGAAGACAGAAATGAAAGATTCCTCGATGCCGGGCCGCGGCTTCCAGCCCCCGGCTGAAGCGCTCGGCGCGGGATCGCAGTGCGACGACTCTGCTTCTCGACGGTCCGATGGGGTAGAGGAACAGTGACGACGGGATGTTCCAAAGACCGGGAAGAGTTTCGTGCGGCCACACCGGTGGAGGAGTGGCGCGGCGCAGTTCATCTAGTACTCGCAGCAACGCGCCCGGAAGGGTTCGTCCGAGATGGCAGGCGAGCACCGGAGTGCGGCCGCGGTAGCTGCGGATGCCATGCGCCGGCAAAAGTTCGTGGTACGCCTCTTGTTCGCGGCCGAAAGAAAACGACAGCGGCCGCACCAGAACTTGTTGCATCGCTTTGACGCCCTCGGCGAGTTCCCACTTCACCACGTCGCGGGTGGCGCGCGCGTCGGTCCATATCAAATGCGTCAGGCCCCCATGCAGTCCGATCTCCTGGAACGGGCGCGCTTCGCGCAAGCGTTCCACAAATGACTGGCGATACCACAGCGGCGTCGTCGCCTCGGCGCCGCGGGGGATACTGACGGCCCAATCGATGGGTAGACCGGCCATGCGGCGGTCCCGCGCCCCGTCGCTTCCGCGGAGCGTCATGCCGCCCACCACAAACCACGTGGCGCTCACGCCGGCTCGGCACAGGCATGCAAGCAGTTTTTCATGCGCCCCGAGCGCGTCGGGATACCGGTCTTGGAATTGCAGGTCGTTCAACAGGTCCATGTACCCCCAGATCTGTTCGGTATCGAGGGACAGGATCACGGCACCGCGCTCGAACTTCTTGCGGACATCGTATGGTTCGACTGGCATGCTAAGTCCTCAACGCGTCTTGTTCGGAATACTCGCAACTCGGTGCTGGTATGGGTTGTGATCTCCGGTAAGCCCGCAGGCTGGAACGAAAAACCTCCGCGACGCTGTCGATATCCCGGCCGGTGAGAGCTGCGTGGTTAGGCAAGGTAATCAAGCGATCCGCCACCGATTCGGCCACCGGGCAGCCGCCCCGATATCCGTATCGCCGGCATTGCCGGATCGCATCTGAGTAGATCATGGAGGTGTCGACAAACTGCGCCCACATGGCGGCCATCACCGCGCGGCGTTCCGCGGCGTCGCGCAGCAACACTGGAAACAGATGCCGGTTGTATTGCGCTCCTGGGCGCTCGTGCGGAAGAACGACATCCTCGACATCGGCGATCTGTGACAGTAGCCGCCGGCTATTTTCTCTTTGCATCTCCACTCGCTCGGGAAGCCGCGAGGCCTGGCGGGACGCCACCGCGGCGTACGAGCGCTGGATCGCATTCATATCCAGGCAGGGCTCGAGCAGCGCCCACTTCTCCGCCCATCGACGCATTGGCTTTCCGAATATCCCGTAGAATGGCCGGCTGAAGACGACGGCTTTTGCGCCTTGAAGAATCAAGTTGCGGAGTTCCTCGAAGCGCGAGGGCGGGGCGAGGGACTTCGTGGCGCGGGCCATTCTGCGCGCCAGCGTGGCGTCATGTACGACGGCCAGTCCGCCGCCTCCCGCCGGCCAGTACTTGGTGGAGGCGAAGCTGTAAAGGCTGGCCAGTCCAAACCTGCCGGCCATGCGCCCATGCAGATAGCTGAGGGGAGCATGCGCGGTATCTTCGATCAGGGGAACGTCACCCGCGGCTGCCATCAGCGCCGGGATGTCCGCCAACTGTCCGAACAGGTGTACAGCCACCACTGCGGAAAAGGTCCCCCGCGCGGCTTCGAGCGATTCCGGGTCGATCGTCAGGAATCTCGGCTCTACGTCGATGAAGACTGGGCGGTGGCCGGCCGCGGCGATGGCACTGACCAGTGAAGGGTCCGTAAACAACGGAAGGGCGACGCCCGAGCCCGGCTTGAGATCGAGCGCGCTGAGCAGCAGCCGCAGCGTCTGTCGGCCGCTGCGAGTCCAGAACTTCGGGCTGTCGCCGAGCAATCCGAACGACTCGGGAGGCGGACCGCCGCGGAAAATTGCCAGTAGCGCGGCGCCAAAATCCGCGGGCGTATAAGGCAGCGCGAAGCGGGGAACGGAGCGCAAGCGAGAGATCATCATGGGTTCACAGATGGCCCGGACGAGCGAGCCCCTTCGAGGACTGTTTCGAGTGTCTCGAGCTGTTGGTTCTCGTGCCGCAAACGGCGCGCGAAGTGCACGGCAGCCCGCACAGCCGGCCGGTTCAACAGAGTGTTGAGCGTTGGATGAAGTTGAATGGCCGAGCGCTGAGGAATCATTTCATAGCCGAACCGCAGCTTGTATTCGTGTAGACCGTCGGCGGCGAACAGCGGCACGTAGCCGTAGCAGACCGCTTCGAGAGAGGTATCCGCGGCTGCCTGCGCGGTGACCGCGTAGGTGAGCACGTGATTGGGGAAATTGGGAAGGTCTTCCTGGCGCGACATCTGATGAAGAATGTGCAGCCATTTCTGCTCGCGGCACGTGACCATGTACGCCGCCAGGCGCTTGCCGCAAAAAGCGGCCGGGAATGAAACCTCCGGGCAGGCAAACGCCGCCTCAACCAGTCTTGCCCACCGCCGCGGCTCACCGAACTCGGGGTCGTACCGGCCCTGGCGGGCCATGGTGCTCAGATTGAGCGCGCAGCCCTGCTTCAGAAGCTGGGCTTTCTCCGCCAGCCTCACCTCGAAGCACTCAAGGCCGCGGCGGACGCGCGGTCTGTGTTTGACGTGCAGCGTCTTGATGTCGTAGCCGGTTCCGCGACGCACGTAGAGGCCGCTCTCCAGGCCGGTCCAGTTTACGGAGGGGAACCGGGCGCCGCATACTCCGATCTCGCGAATCACGCGCCGCAGTTCACCGGGGTCCGGATTGAGCATGGCCTCGTAGGGCAGGCTCATCAGAAAACGTCCCGGCGTGGTGTACCAAAGGGCGCCGCATGCTTCCACAATGCGGCGTCCCCGCAGTTCCAGGAACCGCGCCAGTACGCTTCCCGGAAGATGGGTGCCCGCGGATTCGTCGGACGACGGCGCGGGTACCTGAGAATCGTTCGCGTGGCGGAGATTAGCTTCGAGTAAAGCGCTGGCCAACATTGGGCAAAGCCTCCTTCAGGGGCAATTCGGTACGCCTAATGTTCAAGGGCGATGGGTGGGCCCGAGCCGTTCCGCCGCACCAGTTCGCCGGAAGTTCCGTTCCTCTCGCGGCATGCGGTTCCAGTCTCGCCGCGCGACCACACCGGAGTTGGCTGTAGCCTTGATTCGTCGGCTATTAGTATTTCTTCCGGCTGCTCGCTCACGCCCTTTACCGACGGGTTGTATTCGGGCACCAATCGTTGAATGTGTGCGATGATCTCCGGCTCCTGCCGGGCCGCGAGCAACTCCTCAAGTTCGTCGATCCAGGCGGCGATGATGTCCCAGCTCAGAGGCTGTTCGCGAATGATCTGGAGCTTCTCGTGGTAGGTTGCCAGCATGCATTCGCTCTTGCCATTGATTTCTTCGATCAGCTTTTCGCCAGGCCGAAGACCCGTGAATTGGATATCGATATCCTCGTAAGGAATCATTCCGGCAAGCCGGATCATGTTCTCCGCGAGATCCACGATGCGGATCGGTTCGCCCATATCCAGCACGAAGATCTCCGACCCCTGGCTCTTGGTCGAGGCTTGTACCACCAGCGACACGGCTTCAGAGATCGTCATGAAGTAGCGGCGCGCTTCCGGATGAGTCACTTTGATGGGCCCGCCGGCGGCAATCTGCTCCTGGAAAATGGGGACCACGCTACCGTTGCTGCCCAGCACGTTGCCGAAGCGGACGGAGACACACTTGGTGTCCGCGCTGCCCGGCCGCCGCGCGGAGACGATCCGCTCGCAAACCCGCTTGGTCGCGCCCATCACGCAAATCGGATTGACGGCCTTATCGGACGAGATCATGACGAAGCTGCGGACGTTTTGGCGGCGAGCGGCGCGCACCAGATTCCAGGTGCCGAAGATGTTATTGCGAACCGCTTCGAGGACGTGCGACTCCATCATGGGGACGTGCTTGTACGCGGCCGCGTGGAACACAGATTCCACCGCGTACTGCTGCAGCACCTCGGTCAGCCGGCTGGTCTCGCGAATATCGCCCAGTGCCGTCACCAGTTCCAGCGCCGGGTACTTTTCCCGGAGCTCGCTCTCGATCTTGAAGAGGTCACTTTCCGCTTGATCGAATGCCACCAGACAAGCCGGCGCGAATCGGGCCACCTGCCGGCACAGCTCCGAACCAATCGAGCCGCCGGCTCCGGTAATCAAGACCGAGCGGCCGCCGATGCTCGCCTTGACGGGAGCCTCGTCCAGTTGCACGGGTTGCCGCCCGAGCAGATCCTGGACGGACAGGTTGCGCACCTGCGCCGTCGAGACTCTTCCGCTGAGTAGTTCATCGATGCCGGGGACGGTCTTGCAGGGAATGCGCGCGGCGCGGCAATTGGCCAACGCCTCACGCATCTGCGGGCCGGTGGCCGTCGGCATCGCAATGATGATCTCGCCCACCGCGGGCTTGCGCCGGTTCAAATGTTGCACGACGGCGAATGCCTGGCGCCCCGTTCCGAGAACCGGCACACCCATTACACGGGCATGCTGCTTCATCGGGTCGTCGTCCAGGAAACCCTTGACCTCGTACCGCGTGGACCGGTTGGAGTGGATTTCGCGAACCAGTTCGGCTCCCGCGGCGCCGGCTCCGTATATAAGGATACCGGTGCGCTCTTGCCTGAAACGTTCCCGGCCGAACGCCTCGTCGCAGATCCGGACCGAGAACCGCATTAGGGCCGTGGCCACGAAACACAAGAGCGCGTCCATCAGCAACACCGATCGCGGCATTTCGGGCCCGATCCAGACCATCGACACCACGGCGAACAACACGGATCCGGCTACGTTGCCCAGAAACACGAGATACAAGTCCGGGATGCTTACGAACCGGCGCAAACCGCGGTAGAATCCAGCCCACTCGAAGATGGGCAATTTCACTAGAATCGCAATCAGAAGGGCTTGCTTCAGAACTGGGGCCAAACTGGTCGGGATCGAAAAGTCGAATCGGAGCAGGAAGGCCGCTGTCAACGCCAGCCCAACCGCGGCCAGGTGGCAAGCTCGCTCCAGCCAGACATCGATATGAAAGTGGTTTCTCATAAGCATCTCTTTAAGGATGTGGAAGCGCCGGATATGCTGAGCGCCGCTCCCGGCGCTACGAATCTCACTCGTCTCGATGAATCGAGAACTTCGCGGACACATTCGGCCACATACTCGACTTGCTCCTCGGTCATAGCGGGATACAACGGTAGCGAGACAATTCGGGGATACAGATCCAGCGCGCGCGGACAGGCGTACCGTGCCAGCGGCAGTTGCGCAAAGAACGAATGCAGCGGAATCGGGATGAAGTGCACGCTCGTACCTATGCCTCTTTGCCGCAGCTCGCCGATGAACTCATCGCGGTCGATCTTGAGTCGGCGGAGATTGAGGCGAAGAATATAGAGGTGCCACGCGTGACGGCAGCGAGGATTGTCGGGCGGCAGCTCCACCTCGTCCATGCCGGCGAACGCGCGATGGTACATGCGGGCGTATAACGTACGCTGTTCGGTAAACTGTTCCACCTTGCGGAGCTGGTGGATGCCGATGGCCGCCTGAATGTCGCTCAGGTTGTACTTGAATCCGTGGTCGACCACATCGTAGTGCCAGTCGCCGTGTTCCGTGTAGCGGTCCCATGCGTCGTGACTGGTGCCATGCAGCGACAGCATCCGCATGCTTTCCGCCAGGGCAGGGCGGTCGGTTACGATCATGCCGCCTTCACCGGTGGTCAGGTTCTTCGTGGCATAGAAGCTGAACGCCACGGCATCGCTGGCGGGAGCGCCGCCCACCGATCCGGCGCCGATCGGCCGCCCTTCATAGCAGGCTCCGACGGCGTGCGCCGCGTCTTCGAGTACGTGAATGTTCCGCTGCCGGGCGAGCGCCCAAATGGCATTCATGTCGCAGGGCAATCCGGCCATGTGCACCGGTATGATCGCCCGCGTACGCTTCGTAATCCGCTTCTCGATCTCCTGCGGGTCGATGTTGCCGTCAGGCCCGATATCCGCTAGCACGGTAGTGGCCCCGACGTGCAGAATGACCTGCACAGTGGCGCAGAATGTCATTGGTGTGGTGATCACTTCATCGCCCGGTCCGATTCCCAGACCCGCCAGCGCGAGGTGCAGCGCGGCCGTGGCGGAATTGACGGCGACAGCGTGGAGTGCGCCGACATACTCGCTGAATTCACGCTCGAAGCGAGCCGCCCGCGGTCCGGTCGTCAGCCAACCGGATCTCAAGGTGTCCGCAACCTCGTTGATCTCGTCTTCACCGATCGACGGGCGATGAAAGCGGATGAAGTTGTCATTCATTTGCAGCTCCTGTGCCAAAGGTTCTCTTGATGAGATCCGGGTCGAATCTTTCCGGGAACAAACTGTATCGAATGGTCAGGCAAATCAGCCGCATGTCTTGCCGGAAAGACCGCGACACGAGGTACGCGCGATTCAGCAGCAGCTTCGCCGGCAGGACGCTCTGACGGTAGAGAGCATTCGGATCGGCGGACGCGCCCAAGATCTTCTCCTCGTCGCGATACAGCAGGCTGGCGAGATCGGTGATTCCCGGCCGGACGCGCAAGACGGCCTGCCACATCGGCGTATTCAGCTCGACATGTTCCGGCACTTCCGGACGCGGTCCCACCAGGCTCATGTCTCCTTTGAGTACATTGAAAAGCTGAGGCAGCTCGTCAAGCTTGAATCTTCGAAGCACAGCGCCAGTCCGCGTGACCCGGCCATCTCCCGCCGATGTGATGACGCTGCCCTGGCTGCCGTGCCGCATGGTGCGAAATTTCCAGATGCGGAACGGCCTGCCGTTTCTACCTACTCTGGTCTGGCTGAAGAACACGGGTGGACCGTCGTCGAAAAAAATCGCCAACGCCAACCCGGCAAACACCGGCATGAGAAACAGCAGCCCGGCGCCGGCGCAGGTCGCGTCGAAGAGCCTCTCGAAAGCCTGTCGGAGACGTCTGTCGCGCGCTTCGTTCATGGACGTATTCCGCAAGTGCCGCCTGCCTCAACGCGATGGATGATGTATTCGTTCATCCAGCGCCCCTTGCGCTGTAGGAACTGCCGGGAGCGTTGAAATCCGGCCTTGCGATAGAGCGCGTTGGCCTGTCCGTTGTCGTCGGCGTCGGTGGTCAGGTAGACGCACTGAGCATCCATCGACCATGCCTGTGCCAGGAAAGCCTGTACCAGCGCCTTGCCCAGGCCGCTCGATCCCGCGTCCGGCGATACTGCAATCGACGAAAGCTCGCAGGATCGTGCAGTCCCTTGGGACGCCAACGTTTGAATCCGTAGGACACCATTGAGAACCTTGGCCGCCAAAGTCGGGTGGTGCACCAGCGCCGAAAGGGCCGGCAGCACGAAGATCCGCCCGTTGCGCCGCATCAACCGGTAGAACTCGGCCGGCTCCACAAAGCCGCACACGAATCCATTGAGAACTCCGCTTTCCTCACTCACCAACACAATCCCCGCGCTGCAATTGAGTACCAACCCGTAGTACCGGCGCAGAAACTCGCTGCCCAGGCGCGTGAGGAAGAAGTTGCTGAAGGCTCTCTGGTGAATGGTCACTATGCCCGGAAGGTCATCCACCGTAGCCTTGCGGACAATGTCGGCTCGGCCGGTGGTGATCGGTGCCTGGCGGCTGCTCATCAGGTCCGTTCGTGTCATATGCCGCCAGCTTTCGGTTGAGATTCCGCGAAGTGTATGTCGCGTTCCGGACTGCCTGTGGTTCGCCCCCATGGACACTTCGCTTCCAGGAGGTCGAAGTACAACTGCCGGTAGGAGTCCAGCATTCTCGATTCGGTGTACCGGCTCGCATAGAGAGTTCGCGCAGTCGTCGCGAGCCTTGCCATGAGCGCCGGGTCGCGGGCAAACTGCACGATGGCTTCGGCAAGGGCCGGTGCATCAGCCGGTGGAACGAGCCGGGCCACTTCAGCCTGGGATGTCACTTCTATCTGGCTGCCGATGCGGGTAGCGATGATGGGCTTTCCGGCGGCCATGGCTTCTAGCAATGACATGGAGAGCCCTTCGCGCAGGCTGGGTAAGACGACCAGGTCGCAGGCAGCCAGCAGATCGCCGATGTCCTGGCGATATCCGAGAAAAGTCACGCGGTCCGTCACACCGAGGTTGCGGGCACGTTGCTCCAGCCGATCGCGGATGGGGCCGTCACCCGCGATGACGATTCGAATGCGATGTTCGGCGAGTGGAAGAATCGCGGCGGCCTCGATCAAGTGGTCGATACCTTTGTCCGGCGCCAGCCTGGACAAACTCAGGATTAACAGGTCGCCTTCGCGCGCGCCTAACTGGCTACGAAGTTCGGCAGGCACGACGCCGGGATTCCGGCGAGCGACGGCGACCCCGTTGGGAATCGCCATGATCTCGCGTGGTTTGCACATCCGGAGTTCGAGAGCCCAGCGCCGGTGAAACTCGCTTACCGAAACAATTCGATCGCACCATCGCGACGCGAATCGCTCGAGCGTGGAGTAAACGAGCCGAGTCGAAGACGGACTGCTCTCGTGAAACGCGAATCCGTGCGCGGTGTGTACAATCACCGGGACGTTCGCGAGGCGGGCGGCGAGCCGTCCCACAAATCCTGCCTTGGACGTGTGAGTATGCACGATCCGGTAGGGTTGACTCCGCAGAAAATTGCGCAGGCGAACGAGACCGGCCAAGTCCCACAACGGACGTATCTCCCGCCGGATGACATCCAGGTCTACGATCCCCAGACCGTTCTGTCTTACCGCTTGCTGTACGACGGGATCGGTGGCCAGCACGTCAACTTGCCATCCCTCCGCTTTCGCAACGCGGCCCAATCCCAGGATGATCGCGGCGATCCCACCGAAGCGGGAGTTGCCGACAACGTGCAGGACCCTCACCGGGTCTGATTCTTTATGAGTGAACATAAGGCAAGACCTCAGACGTGCGGCGCGCATTGCCCGCCGATCGCAGCGTCAGTGCATAACTCGACGCGATCAGAGCGAAGATCACCCACCAGTGCCGTTGATAGAAGGCTTCAATTCCCATTGCCAGGCCCAGCATCGCGGTGTGCGCCAGCAAGAGTGAGAGTACGAGCGGCCGTTCCCTCTCGGGAGCAAACCGGTAGGCAAACCAGGCTTTGGCGAAGAACCACCCGACGAAACCCAATAACACAGCCAACCCCACGATGCCGAAATCCGCCAGGAACCACATGGCGCTGTTGTGCGCCACTTCCCCTTCCGACAGACGGAAGCTTCCCAATCCTCCGCCGAGAAACGGATGTTGTTTGAATGCCTGTAGGGCCGCATGAATAAGGTCGAACCGGCCCTGGACCTGTTTCGGGCGGCTGGCCATTACCTCGAAAATCGGCACGAATCGGGGTCCCAGAAAAAGCACTACAAGGGGCGCGCTCATCAGGCCTGCCAGCACAAATCGAAGACCCACCTTCGGACGGATCGCGAAAAGAACCAGCAGAGCCACGCCGAGGCCGATCCAGGCCGACCGCGAGAAGGTGAATAGAATTCCCATCGCCAGAGTCAGCCTCGCGAACCACAACATTGGTTTGCGAAACAGCGGCGCCTCACCCCAAGACCCCCCCTCCGAAATCATCAGGGCGACGATCAGAAGACCGCCGTACGCATTCGGATCCAGCAGCATCCCCGACAGCCGGAGGCCTCCGTAACGAGCGAACGGAGTTGCCACGCCAAAGAAGTACGCCAGCAGAAAACCCGCGATGGCAAGGACGTTTTCGAATACGACACTCAATGTGAACACACGCAGGAGGCGCCGCAGGTCCTCCCATTCGGTGATTGTGGATGTGATGGCCGCGTAACTGACGAAGGGGAGCAACAGGCCCGCATCCTTGTTCAGAAACTCGTAACGGAAGAGTTCTCCGAAACGCCAGGCCGCCACGAAGGAGCCGACAGCAAAAGTCAGCGGGATCAGAAGGTGCCAGATGGTCCACGCCGGCTTGGAGTATTTCAACTGCCCGGCAGACAGCAGCAGCACCAGCAGCATGAAACAATCGGACGGCGCAAAATTCAGGCCGCGCTCAAACTCGAACAGGTAAGGAAGCAGCAAGACATAGCCGATGACCAGGATGCGCAGGATGCCCGCCTGGCGATGCTGCGATTCGGTGCGCGGCTGGACGTCGACGATGACACCGGTGTGCGGGAAGGGAATCGTCATACGCCCGCCTCCCAATCGTCGACGGAAGCCTGCGCCGCTTTCGGACGACCGACGCGTTTAGCGGCCGCCAGGAGCAGGTAACCCACGATGGCGGCCGCCAGGACCAGACGCACCACCGCTCCCATCACCATGCCCGCGGCGCCGCCTGCCAGACCCGCCGACGGCACCCATTGCGAGCACCCCCACGCGGTCGCCCCGGCCACCATCGCATACAGCGGCACTTGAATAAGAAAACACCGCGCCGACATGATGCCGCTGGTGAGCATACTGGCGACGAAGTGAATAGCTGTCGCCAGCATCAGCACCATGAAGACGCGGGAGTGAGCGGCATACTCCGGGCCGTAGACGATGGTGAGCAACCGCGCGCCCATGACCTGCGCTACCGCCAGGCCGGCCAGTCCAAGGGCGGCGCCCACCGCCAATAGTCTGAGAAGGAGCGTGCGAAATGCGGTCAGGAGTCCGCCGGCGTACAGCCTGGACATGCGGGGGATGGCGCAATTCGCCAGCGCGTCGCTGACTAGCGTCATGGCGACCGTGGCGTACGCCATCGCCGAAAAGATGCCGAGCTGCAACTCCCCCATCCGGGCGTGGATGAAGTAGCGCGGCATGTTGAGATTGATAGACGCCATGGTGGTCACAAGCCCGAGGGGCAGCGCCAGCCGCATCAGATTCCACTGCCGCTGGAATACACGGGCCCGGCGCTGGCCGGTTCTCTCGGAACGCGCCACAAAACGGCGTCCGCGGCGAACGTCGAAAAAGAGGAGAGCCGCCAACCAGACCAGCGCCAGCCAGACGCATGCCCAGAAAACGTCGCGTGTCAGGTAAAGTCCCGCGTCCAGCGCCACCACGGAGAGAGCGCCGCGGAGCATCATGGATATGCCGGTCTGATCCAGTCGGTCGTTCAACTGAAACAGCCCGTAGTGAATGTCACTAAGTGTCTCGATCGCTTTCGCCGATGCGACCGCCAGGATCACCATCGCGGTCCGCCGTTCGTAGTTACCGAACCAGGCGGTCCCGGCGATCGCCAACATCCCGGCGACTGTCATGACGATGCGGAGCTGCAGATACTCCGCGAACGAATAGATGCGCCTGGCGTCGGTGGCCTCGACGGCCCGCAGATGCAAATTGGTGAACATCAGCACCGGCGTCGAGATCGCGAGCCCCAGAGAAAACTGTCCGACCATGAAGGAACTGCCCAGCTTTGCCAGCGCCACAATCATGCCCCACTGGCAGGCCGCGTACGCCACGTTTCCTGTGAGGACCCAGGCGAAATTCGAGCGTAGAGACAAGCCGGGCGCGACCGGCGCCGCTGCAGTATTGAGTGACTCCCGGCGGGCCTGCGGCGAGGGCGCCGATTGGATCGGCGATGCATCCGGCGCAGCACCGGGCACGGCTTGCGGGAGGAGTCCTTTCGCGCTCACGCCAGATCCTGACTGTTCACGCCGTAGTAGAGGGCGTAACTGTTGACATCGCCGCGCGCCCTATCCCAACGGTTGAGGATGACTCCCATTACCGGAATGCCGTCCAGCAGGAGACGCTGCACCGCAGCCTGCGCCGTCTGTTTGTCGGTGTGGTCCGCCCGCACCACCAGCAGCAGCCGTTCCGCGTAGCGCGCCATGATCCTGGCATCGGCAAACTCCAGACATGGCGGCGCATCCACCAGCACGTAGTCGAATTCCTCGCGGAAGCGCGGCAGCAGGCGCGCCATCCGGCCGGAATACAGTAGGCCGGAGATGTTGTCGGTGCAGGCTCCGCTGGGTAGCAGCGAGAGGTGGGGAACCGCGGTCTTCCTGACGAGTGCATCGAGCGGCAGATCCTCGATTGCATTCTTCTCTCGCAAGACGTCGCTCAGCCCCCAACTATTGGCCTGACCGAACACTTTGTGCAGACGCGGACGGCGCATGTCTCCATCGATCAGCAGCACCTTGCCGCTGATCTCTGCCAGGGCGATCCCGAGATTGCTCACAACCGTGGTCTTGCCTTCCATGGGCCGGGAACTGGTGACGACGAACATATGTGGATGGTCGCTGTTACGGCTGGCCGACAGGATGGACGCCAGAGTAGTACGAAACGACTCCGACAGACCTGAAGACCGTTGCTCGAGTACGGCCCGCTCCACATCGAATGTCCCGTTGCTCGAGCTCAGCAGGCGGCGCGTGCTGAAACGGCTCGCCGCTTTGGGAATGGCTCCAAGTTCGGGAAGAGTCAAGTACGTGCCGGCTTCGCCCGGTACTCGTAAGCCGGAGTTAGTCTGCTCTTGCAGCATCACGTAACCAATGGCCAACACCAGGCCGCCGACCACTCCGATTGCAAGATTCAGCGGCACATTCGGTTTGTAGGGACGCGCCGGTGGCTGAGCCGGACCGACGAGACGGATGTTGGACCAACTGGCAGTGGAAGCAATACGGGCGTCGTTGACTCTCTGCGACATGGTCTCGTAGGACTTACGGTTGGCCTCCACTTCGCCCTTGAGCCTGCTATAAGCCGCTCCGGACGTATGGCCGTCCGCGCCCAATTTGGCCTCCGATTGCAGAAGCTTGGACCGCAGTCCTTCGAGTTGCAGGCTTAACCACTCTTGGGTCTGCTGCGCGGCGCGCTGCCGCACCTCGATGTTCTGTTCGATGAAGGTCGCGGCCAGAGTGTTCGCTATGTCCGCGGCGAGTTGAGGGTCGCGCGCCTCCGAGACAATCCGGACGATGCGACTACCGCGCGTGGGCACAATCTTGAGATTGTTCTTCACCGCTTCGACGACGTTGTGTGCGGCGCGTTGAAATTCCGGGCGTCCTTCGAGGTGGAGCTTGCTGACCACTTGTGCGATCAAGGCATCTTCCTGGAGGATTTCGGCCTGCGTCAGCAAGTAGGTCCCGGCGGCATCGACACCAGGAGCCGCGGTGGGATAGATGTCCCGGAAGTTGAGAAAATTCTCGTTGACTCCCTGAATATCGAGCGAAGCCTGGGATTGGTACGAAAGCGGCTGGACAAGGCTTAGGATGGCGGCGGCGAGTATGCCGGCACACGTTATCCAGAGCAGCGTGGCTTTGCGCCGGTACAGGGTCCGCAGGCAGTCGAGGGCGCTCCATTCCTGGCGGCCGGCGAAATCCGAACCACTGGTATGTCCGTTCGGGCCCGGTAGCGGGGGAAGGGTTTCTAGAGCCTGGGAGGGGGATCTTGGGGGAAGATGGATAGTCACTGTTCAACCTCGCTCCGCGCTGACCTGATCGCGGTCAATCTCGAGCAGAACGGATCGCGCGAGAAGAGTTATGGAAAGAACCAGTCGCAGACATTGCTTGAAGTTCATCACGATCCCCTCAATGCCCGCCAGCACGCCCCTGTCGATCCGCACTCTTTGACCGGCCTGCAGAAATGGAAACGGCTGAATCGGGAGCTGAGCTTGGATCGCTGTCTGCAGCGAGAAGAGTTCTGTCTCACATAATGGGATTGGTGTATTCCCGACGCCCAGGATCTGAGTGACTCCGGGCGTAGTCAGGATAGTCAGCCTGGCCAGAGCGTCGAAGCGGCAGAACACGTAACCCGGGAACAGTGGCAGCTCCGACTCCTTACAGCGCGCCGCATATGTGTGACGTTTCTTGTATAAGGGAAGAAAGGTCTGAAAGCCTTTCGTCTCCAGTGTTCTCGCCACGGCTTTGTCGTGGCGCGGCTTCACGGCGAGCGCAAACCACTTGGTAGAGCCGGCTTCCGGAATCCGATCTACGAGGCCGGCCGCGTCCGGGAAACATGAGCTTGTGTTGCATAGTCCGTAATCGGGCATAGCTACCGCTTTCTCGAGTGCAACCAGCGCGCTCAGGTTTACAGCAAAGTCAATAAGTGTTTCCAACTCATCGGTGTGAAGCGCCCAACCTCACCTACCCCACCCGACTTCATACCGTTAAGGACGGCGAGGTTGGAGTTAGAGTTGTTATTCTTGGGGTGACAACTGCTGGAGAGTGCGGGGGTTCCGAGTACACCGGACTACGTGACGTTGAATAACATCTTGAACCCGTAGTCCATGTGAAGCTGCTGATGGCAATGGAATAGTGTGAGCCCTTTCATGGAAGGCGTAAAATCGACCTCGACCTTCTGAAAGGCCTTTACCTGGACAACGTCCTTTATCATACCGCTTGTGGGTCTTCCGTACACCCTTGTCAGTTCGAAATTGTTTCTGTGTAAATGGAGCGGGTGCATATCTTCTGTCCGGTTGTCGAAAACCAGACGGTAGCGCTTCCCCATAGTCAGCTCGCGGGGCTTATGTCGGGGATCGTACTTATTGCCGTTGATTGTCCACTCTTCGACGCCGCCCGGACCTGGGTCGATCCGGCCGAATACCAGAGGGATCACTTCGTCAGGTTCGGGAGCCCGGCGGGTTTCACCGAAGATGGTGTAGTCCCAGGCCTTGTGAGGTGCTTTGACCCAGCGCGGCGGGCCCGCTTGGTTGGCGTATTCGATCGCGATTCCCATTCCGCTCTTACGGTCGTCATCCCGCGGTGTGCCGAGGACCCACACGCCGGGGAGGTTCATTTCCACGACCGCGTCGATTCGCTCCGCCGTACCAAGTTCCAGCAGGTCGACGAGTTGCGGATGAGGCACGGGGTTCCCGTCGAGCGCCACCACCTGAAATCGATGGCCAGGCAAGGTCAGACGAACGCTCTCCGTGGCGCTGGCATTCAGGAAATGGAATAGGACGCGCTGGCCTTCCTTCACCCGGACCGGCTCGCCCGCGCCCAGGCATTTGCCGTTGATCGTGAAGCAGTGATAGCGGACTTCCAAATGCGGTGTTTCCTGTTTCCTGGTCGACCCGTGTCTTTGGTGTTCCTCACCGTGCTCTTCCGCTTCCTCCGTCGCGCTGAAGTATGGCTCCCATTCATGAGTCGCCAGAAAGACCTCTTGATCGTACTGGCCCGGACCGTTCTTCGGCTCGATGTAGGTGAACGCAAACTGTCCCGTGAACGCGCCGCGGCCCAGATCGGACATGGACATTGCGTGCGTCTGAACAAATCGCGAACCGGACGGCTGAGGAGTCAATCGGTAGCGCAGATGGCCGCATGCCGGTACTACAAGGCTCCCCTCTTCCTCAGCGCCATCCACGTCGGCTGGGACAATTAGCCCGTGCCAGTGCACGAATTCGGGCGCGTCTGTGTCATTGAAGAGGTCGACCGTCACCGGCACGCCCTCGCGCAATCGGATGGGCGGGCCCGGCACTGAACCGTTATAGCCAACAGTGCTGATCGTGCGATCCTTCGCGATATCCATCAGCACCTTACCGATCCGCAGAGTTACGTCGGCCGGGCTGCGTGGCTTACCACCCGGGCTGTCCTTCGCGGGATTGGCGCCGGCGCTGCAACCAGCTAACACCATGCCGGTGGCGACGGTGAGGCCGGATAGGAAGCGACGGCGTGTTTGATCAGGTTCTTGCATGCACTGGAGGCTTCACCGGCTCTAGTTGAGCGGGTTCGACGGGATACCGGCTAAGCCATCAGATGTACGAAAACGCATCGTCCTGAGGACTACGCCGCGGGGATCTTCAACCGGTCACCGGGATGAATGATGGTGTCTGCGTCCTTGAGCTTGCCCGGATTTGCGTCGATGATCTTCTGGAACGAATTGCCGCGGCCATAGAAGTTCTGGGCGATCTTCCAAAGCGAATCTCCCGATTTCACCTCGTAGATTTGCTCTGCGGGCGCGGCTGCCCGCTGCGGAAGGCTTGCATCGATGGTGAGATCGCAGGTCAAGTCGCCGTAGGCTGGATCGACGGCCTGGATCGTGTTCCAAACGAAATTCTTGACATCCTGATTCGGTGCTGCGCCCTGTATGAATAGCTTGTTGTCTTGCACGTGCAGGTGGTCCAGCCGCACTCCCTGCTGTGAGATTGCCACCAGCACCGATTGGTACTTCGCCTTCAATTCTTCAAAACGGTCCATGAATCGCTCCATCCAGGCTGATGCCCCAAAAACTGCCGGCCGCTTATTAAATTCTGCCGGCCCCGGGTTCTGTCGCCAGTCAGGCTTCGTTCTCGGCGAACTCGCCAGTCCGCGTGATCGCATCGCGGACAATCATTAGTGCGGCATCGCGCAGCGTGAGGAGATCAGACTCACCCGTCCAAACTTCCTTGCACATATACCTTGCAAAAGAAGCGTGCAGATCCATTGGAATTGCGTCCCAATTGGATTGTGAGATCTTGGTTACCTGGCGAAGGGCATGTTCCACCAACTCAATCTGGTGTGTCGTCATCTTCGGATGGACCGTTTGCAACATATCCTGACTCCAGTTTCGACGCCCGCCGCGCCGGCGGTCGCGTCTATGATGCTTTGGCCTCCACCTCGGCCGCGTGATACCGGCGGCGGATGCGGGCGATATCGACCCCGGGTGCTGGTAGCTGCATGTCCAGTCCCTCGAGCGTGCGCGTGATAATCTGCGATACCGCCAGGTCGCGGAACCACTTGTGATTCGATGGGATCACGAACCAGGGCGCATGCGCAGTGCTGGTCCTGTGCAGCATATCCTCGAACGCGCCGACGTAATCGTCCCAGTGCTCGCGTTCCTTGTAGTCTGCCTCGCTGATCTTCCAGCGCCGGGCCGGATCATCCAACCGGCGTTTGAAGCGGGCCAACTGCTCGTCCTTCGAGATATGCAGAAAGAACTTGAGAACCGTCGTGTCGTTCTCCATCACCAGTGCTCTCTCGAAGTCGTTAATCAAGTCATAACGTTTGGACCACACATTGTCAGGGACGAGTTGGTGAACCCGAACCACGAGGACGTCTTCGTAGTGGGAACGGTTGAAGATTGCTACCTCGCCTTTGGCCGGCACGCGCAAGTGCACCCGCCAAAGGAAGTCATGCCCGAGTTCCTCCGGCGTCGGTTGCTTAAACGCGACCACACGGCAGCCTGCCGGGTCCATGCCGGTGAGGATATGCCGAACCACGCCATCCTTGCCGCCCGCGTCCAGTCCCTGAAGCACAATCAGGAGCGAACGCTTCTTCTCCGCGTACATCAGGTATTGCAGTCGATCGATCTTCTGTAGGTGGGACTGGATCTCCGGTATGGCTGTCTCATGCGAGCGTCGGCCGCCGAAGTAGCTGGGATCGAGGTCGTCCAGCCTAACCCTGGTGCCCGGCTTGACGATGAAGTTCTTGAGGAAGTTCGACTCAATACATAACGTTTCGCGCGTCTCCGGAATATGAGCGTTGGCCGCATTGGCGTCGGATGAGACCGTTGTGGGTTCCGTTTCACATATCATCATTTGGAAAATACTCCGTCCCCGCAGCGCGAGGTAGTCTAGCGCATACATAATCGAGGATGATATGTCGCGGAGGGAAGGCTCTTTTTGGGGTGTCACTGAACAACTGCGCGGCCGACGATCAACCCGAGCGCCGTCGTGGCAGCACAAGAGCGTACGCTGGACAGAGGGGCGATTCGGCGGCACCGCTTGGCCGGTCGACGATGGGACGATACGATCGAGGTTCGATGATGCGGTAATCCGTATAGCGAATCTCGAGTTCACTCGTTCCTAGCAAGAAACCGGAGCTGACTGACCTTGTATAGGTCGGCAGCCAGAGACCAGCGATCTCGCTGAACTCCTCTGTCACTTGCGGGGAGCCGACCCACATCGAAAGGCTTGCCGCAGTGAAGCCGTCCAGGCGCACAATGCCGTAGCTGCTGTGGTCTACCCATACGGTGCCCTTGATCAGGTATTTGCTCTTATATTTCGGCGTCAGGTCAATGACGTAACAGAGTCGCCCGGCTGTGGTCTCCATGCCGCGGAGGCGCGTCGCGTAGTTGGCTGGGCTGATTTGGTGATCGGTGAGCCTTGTTGGCCGGCTTGCCTCAGCTTCAGAAGCCAGCAGCCTCTCCACGATTGCGGTAAGCTTCACGGATCCGGAACGTTCCAAGATCGTGAAATGCTTACCCTCGCCCGGGCGATAGGTCACCCCTACGGAGACCGTCGCCTCCTTGAGAAATCTTAAGTTGCGGAGGCTATACCGCCGGAGTCCAGAGTACCCGACCGCGTGGCGTTTGGTGCTGTTATCCGCCACGCGTGCCAAGATCTCTTCACCCGACGGCGTAGCGCCGCTAGCCGCAGCCAGGATGCACCATGACATGAAGGGAAACACTTGTAGAAGCCTCCTGACCGCCTCCACTTCTGATTGGAAGACCGTTCGCAGCAAGCAATAGTGATGATGCGGAGGACGCCGAGTTGATGGAATAAATGCCCCAAGCCAGATCCGCAACTTCCTGGCCGGAAGGGTACTCCTTGATTCAGTACCCTCTTTACGCAATAGGCTTTCACTTATTCCGATAGAACTCCCGCATGGCCCGATGGATCGCCTTGATCTTCTTTTTCCTTTCCCCGGCTACCACCCTATCCGACATTTCTTCATGCCTCCTGGCCTCGCCCAGCAGCTTCCGGTAACTTTTCCAACGCTCTTCGCCGATCGCACCTTCCGCCAGCGCTCGTTCCACGGCGCATCCTTCTTCCCCTGCATGCGAGCAATCCCGGAATCTACATCCCTTCGCGGTTTCCGCGATTTCGTCGAACGTTCGGTCCACGCTTTCCTGTCCCGCCCAGAGTTGCAGCTCGCGCATGCCGGGTGTGTCGATCAGTGCTCCGCCGCCGGGGAGCGGCATCAGCTCGCGATGCGTCGTGGTGTGCCGCCCGCGGCTATCGGACTCGCGTACCTCGTTGGTCCGGAGCCGCTCCTCGCCCAGGATGCAGTTGACCACGGTCGATTTGCCGACGCCCGACGAACCCAGCAGCGCCACTGTGCGTCCGTACGTTAGGAATGCACGAACGCCATCCAGGCCGCCTTCCGTACGCGTGCTGGCCGGGACGATGGGAGCTTCGCGCGCCACGGTCGCGGTCTCCGCCAGGCGTTCTTCCAGGCTGTCGCACACGTCTGCTTTGTTGAGCACCACTACCGCCGCGGCGCCGCTCTCTGCCGTCAAGGTCAGGTACCGTTCCAGCCGCCGCAAATTGAAATCGCCATCCAGGCCGCACACCAGGAATACGAGATCGATGTTGGCGGCGATCGGCTGCTCGTCTTCGCGCCGACCCGCCGCCCGCCGGGAAAACAGCGTCCGCCGCGGCAACACGGCTTCGACGAGCGCCTGATCCCGAGCCACCACTCGCGCCGCCACCCAGTCGCCGACAACCGGCATTTGGGCGCGATCCTCGGTGCGATACCACAGGCTGCCCGAAGCTTCGGCCGGAACTTCGCCGGCCTCCGTAAGGAGCCGGTATCGATCGCGTTGAGAGATGGCCACGCGGGCCAAGACCAATCCCGGCGTGGCGTAACTTTGAAAGGCGTCAAGGACGGCAGCGTCCGCGCCCAGAGATTCCACAAACATGACTGTTCGCTCCAAATGAAATTGACTAAGGAATGGGATTTGTGAGAAGAGACACCACGCCCGAATGGGGAAAAAACTCCATCCGGACGGGCGTTAGCGGACAGTCATAGGCAAACAACAATCTACCGGATTCGCACGCCCAGCGCAACCGGGTTGTGTGGGCAGGTTATTCGAGCGGCTCTTTTCCGAACTTAAAGCCGAGCATCTCCAGGTACCGGTAATAGCAGCGATGGCAACGTCGCAGTGGCGCGCCGATCCATCCCAAAAATTGCTCGAACCGCATCCGCGCCTTGGATTCGTACACGAACGTTCCGCCGCAATTCGGGCACGCGCTGAGCACACGCGTCGGTTCGTGCGCGCTCTCCGGCGGCGGCTCGGACTTACTGGCGGCGACTGGCTCTGGAGATGGCTGCGACGCTACTGGCTCCGGGATTGGGAGCTCAGCGGGTAAGACCAGGGTGACAATCGGTTCCATCAACGAGTCAGGCGGCAGGACCGCGGGCGGGTCCCGCACCGTCACGCACCCGGGAGTGTGCCTGGCCGTCAGGCGCAGCAGCCGCACTTCGATCGAAACCCGCTGCATGGTGAGCGGCCATGCCCGAGCCGGCCTCTCGACATCGAGTTGCCAGCCGCATCGCGCCCGCGCGGATTGCGGAAGGCCCAGACTGCAAGCGGCCTCGCGCGGGCATCGGCGGATCCGCCGGAGGCTCCTGGCCAGTCAGCATCTGGTGCAGCACTCTCCCGAAGGCCGCGATGTCATCGCCGGGTGTGGCGCGCACGACGCGCATGTCGGGCTCTTCCAGCATTGGGCTCGCGTCCAGTAGGATACTCTGCGGCTCCACGCGGCCGTGGACGCGTCCGTCGTCGTGCAGTTCGCGCAGCGCCGCCGCGATGTCGACGGCGCATTGAAGCGCGTAGTCCAGCGAGAGCGCGCCCTGCGGGAGTCGTTCCGCAAGCGAGCCTGGACGCGCCTCTGCGCGCCCGCCGGACTCTACAGATAACGGATGCAAGTCCCCAGATTATACCGGGAACCGCTTTTGTGAAAAAGCAGGGTATTGGCTAGTTGATCGCCATCGACCGCTCTTCGGACTGTTCGAGGACGGTGGATTGCAGCGATTCGAGTGCTTCCACGACGCGCTCCACCAAGTCGTCGGTCTGCGCCATCGCGGTGCGGGCCGATTCGATGATGGCGCCCTGCGCCTTCACCGTCTGCTCGAGTGCGCGCATCTCGGCGGCGACGCTCTCCTGGAATGCAGCGGTCCGCTGGCGCGTGGCTTCGATGGTTTGCTCCAGGTCGCCCGTTTGCCGGGCTGCGGTGGACAGGCCTTCCTCCAGACGCGCCGCGAGGCGGTCGCTCACACCCTGCACAGTCTGCTCTACTTGGACCGCGCGGTTCTGCGCTGCCGCCAGTTCGGCTGCTGCGCTCTCGATCCGCGCGCGCAACGCCTCGATCGCTTCGCCGGCTGTGCGGCGTACTTCGTTCAAACTCTGCTCTTGCACCTGGATGGCTGAGTTGGCCGTGCGCCGTACCTCGCTCAGGTTCTGCTCTTGCGCTTCGAGGGCCGTACTGGCTGTGCGGCGTACTTCGTTCAGGCTCTGCCCCTGCGCCTCGATGGCCGCGCCGGTGGAACGGTGCACTTCGTTCAGACTCTGCTCATACGCTGCTAGCCGCGCTTCGAATTTCGATTCCAGCCTGGATGCCACCTGCTGCAGTTCGGTGCGGATCGCTGTCTCCAACTGTGCATCGCGCTTGCCCGGAGTCGCCTCCGCGCGCCGCACCGCCACCGAGAGGAGCTTCAGCTCCATCATCACCTTCTGGATCCGCTGCACGCGCGCGCCCGGGTCCTTCGTCAGACAACTGCCCACCAGCTTGTCCACTGCCGGGCTACCCGAGGGCGCCGGCGAAGCGTTGCCGATGGCCCATGCCAGCGCCGAGGGGTTCTCGCCCTCGAACACCGGTTGCCCGGTCAGCATTTCATAGAGGACCGCGCCGAACGAGAATATGTCACTGCGAGCGTCCGGCGCTTGACCCGCGACCACTTCCGGAGCCGTGTAGGGCGTGACCGCACCCGTCGCTCCCTGCGCCGGCAACAATTCCACGCCAGTAGACGTGATCGAGATGTTGTCCGGCGAGACAGCGCCGTGCGACTGCCCCGCGTCGTGCAGTTTTCGCAGGGCCTCACCAAGAATGAGAGCGTAGCGCAGGGCGTCGGGAGCGGCGATCGGTCCTTGCGCCACGCGGTCGCGAACGGTTTGAATGGATACAGTGGATGTAGTCATGGGTTCGTGGTCCAAAAACAGTAAAGCAGAGATGAAGCGATCCGGCAAGTCCATCAGTGGAGAACGTCGTAATGGACGAGCAGTACTCACCATTACTGCCTTTCGTTAGCGCCCGATGGTTCTCTCGAAGAATTGGAGTGACTGCGCAGCGCAGGCTTCCCAGCGGAAATTCTGCGCCCGCGCGCGTCCTCGAGCTGCCAGTTGCGCGCGTAGATCGGGAGATGTCAGCAGCCGGCTCAATGCGTCTCGCAGTTCGGCGACGCTGCGTGGATCCACCAGCAGCGCGGCGTCGCCCGCGATCTCCGGCAGCGACGATACGTTCGACGTCACCACCGGCACTCCTGCCGCCATCGCCTGCGCGACTGGAAATCCGAAGCCTTCGTACAGAGACGGAAATGCAAATACGGCCGCCGCGGCCGTAAGCGGCGCCAGATCGTCCTCCGGCACGTAACCCAGGTAGCGCGCGCCGCGCAGCCGCGCCTTCGTCTCCGCGCTGGCCCAGCCGGAGGGGCCCGCGATTACCAACTCGAACTCCGCGCGCACATCGGCGGCGAGCGCGGCGTAGGCGCTGAGAAGCGTGTCCAGATTCTTCCGCGGTTCGATGGTCCCGACGAACAGCACGAACCGCCGGTCGAGTCCGTAGCGTTTCCGCACCTCGCGTACCGGCGGGTGGAAAAATGCGGCTGCGATTCCTAAATGAATTACGTCAATCTTCTCCGGCGCCAGACCCAGTACGCGAACGGTGTCGTCCTTGGTGCTCTGGGAGATCGCGATCAAACGGTCCGCGCGGCGCAACAGTTCCGCGAAATTGCGGTCGGCCCGCAGGTTCGCGCCCAGATGCAGTTCCGGCATCAGCCAGCAGGTCATGTCCTGGACGGTGGCAGTGAGCCGCGGGCGTTTCGGCGGACGGCGCACCAAAGCAGTCGCGTGGAAGATGTCGGCGCTGCCCGCTGCCCAATCGAGCGCCGGCAGCGGCGTGTAGTTCGCCAGCGCCAGGGTGGCGAGCCCGGTGAACGTTCGCCAACGGCCTGCCACCGACCGGTCGTGATCGAGCGGCCCCAGTGCATCCAGTGCGGGAAACGTAGTGATGGTCGCCGGCCCGGCCGCGCGGCGCAGGTGTTCGATCCAGTAGTAGAGGTAGTTCTTGACGCCCGCGCTGCGTATCAATAGCGGCGTGGCATCGATGGCGACGCGCATCCTTTACAGAATGCCACGTGCCGGCTATTCCATTTCCGGACCGAAGTACCCTTGCGCCAGTTCCGGGTCGGATTCGAGCGCCTTGCTCCAGCAGGATAGCGCCTGTTCCGATCGTCCGGTAGCCTCCAGAACGCGTCCCAGGTTGAGCAGCGCCTCGGGCATGTCCGGCTCCTGGTCAAGAGTGGCGCGATAGTACGCAGTCGCTTCGTCCAGCCGTCCGTCGCGCTCGTAGAGCATGGCCGCATTGAAGAGCACGTCCACGGAACGCTCGCCGAGCTCGATCAGTTGGTCGTAGAAGTGAAGGGCGGCTTCGAAATCCGCATGTTCCGTCGCCTGGGCGGCGAGCCCGCGGAGTGCGGGGCGGCACTTCGGATCGCTCTGCAGCATTTTCCAATAGAGCTTCTCCGCCAGATCCGCCTGGCCGGCGCCGGTGTAGGCGAACGCGAGATTCTCCTCCGCCTCCACCCAGTTGGGAAGGGACTTCAGGCACGCCTCGAACGCTTCGATGGCGCCGCGATAGTCCTCGCGCTGCAACTGAATGGATCCCAGACGGAAACGGGCTTCCTTATCGCTGGGCACCTTGCGCAGCAGACGCTTGTAGCAGCGCTCTGACGCGTCCAGTTCGCCGCTGTCCTCCATGAGGATCGCCATGTTCCAGAGGGCGGGAACCGCCTCCGGATTCACCTCGATGGCGCGATCGTATGCGGCCTTGGCGCCGGCCAGGTCCCCGGCGGATTCGAGCACCAGTCCGAGGTTGGTATGCGCTTCCGACGAGAGCGGCCGTAGCTTGATGGCCTTGCCGTAAGCTTCCGCCGCCTCCTGCCATCGGCCGGATTTCTGGTGCGCCAGCGCCAGGTTGAACCACCCTTCGAAGTGCCCCGGCGCAATCGAGACGAGCTGTTTGCAGAATTTGAAAATCAGCGAATTCTCGCCCGTGCTGGTGGCCCAGTGTGCCAGACCTTCGAGGGCGACCGTGGAGGACGGGTAGAGCTCCAGCAGCCGCTCCGAATACTCGCGCACCAGATCGTCGTCACTGTTCTCGATTGCGATCTGGATCAGGTTCGAGAGTGCCTCCTTCGATTCCGGGTTGCGATCGAGAACGCGCTGGTAGAGCTGCGTCGCATCGTCCTCCCTGCCCAGCAACTGAAGTGCGACCGCCTTTCCGATCGTCGCCTCCTCCTGTGCGGGCGAGATGGCGAGGGCCCGGTCGAATGCCTGCAGGGCCAACTTGCTGTCTTCCAGGCGCAACTGGCAGGTCCCGATCCCGACGTGCGCTTCCAGCTCCGACGGTTCCATCTCGGATGCTTTCTGAAAGGCGGCGACCGCATCTTTCCAGGCGCTGCTCCGCTCCAGGCAGAACCCCAGCTTCAGCCATCCGCCGGCATATTTCGGCTTCAGCTCCGTCAGCCTGCGGTAGCTCTTGGCGGCTTCCGCGAAGTTCCCCAGCTCGAACTGAATGTGGCCGAGCGCGCGATGAATCTCAGCCGTTCCCTGCGCGGCCGCGACGGCGCGCTGCAATTCCTGGATGGCTTTTTCCGGTTCTCCGGAAACGTGGAGAGCCACCGCATCCCGCAGGCTCTCGACTGCATCCACCACGGCCGAGTGTTCCGGAGCACGCCTCTTCAGGGCCGGCACTGTGGCGCTGTATCTGATGGCTGAACTGCTCATCATCTCCTCGTTGTTCCGCGGCGAGCGAATTCGTCTCGCGCAACGATTTCACCCGATAGGCGCTGGCACCCGTTGCCAGACATGCGGCAATTATAGGAAGGGAGAACATTAATTGCTACGATATATTCACGAAACTGTCAAAGGTTAGGATAGTGTCCGGGTGTATCCGGCAGGGGTGCTGGTTAGCTGTCGATGGTTATCCCGGGTTGGAAGCGAGCACCTCAGCCACGTCGTAAAGGTGTTTGGTATACTTGGTTTTTATGTCCATCGCCACCGTCGCCCGGCATCACCATCATCACCCCGCCCACGCGCGACGGCCGGCGTTCTAAGCTCTCCCCAACCGAATTGGAAAGGACGCCCGCCGCAGCATACGGCGGGCTTTTTGTTTGCGCTCAAGATGAATCTGGACTATCAAAAATCGGACGGCCTGGTCACCGCGGTCATTCAGGACCACGCCTCGGGCCGCGTACTCATGGTCGGCTACATGAATGAAGAGGCGTTTCGCCAAACCACTGAAACCGGCTTTGCAACCTTTTATAGCCGCTCCCGCAAGAAGTTGTGGCAGAAGGGCGAAAGCTCCGGGCATCGGCTGGCGGTCAAGGAAATCGCTGTGGATTGCGACCGCGACGCCGTGTTGGTGAAGGTGGAAGCCATCGGCCCCGGCGTTTGCCACGAAGGCTACGAGAGTTGTTTCTTCCGCCGCCTCGACGACGGCGAGTGGAAAGTCTCCGAACAGCGCACCTACGATCCCACCACGATCTATAGGGGCCAGGCATGAAGCTCAAGCTCGGCATCCCCAAAGGCAGCCTGGAAATCGCCACTATCGACCTGTTCCGCCGGGCCGGTTTCACCATCACTACTAGCAGCCGTTCGTATTTCCCCGGCATCGACGACCCTGAAATCGAGTGCATGCTCATCCGCGCGCAGGAAATGGCGCGCTACGTCGAAGATGGCATCCTCGACGCCGGCCTGACCGGCCGCGACTGGATCGAGGAGAACGAGGCCATTGTGGTCGCGGTCGCCGACCTCATCTACGCCAAGCAGAGCTTCGGTAAGGTGCGTTGGGTGCTGGCCGTTCCCGAGGCATCGAGCTTCCGCACCGTCGAGGACCTGGAAGGCAAGATCATCGCCACCGAGTTGGTCGCCACCACCAAACGGTATCTGGCGTCCCACGGTGTGAAGGCCAAGGTCGAGTTCAGTTGGGGGGCAACCGAAGTGAAGCCGCCGGTGCTGGCCGACGCCATCGTGGAAGTGACCGAGACCGGATCGTCGCTGCGCGCCAACAATCTCAAGATCATCGATACCGTGCTCGAGTCCAACACGCAGTTGATCGCCAACCAGGACTCGTGGCAGGACGGCGCCAAACGCCGCAAGCTGGAAGATATCCAGATGCTGCTTCAGGGCGCCATCAACGCGCTGGGCAAAGTGGGACTGATGCTCAACGTGCACAAGGACAACCTGAAAAGCGTGCTTAGCGTACTGCCTGCGCTCAAGCGGCCGACCATCTCGCACCTCTCCGACGACGAGTGGCTGGCGGTCAATACCATCCTGGACGAGACCACGGTGCGCGACATTATTCCGCGATTGAAACAGGCGGGCGGCGAGGGAATCGTCGAATATCCGCTGAACAAGATAGTGCTGTGATCCGCATACTCGAGAGTAAAGACGCCGGCCGACTGCTGGCGCGCAAGGCTGCCCGCTTCGCCGAAGCAGAGGCGGTGGTGCGGCCGATCCTCGAAGATGTCCGCCGGCGCGGCGACCGGGCGCTGGTCGAATACGGCCGCAAGTTCGACGGCCTCGATCGGCGCAGTGTGCGTGTGCCCGAAGCAGACCTGATGGCGGCCCAAAGCAAGCTGACGCCTGACTTCGCCCGCGCCGTCGAGACCGCCCGCGGGAATATCCGCGCGTATGCCGAACGCCAGATGCCGCGCGAGTGGATGCACTCGCGCAACGGCATTCGGCTGGGTCAGGTGGTGCGTCCTCTCGAGACCGTTGCCGCCTACATTCCCGCCGGCCGGTATCCGCTTCCTTCCACGATTCTGATGACGGTGGTACCGGCGCAGGTGGCGGGCGTGACCCACATCTGCGTGGCTTCGCCGCGCGCCGTGATTGAGGTTCTGGGAACTGCGTCGCTGCTGGATGTACCGCACGTTTTCGAGATGGGCGGCGCGCAGGCAATCGCCGCGTTCGCGTTCGGAACCCGCACGGTGCCGCGTGCGGATCGCATCGTGGGTCCGGGCAACATCTACGTGGCTGCTGCCAAAAAGCTGCTGGCCGGCGAAGTGGGGATCGACTTCGTGGCCGGCCCCACGGAGATCCTGATCATCGCGTCCGACGGCGATCCGCGCCACATCGCCGCCGACATGCTGGCGCAGGCCGAGCACGATGTGGACGCCTCGGCCATCCTGCTGACCCCGTCGAAACGGCTGGCGAACGCCGTCGCCAAGGAGTTTGCGCGGCAGTTGAAAACTCTGCCGACTGCGCTTGTGGCCGCGAAAGCAACCGCCGCCGTGATCGTGGTGCGCTCACTCGACGAAGCCGTCGAGCTGTCCAACCGCTTCGCTCCCGAGCACCTGAGCATACCGGACGACAGCCTGCTCGCGAAGGTGCAGCACGCCGGCAGCGTGTTCGTCGGCCCCTTCAGCCCAGAGGCTGCCGGTGACTACGCGTCGGGGCCGAACCACGTGCTGCCGACCAGCGGCGCCGCCCGCATTCGAGGCGGATTGTCGGTGTGGGACTTCGTAAAGGTGATCTCGGTGCAGCAGCTTTCGGAGGGCGCCTTGCGGCGTCTGGCGGAAACAATCACGACGCTCGCCCGGGCTGAGGGGTTGGAAGCGCACGCGAGGTCGGTGGAGATTCGTCACCGATGAAACCCAAACTCCCCAAAGGCGCCATCAAGCCTCGCGCGGCGGTGATCGCGATGGCCCCCTACTCCCCGCCCACCGCGGGCCGCGCCGGCAAGCTCCGCCTCGATTTCAACGAGAACACCGTCGGCTGCTCACCCAAAGTTATCGCCTCTCTGAAATCCCGCCTCGAGGAATCCGCGCTCGCCGTCTACCCCGAGTACGGTGAAGCCAAGCAAGCCGTCGCGCAATATTTCCGTGTGCGGCCCGAACAGTTTGTGTTCACCAACGGCACCGACGAAGCCATCCAGGTCTTCGTCAACACGTATATCGATGACGGCCAGGAGGTCGTGCTGCTGAAGCCGTCCTACGCCATGTATCGCTTCTATTGCGAAGTCGCCGGCGCCAGAATCAAGGAAGTCGAATACCCGCAGCCCGAGATGGAATTCCCGCTTCAGGCCGTGCTCGATGCCATCACGCCCGAAACCCGCGCCGTGCTTCTCGCGAACCCCAATAACCCGACCGGCACCGGCCTCTCGCTGCTCGCCATCGAGCGTATTCTGCATCGCGCGCGCAAGGCCGCGGTGCTGATCGACGAGGCCTACTACGAATTCTCCGGCGTCACCGCGCTCAGCGAAATCGAGCGCGTGCCCAACCTTTATGTCTGCCGCACGTTCTCGAAGGTGTTCGGCATGGCGGCGATGCGGCTCGGTTGCCTCTTCGCACACGATGCCAACATCGCGTACCTGCACAAGGCGCAGTCGCCCTACAGCGTCAACTCGCTGGCGGTGATGGCGGCGCAGGCAGCAGTGGAGGACTCTGGGTACATTCAGACTTACGTGGCCGAGGTGCTGGCCGCACGTGAGCTACTCTGCTTCGGGCTCGAGCAGATGGGCATCACTTACGTGCCGAGCTCGGCGAACTTCGTGCTCGGCCGCTTCGGCAAACGCGCCGTCGAAGTGTGCGATGCCCTCCGAGACCAGGCGATCCTGGTGCGCGACCGCAGCTACGAAGCACCCGGTTGCGTCCGCATCACGGTGGGCACGCGCGAGCAGACGCGCAAGCTGCTGGCGGCCCTCGAAGGGATCTGGAAGAAATGAACAAGCCGCTGCTGGTCTTCGATATGGACGGCGTCCTGGTGGACGTGCAGGAGTCGTATCGCGAGACGATTGCGCAGACCGTCGAGCATTTCACAGGCGTGCCGATCTCGCGTGAAGCGATTCAGGAGTACAAGAACCAGGGCGGCTTCAACGATGACTGGAAGCTCACACATCACATCGTGACCGAAGCAGGTGTTGTAGCAGCGTTCGAAGATGTCCGAGACCACTTCCAGCACCTGTTCCACGGGAACGGAACGGACGGCTTGATCCTCCGCGAGCGATGGGTCGCCCAGCCCGGTGCGCTCGAAAAGCTGAGTCAGGAGTTCCGCTTCGCCGTCTTCACGGGCCGTCCGAAGTCGGAAGCCGAACTGACCTTGAAGCGCTTCGCTACGGGGCTAGTGTTCGACCCCATCATCGGGATGGACGAAGTCCGGAACCACAAGCCACACCCCGAGGGCCTGCTCCAACTCGTCGTGGCCAACCCCGGTTGCCAGACCTTCTACGTCGGTGACACGGTGGACGACGCGCGCGCCGCCCGCGCCGCTGAGGTGCCGTTCATCGGCATCGCCGCGCCCGCTAATCCGCTCTACCTCGACTTGGTGTTCCTTTTCCAGGGCGAAAAGGCCTGGGCCATCGTGGACGACATCAACTACCTGGAAGAGGTGTTCGCAGCATGAGGCGCGCCACGGTCGAACGCAATACGAAAGAGACGCAGATTGCGGGCACGCTGGCGATCGAAGGACGCGGCCGCTACCAAGTGTCGACCGGCATCCGCTTCCTCGACCATATGCTGGAGCTGTTCGCGAAACACGGAGGCTTCGACCTGAAGCTGGAAGCCCGCGGCGACCTGGACGTTGACCAGCACCACACCGTGGAAGACACCGGGATCGTTCTCGGCCAGTTGTTCGCGAAGGCCTTGGGCGATCGTATGGGCATCAATCGCGCCGGGTACTTCGTGCTGCCGATGGACGAGACGCTGGCGGTGGTGGCGCTCGATCTGGGCGGCCGTCCGGCGCTGGTCTACAGAGACCTGGTGAGGGTCCGGCTGGTCGGCGACCTGCAAACGGAACTGGTGGAGGATTTCTTCGGCGGCTTCGTCAACCACGCGGGAGCTAACCTGCACGTCAAGGTGCTCTACGGCCGGTCGAACCATCACAAGATCGAAGCCATTTTCAAATGCTTCGCGCGCGCTATGAAGTACGCCTGTTCGAAGGACGCGCGATTGAAGGGTCAACTGCCATCCACCAAGGGGCTGCTATGATCGCGATCTTCGATTATGGAGCCGGCAATCTGCGCAGCGTCGAGAACACGCTGGCGGAGATCGGCTGCGACTACACTCTGGTGCGCGACGCTGCGGGCCTGCGCGCAGCTTCGAAAATCATCCTGCCGGGCGTGGGCCATTTCGGCCAGATGATGCGAGCCCTGGATGCCCTGGACGTGCGCGGCGCGCTGCTCGAGCGCCTGCGCGCGGGTGTTCCGTTTTTCGGAATCTGCCTCGGCATGCAGGCGCTGTTCGAGAGAAGTGAAGAGGCGCCCGAAGTGCGCGGCCTCGGCCTGTTCCCCGGCGAAGTCCGGCGGTTCGCTTTGGACGCGCGCGTTCCGCACATGGGCTGGAATCAACTGGAGCCGGGCGACCAGTTCGTGTATTTCGCGCACAGCTACTACGTCCCCGAAAACGAGCACGCCTCGGCCCTGTGTACCTACGGCGTGCGCTTCACCGCGGCGCTACGCGCGGGCAATGTGCAGGGCGTGCAGTTTCACCCGGAGAAGTCGGGGACCGTGGGGTTAGGTATCGTGCGGGGTTTTGTCGAGATGTGAAGCAGCCGCAGAATCATGCTTGCCAAACGAATTATTCCCTGTCTCGACGTCACCGCCGGCCGCGTGGTCAAAGGCGTGAACTTCGTCAACTTGCGCGATGCCGGGGACCCAGTTGAACTGGCTGACCGCTACAATCGCGATGGCGCCGACGAACTCGTCTTCCTCGACATCACCGCATCGAGCGATGCCCGCGAGATCATGGCTGACGTGGTCGCCCGCACCGCGCGCAAAGTCTTCATCCCGCTCGCCGTCGGCGGGGGCATCCGCTCCGTGGATGACGCGCGCCGCATCCTCCTCTCCGGCGCCGACAAAGTTTCGGTCAACACGGCCGCCGTGCGCCGGCCCGAACTGATTACGGAATTGAGCAATGAGTTCGGCGCCCAGGCCGTGGTGCTGGCGATCGACGCACGGCGCCACGGACCCGAAGTGTGGCACGTTTACACCCGTGGCGGGCGTGACGACGAAGGCATCGACGCTATCGCGTGGGCGGCGCGGGGCGAGGCGCTGGGGGCGGGCGAAATCCTACTGACCTCGATGGACTCCGACGGCATCCAGGATGGCTTCGACTGCGCGCTCACTCAGGCCGTCTCGCGTGCCACGCATATTCCCGTGATCGCGAGCGGTGGGGCGGGGAAGCCCGAACACTTCGTCCGCGTCCTCACCGAGGGTTGCGCCGACGCCGCCCTCGCCGCCTCCATCTTCCACTACGGAACCTACACCGTGAACCAGTTGAAGGAGGAGTTGGACAAGCGAGGCATTGCGGTGAGGACCGCCGCATGATTTTCCCGTGCATCGACTTGATGGGCGGCAAGGTAGTGCAGCTCGTGCAGGGCCGCGAGAAGGCGCTTGAAGGCGATTCGCCGGAAGAGATGCTGCGGCGCTTTCAGGCGTTCCCGGAAATCCAGGTGATCGATCTCGACGCCGCCATGGGCCGCGGTTCGAACGACGAACTGGTGCGCATGCTGGCAGAGCGCGCCGTGACGCGGGTTGGCGGCGGTGTGCGTTCTGTGGAGCGCGCGCGGGCGCTGGTGGAGCAGGGTGCGCGGAAAGTGATCGTGGGTACGTCGGCCTTCGGCGCGGATGGCATCAATGAACCGTTTCTCGTAGCGCTCGGTGACGCCATCGGGCGCGAGCGGCTCCTCATCGCGGTGGATTCGAAGGGAGGCCGCATCGTGGTGAAGGGCTGGCAGGAATCGACGAACCTGGCGGCCGAGGACGTGCTGCGGCCGCTCGAACCGTATTGCTCAGGATTCCTCTGCACCTACGTGGACAAGGAAGGCATGATGCAGGGAACGGATCTCGAGTGGTTCCGCCGCCTGCGCTCCGCGACCTCGCTCGAACTGACGGCCGCGGGCGGCATCACGACACTGGATGATGTCCGGGCGCTGCTGGCCATGAACGTCAACGCCGCGCTCGGGATGGCCATCTACACCGGCCGGCTTTCGCTCGACGAGTTGGCGGAGTTACAGTAAGTAGCATGTCCATCACGAGACGGCATTTTCTGGGGACGGCCGCGATCGCCGCGCAGGTGCGGGCGCAGGTTTCGCCCAACGACCGCGTGCGCATCGCCTTGATCGGCGCCGGCGGGCAGGGGTCGGGAGACACGCGTAATTCGCTCAGCGTGGGTGGTGTCGAATTAGCGGCGGTGGCCGACATCTACCAGGGGCGGCTGACGCGCGCCAAGGAAGTTTGGGGCGACCACATCTTCACTACGCGCGACTATCGCGAGGTGCTGGCGCGGCCGGACATCGACGCCGTAATCATCGGCACGCCCGACCATTGGCACCAGAAGATTTCCATCGACGCCATGAACGCCGGGAAGCACGTCTACTGCGAGAAGCCGATGGTGCAGCGCCTGGAAGACGGCAAGGACGTGATCGAGACCGAGAAGCGCACCGGCAAGATTTTTCAGGTGGGCAGTCAACGGGTGAGCTCGATCATTTACCAGAAGGCCAAGGACCTGATCGCCGACGGGACGGTCGGCGAATTGAACCTGGTCGAAGCATGGGTGGATCGCAATTCGGCGATCGGCGCGTGGCAGTACTCGATTCCGCCGGACGCCTCGCCTGACACAGTGGATTGGGATCGCTTCCTGGGCCGCGCTCCCAAGGTGCCGTTCGAGCCGGTGCGGCTTTTCCGTTGGCGCAATTATCGCGACTACGGCACAGGTGTGGCGGGCGACCTGTTCGTGCACCTGATCAGCGGCCTGCACTTCATCACCAACCAGATCGGTCCCTCGCGCGTGTATGCCTCGGGTGGCTTGCGTTACTGGAAGGACGGCCGCGACGTGCCCGACGTGATGCTGGCGTTCTTCGACTACCCCCGCTTCAACCTGATGCTGCGCGTGAATTTCGTGGACGGCGGCGTGCCCGAGAACCAGGGCTTCCGTTTCATCGGCAGCGAGGGAGTGCTGACGATCGGGGGCGACGGCGTGACGGTGTCGCGCGTGCCGCGGGCATCGGAGCCGGGCTACACGATCGACACGTTTCCCAAGGCGCTGCAGGATCAGTACCTCAAGGAGTACCGCGAGAAGTATCCGCAGCGACCGCCTACGGACACGAGCCGCATGACGGCGGAAGAGAAGTTCGTGCCGCCGAAGGGTTACAGCGATACGTTCGACCATCATCGAAACTTCATTCAGGCGATCCGCGAAAAGCGCAAGGTGGTCGAGGATTCGGTGTTCGGCTTCCGTGCGGCGGGCGCGGCGCTCCTGGCGAACGTCAGCTACTTCGAGCGGCGCGTCTGCCAGTGGGATCCGGAGACGATGACGCTCCGTAGCTAACAATCACCGGCGGGCGATCGCGGTCCAGTTCTGAATGACGTTGATGTTGCCATTCTGGCGGTAGGCGAGCGTGTCGCCGATGGCGGAGAAATCCGGCAACTGAATATTGGAGGCGAGCGCCAGCGTGGTGCTGAGCGGCGCGGCGATGGGGAAGGGGTCGCCGCTCAATCGCAGTTTGCTGGAATCGAAGGGCTGTGCCATCAGGGTCCGTTCACGCGCGAAAACCAGATAGCCTTGTAGCGCCCGCCAGTGATCGGGGACGAAGGCGACTCCCGAGGCGATCGGCATTAGTGCAGTGCGCTCGGCGGAATCGATAGAGCCGGCGTAGAGCACGCCTTCTTTCTGCGAGGCAGCCGTGAACAGGAAGCGCGTGCCGCCGGGGAGGAACTGCGGCAGCATGTGGCGGGTCTCGCCGAGCGCGGGGTCGAGCGACGTCACGCGCGTGAGAACGCCTCCTGTATCAGGCACGCGGAAGAGGCCGTCGCCCACCTGGCCGATCAGGATGGTGCCGTTCGGACTCCAGGCGCCAGCGATATTTGTGTTCACCTGGCAGAGCACCGTGGGTGGACCGCCGCCCGCTATCGAGATCTTCTTCAGGAAGCCCCCCGCGGCGAAAGAAAGCCAGCGGCCATCGGGCGACCAGAACGGAGTGCCCGCGCCGTCCGTGCCTTCGAGCATCCGGACTTGAGAGGTCGCGAGCGTGCGCAGGTAGATGCGTCCTCCGGAAGAGAAGGCCAGCGTGCGGCCGTCGGGCGAAAGGTTCAACCGCGCGATCATGGAAGCACCCGGCCCATTTACGGTGAATTGCGTGGCAGCCTTCGGTTTGGTGGCGATGGGCCAGACCAGTATGGCCGTTAGGACTGCGATGGCGGACGCGGCTGCCACGGCGACATGGTGGAACCAGTGGCGGCTTGGGGACTTGTGCCGAGCGGTGGCTGGGGCGGGCGCGGGAGTGGCGGTGGATGACGCGGCGATCCACTCGAGTTCGGCCTTCAGATCGCGGGCGGATTGCCATCGGTCGTCGGGGTCGGCGGCGAGGCAGCGGTCGAGGGCACGTTGCAGCGCGGGTTGGCGGGGACGGTCGCCCAGCATTTCACGCAGCACGATGCCGAAGGAGAAGATGTCGCTGCGGGAATCGGACGGCTCACCGCGGGACTGCTCCGGAGACATGTAGTCGGGCGTTCCGGCAATCACGCCCGGCTGGATGCCGGCCAGACCGAAATCGAGAACCTTCACGCCGGCGGGAGTTAGCACGAGATTGCGCGGCTTGAGGTCGCGGTGCACGATGCCTTTGCGATGGGCGGCATCGAGCGCGCCCGCAACCTGGATCGCCACGGCGAGCGCGGTCTCGATCGGCAGCGCCGCTTTCTCGAGGCGCGCAGCGAGAGTCTCGCCTTCCAGCAACTCCATGATGATGGCGGGCTGGCCGTCGTACTCTTCGACTTCGAAAATCGTGCAGACGTTGGGATGGCTGAGCGCTGACGCGGCACGCGCCTCTTGTTCGAAGCGATCGAGGGCGGCCGGGTGTTCCGCGAGGTGGTCGGAGACAAGCTTGAGGGCGACGTGGCGTCCCAGCTTGACGTCTTCGGCGCGATACACGATGCCGCTGCCGCCTTCGCCGATTTTGTCCAGCACGCGGTAGTGGGAGATGGTGCGGCCGGTGAGGTCGCTGTTATCGACGCGCGCGGCAGGCGCGGGCTGGAGTGGCGAGGCGGCCGGCCGGGCAGGCTCCTGGCCGATCGTCTCCACCTGACCGATGAAGCGGTAGCCGCGGCGTGCCAGGGTCTCCACGTAGCGGGGGTTTCCGGCGGTGTCGCCGAGGGCATCGCGCAGTCGCTGCACGGCGGCGTTGATGCCGTGGCCGAACTCAACGATGGTGTCGTTGGGCCAAAGTTTCTTCTGAAGTTCTTCGCGGAGCACGACCTCGCCCGGGCGATCCAGCAGCATCGCAAGAATACGGAACGGCTGTTCCTGGAGCCGGACTTTCACGCCGTGCTTGCGGAGCTCGGCGGCGCGGAGGTCGAGTTCGAAGGCGCCGAAGCGGATCAGTCTGGCGGGCAAAGGTGCTGGTGACATAGTGGCATCCGTTGCCAGTTAGACGCTTGACAGCGCGCGAGGTCCCGCGGACCTCTGGAATTAGTCTGTGTGAAATCATGCGGATACCTCGCGATTAACGCGCGATTGATGGGTGACCGTCGGATGCGCGCCGGGGAATGGAGGTAGCCGGCGGCCGATCCCAGAATCGGACGCATGTGGCGGCTGTGTTTGGGAATTTCGCTGGCCGGGTGTCTGCTGGGCACCGAGCCGGTGCTGACGATGCGGGTGCAAAACGGGGCCGGTCTATCGGCGCGGGAGCTGTCGCGGGCGGAAAAGATCGCGGCGGCGATCCTGCAAAAAGCAGGGCTGGATGTGGTGTGGGTGAACGCGGTGGAAGTGGGGGAGCGCATTCTGGGTCCGGCCGAGTTCCGGTTACACATCGTGGACAAGCGGCCGGTGCGCCTGTCGGGCGACGCGGCGGGGTACGCGCTGATCTTTCCGGCGGGGACAGGCGCAGAGAACTATGCGGGTGTGTCGTATCCGATGGTGCGTGACATGGCGGCGAGTTTGCAAACATGCGTGGAGCGGATGATGGGGATCACGATGGCGCACGAGATCGGACACCTGCTGTTGGGGTCGAAGGCGCACGGCCGCCAGGGGATCATGTCGCCGGCGTTTCGGGAGCGGGAGGTGCCGCAGGCGGAGAGAGGGGAACTGGCGTTCACAGTCGAGGAGGGCGCGCGGATGCGGGAGGCGGTCAGGCTGCGCGGCGGAGAGTGAAACGATCGCGACTTTCGACGAGTATCACTTCCCCGCAGAAACACGCCGCCGCACCTCGTCGAAGAAATTCAGAAGGAACGTGACGTGGACCGAACCTTTCGCTTCGCCCGCTGCGTCGGCTCGCGGCGAAACCGCAATCACAAATCGCTTCCCGTCCGGCGCTGCGTCCAGCTCGCCTGAGATCTGCTTGTTGGCCCACGGGCGCGGTTTCGAGGAAGCAAAGGAACCAGCATTGGCGGTGTAAGAAGCGGTCATTATGCGGTTGTCTGGACCCTTGTAGAACAGCTCCGCGCCGTTGCGAGACCAGCGGGGGCCATCGCCACCGCCGGTGGATATCAGCCATTTACCTGAGCCGGACGGCCCCGCGGCCGGAAAGGGCCGCACATATACTTCGCTGCGTCCCGACTCTTCGGACGCATAAGCAATCCATCGTCCATCGGGGGAGAACTCTGGCTCTTGCTCAGAGAAGGGCGTGCGGAGGAAGAGTTCCGGCGTGCCCGGCTTGGGACGCTCGGGGTCGCTCAAGTCGAGCGGCAGCGTCCAAAGATCAAACCCGGTTTCCGCGCTTAGTTCCTCGAACGCCAGGTGCTTACTATCGGGAGAAAACGAGCGAGGCTTCAGATCGTTCTTGCCCTCCAGCAACTGTTGCGCCTCTCCGGATCCGTCGGCACGAATCCACTGAAGAGAAAAGTTGCTGTTCCCTTGTGATTGGAAAACGATATGTTTTCCGTCAGGTGTCCACACCGGGTTGAGGTTGGTTTTAGTTTGATTGGTGAAGGTGAGCTGCGTCGTGGTGTCGCGCCCGATGTCGTAGACTTCGATAGCAGAATTCGTAGAAAATGCCAGGCGCTTGCCGTCCGGGGAAAGGCGGGGATTGTAGTATATTCCTGGGGCCGCCAGAAGGGGCTGGGTCTTGCCGGCGCCGTCCAACCACTCGAGCGACCAGGTTCCGGACGCCGATTTGCCGCTCGCGTAAACGAACGTGCCGTTACCCGAAAAATCGAACTGCCCGGCGCCATTAGACGAATTTCCCGCCACGTCCTCCTGCAAAACTGCGGGCGTGCCATGGACCTCCAGGCGGTCCAGATCGAATGGTACGCCGAACAACGTCCCCTGGTGAATATAAACCAGGTAGCCGCCCGGCAGGTAGCGGCCATAATAGCCACCGGGCTGTACGATCTTCACTTGACCTGTCTTCAGCGACAGAACTTCGATGCTGGAATCGTCGTAATTAGAGGCTGTCTTGCTCCCCATGAACAGCACGGCCTGGCCTCCGGGCAGGATCTGCGGCCAGCGGTGGGTGGCCTCCCCTCTCTCACCTGGATGAGTGATTTCCTGCGGCGTCCCTCCCGCGGCCGGTATGCGGGAGAGGCCCGTGGCAGGGCTGCTGTTGAGCGTCGCGATGATACGATCGTCTTCGCCCCAGGCAGCGCCGCGCCCCTCGTTGGCATCGCACAAGGTGAGCACGGCGCCACCCCGGACCGAGACCTTCTTCATTTTTCGCTCGGCGAAGAACCCGATCCATTGACCGTTGGGCGAGAAGAACGGGGCGCCGCCATCTTCGGTGCCGGAGAGCAGCGTGGCTTGGGGCTGATCGAGGAGCCGTGTGCCAAGCTGCTGCTTGCCATCCGGGCCGCGAACGGCAAAAGCCAGCCGGGTTCCGTCGGGAGAGATGGCGGCCGTGATGCGATCACTGGCCAAGGCATCCGGCCCCAGATCTACACTGAGGCGGAGCAGCGGAAGGTTCGCCGGCCGCGTGGATCGCCACGCCATCCACCACCCGATTCCGGCTACGATCGCGAGCACGCTGGCGGCTGCCGCCCAAGCGAGGATACTCCGGCGGGAACCGGCGGCCGGGGCGGACGCCTCCTCACCGGGTGCACCGGCCAAGACCTCGTCGATCGCGATACGCGCATCGCCGATGGCCTGCAGCCGCTGCTTGCGGTCCTTCGTAAGGCATAGCCGCACCAGCTTGCGGATCGGTGCGGGCGTGGAGGCGGGCAGTGCATTCCAATCCGGATCGACCTTTAACACACTCGCCAGAGTGTCTGATACCGATTCGCCTTGGAACGCTCGCTGGCCGCTCAACATCTCGTAGAGCACCGCGCCGAACGACCAGATATCCGCGCGGCGGTCGGCTTCCTTGCCGCCGGCCTGCTCGGGTGACATATAGGCCGCCGTGCCCATGATCACACCCATTGCCGTCACTTCCAGAGTGCGTGTGGGCGACTTCGACGGATCGCCGCCGGGCGTGGGCTCGTCCTCAATAGTCTTCGCGAGCCCGAAATCCAGCACCTTCACGGTGCCTTCCGGAGTGACCTTGACGTTAGCCGGTTTGAGATCCCGATGGATCACACCACGCTCGTGGGCAAACTCCAAGGCCTCGGCGATCTGCCGGGCGTAGCGCAAGGCTGTGTCGATCGGCAACGGGCTGGAAAGCGTCTCGCCCTCGACCAACTCCATGATGAGAGCGCCTTCCTCGAGCCCGTAGATTGCGGCGATACCAGGATGATTCAATGCCGCCAGTACTTCGGCCTCGTGCCGGAAGCGAGTCATGCGTTCCGAGTCGCGGGCAAAGGCTTCCGGCAGGACCTTCAGCGCCACCTCGCGTTTCAGCTTCGTGTCTTTGGCGCGATACACCTCTCCCATGCCGCCGGCGCCAAGGGGCGCGAGGATCTCATAAGGACCGAGGCGAGTGCCCGACAACAAGGGCATAAGTGCTGACCGATTGTATCCTGTCACGGGCTTGGTATCCTGACCCTACAAATGGAACCGAAGTTCTTCGCGACGCCAGCCGCCTGGCGCGCATGGCTCGACAAACACCACGGTGAGCGGCAGGAACTGGTCGTCGGATTCTACAGGCAGGATTCCGGAAGACCGAGCATCACGTGGCCTGAGTCGGTCGACGGCGCGCTCTGCTATGGCTGGATCGATGGCGTTCGCCGCAGAATCGACGACGTGAGCTACAGCATCCGCTTCACGCCGCGAAAGGCGAGCAGCACCTGGAGCGTCGTCAACATCAAGCGAGTGGCAGAGCTTACGGGCCAGGGGCTCATGCGTCCGGCCGGCATCAGGGCCTTCGAAGCTCGCAAGGAGGAGCGCTCCGGTATCTACTCATTCGAACAGCAGAGCATCCAGTTCGAGAGCGCGCAGGAGCGGAGATTTCGGGCCAATCGCGCCGCTTGGAAATTCTTTGGCTCGCAACCGGCTTGGTATCGACGGACGGCTACGTGGCGGGTGATCAGCGCGAAACGGGAAGAGACGCGGGAGAAGCGGCTGGCCAAGTTGATCGAAGACTGCGAACAAGGACGAACGATCGCCGAACTCAGGCGCCGGCCGAAGGCTTAGCTCAGATGGCCTCGAGTTCTTCCTCTAACATCTGTTTCTGACTGAGGGTGGCGTAGTATCCGCCTTGGGCGATCAACTCGGCGTGCGTGCCCTGTTCGGCTATACGGCCTTTTTCGAGCACGATGATGCGGTCGGCCTGGCGCACGGTGGAGACGCGGTGCGAGATCAGGATCACGGTGCGCCCGCGCATCATGCCGGCCAGGTGCGTGAGAATGCGCTCTTCGGTCAACGTGTCCACGCTCGAGAGGGCGTCGTCGAGGATCAGGATGCGCGGCTCGCGCAGGATGGCGCGGGCGATGGCGGTGCGCTGCTTCTGGCCGCCGGATAGGGTGATGCCGCGCTCGCCTACCAGGGTCTGATAGCCGGCGGGGAAGGACTCGATATCGCCCGCGAGACCCGCGATTTCGGCGGCGCGGCGGATCTGCTCGTCGCTGGCGCGATCTACGCCGAAAGCGATGTTCTCGGCGATGGTCGCGCTGAACAGGAACGTCTCCTGAGGGACGAAGCCGATGTGGCGGCGGAGATCCGCTGGGTCAAGCTCGCGCAAGTCGATGCCGTCGAGCGTGACGGCGCCGCCGGTGGGGTCCATCAGGCGGGGGACCAGGCTGACGAGCGTGCTCTTCCCGCAGCCGGTGTGGCCGACGACGGCGATGGTGGAGCCGGTGGGGATGCGCAAGTTGACGGAATCGAGGGCGTGCCCGGTGCCGTCGTAGTTTACCGAAGCGTCGCGGAATTCGATTTCGCCGCGGACGATTTCGAGGCGCCGGGGAGAGGGCGGCGGAGCAATCGTCGGCTGCTCATGCAGGATCTGGTTGATGCGCTGGAGCGAGGCGCTGCCGCGCTGCATCAGGTTCACCACCCACCCCAGCGCGATCATGGGCCAGACCAGCATGCCCATATAGGTATTGAACATCACGAAACTGCCGAGCGAGATGCGGCCGCGCAGCACTTGGTAGCCGCCCACCCAGAGCACCACCAGGAAAGTGAGACCGATCAGCGATTCGAGCAGCGGCTGGAACAGGCCCTGGATCCGAACCAGCTTGACGTTCTGCGCGATGTACTGCTGGTTGAGCTCTTCGAAGCGCCGCAGCTCAGCGCGTTCCTGAACGAAAGCGCGGATCATACGCACACCCGACAGATTCTCCTGCACGCGGCTAGAGATATCGGAGAACATCGCCTGGATTCGCTCGAAACGGTCGTGAATGATGCGGCCGAAATAGATGACGGCGAAGGAGACGGCGGGCGCGGGCAGCACGGCGAAGAAGGCCAGGCGCCAATCCACTTTCACCATGATGATGATGGCGAGCAGGAAGGTGAGGCTGGTTTCGCACCAGTACATGACGCCGGGGCCGAGCATCATGCGGACGGCGTTGAGATCGTTGGTGGTGCGCGCCATGATGTCGCCGGTGCGTGTGCGGCCGTAGTAATCGGGCGAGAGCCGGACCAGGTGGCGGAAGAGGTCGTTGCGGAGATCGTACTCGATATCGCGCGAGATTCCGATGATGATGACGCGCATCCAATACTGAAAGATGCCCTTGAACAGCGCCAGGCCGACCAGATAGAGAGCGTAGCGGATGAAAATCGGAGCGGCGGTTCCGGAACGCGCGCCCGGGGTGAGCGCATCGATGGCGCCCCTGATCATGAGCGGCTGGATGGCTTGCGCCACATCTTTGAGGACAAGGCAAAGGCCTCCCAGCGCCATGCCCCACCGATAACGCCAGAGGTACTTTCTAACGGTGGCGAGGGATTCCCACATGGCTTACATCCCGGCGGCCGTGGCGAAGGTCTTGCTCCACTCGAAGAAGACGATCTTCTGCGACTCGCGCGTGTGCCACCAGGAATCGGCGCGGAAGTACTCGTCGGGCGCGGAGACGGTGCGAAAATCGGGCCCGCCACCCAGCTCCCGTTCGGTCGCGAGGTAGATCCGGCGCGACCGCGCAGTGTGGTAGTCGCTGGTGAGCAGCAGGAACGAGCGGATGTTGCGCCGGCGCAGTTCGGCGAGCACGTCGTGCGCTTCCTCCCGGGTGGACAGCGCTCGATTGTGAAAGGGGATGAAGTATTCCGCGGGATAGCCGTGGCTGACGGCGAACGGAATGGCGAGGTCGCACTCGTTGACGCCGTACATGCCGGCGGGACCGCTGATGAGCGCCGCGGGAACGTATCCGGCGCGCACCAGTTCGCCGGCTTTCAAAATGCGGTTACCGTAGAAATCGCCCGCCAGGACGACGGCGATTTCGGCCTTGCCGGGGCCGTCTTCATGCACCAGCGCGTAGCCGAACCACGGGAGCCACAGGGAATGCGCCAGGATGGCGAGAGCGACCAACACCGCCAGCGCGAGGCTTAACTTGAGGTAACGGAAACGGCGCTGCGCCACCGACTACTTCTCGTCCGTCGAGTTCTTCTGGTCGAGATTCCCGACCGTTTTGAGACGTTGATAGAGACGCTCGACCTCAGCCTCATCCTCGGGACGGAGGATGCGGTAGCGCGGCGAGGGCGGCACCGGCTTGCGATCGCCTCCCGAGGCCAGCACTTCGCCCCAATACTGGCGGTACGGCATACCGTCGATGAGGGCGTCGCGCGACAGGCGGCGGAGGTGGCGAAGCAGGCTGTTGCAGGAATCCAGATCGCCGGGGTAGACCAGCAGCAGGCGGGAATCGTCGAAGAGCGTGATGCGCACGATCAAGGGCGAGATCCAGCCCGTCCGATCGATACGGCGGATGTCCATCCAGGGAATGATGCGGCGGCCGATCGCCAGGTAGCCTTCGTGAATTTCGATGGCGGGGCGAAAGGCCATCAGGAAAAGCACGGTGGCGCTAATCAGAAACAGCGCGGCTGGAATCAGGGCCAGGTGCCAGTCCCATCCGCGCCAGGCGGAAAGACCCGCAAGCACGATGGCGGCGCTGCCAAACCCGATATAGTGTCGTGCTGGGACGTAGCGAGTCATCGCGAGACTGTTCTCACTTTTAGACTACTCCCGCGCGCCCACCCCGTCAATGCGCCCGTGCGACCTGAATTCCGCGCCATGTGTAGTGGACGCCGCTCCAAAGTGTAAAAACCATGCAGGGCCAAAGCATTGCGGACGAGAGCGCATCCAGTACTCGAAGCGGAAAGACATTGCGCGCCATCCACACTACAGCCGTAAGAATCTGGACAAAGGTCGAGAGTTTGCCCCAGATGGTGGGCGGGTACTGCCGGACGGAAGTGGCCAGCATCAGGACGCCGACCGCTGCCAGTATATATATGTCGCGGCCGAAGATGATGGCGACGAACCACCAGGGCAGGATGCGGGCGATGGCGAGCGCCAGATAGACGCCGCTCAGCAGGCACTTGTCGGCGATGGGGTCGAGGTAGGCACCGGTTTGGGTGGTGAGGCGGAGGCGGCGGGCGGCGGCGCCATCGAGGACGTCGGTGGCGGCGGCGGATGCGAATAGCGCTAGCGCCAGGGTGTGCCGGCCGGCGAGGATGGCCTGGATGATAAAGGGGACCAGCACCAAGCGGAGGGCGGTGAAGAAGTTGGGGAGGCTGAGCCAGGCGGGCATCTCAGATGAGTGTAACGCGGGGGACCGGACGGGACGGCGCAGCGCATAGAATATGTGGGATGGGACAGACGGTTGCCATTCTGGGGGGAGGAGTCGCGGGACTCAGCGCGGCGCACGAACTGGCCGAGCGCGGCTTCTCGGTAGATGTTTACGAACGCAAGCCCGTGCTGGGCGGCAAGGCTCGCAGCATTCCGGTGCCTGGATCGGGCGCCGGCGGCCGCGCCGATCTCCCCGGCGAGCACGGGTTCCGTTTCTTTCCCGGCTTCTACAAGCATGTCATCGACACCATGCGCCGCACGCCCTACGGCATCCGCGGCAATGTTTTCGAGAACCTGAACATCGCGACGCGTACCCTGCTGGCGCGCGCCGGAGCGGCCGAAATCACGTGGCTGGCGCGCACTCCCCAGAACCTGGAAGATCTCCGCGTCTTCCTGATCGAGCTCTTCACGCCCCTCGGCGTGTCGCCCCCGGAGATCGCCTTCTTCGTCAGCCGTCTGCTCACGCTCGCTACGGCCTGCAACGCGCGTCGCCTCGCCGAATACGAGCAGATTCGATGGTGGGACTTCATTGAAGCCTCGCGCATGTCGCGCGCGTATCAGGCCTACTTCGCGCAGGGTCTTACGCGTTCCCTGGTCGCTATGCGCGCCGAAGAGAGCAGCACCCGCACGGTGGGCTACATCAACCTGCAAATGCTCTACGGCCTGGTGTCCCCCGACCGCGTGCTCGACCGCTTGCTCTCCGGCCCCACCAATGACGTTTGGATCCACCCCTGGACGGTTTACCTCGAGAGTCTCGGTGTGCGCCTGCATCGCGGCTCGCGCGTGACTGCGATCCATAATGACGGCCGGCGCGTCACGGGAGCCGACGTTGAAGTCGATGGCGTGCTATTCCCCGTGAACGCCGATTACTACATCGCCGCACTGCCCGTCGAAGTCATCACTCCGCTCCTGACGCTCGAACTCAAGCAGGCCGCGCCGTCGCTCGCCAATCTGGATCGACTCCAAACACGCTGGATGAACGGCATCCAGTTTTACCTTTCGCAAGACGCGCCACTGGTCCACGGCCACGTCATTTACCTCGATTCGCCATGGGCGTTGACCTCGATCTCGCAGAAGCAGTTCTGGCCGAATGTCGACCTCTCGCAATATGGCAACGGCGCCGTTCGCGGCATCCTCTCGGTCGATATCTCCAACTGGGACGACCCCGGCATCTTGTACGGCAAACCGGCGCGCCTGTGCTCCGCGCAGGAAATCAAGGATGAGACTTGGGCGCAGCTTAAGCAGCACCTCAACGACAACGGGAGCACGCCGATCGACGATGCTAGCCTGATCGCCTGGTTCCTGGATACGGATATCGAGTTCCCCAATCCCGGCGAAGCGACCAATGCCGAGCCGCTGATGATCAACACCGCCGGATCGCTCCAGTATCGCCCCGAGGCGCAGGTCGAATTGGAAAACTTCTTCCTGGCCTCGGATTACGTCCGCACCTACACGGACATCGCGTGCATGGAAGCCGCCAACGAAGCCGCCCGCCGGGCCGTCAACTGCCTGCTCGCCGCCTCCGGTTCCACCGCCGCTCCCGCCCAACTCTGGCCGCTCGAAGAGCCGCCCTTCCTGAAGCCCCTGCAGGAGATCGACCGCATCCGCTTTGCCCTCCACCTTCCGCACCACCTATCGGTATAGTGGTCGATTCGGAAAAACGGGGACAGGCTACGAAACCTTCCGCGCCGCCTTTGCGCGGAATTTCGTTGCCTGTCCCCGTTTTTCCAGCGAGGCCTCGCAGCCCCCGCTACAATGTGGTTCGGAGAAATCATGTCGAAATCGCGCAGGCATTTCCTGAGCCGGGCCTGGATCGGTGTCCTCGCGACCGCTACGGCGTGCCGTAAGTCTGCCACCCAGAAGTCCTCCGCCCTACCGCCCGGAGCGCCGCCGGCGTTCGGCACTGCACCGCCCGTCGGACCAGAAGTTTCGCCATCCACTTTCGCCGAAGCGGAGAAACTCGTCCAGGTGGAAATGACCGCCGCCGAGCGCGAGATGGCGGCAGGCAACTGGCGCAAGGCCATGGCGCCGATCTACGAGCGTCGCACCGGACCGCGCAAGTTTTCCATGCAGGCATCGGTGGCGCCGGCGTCGCGCTGGGATCCCGTATTGCCCGGCCAGAAAGCGGGCCCCGACCACGATCGCTTCATCCGCACCAAAACCGATCCGGGGCCGCTGCCCGCCACCGACCAGGACATTGCCTTCGCCCCGGTGACTCAGCTCTCGCGGTGGATCGAGTCTCGAAAGCTCAGCTCGGAGCGGCTGGCCCGCATCTACCTGGATCGCATGGAACGCTTCGATCCCAAGCTGCGTTGCGTCATCACGTCCACCCGCGAATTGGCGCTGGCGCAGGCCCAAAGGGCCGACCAGGAGATCGCCGCGGGCAAATATCGCGGTCCACTCCACGGCATCCCATGGGGCGCGAAAGACCTGGTCGATACCGCCGGCATCCCGACCACATATGGCGCCGACTCTCTTAGGAACCGCGTCCCCACCGAGGACGCCACGGTCGTGAAGCGGCTCCACGAAGCCGGCGCCGTACTCATCGCCAAGCTGAGCCTGGGCGCGCTGGCGCTCAACGATATCTGGTTTGGCGGCCAGACCATGAATCCGTGGCTGCTGGAGGAAGGCGCATCGGGCTCGAGCGCCGGCCCCGGAGCCGCCACCGCCGCGGGACTCGTGGCCTTCTCGATTGGCAGCGAGACCGGAGGCAGCATCGTCAGTCCATCGATGCGCTGCGGCATCACCGGATTGCAGCCCACTTACGGCCGCGTACCGCGCACCGGCGCGATGACGCTCTGCTGGTCGCTCGACAAACTCGGCCCCATGACCCGCAGTGTCGAGGACGCCATGCTGGTGCTGCAGGCCATTTCCGGTCCAGACCCCGGCGATGTCGCGAGCGTGCCCAGCCGCCTCGACTTCGATTCCGGAGCATCGGCGCAAGGACTGCGCCTCGGCTACTTCCCCGGATGGATGAAGGAGAGCCCGGCCACCGACGTGGACCGCGCCGGCCTCGAGGCCGCCAAGAAGCTGGGCATGGTCCCCGTCGAAGCGGCCCTTCCCGACTGGCCTTATGGCTCGCTCAACCTGATCCTCTTCGCCGAAGGCGCTGCCGCTTTCGAGGAACTTGCGCTCAGCGGCGGGTTGAGGCAGCTTAAGGTTCAAGTGCCGGACGCGTGGCCCAACCTCTTTCGCCAGGCCCGCTTCCTTTCCGCCGTGGATTTCGTCCAGGCCGACCGCCTCCGCCGCAGCGTCGCTCAGGAGATGGCCCGCATCTTCTCGGAGGTGGACCTGCTTCTGGTTCCGTCGCTGCGCGACGAAATGCTCACCATCAGCAATTTCACCGGACATCCGTCGCTCACTTTGCGGGCGGGCTTCGTCGAAGTGGCCGAGGCGCGCAGCGATTGGGCTCCGGACCCCGCCAACCCGCTCCCGAAATTCTCGCCGCCGCGTCGTGTGCCCCACGGCATTACGCTTATCGGGCGTCTCTTCGATGAGGGCACAGTGGCACGCGCCGGGCTCGCCCTCGAGCGCGTACTCAATGTGGCCGCTGAGCGCCCGCCGGGATTCTAGCCGTAGTGAAAATGAACGGGGCTTATACGTGCTGCGAGAGAACCCGCAAGGGCGCCCGATGAAATTGCGGAACGGCTCACGCCGGTGGCCGCAGGTTTGACGGCGCTCGCCGCGTTTGCGTGCTGTGTGCCGCTCGGATTTGCGGGAGCCTTTGGAGTCTTCGCTGTTGGTGCGATGTTCGAGTCCTTGCAGTCGTGGTTTGTGGGCGCGGCGATGTGCTTGTTCGCAATAGGTGCGTGGCAGAGTTATCGGGGCCAGCGAAGCTGCCGGCGGCGGGCGAGTCGCTTCAGTTTGGTTGTGTTGGGTCTCTCGGCGATGGTTGTTGTCGGGGTGCTCTTGTTTCCGCAGGGCCTGGCTGCATGGATGGCGGACTATCTTCTCTAGAGGACGCGAAGGGATGAAGCGTGTCGCAACAGTTGCGGTCGGCATCTTTTCTGCAGTCTTTCTCGCTGGCATTTACCTTTCGAGGGCTGGTTCGACGCCAGCCGTGCAGCCGGCCATGGTGGAGCTGAACCCCAACGTCCAGCAGTACCTAAAGACGGAGTTTAATCGTGCAGCCAGGGGTGTGCGTGCGATTCTACTGCTTTCCCCGACGTGTCCATATTGCCTCCGATCCTGCCCACCGACTGGGGCAAGCCGGGCAGCAGCGTTTTATATCGTCTGCAAGATGGCAGAGTGCGTCAGTTTTGGGATCCTACTCACAGCGTGGCGATTGCGTTAAAGAGAGCGGAGGGTCGCCAGTCCCAGTCGGGTTGTTGCGAACGCCGCGGAGTCTGGTGGGATTTGATTGCCGCATATGCTCCAGGAGGGGTGTGGATGGATAAGTTGCCCGAGCCTATCCTGCTGGAAGGCACCGTGAAAGATGCCGCTTCCGAGTTTGATTCGCTATTAGGAAAAACCTGATAGGTAGCACTCATGCGTAGATCCCCGGCGCCTCGTGCCCGAGCGCCTGCACGTACTCGATGTACGACCCTGGATAAACGCGCGGATCGCGATCTCTGCCGCTCTCGCCTCCCAGTTCGAGGACTCGTGAGCCGAGGCCGCGCAGGAACATCCGGTCGTGCGACACGAAAATCATGGTGCCTTCGAAATTCTTCAGCGCCTCGACCAGCATCTCCTTGGTGGCAAGGTCCAGGTGATTGGTCGGCTCGTCGAGCACCAGGAAATTCGGCGGGTTGTAGAGCATCCGCGCCATGGCGAGCCGCGATTTCTCGCCGCCGGAGAGAGCGCGGATCTTCTTGTCCACATCATCTCCCGAGAACTGAAACGCGCCCGCCAGCGTACGCAGCGAGCCGATGCCGTCCTGCGAGAAGTCGTTCTGAAGTTGTTCGATGATGGTCAGGTCCGGATCGAGCACGTCCAGCGATTGCTGCGCGAAGTACCCCATGCTGAGGCTGGCTCCCAGCCGCACACTTCCGCGATCGGGCGCACTGGCGCCGGCGATCATCTTGAGCAAGGTGGTCTTGCCGGCGCCGTTCCTCCCCATTACAGCCCAGCGTTCTCCGCGCCGGATGGTGAGACTGAACCCCTGGTAGATCACGCGCGGCCCGTAGCTCTTGTGCAGATCTTCGATCACCGCGACCTGGTCGCCGGAGCGCGGCGGAACGCGAAACTCGAACTTCACCACCTGCCTCTTCTTCGGAAGTTCGATCTTGTCGATCTTATCCAGCGCCTTGATGCGGCTCTGCACCTGCGCCGCCTTGGCCGCGTGCGTCTTGAAGCGCTCGATGAAGCGCTGTTCCTTGGCCAGCAGAGCCTGCTGGCGCACGAATGCCGCCTGCTGGTTGGTCTCGCGGATGGCGCGCTCGCGCTCGTAGAAATCGTAGTCGCCCGAGTACGCGACAATCTCACCCGAATCGATCTCCGCGATCTTCGAGACGATGCGGTTCATGAACTCGCGGTCGTGCGAGGTCATGAGAAGCGCGCCCGGATAGGACTTGAGGAACTGCTCGAGCCAGATGATCGACTCGATGTCGAGGTGGTTGGTCGGCTCAT
>JBGPHT010000031.1:0-57501 GCA_041484525.1 Bryobacteraceae bacterium | reverse complement strand
TCACGGCATTCGCCGGATTCTTTCACGGCATCCGCGCGGTTCGTTCACGGCATCTGCGGATTCTCTCACGGCATCCGCCGGATTCTTTCACGGCATTCGCCGGATTCTTTCACGGCATCCGCGCGGTTCGTTCACGGCATCTGCGGATTCTCTCACGGCATTCGCCGGATTCGTTCGCAGCGTCCGCGGATTACTTGCGTCTACGCAAGGCTCAGGTTCGGCTGGGCGGTGATCTCCAGGCTGGCGAATTCGCCGCGAGCCAACTTCGGGAACGCGGCGGCGGCGATCATCGCGGCATTGTCGGTGGACAATCCGTGCGACGGGAAATATACCGGGTAGGGCAATCCGGCCGCCCGGGCCGCCATCCGCAGACCTGAGTTGCACGCCACGCCGCCGGATACGATCAGGCTGCGCGCGCCGATCTGTTCCGCCGATGACGCCGCGCGGCGGAGCAGTTCCGTGATGACAGATTGCTGGAACGAAGCCAATAAGTCCAACGTTGCCAACGGAGTCACCTGTAGCCACTGGGCGGTCGAGGGCACCGGAGTCTCCCGGAGAAGCGCCCGCCGAACTTGAATCTCGGGCTCCATGGGATGCGCCTCCACCCATCGAAGCACGGCGGTTTTCAAGCCGCTGAAGCTGAAATCGAGTGCGTTGCCCTTCATTTTGGCGAAGGTGAAGCGAACAGCGTGGGGGTCGCCGTGGGGCGCCAGGCTGTCGATGATGGGGCCGCCGGGATAGCCGAAGCCCAGGAGCTTGGCCACCTTGTCGAAGGCTTCGCCGGCGGCATCGTCGCGCGTCTTGCCGAGCAGGCGATACACGAAGCCGCTCTGCACTTCGAAGAGGTGCGTGTGGCCGCCGCTCACGACCAGCGCGAGCGCGGGATACTCGACGGGACATTCCAGAACCACGGCGTGGATGTGCCCTTCGATATGGTTCACGGCGATCAGCGGAATGCCGCGCGCGAAGCTCAACGATTTGGCGTAAGTCAGGCCCACCAGCAGCGAGCCAACCAGCCCGGGGCCGACCGTCACCGCGATGGCGGCGAGCTCGTCGAGCGATGTATGGGCGCGCTCGAGGGCCTCCCGCACCACCGGCACGATGGCGCGCAGGTGCTCGCGCGACGCCAGTTCCGGCACCACACCGCCGTATTTTCCGTGCATGATCATCTGCGAGGCCACGACGGAAGAGAGCACCGTCTTGCCATCCTCGACCACGGAGGCGGCGGTTTCATCGCAGGAAGATTCGATGCCGAGAATCCGGGACATGTCTATCGTTAGTCTACCGTTCCACCAGACGGTCGAATGAAGTGCGCACAGTGCGCACGCCGCAGCGCGCGCTGTAATTCAAGAGTCCCGAGGCCTTCCAGGCACACCGTTGCGCGGCGCTTTCGAGATCGAGCAGCAGGGCGCGCGCGGGATGGCCCGGTTCCAGTTTACCCATAGAAGTGGCGACGCTGTTCAGGATGACGGTTAGATCATTGTTCAGGTCATGCGCAGCCGCGGCTGCCACAGCGCAGGCACGCAGGCTTCGATTGGTAGGTTCCACACCGTATCGTACCGTACCGGGCTGTGCATGCTGCTTCGAACGGAGTCGTATTCCCTTGCCGCTCAGGCGTTTACAATCTCGAAAAGGCTGTGACAACCGGCATAGTACAATGGAAATAACTGGAGCTGTTGACCCAATGAACCTCCGAACTGCCGCCTTTCTGCTGGGATTTGCGGCCATTGCGCTGCCCGTATTCGCGAGTGACGCGACTCTGACCCGACCCATGGCCGGCAAGGTCGAAATCATGCCGCTCAAGGACTTGAAGCCGGGCATGAAGGGTACGGCTTGGACCGTTTTCCAGGGGACCGAGCCGGAGGCTGTACCGATTGAGATCATCGGGCTCATGAAGAACGCCTGGGGTCCGAAACAGGACATCATTCTGGCCAAGATGGGCGGCAAGGCGATCCGTACCAACGTGGCGGGCGGCATGAGCGGCAGCCCGGTTTATATCAACGGGAAACTGGTGGGCGCGGTAGCGTTGCGACTGAGCGTTTTTTCACCGGACGCGATCTGCGGCATCACGCCGATCGAGCTGATGCTCGAAATCAACGATCTGGACAAGTCGCGGCCGGAAGACGCGCGCACGCCGGACAAGCTGGTGGCGCGCAACAAGGAAGTCGCGGTCCCGGGCGAACTGCTGAGCCAGTTGGTGGCGGCCGGTGCGTCGGGGAATCTGCCGCAGCAGATGCCGATGATGGTGCCGATCGACGCGCCGCTGGTGCTTTCCGGATTCACGTCGAGCACGCTCGAGGCATTCGGTCCGTCGCTACAGCAGTTGGGGATTCATGCGGTGCAGGGCGGTGCGGGCAGCAGCATCCATTCGAACAAGCCGGCGCCTGGATGGGAGCACTCGCTCAACCCGGGTGATACTGTGGCTGGCGTGCTGGTGAATGGCGATCTGAGCGTGACCGGCCTCGGCACTGTCACCTACAACGACGGCAAGCGTGTGCTGGCTTTCGGACATCCGTTCTTCAATCTCGGCCCGGTGGACATGCCGATGAGCAAGGGCGAGGTGCTGATGGTGCTGGCTTCGGCGTTCCAGCCGAACAAGATGGCGAACGCTACCGAGATTGTCGGTTCGCTGCACCAGGATCGGCACAGCGGAATCATGGGCGTGCTGGGCAGCGAGACTCCGATGATCCCGGTGAATGTGAAGGTGCGGTCGCTGAACGACAAGGAGGCGGTGGTCGGGCAGAAGGAGCTGCACTTCAACGTTTTTGTGCACCAGAAGTGGACGCCCTACCTGATGATGCTGACGCTCTACAACTCGCTCTCCGAGTTGAACGAATTCGCCGACGAGGCGACATACCGGCTGACCGGGAAGGTGCAATTGGCGGGCGGGTCCAGTCTTTCGCTTTCGACGATGCAGGCGTCGGGTGAGCTGGCGATGCCGGCGCCGATGATGCTGGCGGGCTGGTGGGGCGACAAATTCAACCGCCTGTATTTGAATAACGTGAAGACGCCCGACCTGAAGAGCGTGAATATCACGGTGGACCTGCTGCCCGAGCGCCGCGTGGCGGCCATCGAGAACGCGTGGGTGGCCAACACCGATGTGCGGCCCGGAGACGAAGTGCCGGTGAAGGTTTTCCTGCGGCCGTATCGCGGCGAGCGGATCGAGCGCGATTTCAAGGTGAAGATTCCGGCGGGGCTGGCGCCGGGCGAGCACCGCATCGTGCTGAGCGATGGCGACAGCTTGAACCGCATGCAGAACATCGCGGGAGCGATGAATCGCTTCATCGAGCTGCCGCAAACGGTGTCGCTGCTCAACCAGGAGCGGACGAATAACAAGCTGTACGTTTCGCTGGTGGAATCGAGCCCGACGGCGTATTACGACGATAAGACGATGCCGAGCCTTCCGTCATCCGTGCTGAACGTGATGCAGGCGGGGCGCGCGTCGAACCGGTCGCTGTTCACGTCGCCGGAGACGGCCTCCGAGCAGATGGCGCTGCCATTCGACTACGTGGTGACGGGCAGCTACTCGCTGCGCATCCACGTAAAGTAACCGTGAAGTCGCCGATCATGATCAAAGACTGGTTTTCTTTTGTGGGGCAGACTGCCGGGTCTGCGGCTTGGACCCTGCGCGGGCGCGGACGACGTCCGCGGGGGGCCGGCCGGAGACTTGGGGGTCTGCCCTACTTGCTTCTGGCGGGCGCCTCGATCCTGTGCGCGGGCCAGACTCATATCTGGACGCAGGGCGATTACGGCGATTTCGAAAAGGGCATCATCAAGCATCTTTCGCTGCGCAGTGACGGGCTGCTCACGCTGGCGCCCGCGTCGCGCGAGGTGTTCGACACGAACTCGTCCTACCTCTGGGCGCTGGCGCAGGATTCGAAGGGCAACCTCTATGTCGGCGGCGGCACCGGAGCCAAGCTTTACCGCGTCCAGCCCGACGGCAAGGGCAAGATGCTGGCGGACCTCGACGCACTCGAGATCCATGCCATCGCGATCGATTCCAAGGATCGGGTCTATGCCGCCACGTCGCCCGACGGCAAGATCTACCGCATCAACGGCAGCGGCAAGCCGGAGATTTTCTTCGACCCCAAGGCGAAGTACATCTGGGCGATGGCGTTTGACGACGCCGGAAACCTGTTTGTCGCGACCGGCGACCAAGGGGAAATCTATCGCGTGCCGCCGGACGGCAAGGGCAAAGTTTTTTTCAAATGCGACGAGACGCACGTGCGCTCGATGGCGTTCGACGCCAACCATAATTTGATTGCCGGCACCGATCCCGGCGGCATCGTGCTGCGGATCTCGCATGCGGGCGATGGATTCGTGCTCTACCAGATGCCGAAGAAGGAAGTCACCGCGGTGGCGGTGGCGCGTGACGGCGCCATCTATGCGGCAGCGGTCGGGAACCGGCAGGCGGCTCCGGCGCCCGCGCTACCTGCTCCACCTCCGCCGGCGCAGGTAACAGTGAATGCGCCTGGCGCTCCGGCGGCACCCGCCGCGCTGCGTGCCGCCGCACCGCCGCCGGCTTCGCTCAGTGCCGCTCCGGCACTCGCCGGCGGGAGCGAGGTGTACCGCATCGAGCCCAACGGCAATCCGCGCAGAATCTGGAACAATGCGCAGGACGTGGTGTACGCCATCGCGTTCGATGCAGCGGGGCGGGCGGTTTTGGGCGCGGGCAATCGCGGGAACGTCTACCGCATCGAGTCGCCCACCACTTACACCGCGCTGCTCACGGTCCCTGCCACCCAGGTCACGGCGTTCCAGGCCGGCGCCGACGGGCGGCTCTACGCGGTCACGGGCAACGTCGGCAAGATATTCGAAATCGGACCGGGGCTGGAGAAGCAAGGCACCATCGAGAGCGACGTGTTCGACGCCTCGATGTATTCGCTGTGGGGCCGGCTGAGTTTTGAAGCCAGGCTCAACGGCGGGCAGGTGGCGATTGAAGCGCGCAGCGGCAACCTCGACCAGCCGCAGAAGAACTGGAGTGCCTGGTCGCCGCCAATTACCACGCCCAAGGGTGGACGCGTGACAGCGCCTGCGGCGCGATTCGTGCAGTGGCGCGCTACGCTGACGGCGGATTCGTCCGGCCGCTCGCCCGAACTGGAATCGGTGGACGTGGCGTACCTGCCGAAGAACGTGGAGCCGCGCGTCGACGAGATTGAAATCACGCCCGCCAATTACAAGTTCCCGGCGCCCTCGACGCCGCAGATGGCGGTGAACCCGACGCTTTCGCTGCCTCCGCTCGGAAGGCGCTCGACGGCGAACGCGCCCGCATTCCAACTCGACACCGGGACCAGCACGCCTCCGCTGCAGTTCGCGAAAGGGCACATCGGCGCGCGCTGGCTGGCGTCCGACCCGAACAGCGATTCGCTGATCTACACGGTGGAGATCCGCGGCGTGAATGAGACGGAGTGGAAGCTGTTGAAGGACCACGTAAACGAGAAGTACATTTCGTGGGATTCGACGGCATTTCCGGACGGCGAGTATCGCCTCCGCGTGACGGCTTCGGACGCGCCGGGCAATCCGCCGAGTGAAGCGCTGACGGCGAAGCTCGAGAGCGATCCGTTCACGATCGACAATACGCCGCCTAAGATTACGGGCCTTTCTGCAGTGCGCAACGGGGGCAAGTTGCAGGTTCGCTGGCATGCCGCGGACGCGCTGAACAACATCGATAAGGCCGAGTATTCGCTGGATGGCGGCGACTGGATGGTGGCCCCGCCGGTCACGCGGCTATCGGATTCGCCCGAGCTGGATTACGATCTGCTGCTGGATGCGGCGCCGGGAGAGCACACGATCGCGGTGCGCGTGCAGGATGATAACGATAATCTGGCGACGGATAAAGTTGTGGTGCGTTAGGCCAGGCCGCTGCGCTTCAACGCGTAATCCAACGCTTCTTTCGGGACACTGAACTGGGCCATGACGTCGTTGCCCATGTATCCCAGATCCTTCATGCCGATGGGGCTGGTGTAATACGCGTCCGCCACCATGCGGCGCGCCCAGGTGAAGAAGCGAATTCCCGGGGCGAGTTCGAGCGATTCATTCTTGCGGTACGCGATCAGATCGAGCACCGTGGTCTGCTGCTGCGGAGTGGCGGCGACGAAATCCTTGCCGTCGTAGTGGTGGCGCGTGTATGCGTCGAGCCACGCAATTCCGCCGGTGTAGATCTCCTTCATATCGTCCGAGGCGGCGCACAGGAAGTCGAGGAATTCGGCGGCTCCGGCAGCGAGTGCGCCCGGCGAATGCTCGTCGGCGGGGATGATCAGATCGCTGAGGCGCACGAGCGTGGCGTACTCGTGGGCGTTCAGCGCCTTGGGCTGGTATGCGCCCTTCTTCGCGGCCTTGTCCTGCGCCACGGCATCGTGGACGTGCTGCGCTTCCTGCGCGGCCAACCACTTTTCGCCGGCGGCGGTGAGGGTGACGGAAGCACCGAGGCGGCGCATCAACTCGCGGCGTGTTGGCTTAGACATTGCCCTTCCTCATTTCTTCCGCCAGGTATTCGGAGGCGCGCCAGGAGAACGCCACGATGCTGAGCGTGACGTTCTTATCCGGCTGGCTGACGAACGGCGCGGCATCGCACACAAACAGATTCTTCACGTCGTGCGCCTGGCAGTATTTGTTCAACGCGGACGTCTTGGGGTCGGCGCCCATGCGCACGGTGCCGGCCTCGTGGATGATGGCGCCGCCCGTGGAGATGCCGGCGTCGGGCGCGCGCGTGGGGCCGCTGATCACGGTGCCGCCCAGGGTTTCGATGATCTCGCTGAACGTCTGCTGCATGTGGCGCACCTGGTTGATCTCGGCGTCGGACCATTTGAAATGGAAGCGCAGCACCGGGATGCCAAAGGAATCCACGCGCTGCGGATCGATGTCGCACCACGTATCCTTATTGGGGATCATCTCGCCGCGGCCGGCGAAGCTGATGTAGGCGCCGTAATTCTGGCGGATCTTGTCCTTGAGTGCTTTGCCGTAGCCCTCCTGGCGCGCGCACTCGCCGGCGAACGAGCCGAGTTCCGGCATGCCGAAGCCGCCGCCAATCTCGATGTGGTAGCCGCGCGGGAAATTCTTCTTGCGGTCGTCGTGGAGCCACCAGGGCATGTAGAGGTGCATGCCGCCAATGCCGTCGCTGTTGTGCCGCGGCATGCCGGCCAGGGCGGGGATAAAACCGCTGGAGGCATGACCGGTGGAGTCGGTGAGGTAGCGCCCGACGACGTCCGACGAGTTGGCGATGCCGTTGGGGAAGCGCGGGGATTTCGAATTCAGCAGCAGCCGCGCCGATTCGCAGGCGCTGGCGGCGACCACCACGGCCTTACAGCGGATCTGTTTTTCGCTGCGCGTGGCCTTGTCCACGTAGGCGACGGCGGTGACTTTGCCCGAGCTATCGGTGACCAGTTCGCGCGCCATGGCGCCGACGATCAGGTTGAGCCGGCCGGTTTTCAGGGCCGGGAAAATCATCGCCTGGCTGGAGGTGAACGCCGAGGCGGTGCGGCAACCGCGGCCGCACTGTCCGCAATAGTGGCATGCGGCGCGGCCGTTGAGGGCCTTCGTCAGCATCGCCATGCGCGACGGGATACACGGGATGCTCAGCTTCCCGCAGGCCTTCTGGATCAGGGTTTCGTGCACGCGCGGCGGCACGGGCGGGAGGAAGTTGCCGTCGGGCGCGGTGCGCAGACCTTCTTTGGTGCCGGTGACGCCGATGAAGCCTTCGGCTTTGTCGTACCAGGGCGCCATCTCCTGGTAAGTGACGGGCCAGGGATCGCCGAGGCCGTCCTCGGGTTGGAAATCGTAGTCGGAGAAGCGGAGCGAGATGCGGCCGTAGTGATTGGTGCGTCCGCCGACAATGCGCGAGCGAAACCACCGGAATTCGTTTCCGGGCGCGACGGTGTAGGGCTCACCGGGGATCTCCCAATAGCCGTTGGGCGCGCTGAAAAAGCCGAATCTCTGCGAGCGCCCGAAATACATCTCGGCATGCTCGCCGGCGCCGCGGTGGTCCACCTGATAGGGGAGGACGTGCTCCTTGAAATCCCTCTGCGGGTTGAGCATGCCCCCGGCTTCGAGCAGCGCTACGTTGAGGCCGAGGTCGGTGAGGACCTTCACGGCCGTGCCTCCGCCGGCGCCTGAGCCGATGACGACGACATCGTAGACCTGCGGACTGCGTATGATTTGTAGCATCCCTGGCGTACCGTTCCGATCTTATACATGATACTCCCGGTGCTTGAGACGGAGCGAAAGAATACGGGGACGCCCCTGGTTTGTGGATAGGTTGCCACTGTCGCGTAGGCCGCCCGGAGCATCCCCGGATTCTTTCGGTGCTGTCGGGCAGGCTGGCCGAAGCAGTAGCCGCGCTAACATGGAAGCGTGATCGAGGGGATAATTCCGGCGCTAGTCACGCCATTCCGCGAGGACGAGCGGATCGACTGCAACGCATGGCAGCGCATCATTGATTCGCATATCGAGGCGGGCGTCCACGGACTTTTCGTTTGCGGGTCGCAGGGTGAGTTCTTCGCGATGGATCGGGAAGAGCGCGCCATGGCGCTGCGATTCGTGAAGCAGGCGAGCGGCGGGCGCGTGCCTGTGGTGGGCAACGTCGGATGCGTTACTACCAGCGAGACGGTCAAGTTGGCGCAGCAGGCGCAGGCGGACGGCCTGGATTATCTGGCGGCGATCGTGCCGTGGTATCTGCGGCCAACGCCTGACGAACTCGAAGAGCACTACATCGAAGTCTGCCGCGCGGTGCGGTTGCCGGTGCTGGCATACAACTTTCCGCAGCACGGTGGCGTCGAACTGGCGGCGTCCACGGTGGCGCGGGTCGCAGAACGCTGCGAGAATTTCGTTGGCCTCAAGGATTCGAGCGGGCGCCTCGAGCAAGCGATCGAGTACCGGAATTGTGTACCAGGCCGCAGCCTGGCGGTGTTTGTCGGATACGATACGCTGCTCGCCCCGGCGCTCGAGGGCGGCTGCGCGGGCTGTGTCAGCGGCACGGCGAATGTGGCGCCGCGGTTGTACGTGGAGTGGTACCGGGCACTGCTAGAACAGCGCCTGGACGAAGCGACGCGGCTGCAGTCGCTGGCGGCGGAACTGTTCGCCATTCACGCGCTCCACACGTTTCCATCGGCGGTGAAGGAAGCTCTGAACATGTGCGGGATGCCCGCGGGCGTGTGCCGCAGGCCCGTGGAACCTATGCCGCCGGCCGCGAGAGAGAAGCTGGCGCGCGTGCTCGACCGGCTGCGGGACTATCTGCCCACGGGATCGAGCACGGCTTCGGCGTAGTGGTTCTGGAGGGTAATTGCAAACCAATCGGCTGGCCGGCGAGAAGAGTCCCTATCTGCTGCAGCACGCCCATAATCCCGTGGACTGGTATCCGTGGGGGGCGGAGGCGTTCGAGAAAGCACGCGCGGAAAACAAGCCGATCTTTCTTTCGGTGGGGTATTCGACCTGCCATTGGTGTCACGTGATGGAGCGCGAGTCGTTTGAAAACGACGGTATCGCGGTGCTGCTGAATCGCGATTATGTCTCGATCAAGGTCGACCGGGAGGAACGGCCGGACGTGGACCGCATCTACATGACTTTCGTGCAGGCGACCAGCGGGAGCGGCGGCTGGCCGATGTCGGTGTGGCTTACGCCGGATTTGAAACCATTCTTCGGCGGGACGTATTTTCCACCGGAGAATCGCTGGGGGCATCCAGGGTTCGGTTCGGTACTTACGCAGATCGCCTCCGCGTGGGTGGCGGATCGGGACCAGATCGAGGATTCGGCGCGCGACGTTGTCGAACAGCTTCGGAAGCAGGTGGAGATCGGGAGCGGCGGCGCGGCACGGGTCGACGCCAGCATGCTCGAAAGCGGCTTCAGCGTGTTTCGACGCACGTTCGATTCGCGCCTCGGCGGATTCGGCCAGGCGCCCAAATTCCCGCGCCCTTCCGTCCACAACTTCCTGCTGCGCGAACATGCGCGTACGAAGAATCGCGAGGCGCTCGACATGGTCCTGCTCACGCTGCGAGAGATGGCGAAGGGCGGCATGAACGATCAGCTCGGCGGCGGATTTCACCGTTACTCGGTGGACGATCGGTGGTTCGTTCCGCATTTTGAGAAGATGCTGTACGATCAGGCGCAGATCGCGATCTCATATCTCGAGGCCTTCCAGATTACGGGCGACGGGCAGTACGCCGAGACCGCGCGCTCGATCTTCGACTATGTACTGCGCGACATGACCGATGCGGATGGCGGCTTCTACTCGGCCGAGGATGCCGATAGCGCCATCGACGCAGCGCATCCCGATGTGAAGGGCGAGGGCTCGTTCTACATCTGGTCTGACGAGGAGATTCGGAAGTTGCTCCCGCCGGATGCGGCCGACTGGTTCTGCCGCCGCTATGGCGTGAGATCCGACGGCAATGTGGAGCACGATCCGCACAGCGAGTTTACGGGCAAGAACATTCTCTACCTGGCGCATCCGGAAGAGGAGCGGCGGTTCGGTCCGGAGATCGAGAAGCTTCTGTTGGACGCGCGTTCGAAGCGAGTGCGGCCGCACCTGGATGACAAGATCCTGACCTCGTGGAACGGCCTGATGATTTCCGCCTTCGCATTGGGCGGCGCGGTCTTGGACGATGCGCGCTACGCTGCGGCCGCGCGCCGGGCGGCGGAATTTCTCATGACGCGCGCCTACGACTCGTCGAGCGGTGTGCTGCTGCGGCGCTATCGAAAAGGGGATGCGGCCATTCCGGCATTTCTCGACGACTACGCGATGTTCGTGCAGGGATTGCTCGACCTGTATGAAACGCAGTTCGATTATCGCCACTTCGCGCTAGCGATCCGGCTGACCGAAGAAATGCGCGCGCGATTCGAGGACACGAAGAGCGGTGCGTTCTTCAGCACGGCCGAAGGGGACGCCACCCTGGTGTTCCGGCTGAAGGAAGATTACGACGGCGCCGAGCCTTCGGGAAACTCCGTGGCCGTGATGAACCTGCTGCGTCTGGCGCAGACGACCGGGCGGGCTGACTTCCGCGAATCGGCGGAACGCGCGTTGGCGGCGTTCCGCTCGCGAATCGACAAGGTGCCCGCGGCGGTCCCACAGATGATGGCGGCATGCGAATTCTATTTGTCGGAGCCGCGCCAGATCGTGCTGGTGGGCGAGCGGGGCGCAGCCGACACGCAGGCGCTGGTCAAGACTGTGTACAGCCGGTTTGTGCCGAACCGGATCGTGCTGCTGGTGGATTCGCCGGAGACGCGGAACGCGCTTGCGGCCGGAGTGGAGGCGATCGGCGCGATGCAGAAGCAAGCGGGACGTGCGACCGCATACGTCTGCCGCAACTACGCGTGCGAACTGCCGGTTTCCGAGCCGGCGCACTTTGCCGAGTTGCTACAATATTGAATTCACCAAACATAACAGGAGGAAAAATGGAAAGACCAGGAGCAACGACCCTGAAGGGTAATCCTATGACGCTGATCGGTCCGGAGCTGAAATCCGGCGATGCAGCCCCCGATTTTTCGCTCGTGGACAACGGGCTCAAGCCGGTCTCGCTGAAGGACACCGGTAACCAGGTGCGCATCATCAGCGTGGTGCCGTCGCTCGACACACCGGTGTGCGACGCGCAGACGAAGCGCTTCAACGAGGAAGCGGCGAAGCTTCCGGGAGTCGACATTCTCACCGTGAGCATGGACCTGCCGTTCGCGCAGAAGCGCTGGTGCGGGGCGTTCGGTGTGGACAAAGTGAAGATGCTTTCGGACCACAAGGACGGGTCGTTCGGATCGAATTACGGAACGCTGATCAAGGAGCTGCGGATCGAGAGCCGCGCGATTTTCGTGGTTGACCGGAATAACCAGATCCGGCATGCGGAATACGTGAAAGAAGTAGCCGATCATCCGAATTACGAAACGGCGCTGGCGGCGGCGAGGAGTGCCGCGGCGGTAACGGCGTAGCGATATGAATTGGCCGGCCAACCGCTCCGTGACGGTCGCGGCTCTGTGCCCCGCGGAGCGGTCGGCCGGCCTACCGTGAGTTCTACGCCACCACCTCCGGCCGTTCGCGCCGATGGGACTTTTGCGCGTGCGGTTGACAATCCGCTGGTGCGCGGCGGACTGACCCTCGTCGCCGGAATTCTCACCGGCAATTTACTCGGCTTCGTGCGAGTGGCGGCGATCGCGTATTTGCTCGGTACGCGCAGCCCGGCCGATTCGCTGGCCGTGGCCCTGGGACCGCTCGACACTCTCAACGCCCTCCTCATCAATAGCGTGGTATTTGCATTCGTGCCCATGTTGACGGCCTGTTCGGGCGCGGCACGCACCGCGCTTTTTCTGAAGCTGAATCGCTCGCTGGCATGGCTCTTCACCGCCATTACCGCAGCCGTTATTTTGTCCGCGCCGTGGCTGATGCGGATCCTCGCGCCGGGCCTCGATCCGCAGTATTTCGACACCGCCGTCATGAACCTGCGGATTCTGTCGGTCTCGACGATCGGGGCGGGCTCGGCCGCCGTGCACTGCGCGCTGCTCTACACGGACCGGCGATTCCTGCCGACGGCTTTCTACCAGGCGGCGATCAATGTCTGCACTATCATTGCGGCCTTCACGCTGTGGAAGACGCTGGGGGTTTACGCGTTCGCTATCGGCTACTCGGCCGGCGCCTGGTCGCAGTTGGCCATCGTCTACTTCGCGGCGCGGCGGCATATGGAACCCGTGGGCGATGCGCGCTGTGAAGTCCACTGGCGCGAGATTCTGGCTAAGCCCGCATTCTTCGTCGTCTACGCGGCGGGGCTCGGCCTGAACATGACGTTCACGCGCGCCTGGGCGACGCACGCCGGCCCGGGCATGGCGGCGGCGCTCGATTATTGCATGCGCGGTGTGGCCGTGCCGCTGAGCCTGCTGGTGAATCCAATTTCGAATACGCTGCTGCCGGAAATCGCGCGCCTTCGCAGCCTGTCGCGCCTGCGGGAGGCGCTGCGGCTGATCGACCGCACGGTGGCGCTGGCGGCGCTGGTGGCGGTCTCAGGCTGCGGCTTTGCGCTGCTGTTCCGCGAGCCGGCGATCGCTATGCTGTTTCAGCGCGGCGAGTTCACGCCGGAATCGACGCGCATGGCTTCGGCCATTTTCCTGGGGCTCGGGCCGAGTCTCATCGGATGGAGCCTCATCGAGATTACGGCGAGGTCGCTGTTTGCGCTGGACCGTCCGTGGCCGGCGGTAGTTGCCGCGGTGATTCCAGTGCTGTGCAATGTAATACTGACTCTACGGATGCAGTCGGCGCGGCCGGAGTGGATCGGGCTCGGCGCTTCCGTGGGTCTGATGGCCGGGTTCGCGGTGCTGTTCGTGATGGTCCATCTGCACCGCGGGCGGTGGCTCGACAAGGCGTGAAACATGACCAACGATGCGGCACTACGGGAACATCTGATCCAACTTCTGGAGGGCGGGCACGCGCACGCCACGTTCGAGCAGGCCGTCCGGCGGTTTCCCCGCGATCGGGCCGGTGAGCGTCCGCGCGGCGCACCGCACTCGGCGTGGGAGCTACTGGAGCACATGCGGATCGCGCAGAACGACATCCTGCGATTCTGCCTCTCGGCGGATTACGTCAGCCCGAAATGGCCGGAAGGCTACTGGCCGGATGAGCGGGCGCCAAAGAATCCGCGGCAGTGGGGCGCGTCCGTGCGGGCGTTCCGCGAGGATCTGGCGGCGTTTGCGGCGCTGGTTCGCGATCCGGCGCGCAACCTGTACAAGCCGTTCCCTTGGGGAGACGGACAGACATTGCTGCGGGAGGCGCTGCTGGCCGCCGACCACAATTCGCACCACCTGGGGCAGTTCATTCTGGTGCGACAATTGTCAGGTGCTTGGCCGGGATAGTGGATGGCGGCAGCCAGAAGGCGATGGCGATGCCGATGGTGACGATCTGCACCGCGACGATCAGCGCGACGCACGCGGGCCATCCGCCGCGGCTCCAGAAATGTCCCGGGATGGCCGATCCGAAACTGCCGCCCATGTAATAGAACATGGCGTACAATCCGACCGCGGCGGCGCGCGCCTCTTCGGCCACCACACCCACGTAGGCGGACGCGGTGGAGTGCGCCACGAACACGCTGCTGCAACAGAGGGCGAGTCCGACGAGCACCATCGGCAGGGTCTGGATCAGGGTGAGCGAGATGCCGATGATGCCGCCCGAAAATGCCATGGTCAACGCGAACCGGTGGCCGATGCGGTCGATGGTGCGGCCGGCCACGGGCGTCACCACGGCGCCCACCAGGTACACCACGAAAAGCAAACCGAGCGCCGCCGTGCTGAGCGAGAACGGCGGCGCGGCAAGATAAAAATTCACATACGTGAACGCCGCCAGGAGCGTGAACAGCACGCAGAACGCGACGGCGTAAGTCGCGAGGAGACGCGAGTTCCGCAGGTGGCGGCCCATGGCGCGCAAGTTGGATCCGTGATGGCGCACGGCGCGGACGCCGCGACCCGCAGGCAGCCACGCCCAGATGGCGAATCCACCGAGCGCGTTGAGGACGCCGAGCACCACGAATGCCCAGCGCCACGACAAATGTCCGGCCACCAGGGCGGCCACCATGCGCCCCGCGAAGCCGCCCAGCACGGTTCCCGAGACGTACCATGACATGGCGGCGCCTGCGCCCTGCTCCCACTCTTCGCTGATGTAGGCGATGGTGACGGCGAAGATTCCCGGCGTGAACACGCCCTGCCAAAAGCGCCAGAAGATCAGTTGGCTAAGGGTGGTAGAGGTGGCGGCGAGCACGGTCGGAATGGCCAGCAGGAACGCCGCGGGTACAATCACGTGCTTACGTCCCAGGCGGTCCGCCACCATACCGGCGAAGGGGGCGGCCAGCGCCACCGCGACCGTCGACGCCGTAATGACGAGGCTTACCGACGCGGCCGAAGCGGCGAAAGCGCGGGCCAGCAGGGGCAGCAGCGGCTGCGGCGCGAAGAGCGTGAGGAACGCACAGAAGCCGGCGCACACAACTGCCGCCATGCGCGTTCGCGGGCTGATTGGTGGTTTGGCGGCGGGCCCCAGATAGCCATCATACGCTGCTTCACTCGTAGCGCAGAGCCACCAGAGGGTCCACGCGGCTGGCGCGGCGCGCGGGCGCGATCACAGCGGCCAGGGCCACCAGCGTCAGCAGCGCGGCGACGGCGGCGAAGGTGATGGGGTCGGTGGGTTGCACGCCGAACAGCAGCGTCGAGATGGTCCGGGTCACGGCGAAGGCACCGGCGAGTCCGAGCGCGAGACCGCCGGCGAGGATCGCGGCGCCCTGCCGTAAGACCAGCCGGAGAACGTCGCTGCCACGCGCGCCCAGGGCCATGCGAATGCCGATTTCGGCGGTCCGCTGCGCCACGGAATACGACACCACACCATAGATGCCGACCGCGGCCAGCAGCAGCGCCATGGCGGCGAACAACGCCAGCAGCAGCATCTGGAAGCGCTGCGTGGAAACCGAGCGCGACAGCAATTTGTCGATTGTCTGGAGGCCGACGAGCGGTTGATTCGGATCGAGCGAGTGCACGGCTTGCGTGATGGCGTTGCCGGCCGCGGGTTCGCCGGAAGTACGCACCACGAAACTCATGTAGCCGATCGGCAAGCCGGGATGGGCGTAGAAGACACTGGGAGCGGTCTGGCCATCGAGCGCCTGGTCCTTCACGTCGGCCGCAATGCCGACGATCTCGCCGGGCATGGGCTTGCCGGTCATCTCGACCGTGATGTGCTGGCCGATCGGATCCTGACTGGGCCAGTATTTCTTCGCCAGCGATTCGTTGATGACGAACACCGGATGGTTGGGGTCGGCATCGCGATCGCTGACGTCACGGCCGCGCAAAATCGGAATACCCATGGTGCGGAAATAGTTCGGGCGGATGGAGCGCACTTCCGTCATGGGCATCTCGCCCGGCGCCGGCTGCGGACGGTTGGCGATGGAGAACCCGGTTCCAGGACGCATCCCGCCGAACGGCATGAAGCTGATGGCGCTGGCGGAGCGCACGCCCGGAATGGCTTCGATGCGCTCGACGGCCTGGCGGAAAAACGCGATCGTCTCCGGGTTCTTGACGGAGCCGGGCAACATCACGCGCGCGGTGAGCAGATGATCGGCGCGGAATCCAGGATCCACCGCGAGCAGGTTTGCGAAACTGCGGATCAGCAAGCCGGAACCAACCAGCAGGATCAACGAGAGGGCAAATTCCACCATGACGAGCGCGTTAGGCAAGCGGCGGCTGCGGGCCGTGGAACCGGCTCGCGCCACACCCTTGAGCGTGTCGTTCAGGCGCACACCGGCGCTGAAGAAGGCCGGGGCCAGTCCAAACAGAATGCCGGTGCCCAACGAGATCAGTGTCGTAAAAAGCAGGACTCGGCCATCGAGCGATGCGGCGGTCAGGCGCGGCACGCCGCTGGGCGCGAGCGCCTTCAGCGCCTCGATGCCCCAGGCGGCCAGCAGCAGACCGAGACCGCCGCCGATCCCCGCCAGCAACAGGCTCTCGGCCAGCAATTGGCGGGCGATGCGCCAGGGTCCGGCGCCGAGCGAAGTACGGATCGCCATTTCCCGGCGGCGTCCCGTGGCGCGCGAGAGCAGCAGGTTCGCGACGTTGCTGCACGCGATGAGCAGCACCAGGCACACGGCGCCCAGCAGGATGTAGAGCGGCCGGCGGTAATCGCCCTCGAGTTCCTCGCGGAGGTCGACCAGGCGCACGCCCCAGCCTTTGTTGAATGCGGGGTGGTCGTTCTCCAGGCGGGCGGCGAGAGCGGCCATCTGCGTCTGCGCGTCCGCCAGTTTCACGCCCGGCTTCAAGCGCGCCAGGGCCATCAGGTATCGGCCGTTCGACTCGCGGTAATTCTTGTTCGGGTTAAGCGATGTAGGTACCCAGTATTCGGCGCGCTGATCGTAGAATTCAAAGCTGGCGGGCATGACGCCGATGATGGTGAACGGCTGGCGGTCCAGCGCCACGGTGCGGCCGACGATCGCCGGATCCGATCCGAAGCGCCGCTCCCACAGGCGATGGCTGAGTACGACAACGCGCGCGTGTTCGCGGTCCTCTTCCGCCGTGTAGGTGCGACCGAGCGCGGTATGCACGCCGAGCAGCGGGAATAACTCGGGGGAAGCGGACAGGCCGCGCAGCTCCTCGGGATCGGAGACTCCGGTGAGGTTGCTGATGTCGGCGACGAAGATCGCCATCTGTTCGAAGGCCGTGTTCTGGGCCTTCCAATCGAAATAATCGGCGGGCGAGATGACGTTGTGCATCTGCCCTCTGGACGGCTTGGTGCTCCAGATCAGGGCCAGGCGGGCGGGCTCGCGATAGGGCAGCGGGCGCAGCAGGACGGCGTTGACGGCGCTGAAAATGGCGGTGTTGGCGCCGATCGCGAGAGCCAGTGCGAGGGTGGCGAGCGCGGTGAATCCGGGGCGCTTGCGGATCATGCGGAAGGCGTAACGCAGGTCGTCCATGGGCCGGTGTAGGGCAAGCGAGGTTCCAAAACGCGCGTTGCAGTTCCAGGGGAATGGCCGCCCCCGGTGTCCGGAATCGGGACATGGTGTTCGGGCCGGGGCACTGTCTGGTAAGCTGCGAAAAGCTATGAAAACGCTTCGCATCGCCCTGCTGGCCGGGCTGCCATTGTTGTTAGCCGCGCAATCCGCGGACCTGCTGAAGGAACTCCGCTTCCGACTGATCGGGCCTTTCCGCGGCGGCCGTGCCGTGGCCGTGGCGGGCGTGCCCTCGCAGCCTAACGTTTACTATTTCGGGGCCACGGGCGGGGGCGTCTGGAAGACGACCGACAGCGGCCTGAACTGGACGCCGATCTCCGACGGCTTCTTCAAGACCGGGTCGGTGGGCGCGATCGCAGTGGCAGATTCCGATCCCAACACCATCTATGCGGGTATGGGCGAAGCCTGCGTGCGCGGCAATGCGTCGCATGGGGATGGCGTCTACAAATCCACTGATGGCGGACGGACGTGGCGCAACGTGGGGCTCGGGGACACGTATCACATCGGCGCTGTGCGCATTCATCCCAAGGACGCCAATCTTGTGTACGTGGCGGCGCAGGGCCATCTATGGGGTCCAAACGAGCAGCGTGGCGTGTATCGCTCGACGGATGGCGGCGGCACTTGGAAGCAGGTTCTGACGCGCGGCCCGAAGGCAGGTGCCGTCGATCTCGCCATGGATCCGAGCAACCCGCGCGTGCTGTACGCCGCGTTCTGGGAGATCAGCCGCAAGCCGTGGCGCATGGATTCGGGCGGTCCCGGCAGCGGTCTTTGGAAATCCACCGACGGAGGCGATACGTGGACCGACCTCTCGCGCGCGCCCGGAATGCCGCGCGGCGTGCAGGGCCGGATCGGCGTGACGGTATCGCCCATCAACACGGAGCGGGTGTGGGCCATCGTTGAGGCGTCAGATGGCGGCGTGTTCCGTTCCGACAATGGCGGCCGCACCTGGACGAAGCAGAACGATCAGAACATTCTGCGCCAGCGCGCCTGGTATTACTCTCACATCTTTGCCGACACGCAGAATGCGGACACGGTTTATGTGCTGAACACGGGTTTTTACCGGTCGATTGACGGTGGGCGAACTTACACGGCGATCCGCACGCCGCATGGCGACGATCACGGTCTCTGGATCGCGCCCGACAGCGCGCAGCGCATGATCGAGAGCAACGACGGCGGCGCGGCGGTGACGAAAGACGGCGGGCGCACGTGGTCCTCCGAGGATAATCAACCGACCTCTCAGTTTTACCGCGTGGCTCTCGATCAGGACTTTCCGTACCACGCCTACGGCGCGCAACAGGACAACACGACGGTGCGGACGGCCACGCGCACCGCGAGCGCGGGCATCACGGATCGCGATTGGTACGACGTGGGCGGCGGCGAGAGCGGTTGGATCGCGCCCGATCCGCGCAATAGCGAGATCGTGTTCGCGGGCTCGTACGGCAATTTGATTACGCGACAGGACCATCGCACCGGGCAGGTGCGGAACATCAATGCGTGGCCGGACAATCCGATGGGCTACGGCGCCGACGCACTCAAGTACCGCTTCCAGTGGAGCTTCCCGATCGCGTTTTCGCCGCACGATCCGAAAGAGCTGTACATCGGCTCTAACGTGGTCATGAAGACGATGAACGAGGGGCAGAACTGGGAGGTGATCTCACCCGACCTGACGCGCAATGACAAATCCAAGCAGGCGTCGTCGGGTGGACCGATCACACAGGACAATACGTCGATTGAGTATTACGACACCATTTTCACGTTCATGGAATCGCCGCTGAAGAAGGGCGAGATCTGGGTGGGCACCGACGACGGGCTGGTGCAGTTGACGCGCGATGGCGGCAAACGCTGGGAGAACGTAACGCCCAAGGGCATACCGGAGTGGATCCGCATCAACTCGATCGACGTGCCGACTTTCGACGCCGGCACGGCGTACGTGGCGGCCACGAACTATCAGCAGGATGACTTCGCGCCGTATCTGTATAAGACCGTCGACTACGGCAAGACGTGGAAGAAGATCGTGAGCGGCATTCCGAATAACGCTTTCACGCGCGTGGTGCGGGAGGATCCGAATCATCGCGGGCTGCTGGTGGCGGGAACGGAAACCGGCCTCTACGTTTCGCGGGACGACGGCGACACATGGAAATCTTTCCAGCTCAATCTGCCGATCGTGCCCATCTCCGATATCGCGTTTCACAAACGCGAGCGCGAACTGGTGGTGGCAACGCAGGGCCGTGCATTCTGGGTGCTGGACGACCTGCCGCTGCTGTATCAGTTGACGGACAGCGTGGCTCCGGAAGATGCGCACCTGTTCGCGCCGAAGGATACGTATCGGTTCGGAGCAGGCGGGCGTGGAGGTGGTGGCAACCGGACGCCGGGGCCGCCCACGGGCGACAATCCGCCGGGTGGCGTGGTGGTGAACTACTGGCTCAAGAATCGTCCGCAGGGCGATGTGACGCTGGAGTTCCTCGACGCGGCCGGCAAAGTCGTGAACCAGGCTTCGAGCCGCGCTCCGGAACAGCGTCCCGCGGCGACGGGCGAGGCAGGCGAAGACGAGAATCGTACTCCACCTGCGGCGCGCGTGCCGGCGCAGCAGGGCATGAACCGGTATGTGTGGAACATGCGATATCCGGACGCGGCCAGTTTTCCGGGGATGATCCTGTGGGCTGGCGGCGTGACCGGGCCGCGCGCCGCGCCGGGGAGGTACCAGGTGCGGCTGTCGGTGGACGGTAAATCGCAGACGCAGCCGTTCGAGATCTTGAAGGATCCCCGTGTGCCGACGACGCCCGAAGACTACGCGAAGCAGCTAACGCTGTCGCTGCAGGTTCGCGACAAGCTCAGCGAAACCAATGACGCGGTGATCCGCATTCGGGAAGTGCGTAAGCAACTCGACGAATATGCCAAGCGTCCGGACAAGGCGGTGGCGGACGCGGCGAAGGCGCTGGCGGAGAAGTTGACGGCGGTGGAGGAGGCGCTGTACCAGACCAAGAACCGCGCCAGCCAGGATCCGTTGAACTTTCCGATCAGGCTGAATAACAAGCTGGCGTATGTGATGGGCGTGGTGCAGAGCTCCGACGATCCGCCGACGGCGCAGTCGTACATGGTGTATGAGGACCTGGCCACGCAGGTGAACGGAGAGTTGAAAAAACTGGATGGGCTGCTGACGAACGACCTGGCGGCGTTCAACAAGCGGGTGCACGATTCGAATGTGCCGGCGGTGGTGGTGAAGTAGGGCAGACCTCTGGTCTGCGGCCGGCCCTCCGGGCAGGCATGTTGGGGCGAAGGCGAAAAAGGCGCGGCGGGCGATCCAGGGGGCTTGCCGCAGGCCCGGGGGGGCCGCCCACAGACTGCAGTTGAGTTACTTCTTCCCGTCTAAGCTCATAGCGGGTGGTGCGGCGGGCTTGTCATCGCCGTAGTTCGCCACCAGGTACTCAAGAATCGCATCGCGGTCTTCGATCGTTGTGCCCCAGCCGGTCATCTTGTCCAGCTCTTTGCCCCATTGCGCGCGTGAGAGTCGCTGCGAATGGATCAGGCGCAGGCTGTGGCAGGCGAGGCAACTGCGCTGTTCTTCGGCCTGGCCGCGATCGAGCGTGGCCTGATCGGCGGCGAACGACAATCCCGCAAACAGAAAGATCAGCTTCTTCACGCGCCCTCCACGGTCACGCCGACGCGGTCCACGCCATTCCACAAGTACCCTGACGGATTCCACGAGGGCACGAACGGCTGCACGCGCCCCGCGGAATCGATGGCGCGCGAAAGGATGTTGTAATAACCGGGCTTGTCCGGGCGCCACTCGAGGTGCCATAAGCGCCATGCAAACGGCAGCTTCTGTGCTGAGAGCTGCGCGTCGCGCCACGTGCTGCCGCCGTCGGTCGAGACTTCGACGCGCTCGATCTTTTCTTCGCCCGCCCAAGCGAAACCTCGAATGGTGATGGGGCCGCGCGCGATTTTGGCCTGGTCCTCGGGCGCGGTGATGGACGATTTCACCGGCATGCCCTCGATGACTTCCAGTTCGGCGGGCTTCGGCGGCGAGCCCGGCGGCAGCGCATATTTCGGGTAGCGATAGCCGGGGTTCATGAAGAATCCGGCGGCCGGCTGCGCCGCGGGCGTAAGGCGCGTCACCCACTTCACCCAACTGGTGCCGTCCCATCCGGGGACGATCAGGCGCACGGGAAAACCGTGGATCTGCGGCGTCTCGCCGTTCATCTTGAGCGCGAGCAGGGTGGCCGGGTGCATCGCCTTTTCCATCGGCATGGAGCGGAGAAAATCGGGCGTCTGCGCTACGCCGCGGTCGGCGCCATCGATTTCGACGTACGCTGCTTTCGCATCCACGCCCGCCAGTTTCAGGACGTCGCTCAGACGCGGGCCGGTCCATTCGGCATTGCCCACGCCGCCGCGTCCCCACTGGATGCCAGGCACCTTGGGGATGTAGAAGCCGCGGCCGTTTCCGGTGCACTCGAGCGTGGCGGGAAGGGTGTGCTGCGGCAGTTTCTGCAAGTCCGCGAGGCTCACTTCGATCGGCTTTGCGACCATGCCGGTGATGGCGACGCGATGCGCGGCAGGGTCGATCGCCGCGGGCCGTGGGATGTGCTGGCGGACGAAAAACACGTCGACGGGCGTGATCCAGGAATCTAAGTAGCGGACCGGAGTTTCGAGATCTTCCGGCCGGTCGTTGTGCAGGATCAAGGGACGCTTGCCGGGAATGGCAACGGGCGGATCATCGGCGCCGCGCGCGTTGCGAGCCGCGGCCGCCGCAAACAGGGCGGCGAAAACTTCCCTCCGGTTCGGGTTCATGCACTCACAAGTTTACTTCGGTTCCGGCACGCGCGGCGCTGTGTAAACCTTCTTCAGCGCTCCCTGATACTCGCCGAACAGCGCCTGAATGCCAGAGAACTCGCGCTTCACGGCGGCGCGGTAATCCGGGTGCGTGGCGAAATCGAAGAGCAGAGCGGCCATGGATTGCGCGTCCACCACGAAGCCGCGATGGCCGATCTCAGCCAGCGCGTCGGTCTCCATTTCGTAGGTGTGGTTGGGAGCAGTCGAAGTCTGCGCGCTGAAACCCAAGCCGGGTGTGTCGCTCGAAACGCTGCCCGTCTCCTCGTAGCCTTGGGGCTTGCCGGGCGCGTCGGCCGGATTGGTGGCGCCGAACTTTTTCATATACGCGAACCCAACTTCGGCGAGCGTCGCGACGGAGATGCCGTCGCGAGTCTTACCGTAGAAATCGATCTTAAGCTTGGTCCCCGTGGAGAGGGCGGCGGCGCGTGCCGCATTGTCCACGAATTCGCGCACCTGCGCCAGATAGATTTCGTCGGGGTAGCGGATGTAGAAGTCGGCGGCGGTGCGGTCGGGCACCACGTTGGGCGCCGCGCCGCCCTCGACGATCACTCCCTGAATGCGCGCCTCCGGCCGGATGCTGCTGCGCACACTATCGATATTGTCGAAGAGGTGGATCACGGCTTCGAGCGCGTTGCGGCCGTTCCACGGTGTCAACTGGTGGGAAGGGGCGCCGGAGAAAATGTACTTCACGCCGTCGATGTTCATGCAGCATGTGCCGAAGCCCGCGGCGGGCCGCGAGGTAACGCTGGTGGCGTGGCTGCGCAGGATCACGTCCATGCCCTTGAAGACGCCGGCCTCGAACATGCCGGTCTTGGCGTTGGGCGGCATCATCTCTTCGCCGGGCGTGCCGAAGACGACGACGCTGCCGGGCGTGTGCGTGCGTTCCAGGTACTCGGCCATGGCGACCGCTGCGGCGATTCCGACTGGTCCCTGCGCGCTGTGCTGGTCGCCGTGAAAGGCGCGCTCGGTGCCGCGCAGAGCGTCGTACTCGAGGATCACTCCGAGATTCGGCGCGCCGTTGTTGCCCTTGAAGCGCGCCACGAACGCCGTGGGAAGTTTGGCCACGCCTTCGGTGATTTCGAAGTCATGGCGCTTGAGGTAATCGATCAGGATCTTGATGGAGCGGCGCTCTTCGAAGCCGATTTCGGGGTGCTTCGTGATGTCGTCGCTCATAGCGAGTAGTTCGGTGTCCATGAGCTGTTTGGCGCGCGCGGTGACCTGATCGCGTGCCGGGTTAGCGGCGGTGAGGCGCGATACCCACGTCTGGACTTCGAGCGAGCGTTCGAGATCGGACATCTTGCGGAGGACGTCGCGCGCGGCATCGCGCTCGGTCGGAGTCTCCTGGGCGAGTAGGGCGGCAGCGAGGAGAAGGATGGACAGCAGCCTCATGGAGAGGCATTATATCGCGCAGGTTCGCGGGGGCTGCTATGCGAGCGGCGCGGTGGTCTGCCAGCGGCCCTTCGTGAAGTCCGGGAACTTCGCGGGCGCGCTGCCCTTCGCGACGGATTGCTCGCTCAACGGGCCCGGTGCGCTCCAGGCAGCGGCGTCGTACACGTCGATATCAGGTGGGGCGCCCTGTTTCATGCACTCGACGATGCGCCACGCCATCACGAAATCCATGCCGCCGTGGCCGCCGAGCTTGCGCGCCAGATCGCCGGTCTCCTTCCAGTATTTGTGCTCGTATTTTGCCTTGTACGAGTCGATGGGCTCGAACTCCTCACGCTTGGCGCCGTCCACGTAAACGCGCGGCGGGTAGTCGCGGAAGATGCCCTTGGTGCCCGCGATCAGGTTAATGCGATCGTACGGGCGCGGGCTGGTAATATTGTGCTCGAGCGTGATCAGGCGGCCCTTGACGGTGCGGATCAGGCTGATATTCATGTCGCCTTCCTTGTAGGTCTCCTTCTGCCGCGGGTCGTCGGGCGGCACGTGCTCCTTGCGATACGCCTGCAGCGACACGCTCAGGGAACTCATCGAAACCAGGTAATCGAACCGGTCGCCGCGGTTGATATCGAGGTAGTGCGCCACGGGACCGAGGCCGTGCGTCGGATACAGGTTTCCGTTGCGGTTGAAGTGCTCGGCGCGGCGCCACTGCCCTTCACCGTTATTCGAGAACAGAATGCTACGCAGATCGTGGTCATAGGCGCATGCGGCGTGCGTGAGTTCGCCGAACAGGCCGTCGCGCACCATGTTGAGCGCAAGCAGTTCGTTGTACCCGTAGCAACAATTCTCGAGCTGCATGCAGTGGCGGCGCGTGGACTCCGAGGTGTTGACCAGCTCCCAGCACTCCTCGAGCGTGCGCGCCACGGGCACTTCGACGGCCACGTGCTTGCCCGCCTTCATCGCGGCCACGGCCATGGGCACGTGCCAGATCCACGGCGTGGAAACGATCACCAGGTCGATATCGTCGCGCTTCACTAGCTGTTCGTAGGCGTGGTCGTTGGCGTGGAAGAGCGCCGGTGCCGCCTTCTTTCCCTGGCGCTCCAGCTTGGCCTGCGCCTTGAGCACCTTGTCGGGAACGGTGTCGCAGAGCGCGGTGATCTCGACTTCCGGCATGGCGGAGAAGTTGTCGATGAGCGAGTTGCCGCGTCCGCCGACGCCGATCACGCCGATACGCACGCTCGGCTTGGCTTCGAACGGCATACCGGAAACCGTGTGCGGCTGCGGCGCGGCCTCGGCCAAGTCGGCGGTTAAGCCGGCCGCCAGGGGAGCGAGGGAGGCGAGCCTCAGCCAGTCGCGGCGAGACGGTTGAATGTCCTTCATGAGGCCAATTTTAAGCCATTTCGGTGACAGGCTACACAACCTCGAAATTCAAAACCAAAATCCGGGGTGCACGTAACTCTGCATTTCGGGGACAGGCAACGAAATTCCGCGCAAAGGCGGCGCGGAAGGTTTCGTAGCCTGTCCCCGAAATGCGATTCGCGTTAGCGCCAGAGACGGCGGATGACTTGGATGAGGATAACGGCGCTGACCGAAAAGACGGCCAGCAGGGCGAAGGCGTAGTTCAGGCGGCCGTATAGGAAGTTGCCGACGCAGAATAACGCGGACCAGATCATGCTGCATCCTGTCATCCATCCGACCAGCGCCAGGGGGATGTTCTCGCCGCGGGCGTGCTCTTTGGCTTCGGCGGCCGAGATTCCGGCCTTATTTCGAATCACGTTCCAGCCGGGGCCGAATGGGTGGATCTTCTTATAGAACTCGATCAGCACTCGGGGATCGGTCTGCGGCCCCAGGTAGGCGGTCGCGACCCAGCATATGGTAGTAAAAACTACAGTGAGGAGAAGTTGCTCCGCGGTCCCGATGTTTTTGCCCCAGATGACGAACACCATCGAGATCACGAATGAGCTGACCATCGCCACGATTTCGCACCACGCGTTGATGCGCCACCAGAACCAGCGCAGCAGATAGAGCAAGCCCGTGCCGGCGCCGATCTGGAGAATGATGTTGAAGCTGCCCTGGGCGGTGCTGAGAAGGAAAACGAGCGCCGAAGAGGACACGAAAAGGATGACCGTCGCGACCCTGCCCGCGGTCACGTAGTGATGGTCGGACTGGCCCGGATGCAGAAAGCGGCGGTAGAAATCGTGAACCAGGTAGGATGCACCCCAGTTGAGATGCGTCAGGATGGTGGACGAATTGGCGGCGATCAGGCCGCCCAGCATGAGCCCCATCCAGCCCGCCGGAAGGAAGCGCAGCATCGCCGGATACGCGATGTCGTGTCCGACCAGCGCGGGGTCGAGGTGCGGAAACGCGGTCTGGATGTCGGAGAGTTGCGGGTACACGATCAGCGATGCCAGCCCCACCAGGATCCACGGCCACGGCCGCAGCACGTAATGCGCAACGTTGAAGAACAACGTTCCGGCGAGCGCGTCTTTCTCCGATTTCGACGCCAGCATGCGCTGCGCGATGTAGCTGCCGCCGCCCGGTTCGGCGCCGGGATACCACACCGACCACCACTGCACGGCGATCGGCATGATGAAAATGGCGACCGCGAGGTTCCAGTTGTCGGTGAAGTCGGGCAGCATGCTGAGGTAGTTCAAACCGCCCGGTCCGCGCACTTGGGAGAGCTTGCTGACGAGACCGTGCAGCCCGCCCACCTGCGGCAGCGTGACCGCGAAATACGCGGCGGCGATCACGGCGGACATCTTGATGAAGAACTGGATCATGTCGATGACCAGCACGCCCCAAAGCCCTGAGTGTGCCGCGAAGACCACGTTGAGCAGCCCCACGGCCAGCAGCGTTTGCCAGCGCTCGAAGCCGAAGAGCACGGCGGCGATTTTGCACGCCGCCAGGTTCACCGTCGCCATGATCATGCAGTTGAACAGGAACCCCAGGTAGACGGCGCGGAATCCACGGACGGCGCTGGCGGCCTTTCCGGAGTAGCGAAGCTCGTAGAACTCGAGATCGGTGAGGACGCCGGAGCGGCGCCAGAGCCGCGCATAGAAAAAGACCGTCGCGACTCCCGTGAGGGTGAAGGCCCACCACTGCCAGTTTCCGGCCACGCCCTGCGTACGCACGAAATTGGCAACCAGGTTGGGTGTATCGCTGGAGAACGTCGTCGCCACCATGGAGAGGCCTGCCAGCCACCACGGCACGGAGCGGCCGGAAGCGAAAAACTCGGCCGTGCTCTTGCCCGAGCGTCTGCCGAAAAAGAGCGCGGGAACGAAGCAGATGACAACCGAGACTATTGCGATGACCCAGTCGATGGTGTGCAGATGCATATCAGTTCTCCAGTACGCCCGGCCCGGGCTCGGCGTCGATGAGAGGGTAGCGGTCGATGAGACCCTGGCGCACGGCGGCCAGATCGCGTCGCAAACAGAAGACGACGGCGCATCCGCCGAAGCCCGCTCCGGTCAGGCGCGCACCGAGGGCGCCCGATTCCGTGGCGGTCTCCACGAGGCGGTCGAGCGCGGGACAACTCACCTGGAGGCGATCCCGCAGGCTGGCGTGCGATTCGAGCAGCAGGCGGCCGAAGGTGGAGGCGTCGTGACGCTCGAGGGCGCAGACGGCATCGCGGACACGCTGGGCTTCGGAGGTGACGTGGGTGTAGGCGTCGAGCTCGTGGCCGGAGAGACCAGCCGCGGCCGTGAAGGAGCGGTTGATGTCAGCATACGATTTCAACCCCAGGTTCGCTAGAGCGGTGCTTCCGGCGGCACGGCGCGCATTGTACTCGGCGCGGGCGGGACCGGACTTCTCGGCCTTCTCCAAACTGTCGGCTACCAGGAACGCCCAATCCGCGGGCACCGGAATTGGCCGTATCCTTACGGGGTCGAACTCAATCAGCGAAGCACATCCGGCTCGCGACGCCAGGCACGCGGCATGATCCATTCCGCCGCCGCGAGTTCCCACGAACTGTTCGCCATTCGGCAGCACTTCCATCAGCTCTTGAAAGCCAGCCTGAATTCCGTTGGCATCGAGAAGGCCGAGTGTGAAGGCTACCAGCAGAGCGGTCGACGATGACAGACCGGCGGCAGGTGGCAGGTCAGAGGTCACCTCCGCGTCCACGCCGCAGCCGATTCCCCAGCGCCTGTCCACTACTTGCGCGGCAGCACGCAGATAGTTTTCCCAATCGCCGGCGGCCACGGGCTGCAAATTCTGCTTCCACTCGAATTCGCGCGTGCCGAATCCCACGCTCGAGGCGTGAATGCGCCGGTCGTTCCGCCGCCTGAAGGTCACGCGAACGGAACAGCGCAGCGCCATCGGCAAAACGGGCAGGCCATGATAATCGATGTGCTCGCCGATCAGGTTCACGCGCCCGGGCGCGGTCACCGTCCAGCTTTCGCCTCCTTGCATTTTGGAGCGCACCCGATCACGATACCACTATGACTTGTTCGAAGACTCTGTTCGCCACGCTGGCGCTGGGGGCTACGCTCTCCGCGGCGCAGCTTCTGGTGCTCAACAAAGAAGGCAACCTCGCCATCGTCGATCCCGAAACCGGCAAAGTGATGGGCCGCGTGCCCGTGGGCGAGAGCCCGCACGAAGTCGCCGCCTCCGCCGACGGCAAGCTGGCGTTCGTCAGCAATTACGGGAGCCAGACGCCCGGCAGCACTATTTCCGTCATCGATCTGGCGGCGCAGAAGGAGCTTCACCGCGTCGATCTGGGTTCGCTACGGCGCCCGCACGGCATCGAATCGGCCGGCGGCAAGGCTTACTTCACGGCCGAGACGAACCGGCTGATCGGCCGCTACGATCCGGCCACGAACCAGATCGATTGGCTGATGGGCACGGGGCAAGCCAGCACTCACATGCTCGTGATCACCCGGGACCTGAACACGATCTACACGGCCAACATCGGGGGCGACAGCATCACCGCGATCGAGCGTGCCGGCGCGAACTGGAACCAGACCGTGATCCCGGTGGGCAAAGGGCCGGAGGGCTTCGACCTCTCGCCCGACGAGAAGACGATTTGGGCATCGACATCTCGCGATGGCAGCGTCTCGATCATCGACACCGCGTCGAAGAAAGTCACGCAGACGCTCAACGTGGGCACGAAGCGGTCGAACCGCTTGAAGTTCACGCCCGACGGCAAGCGTGCGCTTATCTCCGATCTCGACGCGGGTGAACTGGTCGTGATGGACGTCGCGGCGCGCAAAGAGATCAAGCGCATTCCCGTTGGCAAACAGATCGCGGGGGTCTTGATCGTGCCCGACGGTTCGCGCGCGTACGTCGCGGCCACGGGCGATAACTTCGTGGCGGTAGTGGATCTGAAGACGCTCGAGGTAACCGGCAAATTGCAAACGGGCGCCGGGCCTGACGGCATGGCCTGGGTAGCGCGGAAATAATTCGCTATCGGGCCGGTATGGGCACCGGCGCCGGCATCTGCTCCTTGGCGAAACGCGGAATCATCTGGTCCCGGTTCGCCACGTGCCACACTGCCGCCGCGATCACCGTCGACGCGCTCTTCACGTCCTCGGGCACGATGCGCTCGTAGGTGTCCAGGTTGGTGTGCCAAGTGTGGCTATTATATTCGATCGGGTCCTGCTGCAGTCCGACGCCCGGCAGGCCGGCATGGTTGAACGAGCTGCTGTCGGTCCCGCCAGTGGCACGGCTGCGCGAGGGCGCTGCGCCCGCAACGCCGAGATCGGCGAACGGATCGAGCGCCGCGCGCAGTATGGACGCGGCCTCGTTCGGTCCGAAGACAGTCGCGCCGCGCACGCGTCCCGTCCCGGAATCGATATTGAAGTAGCAATCGAGTTTGGCAAACTCCGGCTTGGGTTCTTCGACGGTGCCGAAGTGCTGTGTGACGTATGCCAGCGAGCCCAGCAGTCCCTCCTCCTCGCCCGACCACAACGCGACCCGGATCGTTCGCCGCGGCTTCAGCCCCAGCGCCTGGATGATGCGCGCGGCCTCGATCATCATCGAAGAACCAATCGCGTTGTCCGTCGCGCCCGTCGCCGAATGCCAGGAATCGAGATGCCCGCCGAGCATCACGATCTCGTCCGCTTTGTCGCTGCCCGGAATCTCGGCCACTACGTTGTAACTGGTCGTGCCTTCGGGATACGAGTGGTTTACGATGTTGAACTCGAGCTTCACGTCTTCGCGGTCGGCGAGCAGCCGCTCGATGCGGCCGAAATCTTCGTTGCGTAGCACCACCGTCGGCAGCGCCTTCTTCTCATCGAAGGTGCGATTGTTGAAGGCGCGAATCTGCCCGTGCTCGCGGCCGGCATCGTTGACGCGCACCAGCGCGCCGTTGTCGACCAGCCACTGGTCGATCGTCGCGGTCGCCTGGTTGGCGGTGAGGCGGGTCGGATCGGGAGCGGGCGGCGTGCCGCGTCCACCGAACGCGCCGGCATCCGGATTGTTGGGATCGAACTGCCGCTTCACCTGCGCGTCATCGCGACGCTTGGCTGGAGCAGTGAAGTCCACCGGAACCACGGCGGCCTTGCCAATCAGCACGATCCTGCCGCGGATCTTGTCCTTGTTCGCGTCCATCCAGCGCGTCAGTTCTTCCTTGGTGGGCGGCGTCGGACCCGGCGGCGTGCCGCGTCCTCCTCCTGGAAATCCGCCGCGCCCGCCGCCGGCATTGGCGGTAGTATCCGCGGGCGGGGGTGGTCCATGCGGCGGAATCACCTGCACTGCGGAAGCCGCTACCGTGCCGTTGGTGGACGGCGTCCACGCCAGAACTTCGAACGTCAGGTTGTCTTCGACAGGCGCCGTGATGTACCCCGCGGCGCGCTGGTTCAACCATCCCGGGTGCCCGAAATCCCACGCTTCCAAGTGTGCGTTTTTCAATCCCCACTGGGTCAGTTGGGACGCCACCCACTTGGCCGCCGCCTCGAAATTCGGCGAACCGGTGAGGCGTGGTCCGTAGCGGTCGGTGAGCATGTGGAGCGTGAACATGACCTGCGAGTGCTCGGCCTCTTCCCGACGGATGCGGGCGTTCACGCTGCCGTCGGGACCCTCCTGCGCGAGCAGCAGGCATGCGAGTCCAGGGACAACCAGTAGTTTCCTCATTGCCACACTATAACGAAAGTGAGCAATACCTGGATTGCGGTGCGGCGCGGCAGGTGTAACCCCTCCGTGCGAGAAATCGTCTAGTCAGGTGCAACGCAAACAGAGAAGTTTCAGATACCTGTTAGGAGAAATCAACCTACCATGAAGAGACTGCTTATGGTTGGAGCCCTGTGTGTCTCCACCCTTTCGATCGCCAGCGCCAAGAGTTACGACATCATTATTTCAACCACGGTTAAAGCGGGCGCCGTGCAGCTCAAGCCCGGCGAATACCGGCTGAAAGTGGACGGCGGCAATGCGACTTTCGTCGATCTGAATACCGACAAATCTTACACCACGCCGGTGAAAGTCGAAACAGCGGATAAGAAGTTCGACCAGACCAAGGTGGACACCACTAAGGATGGCGACGCGATGAAGCTCCAGGACATCGAACTGGGCGGATCCAACACCCGGCTCGAGTTCTAATTGACCGCGGGGCGGAGCTTCCGTTCCGCCCCGCATCGCTCTGCCGTCGCGAGTTTCGAGGTTGTGTAGCCTGTCCCCGAATTAGAGTTTGATGCCGGCGTCCCAGTGCTGGTTTGAGCGGACCAGTTCTTCCCACGTCACCTCGCGGCCCGTATAGGCAGCCTGCCGCCCCAGCATCGCGGTCAATGCCGCTTCCACGCCGCCCGCCGCCTGGTTGTGGAACTTCCCGCTCGAGATGCTTCCGATGAAACCTTTCTGTTTCTCGGAATCCGCCTGTGCCAGATTGTCCGAAAATGAGCCGCTCGCGGAAAACGTCGCCGGCCCGCTCTGCCCGCTGCCGGCCCATGTCCACGGCTCGTCGCCGGTGATCCCGAGCGCTCCCGAATAGGGCGAGTACGACGATCCGCGCGTGCCGAAGAACATCTCATTCACGTCGAATTGCCCCTTGCCGAACTGAGTCGAGCTGAAGCTCACGTGCGCGTCGTTCGGGTAATGATAGACGACGTCGAAGTGCGAGTAGCAGTCGTCGCCGGGAGCGCTCCGTCCGTTCCGGCCGCCGCGGCCGACGGCCTTCACCGGATGCCCCTGCATCACCCAGTTACAGATGTCGATCGCGTGGATATTCTGCTCCACGATGATATCGCCCGAGAGCACGCGGTCCGTGATCCAGTTGCGGATGCGCAGCTCCGTGGGCGAACCCTCTTGCTGATAGCGGTCGGAAGGGTACGGGCAGAAGTAGTGCGCGGTTCCCGCCGCGATCTGGCCTAGCGCACCGGCGTGAATGCGCCGCACCAGCTCGACGAATGGCGGCGCCGAGCGGATCTGCAGTCCCACGTCGAGGCTCAGCCGGCCTTCCGCCTTCTTGCCGATTTCGAGCACGCGCCTGGTGCCCGCCACGTCCACGGCGACCGGCTTTTCCAAATAGATGTGCTTCCCGGCGGCCACCGCAAGCGCCAAGTGTTCCGGGTGGAAGTATGCCGGCGTGGCGATCACCACGGCATCGATGGCCTTCGATTCGACAATCTCGTGGCACGCCTTCGGGCCCACGAACGTGTGCTCCGCGGTTGGGAAGCTCTGCTTCGCTTTATCGAGCTGGTCCTGGAACAGGTCGCCCAGAGCCAGCAGCCGGGCCTCGGTGTGCTGCATGATGTTTGTGGCGTGGGTGCTGCCGCGACGCCCGCAGCCCAGCAGTCCCACGCATATCGCCGAGTTGGCTTGGCTGCCGCGCACCAGGCGCGCCGGTAGAATCGTAAACGCAGCCGCCTTCAAAAACGTTCGTCGTGGTGTCATGAGTTATCCGATCAGTTTTTCGAGGTACGCCTTCGCCACCAGAATGTCGGTTCGCTGCTTCTCGCCCGAAATCTCGCGCTCGATCGTCAGGGGATTGGTGTAGCCGATCTCCTTCAGCTTGGCGATGAGCGCCGGAAAGTTCACCTTGCCTTCGCCGATCGGCACTTCGCGGCCGAGCTGTTTCGGGTCGGTCGGGTATAGCCCGTCCTTCGCGTGGACACCCTCAATGTACGGCGCCAGCAGATCCACGGCGTCCACCGGGTTGCCCTTGCCGTAGAGAATCAGGTTGGCGACGTCGAAGTTCACCCGCATGTTGTCGAGCCCCACATCGCGGATGGCGCGCACCAGGGTGATCGGCGTCTCCTGCCCGGTTTCGCAGCGGAAGGTCTGGCCGTTGTTGCGGCAGTACTCCGCCGCGGATCGAATGGCGGCGATGGTCTCGGCGTAGAGCGCGTCGTTGGGATCTTCGGGAATGAAGCCGCAGTGGCCCTGCACCGCAGTGATGCCGGCCTTCTTCGCGAAATCGGAATGGGCTTTGATGCGCGCGATCCGTGCGTCGCGAGTTTGCCGAGGCACCAGGCCGATGGTCAGCGGCCCCTGATAAAAGCTGTAGACTTCGCTCCCAGTCCCGCCGAACGCGCACGCCGTGATCTCGACGCTGTACCGATCCACGGCCTTCCGCACCGCGGCGACGGCGGCATCGTCCATGTCACCGGGATGGATTTGGCAGGTGGGAAGCCCGAAGTCGTGGACGCGCCGAAGAGCGGCGTCCGGATCTTTGCCAAGACCTAGAATGATTCCGAGGCGCATCTTGCGCGGCGGGGTTTGTGCGGCCGCGCGCCAAACTGCCGCTGCGGTCGCGGCCTGCAGCAGTGTTCTACGATTCATCAGGTTGATTGTTTCACAGAGCCTACCGGAACACACCCGTGTGGCCTAGCGAGTAACGGCCGGGCTGCGGGTATACGCACAATCCGTGCGGGCCGTGGCCCACCGGGATACGTGCCAGCAGCTTTCCGTCTTCGGTCGAGATGGCGTAGACCTCGGAGTTGTAGCGGCCGGCAAGCCACAACACTTTGCCATCGGCTGAGACACCGCCCATATCGGGACTGCCGCCGCCGGGGAATACCCACTTCTTGGTGACCTGGCGCGTGGCGAGATCGATGAGCGAGATCGAGCCTTCGCCGCGATTGGAAACGTACAGCACCTTCGAATCGCGGCTGACATAAAGGCCGTGGGCGCCTTTGCCCGTCGGGATGTGGCCGATCTCCTTGAACGCGTCGCCGTCGATCATGTGCACGCCGTTCGAATGCATGTCGGCGACGTAGAAAACTTTGCCATCGGGCGAAGTCTTCACGTCCTGCGGCATACCCTTGGGAGTCACAGGCAGGCGGGCGATCAGTTTCTGCGTCATCACGTCGAACTTGATCACGGCGCCGCCGAACTCGCAGCTCGCGATCAGATAGCGGCCGTTAGCCGAGAAGTCCAGGTGGTCGACGCCCTTGCACGGTACCCATACCTCGTTCTTCAGCTTCATGGTCTGGGCATCGTAAAACTCGAGCCGCATCCGCTGCTCCGCCACCACGATGGCGTACTTGCCATCGGGCGTGTAGTACATGTTGTACGGGTCGAGCACTGGGATCGTCTCGCCCATCTTGCCCGTCCTTGGGTCGATGCGGGTGAGGCTGTTGCCCAGGTCGTTGAGCACCCACAGCGTCTTCAGATCCCACGACGGCGTGACGTGCTGGGGCAGGCGGCCGACCTTGAAATGGTCCACCACTTTGAAAGTGGCGGGGTCTATCACGTCCACCGTGTTGCTCTCGGTATTGGGCACGTAGACCCGCGACGGAAAATCGCGGACCACCGGGCTCAGGGCGTTGGGTCGATTGGCAGAATAAATGTCGTTGGGATCGAGCACCGGGGGCATGCCGGGCAGGGGAGTTGAATCGGTGGGACCCTGCGAGGACAGAAATCCAGCGAGGGCCAGCACCAGGAGGGCCGGGATGGCTAAGGTACGCATTGACGCTACTACTTTAATTGTACGCGGCTACTTCTGCGACGCCGCGATGGCCTGGTCCAGATCCCAGATGATGTCGTCGACGTCCTCGATGCCGACCGAAATGCGCACCAGATCTTTCGTCACTCCCGCCTTCACCTGCTGTTCGTCGCCCAGTTGCTGATGCGTGGTCGACGACGGATGAATGATCAGGCTCTTGGCATCGCCCAGGTTCGCCAGGTGGGAGAAGAGCTGGCAGGCGTCGATGAGCTTGCGCCCCGCTTCCACTCCGCCCTTGATCCCGAAGGTCACGATCGAGCCCTGGCCCTTCGGCAGGTATTTCTGCGACACCTTGTAATACGGGCTCGATTTCAACCCCGGGTACTTCACCCACGAGACGGCAGGATTCCGCCCCAGCCACTCGGCCACCGCCAGCGCGTTGCGGCAGTGAGCCTCCATGCGATAACCCAGCGTCTCGATTCCCTGGATGAACAGGAACGAGTTGAACGGGCTGATGCACGGCCCGAAATCGCGCAGGCCTTCCACTCGCACCTTGATAATGTAGGCCAGGTCGCCGAAGACCTCGACGAACTTCATGCCGTGGTAGCCGGGACTGGGCTCGGTGATGGCGGGGTACTTGCTAGTCCACTTGAACTTGCCGCTGTCGATGATGATGCCGCCGATGGATGTGCCGTGGCCGCCCAGAAACTTGGTGGCCGAATGCACCACGATGTCCGCACCCCACTCGATCGGCCGGCACAGGTAGGGCGAGGCCATGGTGTTGTCGATCACCAGAGGCACGCCGGCTTCGTGCGCGATCTTGGCGACGGCTTCGATATCCAGCACGTTCATGCGCGGGTTGGCGATGGTCTCGGCGTAGATGGCGCGCGTCTTTGGTGTGATGGCCTTGCGAAAATTCTCGGGGTCGTCGGGCTCGACGAACTTCACGTCGATTCCAATGCGGCGGAAGCTGACGTCGAACTGCGTGTAAGTGCCGCCGTAGAGTGTGCTGGATGACACGATCTCGTCGCCGACGCCCATCAGGCTGGTGAGCGCCAGGAACTGCGCCGCCTGGCCGCTCGAGGTCGCGAGGCCGGCGATGCCGCCTTCGAGCGCGGCCACGCGCTGCTCGAAAACGTCGGTGGTCGGGTTCATGATGCGGCTGTAGATATTGCCGAACTGCTGCAGCGCAAAGAGCGCGCTGGCATGAGCCGAGTTCTCGAACACAAACGACGTGGTCTGGTAAATGGGGACCGCACGGGCCAGGCTGGCCTTGTCGGGAGTGTGGCCTGCGTGCAGCGCTTTCGTGGCGAAGCCCAGTTGGCGGGCAGGGGCGAGTTGATCGGGCATAGGTTTCTAGAATACCGCGGGGCACACCGCCTGCATGAAACAGGCAGTGGAGTGTGCCGCCGCATATGGCGTGTACGCTATTGTGCGAGGATGTATACAGGCAAGCACACGCGATGACAGAGACCCTTTCAATCCGGATCGATGCCCAGACGAAAAAGCGCTTGGACGCCTTATCGAAGCGCTCCAAACGCTCGAAGTCGTTTCTCGCCGCTGAGGCTATTGCCGCATACGTCGAATCCGAGGAGTGGCAGCTTGGAGAACTCCAGGCCGGCATTGCAGAGTTGGACTCCGGCCAAGAGGCCGGCCATGAAAAGGTTTCGAAGTGGCTCAACTCCTGGGGCAAGCCCGGCGAGACCAAAGCTCCCCGATGAAGGTCGTTTGGTCACGCCGAGCGATACTGCATCTGATCCACCTGCGAGAGTACATCGAGAAAGACTCTGAGCAGAGTGCGGCGCTCGTTGCAAAGCGCATCCTCAAAGCTGTAGATCTTCTCCAGAGCCACCCCGAGATGGGCCGGCCCGGCCGAGTGCTCGGAATCCGCGAGCTGGTTTTCCCGGATACCTCCTACATCATCCCCTACCGTGTCCGGCGTGAGCGACTGGAGTTGATTGCCGTCTTCCACGGCCGCCAGAAGTGGCCGATCGAACTATAAAGCGTCGCTCCTAGAACGTCGTCTTCAGCGCGAACTGCCAATTCCGCGGCTCGGAATCCACGGCCGTGCTGGTGCCGAACGATGAGTTCGTCGGACTCGTATTGGGCGTGCTGAAGCTGGGGTGGTTCATCGTGTTGTAGACTTCGGCGCGGAACTGCATGCCCACGCGCTCGCGGATCTTGTAGTTCTTGATCAGCGAGAAATTCCACGTGGCCTGCCCGTCGGAGCGGATGCCGCTGAAGCGGATCGGGAACGTCTGCAGATTGTTCGCCAACTGCTGCGCCGACACCTTATTAAATCCGCTGGTGTTGAACCACTGGTCGGGCGACCGCTGGTCCTTGGGCAGCGAGATGTTGTGGATGTCGCCGAGGAACAGCGCATTGCCGAACCCGAGCGGCATGCCGGACTGGCGCACCACCGTGCCGTTCAACTGCCATCCGCCGAAAGCGAAGTCCACTGGCTTCGGTGTGGCGGCGCCGAAATGGCGGCCGTGTCCGAACGGCAGTTCCCATACGCCGCTGGTGGTGAATACGTGGGCGCGATCGGAATCCGAAATTGTGCGGTAGGGAACCGTGTCGGTGGGGTTCTGGAATTCCGTGGCCTGCATGTACTTCGACCACGTGTAGCCCACCTGCACCGTATATCCCTTCGAGAAGCGGTGCTCCACGCGCGACTGCAGGGCGTGGTACCAGGAGTAGCCGAGCGACCGGTTCATCGTGATGGCGCCGAACTCGGGGTAAGGTACGAGCAGCGCGGCGCGCGAGATCTGGGCGGTGTAGACCGAGTTCAGACCGGCGAACGGACTGGCGAACTGCTGCGTCAGGGAATTGATCGCGGTCTGGTCGCGAAACGGCGACTTGCTGAGATACTGCGCCGGAGTGGCGTTGAGATTCTGCAAGGCCGCCAGGTGCGTGCCGCGGTTTCCCACGTAGCTGATATCGATTACGAACCGGCCGGGCAGGGAACGCTGGATGCCCGCCGACCAGCGCTGCGAATACGGCGGCTGCAGGTTGGGATCGAACGCCGAGACGGCCTGTCCCAGGTTGGTCGCGAGACCGCCGCCCGCGCCGAGCGCCGGGAGCAGGCCATTGGGCAGCGGGTTCGCCAGCAGCGACGGGTATGTCTGGCCGTTGTCGAGCGACGCCTGGATCGGCGTGGATTGCGAGAAGCCGCTCTGGATAGGGATGAAGGTGTCGACCCCGAGCGTGTTGAAGTAGATCCCGTACCCGGCGCGGAACACGGTCTTGGAGTCGATCTGGAACGCCATGCCTACACGCGGCAGCCACTCGCCGTGGTTGCCCTTGTACGGGCTGCGGCCACTGCCATTTGCGTTCACGAACGTCAGCCCACCCTTCACCTGGAAGGCTGCGGCGGGCAGTTCCGGAATCGGGCTCTTGGCGTAGTTGGCGATGGCCTGCGCCGCGACCGGGCTGGTGGCGTTCGGGTCGAAGGTGCCCACCAGGCGGTTGAAGCGTTCGCTGAGCGGCCATTCCATTTCGTAGCGCAGCCCCATATTCAGGGTCAGCCGCGAGGAAACCTTCCAATCGTCGTGCAGATAGACGCCGGCGTACTTATCCTGCGCGGCATAGGTCGCGGTGGGATTGCGCGTCATGCTACCACCCGGAATTCCCATCAGCAGCGCAGCGAATTCCTGGCCCAACGACGCGGCCGTGGAATTATCCTGCGGTCCCTTCGTATAGGTATTTGCAAAGCTCAGGTCGGGTGCGATGCTGGTCTGCACGCGGTTAGCGAAGGTGCGGAAGAGGCGGCCATCGGCGCCGAAACGGAGCGTGTGCGGTCCCTTGAGGTGCGTCACGTCGCCGACCAGGTTGTGGGTGATGGCATTGTTCGAGCCATCGCCATCGGACCAGTTGGAGAGGGTCGCGAAGCCGCTCACGGTCACGCGTGGGATGGGTGTGATGGTGGGATCGAGCAGCGTGGCGAACGCAGGCGAGAAGCCGATCTTCGTCAAGCCGGTGCCCTGGGTGACGCGGCGCTCCGGGAAATCCGCGGCGGTGACGCCGTAGCGGATATTCAAAACGGTGCTCGCGCTGAGCACGATCACGTCATCCAGAGCCAGGCCGCGGTTGTATTGATTGAAGATCTCCTTGGTGGCCGGGATGCCGAGCAGGTCCTTGGGAATCGTGTATCCGAAATGGTTCAGCCGCAGGAACATCCGGTGGTTGGGATTGAAGACGTGGTCGACGCGCACCAGGTGCGAATCGTAGATCTGCTGCCGAACGTCGGGGAAATAGTAATTGTTGCGTCCATCGGTAGTGCTGGGCGTCTGGGAGGGCCGCGGATAGAGCGCGGCCAACGCCAGGCCCGGCGTGCTGAGCAGGTTCTTGGGAATGATGTTGCCCGGAATGGGATCGCGTACGTAGCGGCCCGCAGTAGGGGCGGGCTTGGTGCTGAACGGGTTGTAGATCTGGTAGGACGCACCCAGCGCCAGCAGGCCCGAGAAATCGCCGATCTTCTCGGTGGCGGTGGGTACGGTGCTGGTCTGGTTCGAGGTGGAAGGCTGGCCGAAACGGTTCTCCTCGAACGCATACATGAAAAACGTCTTGTTGCGGCCGTGGTAGAGGCCGGGGATCTCGATCGGTCCGCCGGCATTGAAGCCGTAGCGATGGTCCTGGTAGACGGCCTTCTTCAGCCCGGCTTTGTTGTCGAAGAAATTGGCGGCATCGAGCGCGCTGTTACGCGCCCAGTAATAAGCCGAGCCGTGCAGGCCGTTGGACCCGCTCTTGGTGCCGACGTTGATCACCGGGCCGAAGGTGTGGCCCACGCTGGCGTCGTACGGGTTCGCCTGCATCTTGAATTCGGTGACGGACGCCGAGGGCGGAATGAAAGCCACGCGCGCGTAGCCGCGGCCGCGGTCGTTGGTGGTGTCGGTGACGCCATCCAGGTTGTACTGCGCCTGGAAATTGCCCGAGCCATTGACCGAGATGCTGGAGGTGCCGTCCGGTGAAGATGGCTTCATAATCCGCAGCGTGGTGAGGTTGACCACGCCCGGCGCGAGGCGCTCCAGTTCGAACGGATTGCCGCCGCGCTGCGGAAGCTCGGTGAGGCGGCGCTCGTCGATCACGTGGCCGAGCGAGCTGTCGGCGGTTTCGAGCGAGGGCGCGCCGCCATGCACCTCGATGGTCTCGGCGAGGGCGCCGACTTCGAGCCGGATATCGAGCGCCAGTGCGTCATTCACGCGCAGTTCGACATCGTTGCGCGACCAGCCCTTGAATCCGGACTGCGAAGCCGTGACCTTATACTTGCCCGGCAGCAGGAACGGAACCAGGAACGCTCCGCTCTCGTTGCTCTGCGCCGGAACGACGACGCCGGTTTCGCTATTAGTGGCCTGGATCTTGGCTCCGGCGATGGCGCCTCCGGAGGAATCGACGACGCGGCCCGTGATCGACGCGCGGGATTCCTGGGAGAAAGCGGGGGCGGCGAAGAAGAACAAAGCGGCGCAAGTGAGGGGCGCGATAGCGCGAGACATGGCGATCACCTCCTGGTGAATTGCAAACGATTCCGAAGTTTTCTCGATTTTATGCCCATAATCTGCCCTGGTCAAGGGAAAATTCACTCTGGAATTGCAAACGTTTCCGAGTCTATAATGAGAGACGTCACAAACATGCCCGTAACCATCAAAGATGTTGCGCGCGAATCCGGCGTCAATGTCTCGACTGTTTCACGCGCCCTGAACGGCGGCTACGGAGTCCATTCCGACACGCGCGAACTGGTGGTGGCGGTGGCGGAGCGGCTGCGCTACCGGCCCAACCGCGTGGCGCGCGGTCTGGTCACCGGCCGTTCCCACTCGCTGGCGCTGGTAATCAGCGATATCCGCAACCTCTTCTTCGCGGAGGTGGCGCGCGGCGCGGAAGACGCCGCCTACGCGGCCGGCTACGACCTGGTGTTGTGCAACAGCGACCTGGACCCGGAGAAGCAGATGCTGTACGTGCAGTCGCTGCTCGAAAAGCGCGTCGACGGCATCCTGATGAACAGCGTGGCGGCGCTCAGCCGGAAGCAGCAGGAGCAACTGGCGGGATGCGGCGTGCCCATCGTGCTGCTGAACCGCTCGGCTGACCGTACCGTTTTTTCCACGGTTAGCGCGGACAACGAAGGCGGCGGTGCGCTGGCCGCCGAATACCTGCTGCGCCTCGGGCATCGGCGGGTCGCGCACCTGACCGGTCCGCGGCACCACGGCAATATGACGGAGCGCGCGCGCGGGTTTCTACGAGCCATGCAGGGCGTTCGTCGTGCCGCACAGCCGGTGGTGCTGTATGGGGAAAACAGTTTCCGGGGCGGCGCCGTGCTGGCCAAAAAGCTGATCGAGCAGCACCCGGCGGTCACCGCCATTTTCATGGGCAACGATATCATGGCATTTGGCGCTATGAGCGCGATTCACGAAGCCGGACGGCGCATTCCGGACGACATTTCGTTGGTCGGCTTCGACAACGTGGAGTTGTCGACTATTTCTTATCCGCCGCTCACGACCATCCATCAACCCAAGCAGGAAATCGGCAAGGCGGCGGTCGAGATTCTGCTGCGCCTGGCGGGCAACGGTGAAAACCGTGTGCCGGAGCACCGCATCTTCGGCGTCCACCTGGTGGAGCGCCAGTCGTGCAAGGAGAAGGCATGAGCGAAACGTTGTCGCGCCGGGAGTTGCTCAAGGCGGCCGGATTTCTGCTCGCGAGTTCGCAACTCGATCTCGCGGCCGACTCCAAACCTGACGACGCTCTGTGGCTCAGGACCTGCCGCGCTCTCATCTGCGAGGCGTACAACCCGCCGTTCTATCCGTCGCTGGATTATCAGGCGGCCAAGGCGGTGTCGATCGCCAAGCAACTGAATGCTGATTCGCTGCGCTATCCGGCGGCCTCGTATTTCGCCTATTTCCCTACGAAATCCGGCTACCCCATCCACCCCGAGCTGAAGGGCGACCCCATGCGCGAGACCGTGGACCGCTGCCGCGCCGAGGGTCTCAAAGTGGTGGCGTACGTGCCGTTGAACCACCCGTTCATGGACGTGACCTCGAAGGATCCACGCTATGCCGACTGGTCGAAGAAGTTCGCCGACGGCAAGCCTATGATCACCGAGCACTACGGTTTCGCAAAGTATTTCGAAGGATGCCTGAACTCGCCGGTGCGTGACGTGATCCGCCCGCTGGTGCGCGAGGTGCTCACCGAGTATCCCGTGGACGTAATGTACTTCGACGGTCCCTACGCGGGCATGCAGAACGCCAAGGAATTCTGCCATTGCAAGTACTGCGAGGCGGCGTATCAGAAGAAGTTCGGCAAGCCGGTGCCAAAACAGGACGCGAATCTCTCGCACGAAGACGAGATCCAGTACGCCAACTGGATGGCGAACGACGTCATCATCGCGTTCCTGGCCGAGATTCGCGACATGATCCGCAAGACGCGCGACGTCCCGGTGCTCTACAACGACACCTCGCTGTTGAGCAAGCGGGAGTGGCGCAATCGCGCGATTCCGGTGGTGGATGGCTTCATGTACGAAGCCGCCGAAACACCCGAGGACAAGCTTTTCAATCTACAGCTCGGCCGCTCGACGGGCAAGACGATCTGGACCTACGTCGGCACGCACACGCAGTACAACCGCGAGCACATGAAGAACGAGCGCGTGCGCGGCTGGTTCAGCTATCCCGTCGAGAGCGAGGAATTGCTGCTCGACGGCGCCACCGCGGTCGCGGGCGGCGCCGGAATTGTGTACTGGGGCGTCAGCCGGTTCTTCTACATGCCGGAAGGCCCGCTCTCCTATCCCAGCGGCCGCTACGTGAAAGAGACGTTCGATTTCTACGAACGCCATCGGGCGCTGCTGGGGTCGATGCAGGCGAAACCCGTGGCGGGCGTGGTGGTGGGCGATCAGACTATCGACTGGTATGCCGGCAAGCATTTCGTGGCGAAGGCATACGAGAATTACTATCGCGGCGCGTGGCAGGTATTGAAGGACATCGGCTATGACGCCGAGCCTTTCCTCGATTGGATGATGCGCCCCGAACTGTTGGCGCGCTACCCGCTTGTCTACGCTCCCAATGCGGCCTGCCTGAGCGATCTGCAATGCGCCATGCTCCGCGAGTACGTCCACGCCGGCGGTACTCTGGTGGCGACGCATCTGACTTCGACGGTGGACGAGTACGGCCGCGTGCGATCCAACTACGGCCTCGCGGAGTTGTTCGGCGCCACCTTCGTATCGCCGGAGCCGGTCGAGATTCCGGATCTCTACCTCAAGCTGTCAAGCGGTGAGATGATCCCGCAGGACCCGCAGGTACTGCGCTTCCGCAACACCGGCGACGGCACGGTGCTAGCCGAAACCGCCGACCGCGGACATCGCGCCAATCTCGGACCCGCGATCGTGCAGCGCGCCGCGGGCAAGGGGCAGGTGATCTACATCGGCTCCGGTCTGGAGGCGGTGTACGCCGAGACGCGCATGGAGCGCGTGCGGAGTTACCTGGCGGAACTGATCGACCCGGTGCTTGAGCCGCACCGCACTTACAAGGTGGAGTATCAATCGGGAGTGACGGCGCATTTGACGGCGTCGAACGATACGATCCTGCTGCACCTGCTGGCCGACACCGGCAACAAGTCGAAAAAGCTGCGTATGCGCGAGGAGTTCATGCCAGTCGACAACGTCAAGGTTTCCGTGCGCGTGCCTGCGGACAAGACCGTGCGCTCGGTATCGCTGCTGCGCGACGGCCGGAAGTTGAATACCACGCCGCGCGCCGGCTGGTTGAGCGTGACGGTGCCGCGCGTCCGCATCCACGAGGCTGTGCGGGTGGATCTGGCGTGACGCCTTCGCCGCTCCGCTGGCGGATGATCTCGCTTGCCTTCTGGGCGACCGTCATCAACTACCTGGACCGCCAGACGCTCTCGGTGGCGGCCACGACTCTGCGCGAGCAGTTCCACATGACCAACGTGGACTACTCGCACGTCCTCTTCGGATTTCAGTTGGCCTACACCATCATGAACGGCGTGTCCGGGCCGCTGATGGATCGGCTGGGCACACGCCTCGGCTACGGCCTGTGCGTGTTGTGGTGGTCGATCGCGGCCATGCTGCATGCGTTTGCGAGTGGGACGTTGAGCCTGGGCTTATTCCGTTTCCTGCTGGGTGCGGGCGAGGCGGGAAACTGGCCGGCTGCCGTCAAGGTGGTCTCGGAGTGGTTCCCCGAAAAGGAACGCGCGATGGCCGCGGGGATCTTCAACAGCGGCTCGGCTGTCGGCGCGATTCTGGCGCCGCCCATAGTCGCGTTTCTGGTGCTGCGCGCAGGCTGGCGTACCGCGTTTTTGTTCGTCGGCATCACCGGCCTCATTTGGCTGGTGTTCTGGTTCCGGCTGTACCAAACGCCCGCGCGTGCCGCCAATGAAAAACAGGAACCCGCAGTACCCGTGAGAGAACTGCTGGCGTCGCGTTTCGTCTGGTTCTTCATGCTCTCGAAAGTCTTTCTGGACCCGGTGTGGTGGTTCTACACTTTCTGGTTTCCGGAATATCTCAGGCGCGCCCGCGGCTTCGATCTGGCGAAGATCGGCGCCGTGGCGTGGATCCCGTTCCTGGTGGCCGGCTTGGGCAATCTCTGCGGCGGATGGCTCTCGAGTTATCTTCTCAAGCGCGGCTGTTCTCTCACAGTGGCGCGCAAATCGGCGGTGACGTTCTTCGCGGTGCTGATGACGAGCGCCATTCCCGCGGTACTGGTGCCCGAGGCCTGGCTATCGATCGCGCTGGTGTCGATCGCGATGACGGGCTACACCGGCAGTCTGGCGAACATGCTCTCGATCCCGGCGGACGTGTTCCCGAAGAACGCGGTGGCATCGGTCTACGGACTCGCCAGCATGGGCTCGAGCGCCGGCGGCATGGTGTTCACGCTCATCACGGGGTGGGCGGTGGACCACTATTCCTACACCCCCGTGTTCATCGGCTTCGGCCTGATGCCGCTGGTCTGCGCCTCGATCCTGTGGCTCTTCATGGGACCGCTGGTGACGCAAAAACTCGCGCCTTCGCATTCTTGACCCAGGTCTCGTAGACGTATTTCTCTTTGACGCGCTCCCACCGGTCCGGGGGCAGCACATTCAACATGTCGTGCGGGACCGCCGGAACCCCGGTGCCCAGGGCACGCGTGCCGCCTTCCCGGAGTTCGGTGGCGTACTGCTGGTCGACCGCCACGTGGTTCTTCCCGGCCCACTCGCTGATGTGGGTTTCCGGCATCGCGGCGATCGAGCGGGCCGTCCAGTTCGGGAAGTCGAGCTGTTTCTCCAGCCACTGCGCGGCGGCGCGCGTCACGAAGTACGGCCGGTGGCCGCCGCCCGGTTCGAAAGCGAATTCAAACACGTTCCGGTCGCTGCCGTGCAGCGCAATGACGCGCCGGCGCAGGTCCTCGAAGAACATCGGGTCCGATTTGAGGCTCGATACCACGTCGTCGGCCGAACCGTTCAGCACCAGGGTGCCGCCGCGCGCGGCCGCCAGGTCGTAAAGCACGGCGCCTCGATCGCCCAGAAACTTCAGCGACTGATATGGAATCGCCTGGCACATCTTTTGCTGCTGGAATCCCAATAGCCGCCCTCGCCGTCCAGATTGCCGCCGCCCACCAGCACGCACGAGTGCAGACGCGTTTCCACGGCGCAGGTCAGGCCGAGCACGAACGATCCCATGGAATATCCCATCGCCGCCAGGCGCTGCGCGTCCACATCCGGCCGCTGCGCCAAGTAGGAAACCGCCTGCATCACGTCCGTCATCATCAGGCCGCCCATGCGGCGCGCCATCTCGGGCGGATCGACGTCGCGGTCGTGCTGGCGCGTGCCGGATTTGCGCTGCGCGTTGCGCTCGCCTTCGCCGATGGGGTCGTAGGTGACCACGACGGCGCCCGCCCGCGCATACAGAATGCCGGCGTAGAATGCGTACCAACTGTACTTGTCGCCGCCGTGGCCGTTGACCGCGACGAGGCCGGGCATCTTACCGCCCGCCGCGGCGGGCCGGTAGACGATGGCAGGCACCCGGAGACCGTAACCGGTGGCATAGCTGACGCGCTCCGCGATCACGCCGGGCGCGGGCTCGACTTAGCCGTAGGTCTCGACCTCGAGCGCGGGCCGCGGATCGGGGACAAAGAGCGTAGCTTCGATCCGGCGCCTGGTGTCCGCACGCGAATCCGCCGCGCCCAACACCAGCGGCAGTATGCCGATCGAAATGAGAAGCACGCGAAGCGTCATCCTAGAACACTTTGAGCCGCAGAAATTTCCTGGGATCTTCGCGGAAATCCTTCACCGAGTCCCGCATCTCTTTGGCAAACCCGTTCAGGCTGTCGTACATCTCCGGCGTCGTAAACATCGGCCCGGCATTGACTTCATCCACCTTCTGGATCAGTCCGGCGATGTTCCGGTTCCATTCCGTGTAAAGCCGGTCCGATTGCAGAAACTCACTCTGATGCACCTCTGCGACCGACTGGCGCAGATTCCGGATGACATCGCGGAGCTGTTCGTATTGTGCGCTGTCGCGCAGCAACTGCCCGCCGGTCCCCTGACCCGATTGGATGCGCGCCAGCGCCTGGTCGATCTCGACGATGGGTGCGCGCATCCGCTGGTACAGCTTATCCGTATAAAGGGCCAGCCCCACGGCGCCCTTGGTATCGGCGGCCTGGCGAACAAGCTGGTCGATCTCCCCAATCCGCTGGCGCAGCTTGTTATAGATGTCGTCACTCACCACGAACTGGCCCACCGGTCCCTGGCCTTTCTCGAGTTGGCTGAGCACCACGTCGGCGGTGCGCAACTGCGCCTCCAATTGCGGGATGTCGATGGTCTTGAAAATGTCCGCCTGCGGCCTGAATTCGATGGTGCTGTCGGGAGTGACGTGGCCGCTCGATGTGCCGCTCTGAATGTCCACATACTTGTCCCCGATCAGCGAGTCGGAGCTGAGCTGCGCCCAGGAATCGGCCGGAATGCTGGGGAGCCGGTCGCGCTCCACGGTCATCGTAATCCTGACCACGCGGCTGGTATCCTTCAGGCCCGTGAGATCGAGCGCGGTCACCTTGCCTACGCCGATGCCGTCCACGCGCGCCGGGGAATCGAGCGAGATTCCGGTGGCGTCGTTCACGTACAGGTAGAGTTTCGCCTTTTGCTCGAGCAGCGTGCCGCCAGTGAGCAAATAGAACATCACCGCTAGAATCGAGGCGCTGGCAATGCAGACGGAAGCAGTGCGGAGTTTGGCCCATCTCACCCGTTGCGCCGAGGGCATTTCACCTCGGATTGTACCGCGACCTCTCCCGCGTAACGCGGGCTACAATAGGAACGTCTATTCAAAGCGAGGCAAATTCATGGGCGATATCGGTATGCCCGAACTGCTGGTGATCCTTGGGGTCGCCGTCCTGCTGTTCGGCGGTAAGAAGATTCCTGAGGTGGCGAAGGGGATAGGCGAAGGCATCCGCAACTTCAAGTCGGCCCTCAAGGGCGATCCGGAGAAGGAAACGCAGGTCGACAAGCCGGTCGAAAAACCGCTCGAAAAAAGCGAGATAGCCTGATAATGTGTATGGGTTGGAGTTGCTTTGAAGATCCGATCCAGAAAATTCACCGGGCGCTGCGCCAAACACAAGCGTTACAATCCAGCCGTCGACGGGCAAGGCGGTATCCGCGGCGCATGTGCCCGCTGCAGCTTGCTGTTTGACATCTGGCAAGCGTCGCTCAAGCTCAATCAACTGATCCGGAAGTTCGACCCAGGCCACGATGATCTCAAGCGTCCGGCCCCGCCGAAAATGCCGCAGGCCGATCCCCGCCAGATGAGCTTGATCCAGTTAGCCGACTAGCGCGCGCACCACAATCCAGGATTTCTCCATCGGCGACAGCCGCACCCGGCGGCTGAATACGTCGTAATTGCTCCGCTCGATGCGATCCAGCAGGCGCGAATAGATCGAGATCAGAGCCCAGAGGGCGCGACGGCTGCGCGGGTGGATCAGGTCGAGCAGCGGCTGCGACTGGGAGTAATACTCCCGCGCGCGCGCCGCCTCGAACCGCATCAAGCGCACGAATGCCTCGCTGCGGTTTCCCACGCGCAGGTCCTCTTCCGTCACGCCGAAACGCCGCAGGTCCTCGGCCGGCAGATACACGCGGTCGCGCTCGGCATCCTCGCGAATGTCGCGGAGAATATTCGTGAGCTGAAACGCCACGCCGCACTTTTCGGCGAGCGGCAGCGCGGTGCGCGTGTCGAACCCGAAGATGTGGATGGTGGTCAACCCGACCACCGACGCCACCTGGTAACAGTAGCGGTAGATCTGGCCGAAGTCCTCGAAGCGGTGCGGATCGAGATCGGAGAGCACGCCCGCGATCATTTCACGGAAGTAGTCGTGAGGGATTCCAAAGCGCCTCACGGTGTGGTGAAACGCCGGCCAGACCGGATGCCCGCTGAAGCGGCCTTCGAGCGCGTCTTCCATTTCCGAGCGCCAGAGCTCGATGGCGGCTCGCGAGGCTCCCGGCTCATCGCTCAAGTCGTCGCAGTAGCGCATGAAGGCGTAGATGGCGCACATCGCCTTCCGCTGTTGCTTCGAGAGGAGCAGAAATGCGTAGTAGAAATTCTTGGCGCGCGATCGTGCGACCCGCTTGGCGTACTGGTAGGACCGCTCGACTTCGTTCATCACGCCGCCCGCGAAAACGCGAGCCGCGCCAGCGAGCCCAGCAGCAGCCGCAGCTTTTCGGTTTTCGAAATTGCGGGCCGCGCGGCCAGCACGTCGTAGCCTTGCCGCTCGATCTTCTCGAGCACGCGCATGCCGCCGCGGCTGAACAGGTCGATATCGAGCGCCAGCCGGCGATCCAGCATGCCCGCCAGCGGCAGGCCTTCGAGGAACAGCTCGCGCGTCCGCTCTACGATCTCGCGCATCACTTCGCGGAATGCCGGCGTGAACTGGCGTGCGAACAACTGCTCCACCGTGTAGCCGTGCCGTTCCATCACCGCCAACGGAATGTAGACGCGATCCTTGAGCAGGTCCACTGTCACATCCTGCCAGAAGTTGGCCAGTTGCAGCGCGGTGCAGGTGGCATCGGAAAGGCGCTGCCGGTCCGGGTCCGAGTACCCGCCGAGATACAGCACCAGCCGGCCCACCGGGTTGGCCGAGTAGCGGCAATAGCCGAACACGTCCTCCCATTCGCGATACCGTGTGACGGTCTGGTCCTGCACGAACGCCTGGACCAGGTCGGCGAAAGGCTCACGAGGGATGCCGTAGCGCTTCACCGTCGGCCCCAGCGCTACGAACACGGGATGGGAAGCGCGGCCCTGGTACATGCAGTCGAGCTCGGCGCGCCACCACGCCAGCAGCCGCAGGCTCTCGTCGCGGTCGCCGATTTCGTCGCCCAGATCGTCGGCCCACCGGCAGTAGGCGTACACGTTGTAGAAATCCTGATGCAGCCGCTTGGGCAGCAGGAAACTGACGACGTGGAAATTCTCGTAGTGATTGGTAGCAAGCCAGCGCGTGTAGGCGATGGCCTCGTCGAGAGTGTAGGTCTTGGCGAGCGCTTCCGGCGACTTCACGAATTCGGCCGGGGGAAGCATGCCCGCACCCTTACGGGACAATCGCCGTCTTCAAGTGCCCGTTGTGGCTCATCAGGTGGCGCATCACTTCCAGCAGATTGGCCAACGGCTCCTCGCGATTTACGAAGAACGATGCCGTGATGTGCCCGGCGCAAACCAGATCGAGCGCCTTCCGGATATAGGCCGGGGTGTGATGGAAGCTGGCCTTGCAAGTGATCTCGGAGTAATGAAGCAGCGCCGTATCCAAGTTCACCTTGCTGTCGTTGGGACAGCCTCCGAAGAAGTTCACGGTGCCGCCGCGCCGCACCATCTCGACCGCCCATCGCCACGTCTCGGGCTTGCCCACCGCCTCGATCGCCACGTCGACGCCGCGTCCATGCGTGAGGTTGCGGATGGCCTGCACGGGACTCATGCCGTTAGGCGCTTCGATCAGATCGTCAGCGCCCAGCGCGGCCGCGCGGTCGAGTTGCGTTTTGCGCCGCCCGACCGCCACCACGCGGCAGTTGTAGAGCTTCGCCAGTTTCACGAACATCAGCCCGATGGGGCCGAGGCCGATGATCCCGATGGTGTCGCCTTCGCGCGGCGCCGATTCCTCGAATCCGCGCACCACGCAGGCCAGCGGTTCCACCAGCGCGGCGTCATGATAGCCCACGTGTTCTGGAATGAGATACGTGTTCTGCTCGACAATGCGAGCCGGGATGCGGATATATTCCGCGTACGCGCCATTATTGAACAGCAGGTCTTCGCACAGGTTCTGCTGCCCGTGGCGGCAAAAGTAGCAATCCTCGCATGGGGCGGAATTGGCGGCTACCACGCGTTGTCCAACCGAGAATTTGGTTACGTCCTCGCCGGCCGCCACCACATCGCCGGCCAACTCATGGCCGAACACAGCAGGCGGCACGATCATCCGAGCGTGATACCCGCGGCGAAATACCTTGACGTCGGTGCCGCAAGTCAGGGCGACCTTCACTCGGACCAGGATGTCTCCACTTTCAATTCGCGGAACAGCTACCGGCTCTACCTGCAAGTGCTCTTTGCCGTAAAGCACGGCAGCCATCATGTGGTTGTTCACTATGACCACCTCTGTGGCTGAACGATTATTTTCAACGATTTAGGTCCTGGATGCAATGCTAAATCAATTCCTGAACGGATTTTAACCAAGGGTAGGCGGTGAGAAATCAATTCCTGCACCGGAAGTTCACCCCCGAACACGAGATTTGCAGATTGTTTTTGCAGATCCACCGACGCGCTGTAGCTGCCGAACAGGATGCGCTCTCCCACACAGATATCCGCGCCTGAAGTCTCGATGCGTTCCGTCGCCGACGTCTGCGCAAACAGCAGAATGCGCGCACCCGGACGCGAGCACGCCATCGCTTGCTCCACGATGCCGGGCGCCGATACTGCCACGATCGCGAGGTCCGCCCCGCGGCCCTCTGTGAGCCGCCTGGCCTCGATCGAGACATCGATGGTGCGTGGGTTCCAGGTCAGATCCGCGCCGCACCGCTTTGCCATTTGCAGGCGTTCCGCGATGGTGTCGGTGGCTGCGACGCGCGCGCCGGTGCGGTGCGCCAGCATCGTGAACATCAGCCCGATGGGGCCCTGGCCGAGGATGACGACGAAATCTTCCGGTTGCGGATCGCACCGCACCAGCGCCTTGAGGCAGGTGTTCAGCGGCTCGACCAAAGTGGCGCGCTCGAACGAAATGTCATCCGGAATCTTCTCCACGCCGCGCTCGACAATCCAATCCATCACGCGAACATACTGCGCGAATCCGCCTCCAGCGGGCTCAAATCCGGCGGTAATTCCAACTTTCTTATAAACCGGGCACTGGGCGTAAATATTCCGGCGGCAATAAAAGCAATTCAGGCAGGGAATATGATGGAATGCCACCACGCGGTCGCCGGGACGAAAGCGTGTGACCCCGGCTCCCACCGCCGCCACCACGCCCGCCGTCTCGTGACCGTAGATGCGCGGCGGCGCCAGCAGGTTGTATTCAATTTTTTTGAGATCCGTGTGGCAGATGCCGCATGCCTCCACCCGAATCAGAATCTCGCCGGGCTGAATCGACGGGGTGGGAATCTCTTCCACGTTGACGACGCTGCGGCCGCGGTAGACCGCAGCGTGCATGGTGCCGGGTATAGAGATAACGTCAGATTCGGCTGTCGGCAAAAAAATCCCCCAGGACGCGCGAGGCCCTAGCGCAACGCTGACGCAACCGGATTAATTCCGGGCCGCGGGCCAACGGATGGCGCAACACTCCCCGTAAAAGAATCATTGTATCGAAGTGTCCGTCCAGGCGCAGGGCAGAATTAAAGTCATTCGCCATAGTTTCGCCTGCCAGGTCGGTCACAGCGCGTACACAATAGAACGGTAAACCGTGGGCTTGGGTACGGGCCGCGACCCCCGCCGCCTCCATCTCGACCGCCGACGCGCCCGATTCCCGCAGCCGGCGCTTCTCCTCTGCAGTCTGTGCCACGTGGTCGATCGAGCAGATGACACCAGCGGTACCACCCGAGCCGGAGACCGGCGCAGCGGGAAAGCGGTGCGCACCGGCCGTTATCGAAGTACCGACCACCACGTCGGCGATGCCTAGCGCCGGATCGAGCGCGCCGCAGAAACCTGTACTCACTACCGCATCCGCCGTGAATTTTCGGAGGGCCGCATCCACTGCTGCGGCCGCGCGCTTCGGACCGGCGCCATTGGCCACCAGCAGGATGTCGTGGCTGCCCAACTTGCCGGCGCGCGACCAGTTCGCGGCGACCGCGGCCGGCTCGCAGGATTTGGCGCGCGCGAGAATGCCGGGGTATTCCATCGAGTCTGCGGCTACGAATAGAAGTCTCATCATGCAGCCGGCACATGGGCCGGTGTGCCGGCCCGGCTAAACCACTCGACTGCGCGCTCGAGCGCGGTTTCGGCAGGACCGGGGTTGAACCCGAGCTCGCGCCGAGCCTTTTCGTGCGTGACCCACATTTTCTTGCGGGCCATGCGGACTGCGTCCAGCGGCACGCGCGGCGGCGTCCCCGTGACGCCCGCCCAGGCTGTGCTGCAAGCACCGGCGCAGTAAGCGACCAGGTAGGGAAGCCGCAGCGTGGGCGCTTTTCGACCCGTGATCTTTGCGAGCTGCTGGAGAATTTGCGCCAGCGTCAGATTTTCCGAGCCGAGAATATAGCGCTCGCCCGGGCGCCCGTGTTGGCACGCCAGCCAGTGTCCTTCGGCGGTGTCGCGAACGTCCACTACGTTCAACCCCGTATCGATAAACGCCGGCATATCGCCGTTCAGGAAATCCAGCACGATCTTTCCGGTTGGTGTCGGCTTCACGTCGTGATCTCCGACCGGGGCGGTCGGGTTGACGGTGACGACAGGGAGGCCGCCGCGGGCGAATTCGAGCGCCACTTGCTCGGCCAGAAACTTCGACCGCTTGTAATCTCCCGTCATGTCTTCGAGCGCGACCGGGGTGGTCTCGTCGCCGATGCCGCCGTGGGGTATACCGATGCAGCCCACGGTGCTGGTATACACGACGCGCTCGACTCCTTCCTGCTTAGCGGCGGTGAGCAAGTTGCGTGTGCCGTCCATGTTTATATTATAAAGCTCTTTGCGATCTTTTGCCCAGAGGCGGTAGTCGGCAGCCACGTGGAAGACCAGGCCGCAGCCGGAGACGGCGCGTTCGAGCGATGCGGCATCGCGGAGATCGCCGGGCATGGGTTCGACGTCGAGCTCGGAGACCCGGCTGCCGGGTCTGACGAGTGCCCGTACGTGGAAGCCTCGCTCCAGGAGTACTCGGGCTACGTGCCAGCCGAGGAATCCTGAGGCTCCGGTGACGAGTGCGGGGCGCATGAGAGTGTTTATTCACCGCCGAGACGCTGAGTGCGCCGAGTCTAAAGGGTCATGGAATTGGTTTACGATGCGCTTCAGGCCTTTCGTCATGACGCGATCGTTGAAATTGAGGAGGAGACCTACGCGCTTGTTCGAAAGCTTCAGGTACGTGAGCAGTTGAGCCGTGTGGATGGGGATCAGTTGTTCGACCGATTTGAGTTCCAGGACAACGGCATCCTCGACCAAAAGGTCCATTTTGAATCCACAGTCGAGCTTCAGTCCCTTGTAAGGAATTGGTGACTCGACTTGCCGCCGAAACGCCAGTCCCAATTGACTCAGCTCATAACAGAGACATTCTTCGTACGCCGATTCCAGCAATCCAGGCCCAAGCTGCTTATGCACTTCGATCGCAGCACCAATAATCAACTCCGTGAGCTGATCTAATGATCTTCCTGGCTGTATTGTGTTCTCCGCGCTCTCGGCGTCTCGGCGGTGCAATAAAGTCCTTCAATCTCTCCTAGCTCAACGTCCAAGCCAACATCTTTAAGTTATCCGCCAGGCCCACATTGATCCCCAACGCGGCGCTCGGCTCGTAGCCGCAATGCACCATGCAGTGCTCGCAGCGGGGGTCGTTGCCCTGGCCGTAGCTTTCCCAGGGGGTCTGCGTCATCAGGGCTTCGAAGGTCTTGTAGTGGCCGTCCGTGATCAGATAGCACGGACCCTTCCAGCCTTTCACGTTGTAGGTCGGATTGCCCCACGCGGTGCACGGCAGCTCGCGCTCGCCTTTCAGGAACTCCAGGTAGATCGGGGTCTGGCGGATCGCGAAACGCTTCGCCAGGCGGTCGATGTCTTTGAACTTTTCGTACACATCGTCCCGCGTCATGAAGATCTCGCGGTCGTTCACGGCGGAGTAGCCGTAGGCAGGAGCAATCTGGTGGCCGTCCACGCCGAACTGCTCCAGGTACGCGAACAGCTCCTCGATCTCCTTCATGTCGGTCTCTTTGTAGACCGTGGTGTTGGTGCAGACCTGGAAGCCCAAGTGCTTCGCAATCTTGATGCCCTCGATGGCTTCGCGGAACACGCCCTCGCGCTCGACGGCGATGTCGTGGTTCTTCTCCATGCCGTCCAGGTGGACGTTGAAGTAGAAGCGCCAGTCGGGCCTGAACTCGCCGATCCGCTTCTTGATGAACATGCCGTTGGTGCAGAGATAGATGTGGCGGTTGCGCTCGAGAATGCCGGATACCAGCTCGCCGATCTGCGGGTACATCATCGGCTCGCCGCCGCAGATCGAGACCACGGGCGCGCCGCACTCGTCGACTGCCAGCAGGCATTCCTCGAGCGGCACGCGCTCCGTGATGGTGTTCTCGTACTCGCGGATGCGGCCGCAGCCGGTGCACGTGAGGTTGCAGGCGTGCAGCGGTTCGAGCATCAGGACAATCGGGAACCGCTTCTTGATCATCGGATGCGGCTGGTGTTTCTCGCCGGTCTTGGCGTTCAGAATCTTGAACGGATTGGCGGCGTCGGGTTCGGCGGCGACGTTTTTCTGCCACTCCGGCCTGGGGCGCATCTTGTTCTTGAGAATATACCCGGCTAGGCCGGCGGTCATCGCGAGCGGAAATTTCATAGTTTATCCATTCGAATTCAGACGTGCCTTCAGGAAAGTGGAAAGCGCCAGCAGCGGGAAATAATCCTTGTACAAGTGGTAATTCAGGTAGAAAACTTTCGGGAATCCGGTGCCGGTCGCGAGTGTCTCGTCCCAGGTGCCATCGGCCCGCTGCGTCCGCAGCAGGTATTCCATGCCGTGGTGCACGCTGCGCGAATCGGGGTCGCCGCCGGCGATCAGGCCCATCAGCGCCCATGCCGTCTGGGATGGCGTGCTGGGACCGGGCGAATAGACGCCGTTGTCGTAGCCGGCGCAGCTTTCGCCCCAGCCGCCGTCGGCGTTCTGAATGGATCGCAGCCACTCGCCGCCGCGCAGCACGTGCGCTTCGCGATCGTTTTCGCCCGCCGCCGCCAAGCCGCGCAGCGCGAAACAGGTGCCGTAAATATACGCCACGCCCCAGCGGCCGTACCAGCTTCCATCCGGCTCCTGGTTTTCGATCAGCCACTGAATGCCGCGCTCGACAGCCGAATGGCTGCGGCCGACTCCGTGTGCCGCCAGCGCCTCGAGCACGCGGCCGGTGATATCGGCGCACGTCGGATCGAGCATGGCGTTATGATCGGCGAACGGCACGTTGTTCAGGAATTCCCAATTGTTGTCCGCGTCGAAGGCCGCCCATCCGCCGTCTTTCGACTGCATCGCCAGCAGCCAGGCCAGGCCGCGCTGATGGCACGCGCGCTGCGCCGTGCGGTCGGATCCCTTCACGTGGCCCAATGCCAGCATGACCATGGCGGTGTCGTCGATATCGGGATAGTGCTCGTTGGTATAGAAGAATGACCAGCCCGAAGCCTTGACGTTGGGGCGCTTCACCGCCCAATCGCTTTTGCGGCGAATCTCTTTGGCGAGCAGCCAGTCGGCGGCGCGCCGCAACGAAGGGTGCGCCGGATCGCCATAGCCCAACGCATAGGCGCCGATGGCCGTGTCCCACACCGGAGAGAAACACGGCTGGAAAAAGAAGCGGCGTCCGTCGTCCACCATCAAACGGTTGAATTGCCGGAGCGCTTCCACGCGCAGCGGGTCAGTCTTCGAGTACCCCAGGACGTCGAGCGCCATCACCGAGTACATCATGGGCGGGTAGATCGCGCCCAGGCCGTCGGAATGATGCATTCGCGCGATCATCCACTCCTTCGCCTTTTCGATGGCGCGTTTGCGCAGCGGCTTGGGGCCGTTCGCATCCCAGCGCTTCAGCCACCGGTCGACGGAAAGGAAAGCGTTGTGCCAGGAGAACCAGCGTGCGTCCTTCTGTAGCGCGGGGCTGACGCCGGGTAGCCAGATCTCATCCAGGTTGAACCCCGCCGGTACCGGACAGCGCGGGTTGGCCGAGTGGACGATCGAAAGCGATACCACGATGGCGCGCGTCCACGCCGACATCTGGTAGAGCAGGTTGAAAGGCAGCAGCACTACTTCGGGCGGAATCGTGGGGCAGTATTGCCGCGGGTAGAGATCGAACAGGCTGAGGTTGACCTTGACGTAACTGTTGATCGCCTGGATGCCGCCGAGTTCGAGGATGCGGTCCCGCAAACGGGTCAAGCATTCGTCGTCCACCGGCACGCCGGCCAGCTTCAGGGCGACATACGCCTTCACCGACGCGCTGACTTCCGAAGGACCCTGCACATAAATATTGAAGCCGCCATCGGGAAGCTGGCGCGCCAGGATGGAACGTACGGCCTTGTCGATCAGCCCGCTCGTCTCCGGCTCCCACCGGCCGTCTTTCGGCGGATAGAGCCAGAGCTGGAAGAGGATGTAATCGGATTCGAGCGTGGTATCGGCAGTGAGCTCCGCGCACCAGTGGCCATCCGGCTTTTGCAGTCCGGCCAGGTAGCCGGCAGCGCGGCTCATGGCATTCGCGGCTGCGGATTCTAGAGTGTTTCCAACTTGTACCGGTGCGCTCATTGGATCGAAATGGTCAATTCGGCGGGCAGCGAGAACCGCACGTCTTCATCCACCAGCTCGATCTCTTCCATCTGGCGGAAACCCAAGCCCTGCAGAAACTCGATGAGATTCTGCACCAGGTGCTCGGGAGCCGATGCCCCCGCCGTTACACCGACGTTCCTGACTGCTTCGAGCCAATCCGGATCGACGTCGGCGCGATCGTTCACCAGGTAGGAACGGATGCCGAAATTGTCGCCCACTTCCACCAGGCGTTTGGAATTGGAGCTGTTCTGCGAGCCGACCACGAGGAGCAAGTCGCAAAACTCGGATATCGCCTTCACCGCCATCTGCCGGTTTTCGGTGGCGTAGCAGATGTCCTGCGCGGGCGGCCCCTGAATTTCCGGGAACCGCTGCTCGAGCCGCGACACGATTTCGCGCGTCTCATCCAGGCTCAAAGTAGTTTGCGTGAGATATCGCACGCGCGCCGGATCGGGCAGAATCAGCCGGTCCACATCGTCGACCGTTTCCACCAGGTAGCTGCGCTCCGGCACCTCGCCCAGCGTGCCGATCACCTCGTCGTGATCCTTGTGTCCGATGAGCACGATGCTGTAGCCGTCGCGCGCGAACCGCACCGCCTCGAGATGCACCTTGGTGACGAGCGGGCAGGTAGCGTCGATCACATCCAGCATCCGCTCCTTCGCCTGGCGCCGCACCGATGGCGCCACGCCGTGCGCGCTGAAAATGGCGCGCGCACCCATGGGCACTTCGTCCAGTTCTTCGACAAAAATCGCGCCCGCTTCGCGCAACTCGTCGACCACGTGCTTGTTATGCACGATCTCCTTGCGGACATACACCGGCGGGCCGTACAGATCGAGCGCGATCTTTACCACATCGATCGCCCTGACGACTCCGGCGCAGAAGCCCCGCGGCTTCAGCAAATAGATCTTCTTATCCCCCCCGTAATTGGGTCCGAACGGCTTGAGTGGCATAGAGGCGAATGCCCAAATTATATCAGGTGCGTTACAGGTTTCGCATCGGAATAGCCTCAACTGGTGTGCGACATAAAAGTGGAGAGACCCACGCATCCTCAACAAAACGACAAGAGTCTGAGCGTACACATACGCAAGGCTTCTGGCCGCTGTGCGGCGAACGCACATCTTGACCGTTGCGGGATTGCCCGTCCTTGAGGCCC
>JBGPHT010000030.1:0-60098 GCA_041484525.1 Bryobacteraceae bacterium | reverse complement strand
GTTAGGGAATAGGAGGGGCCATGGCCTTTCGCGCCTCTTTTAGCGCAGTGACAGGAAGGCTTACCACATTTGCGGAAACGAGCGGCCAAGGAACCCGGGCGCATTTCGCCGATCCGGGCGAGTTGGGATTTCAACTGGTCGGGTTGAGCGAGCAGAGCGTTCAGGTCAGGAGAAGTGGGCATAGATCGCCTTACAGCATTATATACTGTCAGAAGTTGAAGCCAAACCTACGCCCCAATGCTCGTTAACGGGTTTCCATCATTCTGCGGTCGTGCACCCCCGGCGGCGAGGGCAATGGACACGGACCCACCAACCGCGCGATCATGGTTCTTGCAGTGCGCGCCAGGCAAAATTCCCCCCGGCCCGTCCGTATTTCCCCTGTGGAAAACGTGTGCCTGATGTTCACACCTGTGGCCTCCGCTACTCGTTGCTGAGTCCATCAAACACCCGGTAAAATAATGCTTTAGCAACGTCGAGAACCGGCTGACCGAGTGAAACTTGCTTCCCGTAAATCAACGTCATCGAATCAGTGCAGAGTGGAAAGGTATGCTTGTATGAAGTTCTTTGGGCGCGTGCGCCTGGTTGTTGGAACAGCCTGGCTATGCGCTTCCTGGATACCGCTCGCGGCGCAGACCCCGGCGCAGCAGACGCCACCGCCACAACAACCCCCGCAGCAGCAGAGTCCGCCTCCGGCTCAGCCGCGCAATCCGTTTGAAACCATTCCGCAGGGGCAGCCCTCGCAGCAGCAGACTCCGCCTCCCGGGCAGACGACTCCTCCTCCGCAGACGCCTCCGGTGCGCAATCCGTTCGAAACCGTACCGCAGACGACGCAGCCGCCGACTCCGGCCCAACCTCCGGCGCAGCCCGCGCAGCCGGTGACTCCTCAGTTGGAGACACCCCGTCCGGCGCAGCAGGTTCCGGCACAGTTGGGCGGCCAGGCGGTCGAAGGTATCGAGTTCCGCGGGCAGCGGCGCGTTCCGCAGGATACCCTGAAGGCGGTCATCTTTACCAAGTCGGGCGACCTCTACAGCGAAGAGACGCTGCGGCGCGATTTCATGGCGCTGTGGAACACCGGCCGGTTCGACGACATTCGCCTCGAAGTGGAGCCGGGGCAAAAGGGCGTTCTCATCCGGTTCGTGATGACCGAGCGGCGTGTGATCCGTTCGATTAATTACGACGGCATCCACTCGGTGACGGTCTCGGAAATCCTCGACCGCTTCAAAGAGCGCAAGGTCGGGCTGTCGGTGGAATCGCAATACGATCCCAACAAGATCCAGCGCGCGGCTGTGGCGCTCAAGGAATTCCTCGCCGAGCGCGGCCGCCAGTACGCCACCGTGGATCCGCAGATCGAGCAGATTCCGCCTACCTCACTTAAGGTTACCTTCAACGTGAATGAGGGGCCCAAGGTGAAGGTGGGGCGCATCGACATCCAGGGCAACAACTCGTATAACGACCGCTGGGTGATTCGCCAGATGCACAATCTGAAACCCATCGGCGTTCCGCACTCGATTCTCCTCGAGAACATCTTCGCCAAGACTTACGATCTGGCGAAGCTCGAAGAGGACAAGGAGCGGATCCGCGTGGCCTACCAGGACCACGGCTTCTTCATGGCCAAGGTGCTGGACGAAACGGTGAGTGTAGAAGACCGCGGCGGGCACGGCTGGCGGCTGCCCCTGGTGAAGCCCAACAACCCCGGAAAGTTCGCGGACATCACGCTGCCGGTGGAAGAGGGCCGGCAGTTCAAATTACGCAACGCCAATTTCGTGGGCGTGAAAGTCTTCCGCGAGCCTTCAGTGCTGCTCCAGCTTTTCGGCATGAAGCAGGGCGACATCTTTTCCACCGATAAGCTGCGCAAGGGCATCGAATCGCTGCGTAAGACGTACGGCACCCTGGGCTACATCGACTTCGTCCCCGAGCCCAGCTTCGATCCGATTCCCAACACCGACCAGATCGACCTGACCCTGACGGCCGACGAAGGCAAGCAGTTCTTCATCCGGCGCATCGATTTTTCCGGTAACACCACCACGCGCGACAAGGTTATCCGCCGCGAGCTGCTGCTGGATGAAGGCGACATCTTCAACACGCAACTCTGGGACGTCAGCATCCTGCGCCTGAACCAGCTCGGCTATTTCGAAATGCTGAAGAAGGAAGACGCGGCCGACATCAAGCGCAACCCGCAGTCGAGCACCGTCGATATGACGCTCAAGGTGAAGGAGCGCGGGAAGAACTCGGTGGGGTTGAACGGCGGCGTCTCTGGAATCGCAGGCAGCTTCGTCGGGTTCAACTACTCGACCAACAACTTCCTGGGATTGGGCGAGACCCTCTCGCTTGAATCGCAGCTCGGCACCCGCATGCGGGACGTGAGCCTGGGATTCACCGAGCCGTATTTCCTCGACCGCCCGCTGCAGCTCGGCTTTGTCGTCTACCTGCGCAAGTTTAATTTCGACCAGGGCCGCGAGGCGTCGATCCTGGCGGGGCAGAACTTGGTTCCGCTCTACAGCCAGTTGGGCTCGCAGAACCTGCTGAATTACTCGCAGAACAGCCACGGATTTTCGGTGTCGGCCAGCTACCCGCTGCGGCGCAGCTTCGCGCGCGTGGGTGTCACATACGGCTACGACGATTCGAACGTGGTGACCCTGACCACTGCCGCCAACAATTACTTCCAGTACATCAATTTCAGCGGCGTGGCCGGGCCGAACTCGCTCAGCGGCATCAAGACCAGCCACGTGGTGCCGTCCTATTCCTACAACACGGTGAACCATCCGATCTCGCCCACCGGCGGACGCAGCCTGTTCATCTCCACCGATTTCGCGGGCAGTGTGCTGGGCGGCAACGTGAACACGTTCCGGCCGGCGATCGACGCCAAGTATTTCAAGCAGGCGCCCTGGCACAAGAGCCATATTCTGGCGTTCCACATGTTGGCCTCGATGGTGATGGGGTACGGCGGCAAGGAAGCGCCGCCGTTCTCGCGCACCTTCATCGGCGGCGAGCAGGACGTTCGCGGCTTCGAGATCTGGGGCATCACGCCCATCGCTTTCGTGCCCTCGAGCGCCTCCGTCGATGTGCTGAACGACGATGGTTCGGCGCGCACTCAGAAAGTGATCAGCAACGGGCAGGTTGTCTCGGCGCCCGTGACCATGCAGATTCCGATTTACCAGCTCATCACGCCGGGCGGCGATACCCAGGTGGTGACCAACTTCGAGTACCGCATCCCGATCGCCGGCCCGGTTACGCTGGCGTTCTTCGGCGACATGGGCATGAACAAGATCCTGCTGACCAACCAGCTCGTCATGGTTCCGAGCCGCGTCGACGATCTGAACAACACCTTCCCGCAGGCCGGTTTCGACGGCCGCGTGCACATCGCGCCGGGCACACAAAAGATCCGCGCTTCGACAGGCGTGGAGTTGCAGGTCATGCTGCCCGTGGTGAATGCGCCTTTCCGGCTATACTGGGCGTATAACCCATCGATTGTGCGCGAATTATTGCAGCCACCGATCGTAGCCGACCGGGCATTCTTCCCGAACACCCAAACGTTTACAAATGCCGTCGTTACCTTTGGGCAGGCTTATCCGTTCGTAGAAAAGCGGACGATGTTCCGCTTCACCATCGGCAGGACGTTCTAAGGGCAACCGCCCCGCCGGTATGGTAGTATTCTCACACTGAGGAGTTCTGGCTTGAAAAAGAGTTTTGCTTTACCCGCATTGGTCCTCGGCGCCGCCGTGATGGCGCAGGCGCAGGGCCAGCTTCCCACCAAGATCGCGATCATCCACGTGCAGAACGCGATCCTCCAGACGAAGGACGGCCAAAAAGCCGCGGGCGACCTGACGACTAGGTTCGCGCCTAAGAAGGCCGAAATCGAGAAGAAGAATTCCGATATCGCGGCATTACAGGAGCAGTTGCGCAAGGGCAGCGCGACCATGAGCGAGGACGCGAAGAACAAGCTCGTGCGCGACATCGACGCCAACCAGAAGTCACTGACTCGGGAGACGGAAGACGCGCAGTCCGATCTGGATCAGGAACAAAGCAAGATCATGCAGGAACTGGGCAACAAGATGATGGCGGTGATCGAGAAGCACGCCACGACAAACGGTTTCGCGGTGGTGCTGGATGTGAGCAACCCGCAGACGCCGGTGCTGTGGGCGGCTTCGGCGATCGACATCACCCCCGAGATCGTGAAGCTCTACGACCAGGCGAATCCTGGCTCGGCCGCTGCATCTCCGGCCGGCGCGCCTAAGCCCCCGCCCGCCACCATGCCAACCAGTCAAAAGAAGAAGTAAAATCCTCACCGCCGAGACGCCGAGCACGCCGAGAACACAAACTGCCTCTGAGTTTTTGACGTGAGAACTCGGCGATCTCGGCGTCTCCGCGGTGAATAGCCGTCCCCGCAATTCCGCGATACAATGCGGGTAGGGGGATTTGTCCCGTGAGAACTCTCGGCGGGTTCTGCATCGTACTCTTCGCTACGGGTGGGCTTTTTGCCCAGGTCCGCGGCGCCTATACCAACCCACGTCCTCTTACCAATCCATTCGGTAGTGTTGTTTTTCCAGCGAGCCCTTCGTCGCCCACCGTCCAGCGGACGTTCGGCAGCGTTGTGTTTCCGGGCAGCGGCACGCCGCAGTTCCGGACCGCTAACCCATTCGTGCAAGCCAACCCGGTCCAGGTCGGACGGTCGTTCCCCAATCCCGGGAGGCCAGGTGTCATAGGGCGCGGCATCGGACCCGGCGGCATCAACAACGGTGGACGCCAAAATCGTCGCCAGCAGACGACTTTTGTCTACGCCTATCCGGTGTACGTGGGCGGCTATGGCAATGGCTACTACGATGCGTCGATGCAGCCGGAGATGGCGCCCCTACCTCCTCCGGCGCAGCCGAATGTCACGGTGGTGATGCCGCCGCAGGCGCCGCCCGTGGTAGTTCGCGAGGGCCAGCACCCGATGATGGAATCGCAGCAGGGGCCTGTTTCTGCCTACCAGCCGCCGCTGCAGGAGGAAACGCCGCCCGAGCCCATGCGTTATCTGATCGCGTTCAAGGATCACACGATCTACTCGGCCGTGGCGTATTGGGTGGATGGCGACACCCTGCACTACTTCACGTCGGGAAACACACACAACCAGGTTTCGCTTTCGCTTGTCGATCGCGATCTGAGTCAGCGGCTGAATAAGGAATCCGGCGTCGAACTGAAACTGCCGGCGCCTAAACAGTAAACGCTATTCCCACTCGATGGTGCCGGGCGGTTTGTGCGTGAGATCGTAGAACACGCCGGCGATTCCCTTGAGCGCCATCAGATCTGTGCACATGCGGTCGAGCAGCGCGGGGTCCATTTTCACGGACTGCGCGGTCATGCCGTCCACCGAATCCACCGGGCGGAGCACCACGGAATCGGGGGCTTCGGCCGTGCCCAACGGAATCAGAATTACCGGAAATTGCCACACGCACTGGTCGTAGCCGCTAGCTTGCGAGATGGCCCGGACGGCGGCATCGGCGGCACGCAGGCGGGCCAGCCGCTCGGGCGTGAGCGAGCACGCGCGCACCTGCATCTCGAGCAGCGGGACGCGTGTTACGACCGCCGCCACCACCCGGTTCACGCCCGCAATGCGATTGATCAGCGCCGTGGCGCGCGCGTGGTCGAGCGAGTCGATCGCAAGCACCGGCGCGTAACTCCGGGAATCGCCCTGCACGCCGACGGAGTGCACCGGGAGGATGACGCCATCCTCGCTGGCGCGCACGGGCGCATCGAAATCGGAGCACAGGCAGCGGATAGCGAGGCCGGGGCCGGGGAAGGGATGCCGTTCCAGCAGTCCCGCCGGCAGGCCCAGTTCCCGGCCCACTTCGCGCACTTCATCCTTGTAGAAAGATTTCAGGGGCTCGACGATGCGGCCGCACTCGATCAGCTTCTGAATGCCGGCCACGCGATTGTGATGCGTCTTGATGACGGCCGCTTTTTCAGTGCCGCCCGACTCGATCGTGTCGGGATAAATCGTCCCCTGTCCCAGAATCCAGTTCTCGTCCAGCAGGCGGCGGGATTCGATGATGCGCTCCTGCACGCGCACAAACTCTTCGCCGATAGTGTGGCGCTTCTGCTCGGGATCGGTGACGCCGGCGAGCGCCGTCAGGAATTGCTCTTCAGCGTGTTCCACGGTGACGGAGGTCATGCGGCGGACGAAATCCGTCTCGCCTTCGCGCATCAGGCCGGTATCGACGTAGACGCCGCGGACGCGGTCTTCGCCCAGCGCCCGCGTGCAAAGCGTGAACGCGACGGTGGAATCCACGCCGCCCGAGACGAAGAAAAACACGCTGCGCCCGCCGACGCACTCGCGGATCTCCTGCTCGAGCATCGGGACGCGATGGCGCGGGTCCCAATCCGGCTCGCAGCCGCACACGCCGAAGACAAAGTTCCGCAGATACTCCTTGCCGCGCGTGGTGTGGACCACCTCGGGGTGGAACTGGACTGCGTAGAGCTTGCGCGCGGGTGCGGCGATGGCCGCGACCGGGCAGGTATCAGTGCCCCCCACATTGTGGAAGCCTTCGGGGAGACGGCCGACCAGATCGCGGTGGCTCATCCAGATCTGCTGGCGCCCGGCGAGGCCGGAGAACAGAGGGTCGGACGATTCTGCGAGATCGAGCGTCGCCAGTCCGTACTCGCCCTTATCGCCCCTGCGCACTTCGCCGCCGAGCAGGTGCGCCATGAGCTGCTGGCCGTAGCAGATGCCGAGAACCGGACAGCCCTGCTCGAAGATGCCGGGGTCCACCGTGGGACTGCCTTCATCGTAAACGCTGCTGGGCCCGCCGGAGATGATAAGGCCTTTGGCGAAGGTCAACTCGCGAGCCGGAGTTTCGCTCGCCCGGACTTCCGCGTAGACGCCGAGGTCGCGGACCTTGCGGGCAATCAGGTGGCAGTATTGTCCCCCGGCATCGAGGACAATGATCTGCGGATTGGGATTCAAGTATCGATGTTACCAGCTAAATCTATCGATGAGCCGCCGCCATCGTCTTCCTGGCGTTCTCCACTAGCGAGACGGCTTTCGGCATCGAATCCACGGCCTTCTGCACTTCCGGATCCGTCTGCGCGAACATGCGGTCGCTCTCGTCCACATTGAACGCCGTGGTGTACATCTCGCGCGCCAGGTGGCGCATGATCCAGTCCTTGTTCGCCGTGAACAGCTCGTCGGTGAATTTGACGTTTTGCTTCAGCACGTACTCGTGAAGCTGTTGCAGGATCGCCTCGTCCGGCATCCAGCCCTTCGGCAGGTTGGTGCTGTGGGTCCCGAAATAGGAGCGCGTGAAGTTGAACAGACCCTCGCGGTAGAGCCACGCCTGCAGCGCGTTCATCTTCGGTATGACGAATTTCTCATCCGGCGCAATGCCGTTGCCGCCGTAGACGGTGCGGCCGCTATCCGTCATCTTCACGTCGAGCGGGTTCGAATCCGCCGGCCGGTTATTGTAGTAGTCGAAGAAAGATTGGTGCGAATAATCGCGCTGGATCAGCCGGCCGCTGGGCGTGTAATAATGCGCCGTGGTCAACGCCAGCGCCGTGCGGTCGGACAGCGGATAGACGGTCTGCACCAGCCCCTTGCCGAACGTGGTGTCGCCCAGGATCCAGGCGCGGTCGTGATCCTGCAGCGCGCCCGAGACGATCTCCGCCGCCGACGCTGTGTACCGGTTGACCAGCGACACGATCGGATAGTTGCGCCCATGATTGCCGCTGCTCGCGAAGTACGATTTCTCGGACGACGACCGGCCGTGGTGCGAAACGATGAGCTGCCCCTTCTGCAGGAAGTGGTCGGCCACCGCCACGCCCTGGTTCAACAGGCCGCCGGGGTTGTTGCGCAGGTCGAGCACCAGCCCCTTGATGTTGTTTTCGCCCAGCCGCTTCAGGTTTTCATCCAGCTCGCGGGCGGTGGTATCGGCGAACTGCAAAATCCTCACGTACGCGATGCCCGGCTTGATCCAGAAGGCTTCCTGGACGCTCTTGCGGTAGATCTCGTCGCGCGTCACCATCAGGCTGATGTAGTCCGGCGCGCCCTCGCGCGAGATCGTGATCTTCACCTGGGTACCGCGCGGCCCCTTCAGAAGGTCCGCCACTTCGGTGGTGTTCAGCCCCGCCGTCGGCTTGTCATTGACAGTGACGATCACGTCGCCCGGGCGAATCCCCGCCTTGTACGCGGGCGAACCCGGGAACGGCACCACCACGACGGTCTTTTCGTTGCGCGGTGAAACCGTCATGCCGACCCCGAAATATTGCCCGTGCTGTTCTTCCAGCATGTTGCGGTAGTCGCGCGGATCGAAGAAGTTGGAATGGGGGTCGAGCGTGCGCAGCATACCCGGAATCGCGCCCTTATAAATGGATTTGTCCGGGTTGGGTTTATCCGCGAAGTTCTGTTCTACGACGGCGTAGACCTTCGCAAAGCGGTCCACATCGCCTTTGAGGGTGACTTCGACATCGTCCGCCATATCGGTGGCGGCGACCGCAGCCTGCATCCTGGGCCCATAGAAGCCGCCCGCAATCGAGCAACCCAGGACAATTACCGGGAGGATAAACAGCGTGTGGGGCTTCCGGGGCATGAGACCTTCCTTACGCAGAGTATACCGTACCTATTTTTATAGATGCGGCGAGGCGGGAATCAGCTACAAAATTAAGGCTGCTAGCTCGTAGCCGAGGCCGATTCACGGTGAATCGCATCCAGCACGCCGTTGACAAAATGGACGGACTCTTCGCCCGCGAATTCACGCGCCAGTTCGAGCGCTTCGTCGATGGCCACCGCCGCGGGCGTACCGCCGTGCGCCATTTCGTACACCGCCAGGCGCAGGATATTGCGGTCCACTACTGGCATGCGCTCCAGGCGCCAGTGCTCCGCATGTTTCGCTATTTGTTCGTCGAGCATCGCCAGGTGTTCGACAGTGCCGCGCACCAGAGTGGCCACGAACGGGTCGCGTTCCGGACGCTCCTCCGAGAAGAGCTGGTCGTAATACGCGTCAATCGCCTCCTCGACCGGCTGGCGCCGCGCGTCCCACAGAAACAGAATCTGCAGAGCGCGTTCGCGGGACCTGTGGCGCGAAGACATTAAGTGCCCTGCCGAAGCGCACGCAGAAGGTTGGCCATTTCGATGGCGGTGATGGCGGCGTCCGCGCCCTTATTGCCGCCCTTGGCGCCCGCGCGATCGATGGCCTGCTCCAGCGTATTGGTGGTTAGCACGCCGAACGCTACCGGCACTCCGGTTTCCGCGGACACATGGGCGATGCCTTTGGCGGCCTCTCCGGCCACGTAGTCGAAGTGCGGCGTCTCCCCGCGAATGACGGCGCTGAGACAGATGATGGCATCGTAGCGGTGCTGGTGCGCGACCTCGGCCGCGGCCAGCGGGACCTCCCAGGAACCCGGCACCTTGACGATGTCGATCAGGTCCGCGTCGGCCCCGTGGCGCGTCAGGGCGTCGATCGCCCCGGCCAGCAGGCGGTCCGTGATGAAGCTGTTGAAGCGGCTGACGACGATGGCGAATCGCAGTCCGGCGGCCGATAAGTGGCCTTCAAATACTCTCGACATGATTCACTTTCCCGCGAAGGCCGGCTTGCGCTTTTCCAGAAAAGCGCGCGTGCCTTCACAACGATCCTCGGTTGCCGCGCTGACTCCGAACGCGGCCGCTTCAAAGCGCAGTCCCTCATCCAGGCCGGAATCCAGGCCCACGTCCACTGCCTCCATGACGAGGCCCAGCGCCAGCGGCCCGTTGGCCAGCACCTTCGCCAGCCACGCCCGGCTGTGCGCCAGCAGCTCGGCCTGGGGCACCACGGCATTTACCAATCCGATGCGATGCGCCTCGGCGGCCGTGACCGGCTCGCCCCCGAGCAGCAGTTCGAGCGCGCGTCCACGCCCCACCAATCGTGGCAGCCGCTGCGTGCCGCCATATCCCGGGATGATTCCGAGCTTCACTTCCGGCTGGCCGAGCCTGGCATTTTCGGAAGCGAACCGCACCGTGCAGGCCATGGCGAGTTCGAGTCCGCCTCCCAGCGCGAATCCATTCACCGCCGCCACCGACGGTTTGGTGCCCGTCTCCAGCATGCGGAGCGTGCGCTGCCCCCGCGCCGCGTACTCGCGCGCCTCGACCGGCGTGAGCACCGCCAGTTCGTTGATATCGGCGCCAGCTACAAACGCCTTTTCGCCCGCGCCGGTGAGGATGGCCGCGCGGATGTCCCCGTCCCCTGCGATCCGGCTGAAGGCGTGGTGCAACTCCCCGATGACGGCGGCCGAGAGGGCATTCAACTTGTCCGGCCGGTTGACCGTGACGAGCGCGATCCCGCCCGCGTCCACGTCAAAGAGGAGGTGCTGGTACGACATTATGGATCAGTTTAGCACCGCGCAGTTGCAGGGCTTCACCATCTCCAGACGGCAGTTGTGACAAGTCATTTCGACCTTGCTTTCTTCGGGCGAAGCGGCCAAAATGACTGTGGGCGTAGAAACCCAGCCTTTGGCGAAAGCCCGAGGTTAGGCTCCACAGGTAGTTAGCGCTATCAGTGGGGCTGATTAATGTGGTTCCCCTGGCCGGATTCGAACCGAGCGACCTTCCCGTTAGCAGCAGGACGCTCTGACCAACTGAGCTACAGGGGCAAGACAGACAAATGGCCGTCGGATTCGGTTTGGCGACTGGGTTCCGATGGCTATTTGTTTTCATGCTATTGGACTATAGTATATGTTTTTTCTTCTGCCGAGTCAAGAGGGTTTAGGTTGACTATATAAGAAAATTCTTCTACAATGGGCACATGGACGTTTTCCGACTTTTTCAGCGAGAGAGGCGAGAACGAAATCCATCGCTGGTTAAACGGCGGGATGCCAAAGGGTGCCAAGGCCAAGATAAACGCGCGTATAGCCGCCCTCCAAGGATTCCCGATATTTCCCGAGCAATACATCAGCGCCTACACTGGTTGGCCTGGATTACTCGAACTGCGAATAGTAAGCGCTGGTGTTCAGTATCGTCCATTTGGTTTCTACGGTCCTGGCCGAGCGCAGTTCTCTCTTTTGATTGGTGGTGTGGAAAAGGGAAAAGTTCCGAGGCAGCTTTTGGAGGTTGCAGATGAGCGCCGCAAACTTGTCATTAGCCAACCGAGCAGAGTCCGCAGGCACAATTTCAGTTAGGCAGCAGCTTCTACAAGGTTTCCGCGATCCAGAGTATCGGCACGCGTTTGTGAACGAGCGCCTTCGGGCTTCTGTGGCTCTCCAGGTTCGCGCTTTGCGTCAAGCCCGAACGATGACACAAAAGGAACTTGGCGATGCGATTGGAATGGCCCAGACCTGGGTTTCAAGACTAGAGAATCCAGACTATGGCAAGATGACGGTCGCAACGCTACTACGCTTAGCGGAAGCGTTCGATACAGACCTTGAAATTAAATTCCGCCCATTTTCAAAAACCTTGGATTCACTTCCAACACAGGGGCCTGAATATTTTGCAGTTCTAAGTTTTGATGAGGAATTTGGGTCAGAGGAGCTTGCTCCGGAGGACTTGGAAAAAGTTAAAGCGATAGAGGGTCGTTTGCGGCCGACTGAAGGATATTCTCAGGAAACCTCGGATTGGGTTCCACCCAAGAAAAAGCCAGCAGCTTTGGCGGTTGCGGTTGCTCAGGAGCAATATGGAAGTATTGAAAGTCCAACTAGCCAGAACCGTCTGGCTATTTGACGCGCAAGAACTGAACCCAAAGGGTATCAGTCTTTATCCGGCCATCTACAATGCACTTGGTCAGCGATACCAATTTGCCGTACTTCCAAAGCCAGAGCAGATTCATACAGGTGAAAGCCTTTACTTCAAACATGGCAAATTCGTTTACGATATGACCACCGTGGAAGTTGATTTTGATTTGCATGCCGATGGCGTAGTGGCTGGCTGCCGCCATTCGACCGAAGCGGCCCATGAGTTCCTGCTAGACTTCACTGGCTGGCTAGGAGAACAGTTGGGTGTCGTGTATCCACCTCACCTAACGAAAAAGCGAATCTACCGTAGTGAACTCATCGTTCAGATGGACGCAAAGCTCGGTGCTGTCTTGCAAAAGCTGGAAGACTTTTCTTCACTCCTCTCTGGGATCTCCAATAAGGTCGTACAGCCCACTGGACTCTTGTTTGGTGAAGACAGCGGCACTGCGCCAATTTTCACGATTGACCGACGCGTTAACACCCCGTGGGAAGACAATCGGTACTTCTCAGCTTCAAGTTTAGCGACGGCACGCCATATTGAAGCGCTGCAAAAGTTCGAGAGTATCGTAGCTGGATGAGTCATCTCCACGCTAAAACCACACTACCCTTCAGGAGCCCACGACCCCCGCCAGCGGACTGCTCGCCGTCGCGTACAACTTCTTCGGCATACGTCCCGCTTCGTAAGCCAGCCGTCCGGCCTCGACTCCCAGGCGCATCGCGTGCGCCATCTTTACTGCGTCCTCGGCGGCCGCAATCGCGGTGTTCATGAGGACGCCATCGGCGCCGAGTTCCATCGCGATCGCCGCGTCGGAAGCCGTGCCCACACCCGCGTCCACGATCAGCGGGACCGACGTCACCATCTCCCGCATGATCCGCAGGTTCGCCGGGTTCTGCACCCCCATCCCCGACCCGATCGGCGCCGCCAGCGGCATCACCGCCGCCGCACCCGCGTCGATCAGCTTGCGCGCGTTCACCACGTCGTCGTTCGTGTACGGCAGCACCACGAAGCCTTCCTTCACCAGGAATTTCGTGGCCTCCAGCAGCCCGGCATTATCCGGGAACAGCGTCTTCTCGTCGCCGATCACTTCCAGCTTGACCCAGTTCGATAGCCCCACCTCGCGCGCCAGCATGGCGGTGCGAATCGCGTCATCGGCCGAATAGCACGCGGCCGTGTTGGGAAGGATGAAGATTTTAGAGCGATCGATATAATCGAGCAGCGATTCCTTGGAACGGTCCGTCAGGTTGACGCGGCGCACCGCCACCGTGACCATGTCGGCTCCGCTGGCCTCGTGGCACCGCTGCATTTCCTGGAAACTGCGATACTTCCCCGTCCCTACAATGAGGCGTGAGCGGAATTCCCGGCCGGCAATTCGTAGCACTTCAGGCATGCACTCATTTTAGCCCGCCGTGCCCGACGCCTCCGGGTCCCACTGCACGCTGTGGTCCGACATCACGGCGCGCGTCTCGGGCGGCGAATCGATGTGGAAGAACGACCACGGCCCTGGAATCCACGGGTAGCGCTCCACCACCCGCTCGTCCACGTCGATGCCCATCCCTGGCTTGCGCGGCACGATCAGGTCGCCGCGATCCAGTTCGAGCGGCTCCTTCAAAATGTCCGCGGCCAGCGGGAATGCATACATGCCGGCGCGGCTGGGGCTCGAGTAGCACGGGTACTCGAGCCACTCCACCACCATCTCCGGCCAGCAGATGCCGAGGTGCGCCGCCGCCACCACTTCGAGCGCCGTGCCCCAACTGTGGAACGCGAACCGCAGCCCCTGCCGCGCGATCTCGGCGAAGATGCGCCGCCCCATCGCGTACCCGCCCTGGCAGCAGACGTCCATCTGCACGTAGTCCACGGCCTGCGTCAGGATGAGGTCGAGGTACCGCTCCTCGTTGGGCTCGTGTTCGCCGCTCGCCAAAGGCACGATGTCCAACTCCTTCAGCTTGAGGTAAGCCTCGTGGTCGTCCGGCGGCATCGGCTCTTCCAGCCACGCGATGCGGTACTGCGCCATGTCGCGGGCCACCCGCTCAATGGTGGCGAGGTCGTAGCTGCGATCGCCCATGCGCCACCAAGTGTGCGCGTCCACCATGAGATCGAAATCCGGGCCCACCGCCTGGCGCATCAGCCGCACGGTCTCCATGTCCTTTTCGGGTCCGAGCGCCGGCCTCATCTTATACGCGGTGAAGCCCAGCTCGGACACTGCCTGCGCCTCGGCCGCATACGCTTCGGGCGGCATGTACATCCCGGCGCTGCCGTACAGCCGGATGCGATCCCGCACGCGCCCGCCCAGCAACTCGGAAACCGGCGCGCCCTGCGCCTTCCCGGCCAGGTCGTACAACGCGATCTCGACCGAGCAGTACACCTTAGCCAGTTCGAGATCTGTGCCCGGCCCTTCCAGGAACTTCACGCGCAGCGCGTCGGGATCGGCCAGCACCCGGCCCACCAGAAAGGGCGCGATGGTTTCCTGGATGGCGCGGTGCGCCAACTCGCTGCCCGGCCCGGGGGCGTAACCCACCAGCCCGTTGTCTGCCTCTACCCGAATGAACATGGCGTCGCGTTTGAGGATGGTCCGCTCGCCGCCATGAAAGGGCAGACGGATCGGTTCGGGAAAAGGATAGGACAACAGATAAGATCGAACGGAAGAGATTTTCATGGGAGCGCGGAATCAGGATAACACGCGCTCCGCGGCCGCTACAGGTAATGCAGCAAGAGCAGTCCGCAGGTGGCCAACATGAACGACGATACCAGCGGAATCTTCCACAACTTGCCCGGCTGGCTCTCCTGGGCGAACCCGGGCAACGGGTGGATCTCCGTGGAGGGTGTCTGCGCATCCGCCACTCGCGCCTCTTCGACGGCCGCGGGTGCCTCCGCCATTACCGTCGCCGCCTGCTCCGCCGACGGACCGATCCGGTCCGCCGCCTGCCTGCACATCACACCGATCGCCAGTATCAGATCCAGCACCGAACGGTCGGCCTCTCCCACCTTATGCCGCAGCTCCGCGATCTCGCGGCCTTTCTCCTCCAGGTCCGCGCGGATCGGGAACATTTTCTCATCCACCGTCGCTTCCATCGACGACACCAGCAGGCTGGCGGCGCGCCCGGCGGTGTGCCGGACCTCCTCCCGCATCTGCTGCTCGAGCGGCCGCAACTGCATGTTCAGCGTGGATGAGACGAGCGTGCGCAGCACCTGTTCCATCGCCGGTAGCCGGGCGATCATCTGGGTGTCCACCTGCGCAGCCACTTGCTCCTCGATCATCCGCTCGAGCACAACCCCCAATTCGTGTTGCATCGCGGCCATCCGCTCGGGAAGCGACGCCATGTCCTCATCCACGCGCCCGCGTAATGCCGCCATCTCGTTCCGCACCCCGACTATCTCCTGCTGCACCATCCCCTGGATCTCTTCGAGACGCCCTTGCGTGCCGGTCACGATCGATTGGTCCTGCCGGTCGAGTTCCTTCAGTTCGATGGCCAGCTTGGCTTCGAGTTCAGTCAGCCGGCGCTCCACCTGCCCCGCCTGTTCGTTCAGGCGTGCATCGAGCGCGTTCACCACGGCCTCGAGAACCTTTTGGTCGAACGACGCGCCGGCCGCTGCCGGAGCGATCGCGCGCGGCATCTGATGGAGCGCATCCACTTTCTGTTCGATCTCCCGGATGCGCTGCGCCAGGGGGCTCAGATCGATTCTGGGCGCCGGGCCTACGCTTCGGGCCGGTGGAGGCTGCGTGAGCTTCACCCCCACGCCGAAGGCCACGCCATCGCCGAAAGCGACGGCCAGACTCCGCCAGATGGACGAATCGCGGCTGTTCAGCATATAACATAATCTACTGCAAATGTTTTAGGAACGGAAGGGGGGGACTGAAGCTCGCCGTCGCCCGGTGGTATAAACGCAGCTATGAACCCCAACGACTGGCACTACGCTATCCGCGACATCACCCGCCTGCTGGTCGCGTATCTACTGGCGCTGCCTGTCGGCTGGTACCGCGAAACCGAGGCGCATAGCGTCGGAGTGCGCACCTTTCCGCTGGTCGCCATGGCCAGTTGCGGCTACGTCCTGCTCAGCCTCGCGCCCGCCAACACGACGCCGGAGAGTCAGTCGCGCATCATTCAGGGAATGGTAGCCGGCATCGGCTTCATCGGCGGCGGCGCGATTCTGAAATCGCAGGGCAGCATTCACGGTACTGCCACTGCCGCCAGCATCTGGAACACCGGCGTGATCGGCGCGGCCGTAGCGCAAGACCGTTTCCTCCTCGCGATCACGCTATCCGCGCTCAACCTGTTCGCCTTGCGCGTGCTCCTGCCTCTGAAAGTGAAGCTCGACCAGCCACCCTCCGAACTTCCGAGCGAACCCGGCGAGAAGAAATAGGGATCGGCTCAGAGCGGGGTCTCACTGCACCGCGATCGCATCCAGCATCTTTCGCAGCGCCTGCCCGCGATGGCTCACGTCGAACTTTTGCGCCGCGCCGGCCTCCCCGAACGTGCACCCAAAGGGCGCATAGTAAAACAGCGGGTCGTAGCCGAATCCGCCGTCGCCGCGGGCATCGTCGACGATCGTGCCCTCTACTGTGCCGCGGTACAGGCCGCGCACCGTACCGCCCTCCACCACCGCGATGGCGCAAACGAACCGTGCCTTCCGATTCTCCACACCTCGCAGGTTTTCGAGCAGCAACGCGTTGTTGGCCGCATCGGTCGAGTGCTCTCCCGCGTACCTCGCCGAGTAGACACCCGGCGCGCCGCCGAGCGCGTCCACCTCCAAACCGGAGTCGTCCGCGAACAGCAGACCCGGCGTGTACCGGCCGTAATGCAGCGCCTTCTTGATGGCGTTCTCTTCGAAGGTGGCGCCATCCTCCACAGCGGGAGGCAGCGATCGGAAATCCGGCGCCAGTTCGATCTCGACCGGCGCGTGCTGTGCCGCCACCTGAAATTCGCGCAGCTTCCCGGGGTTGCCCGTGGCGCAGTACAACCTCGTCAAATCCCCGCCACCTTCTTCTGGAGCTTGCCGAGTTCCACGATACCGGCGCGCGCCAGCGCCACCAGTTTCGCCATCTGGTCGTCGTCGAACGGCGTGTGCTCGGCGGTGGCCTGCACTTCCACGAACCGTCCCGACCCGGTCATCACTACGTTCATATCGACGTCAGCCTGCGAGTCCTCGTCGTAGCAAAGGTCGAGCATCGGCACGCCGCCCACCAGCCCTACGCTGGTGGCGGCCACGGTGTCGCGCAGCGGCATCGTCTTGAGCGCGCCGAATTTCACCAGTTGGTTGAGCGCCTGCGCCAGCGCCACGAACGCGCCCGTGATCGACGCCGTGCGTGTGCCGCCATCGGCCTGCAAAACGTCGCAGTCCAGGATCACGCTGCGCTCGCCGAGAGCCTGCGTGTCCACCACGGCCCGCATCGAGCGGCCGATCAGCCGCTGGATCTCGTGCGTGCGTCCCGAAGGCCGGCCCTTGGTCACCTCGCGCGCAGTGCGCTTGGCGGTGGCCCGCGGCAGCATCGCGTATTCCGCCGTAACCCACCCCTTGCCCGAGTTGCGCAGAAAATACGGGACGGTATCTTCGACAGTGGCAGTGCACAGCACGTGCGTGTTCCCAACCTTGATCAGCGCCGAGCCTTCGGCCGTCGGCAGGTATCCGCTGATGATTTCCACCGGGCGCATTTCACCCGGCTTCCGATTATCCGTTCGCATTATGGCCCGTCATCATCCAGTAAAGAAGTAGCATCACGAAGAACATTGCGGCGATCACCAGGATCACGCACGGCAGCCCGCCCTTGGGTGGCGGAGCTCTTTTGGATTTCGCTCTCACCGGTTTGAACTTCGCCATCACTGCGATGTTATCATCCTGCTTGTGACGCGCCGGTGTAGCTTGGTCGTGTGGTTATTCCTCACTGCGGGACTGGCTGCATGCCGGACGGCCGCAACGCCCGCGCTCGATGTCTTCCCTGAGACCGTGGCCGGCGTGTGGCGGCGCACCGCACTCCGCGACGTGCCGCTTTCCGAAGCTCCCTCCTTCGCGCCCCGCGGCGTCATCCGACGCATCCGTGCGGCCGCGTATGACGGCCCGGGGAAGATCGAAGCTCGCGTGTACGAGGCCGCGCCCGATGTGGGACTCGAATTGATCCAGCACTGGCGTCCCGCCGCCGACACCGTGGTGGTCTACGACCAGAAGCATTTCCAATACGTCGTCGAAGTGAAGTGGGAATCCGCCGACCGCAAGGCGCTTCAGGAATTCGTGAGCACGATCGAAAGCCGCCTGATTTCGCCGGGCCGGTAGCCGAACCTATAATGGAGAGACACGATGTCCTCCGTCCTTTCCATGGCCACGCCTGAAGCTATCGCTCGCTACGAGCCCGTCATCGGTCTCGAGGTGCACGTGCAGCTTTCCACCGCGACCAAAATCTTCTGCGGATGTCCCACCGGCTTCGGCGCGCCGCCGAATACCAACGTCTGTCCCGTCTGCCTGGGGCTGCCCGGAGCGCTGCCGGTGCTGAATCGCGAGGCCGTCAACCTGGCCATCAAGGCCTCGCTGGCGCTGGGCTGCGCGGTCCGCGGGCGCTCGCGTTTCGCGCGCAAAAACTATTTCTACCCCGACCTGCCGAAGGGCTATCAGATCTCGCAATACGACGAGCCGCTGGGGGAGCATGGCTCAGTGGAGATTGTGGTGGGCGGCGCCGTGCGGCGCATCGGCGTCACCCGCGTCCACATGGAAGACGACGCCGGAAAGAGCATCCACGACGGCTTCAAGGACTCCGACCGCTACTCCTACGTGGACCTGAACCGCAGCGGCACGCCGCTCATCGAAATTGTCAGCGATCCTGACATGCGCAGCTCCGACGAGGCCTACGCCTACCTCACCGAGCTCAAGCAGATGCTGCAGTTCGTCGAAGTATCGAGCTGCGACATGGAGAAGGGCCACCTGCGCTGCGACGCCAACGTTTCTGTACGACTGCGCGGTGTGGAGACGTTGGGAACCAAGGCCGAAGTCAAGAATCTGAACTCATTCCGCTTCCTGAGGCAGGCGTTGGATTTCGAGATCGCGCGCCAAGTGGCGGTGCTCGAATCGGGCGGCCGCATCGTGCAGGAGACGCGCCTGTACAATCCCGATCTCGACGAGACGTTCGCCATGCGCAGTAAGGAAGACGCGCACGATTATCGCTACTTCCCCGAGCCCGACCTGGTGCCGCTCACCATCAGCGAGACGTGGCTGGCGGAGGCGCGCGCGTCGATGCCCGAACTTCCCGCGCCCAAGCGCCGCCGCTTCATCGACGACCTCGGCCTGCGCGAATACGATGCCGATGTGCTGACCCAGAGCCGCGCCGCCGCCGCGTATTTCGAAACCGCCGCGCATGTCTCGGGCGATCCGAAGACCACCGCCAACTGGGTGATGGGCGACTTGATGGGCGCGCTCAAGGCCGAGGGCAAGGAGATCGCCGAGTCGCCCGTCAGCGCCGAAAGCCTGGGAGCGCTGGTGAAGCTGATTGCGACCGGTGAGCTCTCCGGCAAACTGGCGAAGGAAGTTTTTCCCAAGATGGTTTCGACCGGCGACGCGCCCGGCGTCATCATCGAACGCGAGGGATTCAAGCAGATCAGCGACACTGGCGCGCTGGAACGGATCATCGCCGATGTGATCGCCGGCAATCCCAAGCAGGTGGAACAATACCAGGGCGGCAAGACGACGGTTCTCAACTACCTCGTCGGCCAGGCGATGAAGGCCTCGCGCGGCCAGGCTAATGTCGCGGCAGTGACCGAAATTCTCAAACAGAAGCTGGGGTGATCGATGTTAAAAGAAGGCGACAAGGCTCCCGACGTTCACGTCCGCACCGACTTGGGCGAAGAGTTCAAGCTGTCGAGCCTGAAGGGCAAGCGCGTGGTGCTCTACTTTTATCCAAAGGCCGATACGCCGGGATGCACCACGGAGTCCTGCGAATTCCGCGATGGCATTAGTGCATTCGCCAAGAAGGGTGCGACCGTGATCGGGATCTCGCCCGACAAGCCCGCCGCGCAGGCGAAGTTCAAGGAAAAGTACGACCTGCCGTTCACGTTGCTGGCGGATGAAGACAAGGCCGCGGCCCAGGCGTATGGCGTCTGGAAAGAGAAGAATATGTACGGCAAGAAGGTGATGGGCATCGAGCGGACCACTTTCATCATCGGCCCCGACGGCAAGATCGAAAAGATCTACGGCAAGGTGAAGGCCGCCGGCCACGCCGCCGAAGTACTCGGTAGCTTGTGAGTTTCGGGGACAGGCTACCCAACCTCGAAATTCCGCAGGCGAATTTCGAGGTTGTGTAGCCTGTCCCCGAAACTATTCCCGCAACTCCACGATCGTTGCCCCCGCGCCGCCTTCCTGCTGCGGGGCTGGATAGAAGCGAGCCACGTGCGGGTGATGACTCAATAGTTCCTGGATCACCTTGCGCAGCACGCCCATGCCGAAGCCGTGTACGATGCGCACGCGGCTGGCGGTCGCCATCACGGCGCGGTCGAGGAATTCGTCCACTGCATCGCGGGCCTCTTCGGCGCGCTGGCCGATCACGTTGATCTCCTGGTGGACCGGCGCCAGTTCGGGTGCAGGTTTGTAGCTCACGCCCTTGGGCAGCTTGCCCGGTGTAGCGGCGGCTTCGGGCAGCACTTCGATCACGTCGTCGATCGAGACCTGCATCTTCAGGAATCCGGCTTCCACCTCGATGCGGTCGTTGCCCAGCTTGCGCCGCACGCGCGCGGGTTCGCGGATGTCCTTGAGGCGGACGCGCATGCCCTCCTCGATTTGCAATGGGCGGATCTCGCCTTGGCGCGAATCCTCGTTGGTCGAGAGCACGGTGGTCTGGAAATCCTCGCGCAGTTCGCGCTTGGCTTTGGCCACGCGTCGCTGCGCCTCCTGCTCGGCCTTGCGGCGCTCGGAACTCTGCGCGATCTTGCCGAGCGTCTCCTGCGCCTGCTCCTCGAAACGTGCCAGCGCCTGGTCGGTGCGTCGCTCCAGCTCCTTTAACTTGGCGCTCTCGCGCTTCTCCCACTCAGCGGCGATCTGCTTCTCGCGGCGCTCCAGCTCGGCCAGTTTCTCGCGCAGGCTCTGCTCCAGCGTTTGTGTCTCTTCGATGCGCCGATGCAGCTCGCCCAGGAATCGGGTGACATCGCGCTCACGATCGCTCATCGAGCGGCGCGCGCGCAGCATGATGTCCTCGGGCATGCCGAGGCGGGTGGCGATTTCGAGACCGGCGGACTTGCCGGGTAGGCCCAGCCGCAGTTGGTACGTCGGCTCGAAGGTCTCCTCGTCGAAGCCCATCGAGCCGTTGACGACGCCTTCCGTATTGGCGCCGTAGATTTTGAGCGCCATGAGGTGCGTCGAGACCAGTGTGAATGCTCCGGCCGTCCGGAAATGTTCCACGATCGCCACGCCGAGCGCGCCGCCTTCCTCCGGGTCCGTCGCGGCGCCAAGCTCGTCGAGCAGCACCAACGAATCGGGCGTCACGTCCAGCGCCATCTCGCGGATGTTCGACACGTGCGCCGAAAATGTGCTCAGGTTCTCCTGGATCGATTGGTAGTCTCCGATATCGGCTAACACCTGCCCGAACAGCGGGAACTCGGCTTCGACGGCGGGCACGGGCAGCGCCGATTGCGCCATCAGGCTGAGCAGCCCCACCGTCTTCAACGACACCGTCTTGCCGCCGGTGTTCGGACCACTGATCAGCAGCGTGCGCCGATCCTTCGTCAACTCCAGGGTCAGGGGCACGATGGGCTTGCGCCGCAGCAGCGGATGGCGCGCGTCCTTGAGGTAGAGCCGCTCGCCGAAGCGCGGAATTGCGCAGTCGAACTCGCCGGCGAAGCGCGCCTTGGCGAAGATCAGCTCCAGCTCGGCCATAGTGGTGAGACTCTGCCGGATGGAGTCGCCATAGCCGCGCAGCCGGTCGGTCATCTCGCGCAGAACGCGGTGCACCTCGCGCATCTCTTCTTCGGTAAGCCGCACCAGCTCGTTGTTCAGGTCGATGGTTTCGAGCGGTTCGACGAAGAGCGTGTGGCCGCTCGCACTGGCTCCGTGAATGACACCATCGATCTTGCGGCGCTGGCCGGCGATAACCGGCACGACGAAGCGCTCGTTGCGGATGGTGACGAACTCCTCCTGCAGCACGCCCTCCTCGCGGTGGGTGCGCAGGAAACGTTCGAGCGATTCCTGGATCGCCTTTTTCTGGCGTTCGATATCCCGGCGGAGCTTGGCGAGGGCGACGGAAGCGTGATCGGCGACGCTGCCGTCGGGCAGAATCTTGCCGTCGAGCTCACGCAGCAGCAACCGAAAATCGCCGAGCGTCTGCGCGCGCCGGCCCAGGCGCGGAAAGCGCTCAGCCGCGGCCGCGAGCAGCGACTTGGCATCGGCGGCGCGGTCCAGCAGATTGAAGACGTCGAAGATTTCCTTCGGCTCCAGGCTGGCGCCTTCGATCCGCAGTTTCTGGACGGCGCCTTCGACATCGGGCATCCCGCCGAACTCGATCCGGATGGCGGCTCCGCGCGCTGCCGGCTGAGGGCGCGAGGCAGCGCGCCAGTACTCCATGGCTTCGCCCGCTTCGGCAAGGTCTTCGAGAAGCCGCTCCCGATCCGTGTGCGGCTGCACCTTGTCCAGCTCGCGGCGACCCAGCGGGCTCGAGATGTAGCGGCCAACCAATGCGCGGAGAGCTTCGAATTCGAGAACGGTGGCAGAAGATTTCAACGGTGGCTCTGTTCTATTTTCTGCGCTTCCGAAAAGCCTTTTCAATCACGCCCAGCGTCCCTTCGGTGATCTGCAGCTTCTTCAGATCCCCGCGGCGCACCCATTCGACGGCGCACACGTCGTCACCGGGGGCGAGCGTACCGCCGGTGATGCGGCAGAGATAATCGATCAGCACATAGTGATACTCGGGCGCGCCGGCAGCATCGCGCATGATGCGCTCGAAGATTTCGAAGACGCACACCGGCTCGATTTCGAGGCCCGTCTCCTCGCGCACTTCGCGTCGCACGCCGTCGGCCAGCGACTCGCCGATCTCGAGCGCGCCGCCGGGCAGCGACCACCAGCCCTTGAGCGGAGACTTGCCGCGCTGCGCCATCAGGATGCGGTCGCGGCGCAGGATCAGCGCGCCCACGCCGACAATCGGGCGCTTGGGGTACCGCCGGTCATCTCTCAAGGGAGTTGATCCGGGAGCGGTACACGATGCTCCCCGCCGTGATGATCAGGCTCTTCAGGTCCGGCTCGCCGAACGCGCAGTCGGACGGGCGGTCGTGCATTTCGAGCTTGCGGATCAGGCGGCCGTCCGGCGTATATATAAGGATGCCGTTCGCGGTCACGAAGAGATTGCCCTTCTCATCTACAGTCACACCGCCGGGCAGCCCCGCGATCTTGGCGATCAAAACGCGCTCGTTCGAAGTGTCGCCGTTATGATCCACGTCATATGCGCGCACGTTGCGCTCGTCGGTATTGACCACATACAACACTCGGCCGTTGGGCGAAATAGCGATGCCGTTGGGACGGCCCACAGGCTTCGCCACCAGCTTCATCGGACCCTTGAGCGGCACGTGGTAGACGCCGTAGAAATCCAGCTCGCGGTGGTCGGACTGTTCGCCGAACGCCGGATCCGTGAAGTAGACGTGCCCCGTCTTGCTCACCGTAATGTCGTTGGGCGCATTGAAGCGCTTGCCTTCCCACTTGTCCGCCACCACTGTGATGGCGCCGTTCTTCTCGGTCCGCGTCACCCGGCGGGTACGCGTCTCGCAGGTGTAGAGGCGGCCCGTTGCGTCGAAGGCATTGCCGCTGGGTCCGTGCGCGTCCTCGCGATAGATCTCGATTTTCTGACCCGGCTCCCATCGGAAGAGGCGGTCCGAGGGCGTATCGCTGAAGATCAGATATCCGTCTTTGGCCGACCAGGCGGGGCCCTCGGTAAACGCAAAACCCTTGGCCAGTTCGGTGAAAGCGAACTCGGAAGGATCGTCCTGCGCGGCCAACAGCAGGGCTAAAGCGGCGGCGCAGCAAACAGCGGCGGGCCGGATCATCTGCCCGTGGCCTTCTCCTGGATGACGATGTTGTTGATCACCTGCTTGACGCCCTTGACCTTTTTCGCCACCTTCGTCGCCTTGGTCTTCTGCTTTTCCTGCTGCACGGAGCCGCTGATGGTGACGACGCCGTCCTTCACGTCCACCTTCAGCCCGCCGCCTTTGACGTCGGGATCGCTGGCGAGCTTGATCTGCACCGTGTCCGTAATGAAGGCGTCGGTGAGCGGTTTGTCCGCCGCCAGGCAAATGCCGGCAAGCAGCCAAAGAATTAAAGTGGAGGCTGCAATCTTAACTTTCATCGTCTCCGGCCATTGTACGCCAGTCGAGCGCGTTCAGGAAGGCGGGCTTCTCGCGCCAGCCAGGCTGCACTCGCACGTGCAGGTCGAGATAGATTCTGACGCCGAAGAGCCGTTCCATCTCCTGCCGCGCCTGCGTGCCGACCTGCTTGAGCGTGGCTCCCTTGGCGCCGATGATAATGCCCTTCTGCCCGGGGCGTTCCACCCGGATGGTGGCGTAGATGCGCGTGAGCCGCGGAGTCTCTTCCCACTTGTCCACCGTCACCGCGACCGAGTGCGGCACCTCCTGCCGCGTCGCCAGCAGCACTTTCTCGCGCACCAGTTCGGCGGCCAGGAACCGCTCCGGCTGGTCGGTGACGTGATCCTCCGGGAAGTAGGCCGGGCCTTCGGGAAGACGGCCGATGATGGTCTTGCGCAGTTCCTCCACTCCCGTGCCCTTCAGCGCGGAAACGGGAACATACTCGGCGAAATCGAAAATCGATTTGTATTGCTCGATCGCCGGCAGCAGCTTCGCCTTCTCCTTCACCAGGTCGATCTTGTTGAGCACCAGAATCACGGGCGTGCCGATCTTCCGCACCAGGTCGACGGCCTGGCGGTCCTTCTCGTTCGGACTGCGCGTGGCATCCGCCAGGAACACCAGCAGGTCCCGTTCTTCGAGCGCGGCGCGCACCGCGTCCATCATGCGCTTATTGATCGACGAATCGCCCCGGTGAATGCCGGGCGTGTCGAGAAAGACGATCTGCGACCCGGGCGCGGACGCGACGCCCTGAATCGAAGTGCGCGTAGTCTGCGGCTTGTCGGCGACGATGGCGACCTTCTGGCCGACCAGCGCGTTCAGCAGCGTGGATTTGCCGGCGTTCGGCCGCCCTACAATGGAGACGAACCCGGAGCGGAATTTTTTACTCATGGGCAACCGTTTGGGACTTGCTGATGCGGACCTGTTCCACGCGCTGTCCGTCCGAGGCCAGCACCTCGACGCGGATGCCGTCGCGATCCGCGAATTCGCCGGCCTTGGGCACGCGGCCGAGCCACTCGCTGACCAGCCCACCGACGGTGGTGGATTCGATGTCGTCCTCGGGGTGGAATGAGTCGAAGAGGTCGGCGATGCGGTCCAGGTCGAAGTTGCCGGAGACGATGTAGCCGCCCTGGCCGTCTTCCTGCACGTCGCTGCTTGGTTCGTGCTCGTCGCGAATCTCGCCGATGATGACCTCGAGCAGGTCCTCCATGGTGGCGAGCCCGGCGGTATTGCCGTACTCGTCCACCACGATCACCATGTGCGTATTCTCCTGCTGCATCTGGCGCATCAGGTCGTTGACGGGCTTGGATTCGGGCACGAAGATAATCGGGCGGACCAGTTGGCGAACGGTCGTGGTCTCGCGGTCGGGGCCTTCCAGTTCGAACATGTCGCGCACGTGGATGAATCCGATCGCCTGGTCGATGTTCTGCTCGTAGACCGGAATGCGCGAGTACTGTTCCGTGATGACGATCTGGCGGAGTTGTTCCAGCGTTGCGTCGGCTGAGATGCCGACGATGTTGGGACGCGGGGTCATCACCTCGCGGACCACTTTGTCGCCGAACTCGACCACCGACTGGATGAGCTTGCGGTCTTCTTCCTCGATGAGACCTTCTTCGGTGCCGGCAGAGATCAGCGCCTCGATGTTTTCGGCGGAGGTGGGCGGCTCTTCTTCGGCGGCGGTACCGTCGGTCAGATCGATCAGCGATTGGAAAAACCCGAGCAGGGCGGTCCACGGGCGCGCGATCCAGGCGAAGGCGCGGAGCAGGGGAACGAGCGGCCCGAGCCAATGTGCGGAAGTGCGGCTGTAGAGGAGTTGCGGCAGCGCGTACGTCACCGCGATCATGGTCAGCCAGACGGCCAGTGCGGACTGCCACAAGGTGTTCCAAGTCCAGAGCCGGCTGTCGGCGAACCAGGCGAAGTAGAAGATGCCGAGGAGTACGAGCAGCGTGTGTTTGACGAGCGAGAAGGCGTCGGCGCCCGCCTCGGTGGAGAGGCCGAGTTTTTCGGCGAGCGTCTCTTTGAAAAACTTGAGCGACGGCAGGTCGCGGCTGCGCAGCCGCAAACTCTCGAGATAGAGAAGCTGCACGAAAGTGACGATCGCGAGCAGCGGGATCGTGACGACGGCGGCGAGCGTGACGGCCAGGATCATGCCTGCACCCGCTCGATCAGCCCGTTGGGCAGGCCCAGGCGTGAGCGCCAGCGCTTTTCGGCGCGAGCCATGTGGCCATTATCGCGCTCGTGGTCGAGGCCGAGAAGGTGGAGGACGCCGTGCAGCATCAGAATGCGGATCTCAGTTTCGGTGTTGTGTCCAAAGTCGCGCGCCTGGGCGCGGGCACGGGGAAGGGAAATGGCCAGGTCGCCGAGGACTGAGTTCGGTAGTGTCGTGGGGAACGACAAAACGTCCGTCGCATAATCCTCCCCTCGGAAATCGCGATTCAACCGCCGCACTTCCGCGTCCCCCGTAATCAGACAATCGAACGCTCTTCCTCGCGCGACCTCGCGTTCCAATTTCCTCGCAAACAGCGCCACCGCGCGCGGACGCACATCCGCTGGAGTACGGCGAAACGTGACGCTACTGCCTTCTGAAGATGGCATGGCGGCGCTCAGGCCCGGGGCGCGGTCTCTGGGGCCGGGGCGTCCGGTTCGGACAGCTTGAGCGTGAGCTGGCGACCCGCGCCGTTAGTCTCGTTGTGCTTTTCGTACGCTTTGACGATGCGCTGCACCAGCGTATGGCGCACCACGTCGCGCTCGTCGAATTGCACGAAGCTGATACCCTCGACGCCCTTCAGCACATCGATGGCGTCGATCAATCCGCTGCGGCGGCCGGTGGGCAGGTCGATCTGCGTGATGTCGCCGTTCACCACCATCTTCGAGTTGAAGCCCTGGCGCGTGAGCACCATCTTCATCTGTTCGGACGTGCTGTTCTGCGCCTCGTCGAGGATGATGAAGCTGTCATTCAGTGTGCGTCCGCGCATGAACGCGATGGGCGCCACTTCGATGACGTTCTTCTCCAGCAACTTCTCCACCCGCTCGCTCTCGAGCATGTCGTAGAGTGCGTCGTAGAGCGGGCGCAGGTAAGGATCGACCTTCTCTTGCAGCGTGCCGGGGAGGAAGCCGAGCCGTTCGCCGGCTTCGACGGCAGGGCGCGTCAGGATAATGCGCGAGACCTGCTTATTGATCAACGCCGAGACGCCCATGGCGACCGCGAGATAGGTCTTGCCGGTACCGGCCGGGCCCACGCCGAAGACCAGGTCGTTACGCTCGATGGCCTCGATGTAGCGCCGCTGATTCACGGTCTTGGGCGCCAGCATCTTCTTGCCGAAATTGCGCTGCTTGCCGCTGTGTACCAGGGCACGCAACGACACTTCGGGATCGACGGTGACCACGCGCAGGTAGCTGTTCAGGTCGCCGTTGCTGAAAACGTGGCCTTCGCGGACCAGCGTGTTGTAATCTTCCAGGATGTTTTCCGCGCGCGAGACGTTGGGCGGCTCGCCTTCGATTTCGATGTTGTTGTCCACCAGTTGCGTGTGGACACTCAAGCCGGATTCGATGAGCCGGATGTTTTCATCGCGGGTTCCGAACAGGCTTTCGACGCCGCGATTGATACGCACGCTAGCTTTCATGGAGTGGGTGCTGGATACCTCCGCGCTGGGAAAAATCGGGACGAGACAGGACTTTCAGGTGGAAAAGACTCGAACCATCGACAACCCGCAACTGCGGGCCACAAAAAACCATCTAGCCTCATTATAGCAAGGGCGCGCCGGCTCACTGCATGAGCCGGATGCCGTTCGGCCCCGGAATCGAGCGCACCCAGGAGTTCATCTCTTCTTCGTTTTGTAACAAATCGCGAAGCGTGACTTTGCTCAGGACCTGGTCGACCGCCACCTGCACCGCGCGCCACAGCGAGCGGACGGAGCAATCCACGGAGCGTGTGCAAATCGCGACCTGGCCGGCGTGGCTGTCGCAGAAGCTGCTTTCGAAGAGGCGGCCGCCGAGCACGTCGATCACGTCCCCGATGACGATCTCCTCGGCGGGACGGGCGAGCGTGTAGCCGCCCTCCTTGCCCCGCGCCGCTGTCACGAAATCGCCTTTGCGGAGCAGGCGGAGGATCTTGGCGGCATAAGCCGGCGACACGCCTTCGGCCACGCTGATTTCCGGAATCGTCAAGCTGCCGCCGTGGCCGGCGTAACCGATGCGCACCAGGCAGCGGAGACCGTATTCTTCGTTGGCGCTGAGCTTCATCTTCTTTGCAGCCTCGCGATCGGAATCATGTCTTCGATGCCGAGCGCCAGTTTGGCGGCCTCCGACATGCGGTCCTTCGTCCATGGGGGATCGAAGGTCAGCTCCACTTTCACGCTGCTTACGCCGGGCACCGCGCGCGCGGCGCGCTCCACATCGCCGGGAAGTGTCCCCGCCACCGGGCAATTGGGCGCCGTGAGAGTCATGCGGATGACGGCCTCGCCCGCGTCGTTCAGGTCGATGGCATAAATGAGGCCCAGTTCGTAGATGTTGACGGGCATCTCCGGGTCGTAGACCTTCTTCAGCGCGGTGAGGATGTCGTCCTTCAGGCTCATTCGGTACTCGCCGTTTCTTCCGCGTTGTTCAACGCCGCTTTCAAGGTGTGCCAGGCAAGCGTCGCGCACTTTACACGCGCCGGATATTCACGCACGCCGCCGAATACCACAAGTTTCCCCATGTCCTTGCCCATGGGCGCATCGGTAGTGAGCAGATCGTGGAATTTGTCGAGCAGCTTGGTAGCTTCATCGCGCGTCTTGCCCTTGAGGCTTTCGGTCATCAACGAGGCGGAAGCGGTCGAAATGGCGCAGCCCGAGCCGATGAAGCTGAGGTCTTCCACAATCTCGCCATTCATCTTGAGAAACAGCTTCAGCTTGTCGCCGCACAGAGGATTGTAGCCCTCCGCTTTGCGATTGGCGTCCAGCATCTCGTGGCAGTTTCGCGGACGCTTGCTGTGGTCGAGAATGACTTCCTGATACAGATCGTCAACCATCAGGAGAAAACCTCTTTTACTTTGCGGAGACCCGCTGCCAGCGCGTCCAATTCGGCCGGCGTGTTGTAGAACGCGAGCGATGCCCGGGTGGTCGCCGGGACGTGGAACAGATCCATTACCGGCTGCGCGCAGTGGTGGCCCGTACGCACCGCGATCCCCTGGCGATCGAGCACCGTTCCGATATCGTGTGGGTGAATGCCTTCGATCGTGAACGAGAGCACCGCGGCCTTCTCCCGCGCCGTGCCGATCAGCCGCAAGCCCGGAATCTGCGAGAGCGCGTCCGTGCCGTAGACCAGCAGATCGTGCTCGTACGCCGCGATCTTGTCGAGCCCGATCTTGTTCATGTAGTCGAGCGCCGCGCCCAGCCCAATGCCGCCAGCGATGTTGGGCGTGCCGGCCTCGAACTTGTAAGGCAGATCGTTGTACGTGGTCTTCTCGAAGGTGACCGTGCGAATCATGTCGCCGCCGCCCTGGTAGGGAGGCATGGCGTTCAGCAGCTTGCTCTTGCCGTAGAGGATGCCGATGCCCGTCGGACCGAAAACCTTGTGGCCGGAAAAGGTGTAGAAGTCGGCATCGAGCGCCTGCACGTCCACCTTCATATGCGGCGCCGCCTGCGCTCCGTCGATGAGCGTGAGGGCGCCGGCCCGATGCGCCATTTCGATAATCTGGCGCACCGGGACGATCGTACCCAGCGCATTCGAGACGTGCGTGACGGCTACCATGCGCGTGCGGGGGCCGAGCAGCTTTTCGTATTCCTCGAGGATCAGTTCGCCGCGGTCGTTCATCGGAATGACGCGCAGCTTCGCGTTCTTCTCTTCGCAGAGCATCTGCCACGGAACGATGTTCGAGTGGTGCTCGATGGCGGAGATGATAATCTCGTCGCCTTCCTTGACGTTGTGCCGGCCCCAGGAGCTGGCGACGAGGTTGATGCCTTCCGTAGTGCCGCGCACGAAGATCACTTCGGCGTTTTTCTTGGCGTTGATAAACCGGCGGGCCTTGGTGCGCGTTTCCTCGTACGCAGCGGTCGAACGCTGGCTCAGCTCGTGTACACCGCGGTGGATATTGGCGCAATCCACTTCATGGAAATGGCGAATGGCCTCGATCACCTGGATCGGTTTCTGCGCCGTAGCGGCGCTGTCCAGATAGACCAGCGGCTTGCCATGGATGGACTGCTTCAGAACCGGGAAATCCTCCCGGATCCTCTCCACGTCGAAACCGGCTTGAACCGCGCTACTTACCGTGTTCATGGAATTTCTCGAATAGGATTCGTTCCAGCGAGTCCTTGAGGGACGCGACTTTGATGCGATCCACGATGTCCTGCGCAAACGCGTAGGTCAGCAGGTCGCGCGCCTGTCTTTTGCCGATACCGCGCGATTGCAGGTAAAACATCGATTCGTCATCCAACTGCCCGATGGTGGCGCCATGCGTGCATCGAACGTCATCGGCGTGGATCTGCAATTCGGGTTTCGTATCGATCGTCGCCTCATCCGAGAGAACCAGGTTCTTGTTGGTCTGCTTGGAATCGGTCTTCTGCGCGTCCTTGCGCACGATGATGCGGCCGTTGAAAACCGCCGCGGCCTTGTCGTCGAGGATGCCCTTGTACAGTTCGTGGCTGGTGGCGTGCGGCTTGGCGTGGTCGATGATGGTGTGATTGTCGACGTGCTGCGTCCCGTTGACCAGGTAGAGGCCGTTGAGCGTGGCGTCGGTGCCCTCAGCGAGCGTGGCGTTGACGTCGTTGCGCACCAGCGCGCCGCCGATCGAAATGGAATGCGTGGAAAAGCTGGTGCTGCGGCCGAGAGTAGCCTGAAGCGTCGAGATGTGCCACGCCTCCAGCGACTCGAGCTGCACCTTATAGTGATCGACCACTGCCGCATCGCCCGCCACGATTTCGGTCACCGCGTTGGTGAAGTAGTGCCCCGAGCCGGTGTAGGTCTCGACGATCGCACAATGCGCGTCCGCCCCGATTACGATCAGGGTACGCGGATGCTTCGCCACGATTACGGAGCCGGCTTCGGTGCGATAAGTCAGTTGGATCGGCTGTTCGACCACCGCTCCGCGCTCCACCACGATCACCGTGATGTCGCCCAGGAAAGCCGTATTGAGTGCCACGAAGGGATTGGCTTCGAGCAATGCGTGGGCGGCCAAGTGGCGTCGCGCCTCATCGAGCGTAGCCAGGCGAGCGCCCTTCGGCAATTCGCCCATCGGCTCCGCCGCCGCGGCCACCGGCGCAAACGTAGTGCGAGCGATCGGGGCCACGTTGGTGAAGCGCCACTCTTCGTCGTGCGTATTCGGAAAGCCTACCTCGGCGAAGCGCTGGAACCCACGGTCGCGCAGTTCTTGAACCCACGCCGTCGTGGACGGCTGCTTGGTGAACTGTGCCAGCCACTCGCCGGTCTGTTGTCCCAGAGCCGTGCTCATGTCTTGCCTACCGCCTCCTCTTCGTCCGCGATGCCGAGGCCGGCGTACCCGCTCTCTTCCAACTGCAGGGCCAGTTCCTTGCCGCCCGATTTCACAATCTGCCCGTCCGACAACACGTGCACGTAATCCGGCACGATGTAGTTCAACAGGCGCTGATAGTGCGTCACCACGATCATCGACCGCTCCGCGTTGCGCAGCGAGTTCACGCCGTGCGCCACCAGCTTCAAGGCGTCGATGTCGAGCCCGGAATCCGTCTCGTCCAGAATCGCCAGGCGCGGTTCCAGCACCGCCATCTGGAAAATCTCGTTCCGCTTCTTTTCGCCGCCCGAGAAACCGGTATTGACGGGGCGGTTCAGCAGCGCCTGGTCCATGTCCATCAGCTTCATCTTTTCCCGAACCATATTCAGGAAGTCGAGGGCGTCGAGTTCCGGCAGGTCCTGATGCCTGCGGATCTGGTTCAACGCCGCCTTCAGGAAGTACATGTTGCTGACGCCGGGGATCTCGACCGGATACTGGAAGGCCAGGAACACGCCTTCACGAGCGCGGTCTTCGGGGGCCATTTCGAGCAGGTCCTTGCCGTTGTAACGTACCTGGCCGCTCGTGACCGTATACAACTCGCGCCCCGCGAGCACGCCTGCCAGCGTGCTCTTGCCGGAGCCGTTCGGGCCCATGATGGCATGCACTTCGCCCGAGTTCACGGTGAGCGAGATGCCCTTCAGAATTTCACGATCGCCAACAGTGGCGTGCAGATCTTTGATTTCAAGTAGTGCCATTAATCGTTATCCAACGCTTCCTTCGAGACTGACGCCGAGCAGCTTCTGCGCTTCCACGGCGAACTCCATCGGGAGCTCCTTGAAGACTTGTTTGCAGAACCCGTGCACGATCATCGACACCGCATCCTCGGTGGAAATGCCGCGCTGCCGGCAGTAGAAAATCTGGTCCTCCCCAATCTTGGAGGTGGAAGCTTCGTGCTCCACCTGGGAAGAAGTGTTCTTCACTTCCAGGTACGGGAAAGTGTGCGCGCCGCACTGGTCGCCGAGCAGCATGGAGTCGCACTGCGAGTAGTTGCGCGCGCCGGTGGCGGATTTTAGAATCTTGACGCCGCCGCGATATGTGTTCTGGCCGTGCCCTGCCGAGATGCCCTTCGACACAATCGTAGAAGTCGTGTTCTTTCCGATGTGGATCATCTTGGTGCCGGTGTCGGCCTGCTGGTAATTGTTGGTCAGCGCGACCGAGTAGAACTCGCCCACCGAGTTGTCGCCGATCAAGAGACAGCTCGGATATTTCCAGGTGATGGCAGAGCCGGTTTCCACCTGTGTCCACGAGATCTTGGAATTGACGCCGCGGCAGGCGCCCCGCTTGGTGACGAAATTGTAGATGCCGCCCTTGCCTTCCTTGTCGCCCGGGTACCAGTTCTGCACCGTCGAGTATTTGATCTGCGCGTTATCCAGCGCCACCAGCTCGACCACCGCCGCGTGCAACTGGTTGGTGTCGCGCATCGGCGCCGTGCAGCCTTCGAGGTAGCTGACGTAGGCGCCCTCGTCGGCCACGATCAGGGTTCGCTCGAACTGGCCGGTGTCTTTGGCGTTGATGCGGAAGTAGGTGGAGAGCTCCATGGGGCAGCGGACCCCCTTCGGCACGTAGCAGAAAGACCCGTCGCTAAAAACGGCCGAGTTCAAAGCCGCGAAGAAGTTGTCGGAGGTCGGGACGACCGTGCCGAGGTACTTGCGGACCAGCTCGGGGTGCTCCTGGACGGCTTCCGAGAAGGACCCGAAAATGATCCCCATGTCCTTGAGCTTGGCCTTGAAAGTTGTGGCCACTGAAACCGAGTCGAATACCGCGTCGACCGCGACGCCAGCCAGCAACTCCTGTTCTTTCAGCGGGATGCCGAGCTTCGCGTAGGTCTTCAGAAGTTCCGGATCGACTTCGTCCAGGCTCTTCGGCCCGTCATTCTTATTCTTGGGCGCTGAGTAGTAAATAATGTTCTGGTAATCGATCGCCGGATAGTGAACGTTGGCCCAGGTGGGCTCCTTCATGGTCTGCCAGTGTCGGAAGGCCTTGAGGCGCCATTCCAGCAGCCATTCCGGCTCGTTCTTCTTGGCCGAGATGAGGCGCACGACGTCTTCGCTCAGGCCTCGTGGGATGGCATCGGCCTCGAGGTCGGTGACGAACCCCCACTTATATTCCTGATTCGCAAATGTTTCGATGGTGTTGGTGGAATCGCTCACCGGGGTTTGCTCCTAAGCTGTTGGGCTAAGACTAGGTTAGCTAATCTGTACTTCTTAGTCAAGATTAGCCATTTAACGGCTGCGGAGGGGGGATGAATGGGTGCGGAAAGGGGTTGAATTGGCGAAAGCGGTCTGCCACTCGTGGATCCGGCTGGGGGCGGCCGTTTGGAAATACAGGATTCGCGACCCGCCACGGTCACTGCCGAAGGCCCATCCTTCACCTGCGGCGGCGCAAGACCAGACCGGCGATGCCCGCGAGGAAAAGAGCCGACGTCGCGGGTTCGGGGGCGGCAGCGCTGGTGGTTACGCCGACAGTAAGGTAATCGATCGCCCAACCGTCGCCACCGTCGCCGCCCTGATCGAGGGAAAGCGTCAACGTGTGGGCCGGTGTGTCGATGGCGGGGTTCAGTCCGATGCTGACGAATTGGACGAGCGGTCCACCCTGGTTTAGGCCGTTTAACAGGTTCGTGAGGGCGATGTTGACCACGCCATTCACGGTTGCAACGAACGGTTGCCCGAAGGCCGGAAACTGGAAATCATCCGCGGCGATTCCCAGCGTCAGCGTGGCGATGGCGCCGCCCGATACCAGGCTCGAGTAATCCAGGATCAACGTTTGGGGGCCGTTGATGCGGACAGGTACGCCCGAGTACCCGTCGTGGACACCGGTCGGGACGCTACCGACGTAGATCTGGTCGGTTCCGGGGAAATCGCCGGCACTGGGAGAGAACGGGAAGCTGTGGCCAAAAACATTGGCGGCGGTGGTCACCGCATTTGGGCTCAAACCTTGCAGCGCCGCCCCGCTGGTCGGGTCGGTCGCTCCGTAACAACCGAACCCCAGGCAGTCCTGGTCGCCGAAAGTGAGTACGGAAGCTTCGGCACTGGCTGCCAGCAGGGATACACTAATCGCGGTGAGTAAGATGATTCGCATGAGCCCTCGTGAATCGGAGTATAGGGGCGGCCCCGGTCTGGGACCTAATGACTTAGGTTCGAATGGGAACATCCGGGTGGCCCTGGCCGTGCGCTTCCGCACCAGATGGCTTGACGGCATCCCCGGAAGGTGGGATGAATCGGACGCATCAGAAGGGCCGTGAGCGCTGCCAGAGAGGGTTCGAATTGACGGGAAGACAGGCCGCCGGGATCAGCCGCGCCGCGTCCGGAAGCGGGCGGCGAGCACCGTGGCGGCGCCCAATAGCGCGAACGAGAGAGTTCCAGGTTCCGGAACCGCCGCTGCCTGGGTGGCACTGTCGACATTGAGGATATCGAGGGCCCAGGCGCCGGTTCGCTCCACTCCGGGCGACCATTCATCACAGAAAGGATCCGTTACGGGAGCGGTGGGCGGGGTTCCCTGATACCCGAGCGGTCCAACCTGGCAGGTGAAGTTGCTCGGCACGGGGAGTCCGAGAATACTCGGTGCAAAGAAGCCGTCCGACAGGTTTCCTATTCCTTGATTGGCGAACAGCGTCAGCGCCACGATGTAGGTTCCGGGAGACCAGAGCCCGCCCGGGAAACTCAGGGTCGTCGGGTAATAGACATCGGCACACGCCCCGGTGATTGAATCCGGAAGCAGATCTGCCACCGGATTCCCGCTCAGCGGATTGGAGCAGGGCCCCGAGATACCGGGGTTCATCTGCGTTCCATCGGATTGGTACAGGTTCAGCGTCGGCTCGAATCCACCGCTCCCGATGGTCTGGCCCGCGCCGTTGACACCTCCCGCGTATGACCAGGTGCGGAGAGCGACGCCCGTGGCCGGCGCGGCCAATGTGAAGCTGAAAAACTGGACGTCGGTGTCGTACTGAAAAACGCCGGTGAAAGAGAACGTTCCGGCCGTCATGCCGGCGGGAAGCGCAAAAAGAACAAAAACAATCAGGAGTGGGCCGATCCGGAAGCGCGGCATTTTGTATTTGTTAAGTTTATCACCGTTCCGCAAATCCAGCCTCCTCGGGCGCGATGCCAGTGCTGGTGATTTCTCTCGGGCGGCGTTCCTGGCATAATCTATCTCATCAGGAGGGTTCATGAAGGCATGTTTTTTCGCCGCAACGTTGGTCCTGGCGACGCTGGTTGCTGCCCAGACGAAACCCCACTACCTCGACAAGGAGACCTTCTTCCAAATGGAAACGGTGACGGCCCCCGACATGGCGCCGGACGGGTCGCAGATCGTGTTCACGCGCGGCTGGACCGACACTACCAAAGATCAGGCGCAGGCCAATTTGTGGCTGGTCGGATTTGACGGATCGCATCCGCGCGAGCTGACGCAGGGTGCGTGGCGCGATTCGGCGCCGGTGTGGTCGCCCGACGGGAAGCGCATCGCGTTCCTCTCGACGCGGTCGGGCGCGTCCCAGGTCCATTCGATGTGGGCCGACACGCGCGAGGTGAGCCAGTTGACGCACGTGGACTACACGCCCTCCGAGCTTCGCTGGTCGCCCGACGGCAAGTGGATCGCGTTCAACCTGACGATTCCGGACGAGACGCCGATCCTTGCGATCAAGCTGCCCAAGACACCCAAAGGCGCGCAGCTCGCCAAGGGCGCAACCATCGTCGACCGCTTGACCTGGGGGCGCGACGGCGTGGGGCCGGTGGCGAAAGGCTACAACCACGTCTTCGTGGTCGATTCCTCGCTGGGCGGAACGCCGCGCCAGATCACGCAGGGGAACTACAATCACAGCGCGGCGGAATGGTCGCGCGACGGCAACACCATTTACGTTGCCGGTATTCGTAAGCCGGATGCCGAGTACCTCAAGGGCGACTCCGAGATCTACGCCGTCGATGTGAAGACGCTCGAGGTCCAGCAACTCACCGGGCGCAAGGGGCCGGACACGAATCCGCGGCCGTCGCCCGACGGCAAGTGGATCGCGTACACCGGCTATGACGAGCAGGGGCTCACCAATACCATCTCTAACCTCTACCTGATGGACGCGGCCGGCGGGCAGAAACGGCTGTGGGCCGGGAAGCTGCCGAGCGCGCCCACCGATATTCATTGGGCGGAGGACGGGTCGGGCGTCCACTACCTGATGCAGGAGAAGGGCGTCGAGAACGTGTACTTCGCTTCGCTCAAGATGGATTACGGCGACAAGCCGCGTCCGGTCACCAGCGGCACGCAGGTGCTGACGGGTTTGTCGGTGGCGCGCAACGGGCGCGCGGCGGCGGTGCGGAGCGGGTTCCACGAACCGGGCGCGCTGGTGGCGTTCGCTTTGGACCGCCCCGGCGACATCCGAAAACTGGTGGACGTGAATGAGGACGTGTTGTCGGGCGTGAAACTCGGCGACGTGGAGGAGCTCAACTACAAGGCACCCGACGGCCTCGCGGTGCAGGGCTGGCTGATACAACCGGCCGAATTCGACCGCGCGAAGAAATACCCGCTGGTGCTGTATATCCACGGCGGTCCGTGGTCGATGTACTCGACAGCGTTCAACTGGGATTTCCAGAACTTCGCCGCTAATGGCTATGCCGTGCTGTTCCTGAATCCACGCGGCTCCACCGGCTACGGACAGGAGTTCGTCAACGGCATCCAGCACTCGTACCCGGGGAAGGACTACGACGACCTGATGGCGGGGGTGGACGCCGCACTCGCCAAAGGATGGATCGACAAGGACAACCTCTTCGTCTGCGGCGGCTCCGGTGGCGGTGTCCTGACGGCGTGGATTGTGGGGCACACGGACCGGTTCCGCGCGGCGGTTTCCATGCGCCCGGTAATCGACTGGGGCTCATTCGTGGGCAACACCGACGGCCAGAACTGGTACGACCAGTTCACCAAATACCCATGGGAGGACCCGATGCAATACGCCGTCCGCTCCCCCCTGCACTACGTGGCCAACGTGACCACTCCCACCATGGTGATGACCGGTGAGGCCGATTTGCGGACGCCGATCACACAGAGCGAGGAGTTCTACCGCGCCCTGAAGATCCTGAAGAAGGAGACGCTGCTGGTGCGGATGCCGGAGGAATTCCACGGCTGGCGCCGTCCGTCGCACCGCGTTTCGCAGCAGCTTTACCTGCTGGCGTGGTTCGAGAAATGGCGGACGAAGGAGAGCAAGGCGGCGATTGTGTCGCACGGGGAATAAAGGCAGGCATTCACCGCCAAGGCCCGAGACGCGGAGAACACAAGAATTAGAATTGCCCTTTGTTTTCTCGGTGCCTCGGCGTCTCGGCGGTGAATGGGTTGTAGCCGTAACCGGTCTGTCATCCGCCGGGGAAAATCATCCCACCTCCAATTTCCGCTTGCCGTGTCAAGTATTTCGAAGGAAACTAAAACTCTGAGCCCCTCGTCTTAATTGGATAGCCATCCCACGAGGGGAGTAGCAAGAGGAGAACGCGAGTTGGAAAGAAACGGCCGCAAGGGCTCGATCGTCATGGAGCCCACCGAAAGATGGACGCCGCAGGTTGCCAGCGACTTCTACGATGTCGCGAACTGGGGCAAGGGATATTTCTCGGTTGGTGAGAACGGCCACGTCCGCGTGCATCCCGAGAAGGACGCGGCGCGCTCGATCGACCTGAAGGAACTGATCGATACGCTCGTGCTGCGCGGCATCAACCTCCCCATCCTGGTGCGGTTCGCCGACATTCTCAAGCACCGCCTGGGCGAGATTCACAGTGCCTTCCAAACCGCCATCGCCGAACACAAGTATCAGGGCGCGTACTGCTGCGTGTACCCGATCAAGGTGAATCAGCAGCGGCAGGTAGTCGAAGAGGTGCTCGAGTTCGGCAAGCCATACCGCTTCGGCCTGGAGGCCGGATCGAAGCCCGAGCTGATGGTGGTGATGGCCCTGGCCGACAACGACACGCCGATCATCTGCAACGGTTTCAAGGACGACGAATACATCGAGATGGCGATGCTGGCCCAGAAGGTGGGGCGGCACATCATTCCGGTTGTTGAGAAGTATACCGAGCTGCAGCTCATTCTGAAGTACAGCCAGCGGGTGGGCGTGCGGCCGTCGATCGGGCTGCGGGTGAAGCTGGCGAGCCGCGGGTCGGGGCGGTGGAAATCGTCGGGCGGATACCGGTCGAAATTCGGACTGTCGGCGACCGAGGCGATGCGCGCGCTACAGGAGTTGAAGGAGCTGGGGATGACGGACTGCATCAACCTGCTGCACTTCCACCTGGGCAGCCAGATTACGAATATCCGGCAGATCAAGGGCGCGGTCAACGAGGCGGTGCGAGTGTACGTGGAACTGGCGCGCGCCGGCGCCGGCCTGAAGTATTTGGACGTGGGCGGCGGCCTGGGGATCGACTACGACGGGTCGCAGACGGATTTCGAATCGAGCGTCAATTACACGCTGCAGGAATACGCCAACGACGTCATCTACCACGTGCAAAACGTCTGCGACGAAGTGGGCGTGGCGCATCCCACGATCGTCACCGAGAGCGGGCGCGCCATCGCCGCCTATCACAGCGTGCTGGTGTTCAATGTGCTGGGCGTGGCGGGAATGGGCGAGGCGGATGTGGCGACGGAGCTGCCGCCCGAAGCCGAGCAGCCACTGATCGATCTGCAGGAGACGTACCGTGGGCTGAGCTCGAAGAATCTGCTCGAGAGCTACCACGATACGCAGCAGGCGCTCGACCAGGCGTTGAACCTGTTCAGCCTGGGCTACCTTTCGCTCGAGCAGCGCTGCATCGCGGAAAATCTGTACTGGGCAATCACGCGCAAGATCCAGAAGCAGGCGGGCGAGCTGGATTATTTTCCGGAAGAGTTGGAGGGCATCGACGCCATCCTTTCCGACACCTATTTCTGCAACTTTTCGCTGTTCCAGAGCATGCCGGACAGTTGGGCCATCAAGCAGCTTTTCCCCATCATGCCGATCCATCGGCTGGAGGAAGAGCCAAGCCGCCCCGCCGTGCTGGGCGATATCACCTGCGATTCGGACGGCAAGGTGGACGCCTTCATCGACCGCCGCGACGTGAAGCGCACACTGCAGCTCCACCCGTTCAACGGCGCCAATTACTACCTGGGCGCGTTCCTGCTGGGCGCCTACCAGGAGATTCTGGGCGACCTGCACAACCTGTTCGGCGACACCAACGCCGTACACGTCCGCCTGGGTCCGGCCGGCGACGTGATTCTGGATTCGGTGATCAAAGGCGACACAGTTCGTGAAGTGCTGGACTACGTGCAGTTCAAGTCGGACTCGCTAGTGACCAAGCTGCGCCGCGACGTGGAGACCGCGTTGCGCGAAAGCCGCCTGACCTACGAAGAAAGCGGCGCGCTGCTCAAGTTCTACGAAGAGGGCCTGCACGGCTACACCTATCTGGAAGACGTCCACGAACAGTAGATCCGCATTTCGGTGACAGGCTACGAAACCTTCCGCGCCGTCTCTGCGCGGAATTTCGTTGCCTGTCACCGAAATGCCCCACGTCTGGTCCGTCGCTGTATTTCGAGGTTGTGTAGCCTGTCACCGAAATACGTCTTCCACCTTTGTCCGAAAAGGATGGATCACCGTAACCTTTCCGAACTTCTGCCCCGCCTGAAAATCCTCGCTCAGCAGGAAAGAGCATTCTGCGGATTCCGCCGCCGCGATGATGAGGCCGTCCCAATAAGGCACGCCAGCCTTGGTTTCCCAGTGCCAGGCGCGTTGAACAAGCGCCAACCCGAACCCCACAGGCTGTAAGCGAGCGAGCGATTCTACGACGACGCGCACATCCCGCGGCCGCGCGCCGAGTTTGCGAACGCCATTCACGTAGAACTCGTTCAGGACCTGCCAACTGACCCGGCCTCTGGGGCCCTCCCAAAGCGCCTCGATCCAGCGGCGCGCCATCTCGTGTTTGGACCGATCCGACTCATCCAGCCAGTAGACGAGGACATTCGTGTCTATGAAGAAGAGCTCACCGGCGCGCATGCGCCTCGTCCCTGGTCAATGGCCGTGAGCCCTTGAGCCCCCGGACGGGCTTGATCCGCAGCATCCGCTTGTAGGCAGCCCAATGATCGTCTGCCTGCCGAAGCTCGTGTTCGACCGCCTTAACAAAGAGTTTGGACACGGACACGTCCTCTTCGGCCGCCTTGACTCGCACCTGGCGGAGAAGCTCTTCGGGGACGGTGATCGTTACATTCTTCAGCACGAAATCAGTGTAACACGAGATTCGTGTAAATTCCGGTCACAGCGCAAAGAGAGTAGAATAAGCTCGATATGGCGGCGCTTCCAAATCTGATCACAGTCGCGCAGTTTCGAGAGCTTCCGGAAGGCGGCGAATACGCGTATGAACTGCATTACGGAGAAGTGGTCGCGGTGACGCGGCCCAAGTCGAAGCACTGGAAACTGCAGAGCCGGCTGAGGCGACTGCTGGAAACCAAACTGCACGCGTTTGGCGAAGTGGAGATCGAGACTCCATACCGCCCTGTCGCCGAGTTCGAACTGCGCGTTGCCGATGTCGCCGCCATCAGCCGCGCGCGCTGGGATGCGATCGATCCCGAAGACAACCTCCGCGGCGCTCCCGAACTGGTGATCGAAGTGAAGTCTCCGTCGAACACGAAGAGACAACTGCAGGAAACGGTATCGCTGTGCCTGGCCAACGGAGCCATCGAGTGCTGGATCATAGATCAGGACAACCGTTCGGTTACCGTGATCCAGCGAGATGGGACTTCACGCGTGCACCAGTCCGGCGACAGCATCCCGCTTGACCGCTTCGAAAGCACCTCTCTAGAAGTCGCCGAGATCTTCCAGCCCCTGTAGACACTCGTTGACGCGCTCGACACTCCGTTTAGTTAACGCTATGCGAATTGCCCGGAATGCCTGCAATGGGCGTATAATTTAATTGAACTGTGAACTGGTCCACACTCCTCTATACAAGGAATCCCGATCGATGTCGACTTTAGAGGTTTCCCCGGCTGAGCCCCTGTCAGGCCATTCGGGCCATTCGGTTGTCAACGATTTCAGCATCCAGATCGCAACGGTAAACGGATCGGGCAGCCAGACTGCCAATTCCGTTCTGATGCGCTCCATTTTTCAGATGGGCATCCCCGTTTCGGGGAAGAATATGTTTCCGTCGAATATCGCGGGCCTGCCCACCTGGTTCACGATACGCGCGAGCAAGCAAGGGTACATCGGGCGACGCAAGGAGATCGATTTCCTGGTCGCGATGAACCCGGAAACGGCGCGCGAAGACGTCATGAATCTGGAGAGCGGCGCCGCCGTCGTCTACGACGAGCCGATGAAGCTCAACGAACTGCGCAGCGATCTCCACTTCTACCCCGTTCCCTTCGACAAGCTGGTAGCGCCGGTTTGCCCCGAGGCCAAGCTGCGGAAACTGGTCCGCAACATGATTTACGACGGCATCGTGGCGCGCATCCTCGGGATCGAAATGGACGAGGTTCACCGCGCGCTGGCCAAGCAGTTCGGCAAGAAGAAGGCGAAGGCCGTCGAGCTGAACTGGGGCGCGGCGCAAGCCGGCTACGACTACGCCGCCAAGACCCTCACCAAGACCGACCCCTACCGCGTCGAGCGCATGAACGAGACCGCCGGCAAGATCATCATCGACGGCAACTCGGCCTGCGCGCTGGGCGCCATGTTCGCCGGTGTTACGGTGGTGACGTGGTATCCCATCACGCCGTCGTCGTCGCTGGTGGAATCGCTCATCGGCTATGCGCGCCGCTTCCGGCATGATAAGGAAACAGGCAAGGCCACCTACGCCATCGTACAGGCGGAAGACGAGCTGGCTTCGATCGGCATGGCGCTGGGCGCCGGCTGGGCGGGTGCGCGCTCGATGACCGCCACCGCCGGACCTGGTATCTCGCTGATGTCGGAGTTCATCGGGCTTGGCTACTACGCCGAAGTCCCGGCGGTGATTTTCGACGTCGAGCGCGTGGGTCCATCTACTGGTCTGCCGACGCGCACCCAGCAGGGCGACCTGCTGACCACCGCCATCCTCTCGCACGGCGACTCCAAACATCCGATGTTTTTCCCGTGCTCGCCCGAGGAATGCTTCACGATGGCGGGCGACGCGTTCGACTTCGCCGAGCAGTTCCAGACTCCCGTGTTCGTCATGAGCGATCTCGATCTCGGCATGAACAACTGGATGGCCGATCCATTCGCCTATCCGGAGAAGCCGATCAAGCGCGGCAAGGTGCTCACCGCCGAGGACCTGAACCGGTTGGGCAGTTTCGCCCGGTATAAGGATGTCGATGGCGATGGCGTCGGCTACCGCACGCTGCCCGGCACCAACCATCCGTCGGCGTCCTATTTTACGCGCGGCAGCGGCCACAACGAGAAGGCGCAGTACACCGAGCGCGAGGACGATTACGTCCACAACATGGACCGCCTGGCGCACAAGTTCGAAGTGATGCGGCAGCACGTTCCGGAGCCGGTGCTGCACGAGCGCGCCGGTGCGAAAATCGGGTTCATCGCGCTGGGGACGTCGGACTACGCTGTCCGCGAGAGCTGCGACCAGTTGAAGGCCGAGTATGACATCGATGCCGATTACCTGCGGCTGAAAGCGTATCCGTTCACGCAGCACATGATCGACTTCATCCGCCGCCACGACCGCACTTACGTGGTGGACCAGAACCGCGACAGGCAGTTACTCGGGCTGATGCGGCTCGAGCTCGATCCCGACCTGATCGCCAAACTGCGCAGCGTGCGCTACTACGGCGGGCTGCCGCTCGACGCGCGCACCGTCACCGATGAAATCGTGAAACAGGAGGGCAAATGAGCACCACGGTTACTCCCCCGCAGAAGAAGGTCAATCGCATCGGGCTCGAAGTCCTGAACTACAAGGGCAGCAGGACCACGCTGTGCGCCGGTTGCGGCCACAACTCCATTTCCGAGCGCATCGTGGAGTGCTTCTATGAGCTGGGCGTGGAGCCTTACACGGTCGCGAAGTTCTCCGGGATCGGCTGCTCGTCGAAATCGCCCGCCTACTTCCTGGGGCTCTCGCACGGCTTCAACGGCGTCCACGGACGCATGCCCGCCATCGCCACCGGCGCCCTTCTGGCCAACCGCAAGTTGATGGGGCTGGGGGTCACCGGCGACGGCGATACCGCCTCCATCGGCATCGGCCAGTTCATGCACCTGATCCGGCGCAACATGCGGATGATCTACGTAATCGAAAACAACGGCGTGTATGGGCTGACGAAGGGGCAGTTCTCGGCGACGGCCGACCTGGGCTCCACGCTCAAGAGCGGTTCGCCCAACGACCTGCCGCCGTTCGATTGCTGCGCCCTCGCGCTGCGGTGGGGAGCCACTTTCGTCGCCCGTTCCTTCAGCGGCGACAAGAAGCAGCTCCAGGTCATGCTGAAAGCCGCCATCTCGCATAACGGGCTTTCCGTGATCGACGTAGTCTCGCCGTGCGTCACCTTCAACGACCATCCGGGCTCCACCAAGAGTTACTCCTATATGAAGGAGCACGAGGCCATGCTGCACGAATTGGACTACGTGCCGTTCTTCGAGGAAATCTCGGTGGACATTCCCGAGGGCGAGGTGAGGGACGTCCAGTTGCACGATGGATCGCACCTGCGCATTCGCAAATTGAACCGCGATTACGATCCGACCAACCGCGCCGCAGCCCTCGCCATGCTCGAAGAAGCGGAAGCGAAGAGCGAGGTGCTCACGGGCGTTTTGTATGTGAATACAAACAAGCCAACCTTCCTAGAACTACTAAACCTATCCGATGATCCTATAGCTACTCTTCCACAGGCTAAAGTACGGCCCGGTAAGGACGTACTGGATCAGGTAATGGAAGAGTTGCGGTAACCCCATCCAGAAAAAAATCACTCGATTTTTGTGGTTTCCCGATTGATTTGAGACTGGCGGGATGATAACATCGTCACCGGTCTGTCATCCTCCGAGACAGATTGCAGTATACCTCTATGCTCCGCGCTGCCAATGGCGCGGGGCTTTTTTTTTGAGGCGGTAGCAGGCGGCGATTGGCCGTAATTTTGGCTCGCACATGGGGTTAGAGGTCGATCGCTAATTCCGCGGCTTCCCCGGCGTCCCCATTAGTGGAAGAGCCTGATAGGATGAAAGCGCTGAAAGCAGCTCCCATGGAACAATCGGCAACGGTCCCGGCCGAAGACCTGGAAAAGACTTTTCGCGAGAATCACGCGATGGTCTTCCGGGCCGCCTACCGGATCACAGGCAATGCCGGCGATGCGGAGGACGTTCTCCAGACCGTGTTTCTGCGGCTGGTGCGGCGCGATCCGGACGCCGAGCCCATCGGCAATATGCCCAGTTTTCTCCACCGGTCGGCGGTCAACGCGGCGCTCGATCTGATGCGCCAGCGGCAGAACATCCGCAACATCCCGTTGGATGAGCTGGAGCCGGTGCTGGCGGAGCCGGCGCATCGCGGCCCGGAGCGCATCCACACGTCGGGCGAAATCCGCGAGTGGCTGCGCGGCGCGATGGCCCGGCTGAATCCGAGGATCGCCCAAATGTTCACCCTTCGGTTCTTCGAAGGCAAGGAAAACCCCGAGATCGCGGAACTGCTGAACACCACGCCGGGAACGGTGGCGGTGACGCTGTCGCGCACGCGGGATCGTCTGGAAAAAGAGTATCGAGCCTACCTGGGAGGTGTTGCATGACCCCCGAACCGAACGCCATGGATGCCGTGCTGGAGCGAGCCGTGTCTGAGATTCGCGATGAAGCCGTTGACCCCGCCACGATCGAAGCCGCCGCCGCGCGCGTGTGGGCATCGGTGGCCGAAGCCGCGGCGCACGCGCCCGCCGATCGTATTCGCGGGTGCGATGGATTTCGCGCGCTGATGCCCGATCGCCGGGCCGGCCGGTTGCCCAAGGCGCGCGCCCTGTTGCTCCAGGACCACCTGCACGAGTGCGTGGCCTGCCGCAAAGTCTTCGAAGGCAAAGTAGTGACGATGCCGATCGCCGTGGCGCCGGCAGCGCGCCGTCCCAACTATACGGTCCGGTGGGCCGCGGCCGCCGCGGTACTGGCCGCCGCCGGACTCACCACCTGGTTCATCGTCGATCGATACGGCGCGCATTCCGGCCGCGCCGTGGTGCAGGCTTTGAACGGCACTCTCTATATGATCGGGACCGACGGCATCCATCCGCTGGCGGTTGGCCAGGAACTGCCGGACGGCGTCGAGATCCGCACCGCCAAGGATTCGAACGCCATGCTCGAACTGCGCGACGGCTCGGTGGTCGAGCTGCGCGAGCGCTCTTCGTTTTCCACCGCCCAAACCGCGAGCGATCTCACCGTGCGCCTGGGTCGCGGCAGCGTGATCGTGCAGGCGGCGCATCGGCGAATCGGTCATCTGTACGTTGCTACCGCCGATTGCCGCGTGGCCGTGACCGGCACCGTCTTCAGCGTGGACGCGGGCGTCAAGGGATCGCGCGTTTCGGTGATCCAGGGCGAAGTGCACGTTTCGCAGGACAACAACGACAAAGTGCTGCACCCCGGCGACCAGACCGTGACCAGCGCCGCCATCGAGCCGATGTCCATTCCCGACGACATCGCCTGGAGCCGCAACCGCGAGAAGCTCATGCAGCAACTGGCGTCGCTCAAGGCCGGGCTCGAACAGATTCATCTGCCCAACGTGCGCTACTCGAGCAAGCTGCTCGACCGGCTGCCTGCCTCGACCGTACTCTTCGCCAGCATTCCGAATCTTTCCGCGTACCTGGGCGATGCGCAATCGGTGTTGCACCGCAAGCTTTCGGAGAGCCCCGAGCTACGCGCATTCCTAAGCGGCCGCGCCGATCTGGACCCCATTCTGGATAAGCTGCGCGCGGCGGGCGCCTATCTGGGCGACGAAGTGGTGATCGCCGCGTTCCAGGATTCGAACGGCCAGCCTCAAGGTCCGGTGCTGTTGGCCGAGACGCGCCGCGAGGGGTTCGCTGCATTCCTGAATCAGCAAGGTGTGCCGTTGGCTGTCGAAACCAGCGGCAACTTCGTGGTCTTCGGGCCTGCGAAACCAGCCGTGGACGCTATGGCGGCGACGCTGCATTCGCCCACCGGCGGGTTCCCGGGCACGCCCTTCCACCAGCGCATCATGCAGGCGTACGGGCAAGGCGCGGGTCTTCTGTTGTGCGCCGATATCACGCGCATGGGCGGCCAGGCTCTCGGCGCGCAGTACTTCATCGCGGAAGAAAAGGAAGTCAACAACCAGATGGAATCGCGCGCCGCTCTGGGATTTAACGGAGTGCGCACCGGCATCGCCGCGTGGCTGGCGCCGCCGGCCGCCATGGGCTCGCTGGATTATGTGTCGCCCGAAGCCACCTTCGCCGCGGCGTTCGTCGTGAGCAACCCGGCGGCCACCGTCGACCAGCTCCTGGCGCTGCAGCAGCGCTCGCCCGAGGCCGCTCGTCAGGCCCTGGCGCAGATACAGCAGGACACGGGAATCGATATCCGCAACGATCTCGCCGGCAGCCTGGGCGGCGAATTTGCGGTAGCGATGGACGGTCCGGTTTTCCCCGTGCCCTCCATCAAGCTGGTGGCCGAGGTCTACGACCCGGTGCGCTTCCAGGCCAGTCTGCAGAAACTGGTGGACGCGGTGAATCAGTCGTCCGCGAAATCCGGCCGCGCGCCGATGCACACGGGACAGGAGACGGTGGACGGCCGCATCTATTACAGTGTCGGAAGCGCCGGCGGCAATCCGCTGATGCAGGCCTCCTACACGTTCTCGAACGGGTACCTGATCGCCGCGCCCACCCGCACGCTGGTGACGCGCGCGCTCCAGATCAAGACCAACGGCACCTCGCTCACGCGCTCCTCGGATTTCATCGCCATGACGCCGCGCGATCATTACAATAACTTCTCGGCGGTGGTCTATCAGAAACTGGGGACCACGCTGGCGCCGCTGGTGAGCCTGTTCGGAGCTTTCGCGCAACCCAAGGCCGGGCAGCCAAATCCGCTCTCGAGCCTGGGCAACATGAAGCCGAGCTTGTTCGCCATCTACGGCGAGCCCGACCGCATTTCCATCGCCACCAACGGCGATGCCCTGGGCATGGGCCTGACCGGCATGCTGAGCGGCAACATCATGGGGATGGCGGGCGGCCTGCCTTTCGGCGGCATGCGTCAGATGCAGGGAACTCACGCGCGCTGATCGTCGTATCGTTAAACAATGGACCCCGTCATTGAGCTCGACGGTCTGGAAGTCCGGTTCGGCAATCGAACGATCCTGAACAAGCTGAAGGCATCGTTCACGGGCCGCTCGATCGGCCTGCTGGGCCCGAATGGCGCCGGCAAATCGACCCTGATCAATACGCTGCTGGGATTTCACAAGCCCAGTTCGGGGACGGTGCGCATTTTCGGGCACGACGTCAACAAAGACCCGCGAAAGGTACGATCCCTCATCGGCTACATGCCGGAGAACGACGCCTTCATCTCTTCGATGAGCGGCGTGCGGTTCGTGCGCCTGATGGCCGAGCTGGCCGGCCTGCCGAAGGAGCACGCGCTCGAGCGGGCCCACGAAGCGTTCTTCTATGTCGGCCTGGGCGAGGTGCGATATCGCGCGCTCGGCACCTATTCGCTGGGCATGAAGCAGGCCGCGAAACTGGCGCAGGCCATCGCGCACGGCCCCAAGCTGCTGCTCCTCGACGAGCCTACCAACGGTTTGGATCCGCCCGCGCGGCTGCGCATGATCCAGCTCATCCAAGAGATCCGCGACCGCGGCGACCTGCACCTGATCCTCTCCTCGCACCTGCTGCGCGACGTAGAGGAGTGCTGCGACGAAGTCCTGATCCTGAAGAACGGCAACATCGCCGCCTTCTGCAATCTCGAGGAGGAGCGGCGCGCCAACAAGCGATTCCTGGAACTGGAAACGCGCGGCGCGCAGAACGGATCGTTCCTCGAAGCCATCGAAAAACTAGGCTGTGAGACCGCCACCGGCGCGCAGGGCCGCATCAAACTGATCCTCCCCGACGGCCTTGAAGTCCGGCAGCTCTACCAGGTGGCCGCCGAACAGAACGTGCAGATCCGCCGCCTGAATCACAAGCGCGATTCGCTCGAAGACATTTTCCTGAAGGCCATGGAGACCGCTGATGGCCGTCTATAAAAAAACTTACCGTCCCTACCAGGGCGACCTCACCGCATCCTGGTCGCGCTTCTTCATCATTCCGCGATACGCCTTCGAAGACCTGCACCGGTCGCGATTTCTCACCATCTTTTTCCTGGCCAGCTTCGTCTATCCGCTAATCTGCGCGCTCATCATCTATGTGCAGCACAACGCCAGCGCGCTCGGGATCCTCGGCGTGCAGGGCGCCAACCGGCTCATCTCGATCAACGTGGTGTTCTTCATGTCGCTGCTCGGATGGCAGAGCATGATGGCGCTCTTCCTGGCCGCGTTCATCGGGCCGGGGCAAGTCTCGCCCGACCTCACCAACAACGCGCTCGCGCTCTACCTGGCGCGGCCCTTTTCGCGCGTCGAGTATGTACTCGGGAAGATGTCGCTGCTGGTGATCCTGATGTCGCTCATGACTTGGGTGCCGGGCCTGCTGCTGTTCGTGCTGCAGGGGTATCTCGAGGGCTGGACCTGGATGTCCGAGAACGCCCGCCTTGCCTCCGGCCTCTTTTTCGGCGCCTGGGTGTGGATCATCATTCTGGCGCTGCTGGCGCTGGCGCTCTCCGCCTGGGTGAAGTGGAAGCCGGTGGCCGGCGGCCTGATGTTCGGCACGTTCTTCGTCGCCGCCGGCTTCGGCGTCACCATCAACGGCGTGCAGCGCACCAAGTGGGGCCACCTGCTCAACATCAGCCATCTCATCGGATCCGTTTGGGTGCAGCTCTTCGAGGGCGCGAACAAGACCACCAACGGCGCCGTCTTCTTCCGCGTGCCGGAGGGCCAGGAATTGCCGATGTGGTGCGTATGGACGGCGCTGCTGATGCTCTGCGTCATCTGCCTCGCGATGCTGGCGCGCAAGATCCGCGGCGCCGAGGTGATCAAGTGAGCAGCCAGCGCATCGGCATCGACCTATTGGATCTCCTCGATCTGGGGGACCTTCTCGAGGCCCCGGTCTGGGTCTTCGCAATTCTGATTGCGGTGTGTTTGTGGTTACTTATGCAAAAACTATGGCGCCCGGAGGTGGTCAATTGAGCGATCAATTCATCACCTTCGAGGACGTCTCGCGGTTTTACGGCGAGGTGCTGGGGCTCAACCGCGTGAACCTGACGATTCCGCCTGGCGTCACCAGCCTGGTGGGTCCGAACGGCTCCGGCAAGACCACGCTCATGAACCTGATGACGGGCCTGATCCGCCCCACGCAGGGCGTGATTCGCGTGCTCGGCGTGGCTCCCACGCATCCGGAAAAACTCTGCCGCATGGTGGGCTACTGCTCGCAGTTCGACGCGTTTCCCAAGGGCCTCACGGGTTTTCAGTTCATCTACTCCTACCTGCGCGTCTTCGGCATGGACGACGCCGAATGCCGCCGCCGCACGCAGATCGCGCTCGAGCGCGTCAACATGACCGAGGCCTCGAACCGCGTGGTGGGCGCGTACAGCAAAGGCATGCGGCAGCGCATCCGGCTGGCCCAAGCCATCGCGCACGAGCCGCAGGTGCTGGTCCTCGATGAACCGCTCAACGGCCTCGACCCCATGGCGCGCTCCGAGACCATCGCGCTCTTCCGCGACTGGGGACACAGCGGCAAACACGTCATCGTCTCCAGCCATATCCTGCACGAGGTGGACAAGATCTCCGACCAGGTGATCCTGCTCAGCCACGGCTACGTAGTGGCGGAGGGGCAAATCCAGGGCGTCCGCAGCGAGGTCAAGGAGCAGCCGATGCAGATCCTGATCCGCTGCGACCGCCCGCATGAGCTGGCTTCGCGCCTCTTCATGCAGGACCACATCGTCGAAGCCAAGATCGGAACCGACGGCCGGAATCTGTTGCTCCGCACCAGCGACGCCGACAGCTTCTACCTGCTGCTGAACCGCGTGATTCTCGACTCCGGGCTGGAGGTGGAATCGATCGCGCCCGCCGATGACGACGTCAACTCGGTGTACCAATACCTGATCGGCGCAGGCGAAGGGAGCACGCTATGAACCAAGCCTGGATGCGCCAGATCGCGGGTGTGCTGCGGCTCGAATTCAAGAAGACATTTTTCTCGAAGCGCGGCTGGTGGATCTACCTGCTGGCGCTCGGTCCCGTGGCCATCGCGGCCATCCACTGGCTGTTCGAAATGCGGCCCCACCCCGGCCGTCACAGCATCGGCGAAGACAGCATGGTATTCGCCGTCCTGTTCCATTTCTATTACCTGCGCCTGGGAATTTTCTTCGGCTGCGTCGGCATCTTCTCGAATCTGTTCCGCGCCGAGATGCTGGAGAAGACGCTGCACTATTATTACCTGACGCCATTGCGCCGCGAACTGCTGGTGGTCGGCAAGTACATCGCCGGACTCGGCCTGGCGACGATCTTGTTCGTGGCCAGCACCGCGCTGACGTTTCTGCTGCTCGGCCGCCATTTCGGCGCGGCCTATACCGACTACATCCTGCACGGACCCGGCCTGAACCAGCTCGGCTCGTACATGCTGGTGGCGGCCCTCGCCTGCATCGGCTACGGGTCGGTCTTCCTGATGTGCGGCCTCTTCTTCCGCAACCCGATCATCCCGGCGATGGTCGTGATGGTGTGGGAGGAGCTGAACCCGTTCCTTCCCGCCGTGCTGAAGAAGATCAGCGTGATCTTCTACCTGAAGAGCCTCTGCCCGGTGGAAATTCCCATCCCGCCGCCCTTCAACGTGATGGTGATCGACGCCGAGCCCAGCCCCATGTGGGTGGCGATTCCCGGCCTGCTGGCAGTGGCCGTGATTCTCCTGATCTACTCCGCCATCTCGGCCCGCCAGACGGAGATCAATTACGGAAGCGAGTAGCAGCCGCAACTGCCTCAAAAGTTAGCTTCCACCGGCCAATAACCTCCCAATTGTTATTTGTCATTTACCCTCTTTTTCCAACCTTGTTCGCTGCCTCAATCCGCCGTAAAGTCAGCCCTTAGATCATGCGTCTTTTTGCTTTCACGGCGTGGGCGGCAATCTCGATCACCCCAATTGCTTGCGCGCAGGACCTGCTCCACAAGGAGCCGATGCGCTACGCCGCAACCGAACGTGCCTCACGCGTCGAGGTACGACCGCCGGGAATCCGGCTCGGTCTGCGCAAAGCTCGCGAGTTCGCTCTGGCGCCACTGAGCGCCTCCGAGACCGCGCGGCTCGCCGAGCCGGGCACCCGGTTGAAGGTCGCCGTGCATCGCGATCTTCCGCCATCCGCCTTTTCCACCGGCGCCTGGGAGACTACCAGCGAAGGCGCTCGTGTGTGGCGCTTGGCGCTTCGCTCGCCCGGTTCGGAAGGCATCCGCGTCCAGTTCACCAACTTCTCCGCCGGTAACGGCAAAGTGTGGCTGCACAACGGCGATGAATCCGTCGGCCCCTACACCGGCCGCGGCATCTTCGATAACGGCGAGTTCTGGAGCGGCACCGTATTCTCCGAATCCGTCACGCTCGAATACGAACCCGACCCCGCCGCGTCCGCCGATTCCGCCGTGCCGTTCGAGATCGCGTCCATTTCGCACCGCGCCCATCCCGCGCCAAAGCAGGCCAGGACGTTGCCGTCCGCGCGCGATGCCGCTGCACCCGATGCAGCCGCCCCGGACGCCGCCAAGGATCCCGCCGCCTATTGCCATCTCGATCCGAACTGTTACCCCGACTGGAAGCCCGCCATGAAAATGGTAGCTAGCCTCATCATGGAGGAAGATGGCGCCGGATACTACTGCTCCGGCTCGCTCATCGGCACGCGCGATAACAGTTTCAAACCGTACCTGCTCACCGCCGGGCATTGCATCCACAGTGAAGATGCCGCGCGCAGCCTCGAGGTTTATTGGACCTACCAGACCTCCAGTTGCAGCGCGCCGCCGCCCGCCGATCGCTCTACCAGTACGAAATCTTCGGTGGGCGCGCACCTGCTCTCGAGCGCCACCATCGGGCAGGGTGACTACAGCCTGGTCCTGCTCAAAGATATTCCGAACGACGTCACGTTCGCCGGCTGGGACATATCAGACCCGCCCATCGGGTCGCCGCTCACCGGCGTTCACCATCCCATGGGCTCGTGGAAGCGCATCTCGTTCGGCGAGCGCGCCGAAGACATCAATGTGTCTGTGGATGGCGATACCGCCTCCGGGTCCACTTACATGACGATCGTGTGGGACAAGGGCCGCGCCGAGCCCGGCTCATCCGGATCGCCGCTGTTCTCCAGCCCGGGCGTGGTCGTCGGCACCCTCACATATGGGCTCGAGGTCGACGGGCTCTCCGTGTGCCAGCTCAGCCCTTCGATCACCGGTTACGCGCGTTTCTCCAACACCTACCAGGCGCTGCGCGACTACCTCGAGAATCTTCCTTCGGCCGAAGCGCTGCCGGATCGAACGGGCCTCGCGTTCACGGTTACGAACCACGCCGCCCCCGCCGCGCAGACTTTCCGGATCACCACACAAACCGCCGGACAGGTAACGTTCAAGCTGCGCGCCGACGCGCCATGGATCCAGCTCTCGACCGATACCGGCACAATCTCGGCAGGGAAGCCGGCGACGATCGGCATTACACTCGACCCCGCCCGCGTCGGCACTGCCAGCCGCTACACCGGGACGGTGTCGATCCTCTCGGGCGCCGCGCCGCCGCAATTCGTGAACATCACGGCCACGACCAAGGTGGATGCTTCGAACGTAACCGCGTCGATTTCGCCGAACCCCGTGTTGTCCACGGCCGCACAGTGGAGCTTCCAGATCAGCCTGAAGGAGACCGCCGGCGCCGCCACGCGCCTGACGCAGATCAAGCTGAACGGCGCCGACTACACGTCGAGCATCAAGGACTGGTTCGGCTCCGGCAGCATCGCCGCCAACGGCTCCATCGTGGCCCCGCTCACGGGCACCGGCATGTTCCCCCGCGGCGACCAGTATTTCGAATTCTGGGGAATCGACGACCTGAGCGGCCAGCACTGGTACCGCGTCGCCACGGTCACATTCCAGTAGGGCTATTTCTTACAAATCACCGTCAGAAAGCGCGCGTCGGGGCTCCTGTATTCCTGGAGAATCTCCAGCCCGCCGTGCTCCGTGATGAGCCACCGGAACGCCTCGGGCTTGTACGTGTATTGGAAATTCAGCCCGATGCGCTCGCCGCGCTCGATGGGGATTTCCTCGCCCGCCACGATCGCCGAAACGTCGCGCCCGGCGTGGAAGTAGCGCCGGATCAGGTGCAGCCCTTCGTGCCGCTCGTCCTGCCGGCGGTCGAAGCGGATCTCGCCTTCGTCGGCCCCGATTCCCACGCTTGCCAGCAGCGCCGAAAGAAACTTCCGCGACGCCGGGTTGTCGCGCCGCGCCATGGTCAGAGTCTCGTCGTAGATTTCGCCGTCGATGATCAGCCGGTCCTCCGGCTTCATGCACTGCGCCACGTAGCGGATCTCGGCCAGCGGATCGAACGCGCCCATGGTGTTGCCGGAAAAAATGAACAACCGTGGCGGCTCGGCCGCATCCGCCGCGTACACCAGGTGAACCGGACTCGAGATGTCGGCCTTGATCCCGACGGTCTCGATATCTTCATCGTCGGCCGTGCCGCAGGCCATCTCGAGCATCGTCTGGCTGGCGTCCACCGGAAAATAGTGACACTCGCACCCGGCGTCTTTGAGCGCGGCCATGAGCAGCCGGTCCCGCGAGCCGTCCCCCGCGCCGAAGCTGATCACCGGCACGCGTCCGCCGAAGTGCCTGGCGAGCGCGCCGGCGTTGGACGCCAGTTCCTTCCACGTCTTCGAGAGGCCGCCGTACAACTCCGCGTCGGCCGTCAGCGCCGCCCACTCGGCGGCCGATCGAGGGAACCAGAAGAAGAACTTTTCGGGCAGGTCGCGGGCCTCGATTGCCTCGGCGAATTCCTGCGTGATATCGGCTTCCGTGAGGACCACTTCCACTTTCATAGGGAACAACCATTATGGCAGGCTGCGCCGTTCGGTCGCGTCACAGGCCCATGATTTGTGCGCCGCAATCGACAAACAGCACATTGCCGGTGACGCCGCGTCCCAGGTCGCTGGCCAGGAAAACCGCCGCGTCCGCCACCTCCGCCGGGTCCGTATTGCGGCGCAGCGGCGCGCGTTTTTCGATGACGTCCAGAATGGTCGAGAAGTCCTTGATGGCGCGCGCCGACGCCGTCTTCACCGGCCCCGCCGAGATGGCGTTGACGCGGATCTTCTGCGCGCCCAGGTCGCTCGCCAGGTACCGCATGGCGGCCTCGAGCGATGCCTTCGCCACGCCCATAACGTTATAGTTGGGCACCACGCGCGACGAGCCCAAGTAGGTGAGGGTGCTGAGCGAGCCGCCTTCGGTCATCACGGGCGCCACCGCGCGCGCCACCGCCACCAGCGAGTAAGCGCTCACGTCCTGCGCCAGCAGGAACCCGGCGCGGCTGGTCTCGACGAACGGCCGGTTCAAGTCGTCGCGGTTGGCGAATGCCAGGCTGTGGACGACGGCGTGGAGCGGCCGGTTCAACGCGCGCAGCGACTCTGTGAGCCCCGCCAGATCCTCGTCCTTGGTGACATCGCACGGCAGGATGCCAGCGACGTTCATGTCTTTCGAAAGCTCCGCGATGGACTCTTTCTGCTTGTCGCCGAGATACGTCAGCGCCAGCGTTGCCCCTTCCCTCGAAAACGCCTGCGCGATGGCGTATGCCAGGCTCCACTTGTTCGCGATACCCAGGATGAGGGCGACCTTGCCCTCGAGCAGTTTGGACATGAATCTTCTAGTGTAAATCACCCGGTACGCCGAGTTTCGGGGTCAGGCTACACAAACACGAAATTAGCCAAACATTGACCGCGCCAGTTCAAGACCTGGCTGGCGAATTTCGAGGTTGTGTAGCCTGTCCCCGAAACTCCGCCAGATGCTATAAACTAGTCATTAGCTAGTCAGTTGAGGACTTTATGCCTACTGTGACCGCCCTTGAGGCCAAGACCCGGTTCGGAGAACTGCTGGAGCGCGTCTCCCGCGGCGAGGAAATTATCATTACCAGACACGATAAGCCGGTGGCCCGCATAATACCGGAGGGCGGCGCATCACTCGATGAAGTCCGCCGCGTGGTTGAAAACCTTCGTGCGCTTCGCCGGAAAATGGGCGCTCGTCCCGGGTTCAAACCGCTTACGGATCGGGAAATCAGGACTGCGACGCAAGAAGGCCGCCGCTGAAACCGGGGTTCGTTGCGGATTCGTCCGTCGCTGTCGCGTGGGCCGTCTTGTCGCAGTCGAGCCAGGTCACGGACGGCCTGCTCGACGATATCGCTTCCGGCACATCCGCCGTCGTGCCGGTGCTCTGGGCTTTTGAAGTGGCGAATTCCCTGCTGGTTCTGCAGCGGCGCAAACGTATCAGCGTCGACGAGTGCGCTCGCGCAAGGCAGCATCTGGCGAGCCTTCCACTCGTCGTGGATGACGACGGGCCGCGCCTTGCATTGTCGCGAACCGCTCAACTTGCGGAGCAGCACGGACTCTCTGTATACGCCGCCGCCTACCTGGAACTCGCAGCGCGCCGGGGAGTCCCACTCGCTTCCCGTGACGCCGCCCTGAACAAGGCGGCAAAACTAGCGGGCGTCAAGACCCTTCTGTAAGCATCCGCCTGCTTCACCGCAGGTTCACCACCGCTCCGCCCTGCTCCTTGCTCTTCTGCGCCGCGTCCATGAAAGCAAAAATCTCGAGCGTCTCCTCATTGGACACCGGCGGCTTGCCCGTCTCAAAGAACTTCACGATCTCCACCACCAGCGGACGGTAGTCGGTTGCCGGACCAGGTTTCGGATGGCTCTCCACCACTTCCTTTTCGCGATACACCACCGCGCCGTAATCGCTGTACGGGCGATTCGCGCGCACCACGCCGATGCGGCCGTCTTTCCACCGGCCCACCATCACGTCGGCGTCCGCTCCCGACGTCCGCGTCACGCTGGCGCAGCCCGGCCCCATGATCGTGTAAAGGATTTCGACCGGGTGCACCGCGTACCACGAGAGGTCCAGATAATGATGCTCCTCGAACGGGCCCGGCCCCCACGTCAACGCGCCTTTCGTGTCCGGAAAATGCATCGCTGCGCCGATCGCCCCGAAGCGCAGGCTGGACGAGCTGAACCACGCGACGCCCGCGGCCTTCGCCAGCCGCGCGATCTCGCGCGCATCCTCGAGCGTGGAGGCCAGCGGCTTGTCGATGAACAGCGGCTTGTGCGCCGCGATCGCCGGACGCGCCTGCTCCAGGTGCGGCCGCCCGTCCACGCTCATCAGCAGGATGGCGTCCACTTTGCCCAGCAGCGTCGCAATGTCGGGCACGATCTCCACGCCATATTGCGTGCGGATTTCTTCGGCGTACTGGTCGGCGCGCTTCATGCTCTCGGCCAGGTCCTTGCTTCCACCTTTGTAAGCCGCCACCACGCGCGCGCCCGCCACGTGGCCGGGCGCCGCCGCGTCGCCGTTCAGCATCTTGGTGAACGCCGGCACGTGCGACGTGTCGGTGCCGATTATCCCGAGCCGGATGTCCGCGGCCGGCGCGAGCGCTACAGCCATCAGAAAAAGCAGTGGTCTCACGTGGGCATTGTACACTGGGTCCTGAACTCGTGGGCGAGCGCAAGCCGGCCCCACCAGCGCATGGATCTCTCGACTCCCCTCACCTACGTCAAAGGAATCGGCCCCGCGCGCGCGGCCATGCTCGAAGCCAAGGGTCTCATCACGGTCGAAGACCTGCTCGGTTACGTCCCCTTCCGCTACGAAGACCGCAGCAACATGAAGACCATCGGGCAACTGGCGCCGGGCGAAATGGCCACCGTCATCGCCGAGGTCCGCTCGGCCAAACTCTCCGGTTTCAAGCGCCGCAACCTCGGACTGTTCGAAGCGCGCTTCACCGATTCCTCGCGCGCCATCCTGGCCGGCAAGTGGTTTCACGGCGGCTATCTCGCCAATGTCCTCACCGAGGGCATGAAGGTCGCGCTCTTCGGCAAGATCGAGTTCGACAGTTACTCGGGCGAGCTTTCCGTCCTTCACCCGGAATTCGAAATCCTGTCGGGCGATGATGACGATGGCGAGGCCGCGCTCCACGTCGGGCGCCTCGTCCCCATTTACGAGGGCGTCGCCAAGCTCACCACGCGCGTGCTCCGCACCTTGATGCATCGCATCTTCGAGAACCTCACGCCCGAGGAAGACCAACTTCCCGAGCACGTCCGCAACCTCCTGAAGATGCCGGACCGCTGGACCGCGCTCCGCGAGACTCACTTCCCGCCGCCCGATTCCGACCTGCGCCTATTGAACGCTTTCCGCTCGCCCGCACAGTTCCGCCTCATCTTCGAAGAGTTTTTCTGGCTGGAATGCGGCGTCGCGCTCAAGCGCAGCAAGGCCCGCACGCTTCCCGGAATTGCCTTCGATATCGACGCCCGCGTCCGCGAAAAGGTTAAGTCCATGCTCCCCTTCAAGCCCACCGAGGCGCAGAAGCGGGTCATCAAGGAAATCGCCGACGACATGAAAGAGCCGCATCCGATGAACCGCCTGCTGCAAGGCGATGTCGGCAGCGGCAAGACGATCGTGGCCGCCGAAGCCGCCGTGATCGCGATCGAGAACGGCTACCAGGTGGCCGTGCTCGCGCCCACCGAAATCCTGGCCGCGCAGCACAGCTTCTACTTCAAGCAAGTGCTCTCCAAGCTCGGCTACGTCGTGGCACTGCTCACCGGATCGTTCACCGGCCGCGAGAAGGCGCAGCTTAAGAAGTTGGTCGCCGAAGGCTTGGCACACGTCGTGATCGGCACTCACGCGCTGCTCGAGAAGGACGTCGAGTTCAAGAAACTCGGCCTCGCCATCATCGACGAACAGCACCGCTTCGGTGTCCTACAGCGCCTCGGCATGGTGCAGAAGGGCGTCCAGCCGGACGTCCTCGTGATGACCGCCACCCCCATTCCCCGCACCCTCGCCATGACGCTCTACGGCGATCTCGACGTCTCCACGATCGACCAGCTCCCGCCCGGCCGCAAGCCGATCGTCACCAAACACGCCACCTCCGACGGCGTGGAACAGGTCTACAGTTTCATGAAGCGGCAGGTGGATGAGGGCCGCCAGGCGTACGTGGTCTACCCCGTGATCGAGGAGTCCGAGACCCAGGCCATGAAGGCCGCGCAGCAGATGCACGAGCACCTTTCGCGTGAAGTCTTCCCCGATCTCGACGTCGGACTGCTGCACGGCCGCCTCGGCTCCGACGAAAAAGAATCCACCATGCAGCGCTTCAAGCGGGGCGAGTGCCAGATCCTGGTCTCGACCACCGTGATCGAAGTCGGCGTCGACGTCCCCAACGCCACCGTGATGGTGGTGGAGCAGGCCGAGCGCTTCGGCCTCGCCCAACTCCACCAACTGCGTGGACGCGTGGGCCGGGGCGCCGCCCAGAGCTACTGCATCCTGGTCACCGAGAAGATGAACGATGCCGCGCGCCAGCGCATCCGCACGCTGGTCGAATCCACCGATGGATTCTATATCGCCGAGATGGACCTGAAGCTGCGCGGCCCCGGCGAATTCTTCGGGACCAAGCAGTCCGGCCTGCCTTCCTTGCGCGTCGCCAACATCCTGCGCGATTCCGAGATCCTCGATATCGCACGCCGCGAAGCGGTGGACTTCATTGCCCGTCCGCCCGGCGAAGAGGATCTCCGCCGCGCCGTCGCCTACATCCGCGACCACTGGCAGCGACGTTACGGCCTGGTGACGGTGGGCTGATGCGGGTGATCGGCGGAGAGTTCCGTTCGCGCCGCTTGAAGAGCATCCCCGGTCTGGCCACGCGCCCCACCCCCGACCGGATGCGCCAGACGCTCTTCGATATCCTGGCGCCCGAAATCGAAGGCGCGACATTCGTCGATGCCTACGCCGGCACCGGCGCCATCGGAATCGAAGCCCTCAGTCGCGGCGCCGCGCACGCGTTTTTCCTCGAGAAGAACCGCCTGGCGCTCCAGGCCATTCGCGAAAACCTCGCCTCGCTCGACTTGGAACGGCGGGCCACCGTCGTGACCGGCCCGGTGCTGACGACCATTGCGCGCCACCACTCCGGCATTGTCTTCCTCGACCCGCCTTACGATTTCGATCTCGAATACGCCGGCGTGCTCGAGGAACTTTCGGAGAACCCGCCTGCCCTCACCATCGTTCAACACTCGGTGCGCCGCGCTTTACCCGAGGACCGCGGCTTGCTTCGGCGCACGCGCATCTTGAAGCAGGGCGACAACGCCCTTAGCTTTTATGTCCCCATCCCGCCAACTGTTGAACCAATACCCTGAAGTCTCGCTTCCGTTCTGAGAATCCCCCACCTCCGTTCCGGATGGCCTGATCCGAGAGAGGTTTTGCGATCCATTGAAGGCGGCGAGCGTGAACCCGCATGCCTGATGGAGTAGGCACCGGGGTGTTGGAGGGGCGCCGAGCACCCGCTCGGTCAGCGAATCGAAGAATCTGCGTTCATCCGCGTCCATCTGGTGCGCCAGGAAAAGCCTGGCTGATCTAGTGAGATGAAAGGATCTCACCATGTAGATTATCCGTTCGACATGTAGCTATCGAGCGCAGTGCGGAGCAATCCGTAAGGCGAAGCCTCGAAATGCGAACCTG